>NZ_JBEYIF010000010.1:0-287040 GCF_040635655.1 Streptomyces sp. NPDC006923
GGGGTCGCGTCGGGCAATGGCAAGGGTCAGATCTTTGTGAAGGGTGAGGTCATCAAGACCGTGCCGGAGTCGAAGATCGTGGAGACCCTGATCGAGGAGGCGTTGAAGATCGCCGAGCAGATGGAGGACGCAGGGGTGCCTTCGGGGGCTCCCGCCGTCACCGTGAGCTGAACCGGTCCGAGAGGGGGCCCGAGCGTGTCTGTCGTGGAGAACATCCGAGGACCGCGCGATCTCAAGGCGCTGAGCACAGGCGAACTCCACGAACTGGCCCAGGACATCGGGGAATTCCTGATCCGGACGGTGGCCGGAAGCGGCGGTCACCCGGGCCCTCTCGTTGCCGGGGTGGACGTACCGCTGCCGACCTACGGCGTCCCCGGGCACCTTCCGGCCCATGCCGAACGGAGTGCGGTGCCGGCCGGTAGCGGCCTGACACCGGTGGAGACCGCAGGACGGATCAGTGCCGCCCTGGCAGCCAAGGAGAGCACGGAATGACCCATCCCAAGAAGCCCTCGGAGCCCGGCGCGGTCCGCAACGCGGCCGAGGAACTCACGGCGCCGCAGGGGTTTGACCTCGGCCGGCTTCTCTCGGAGCGCGGTGCCGAGCGCTACGAGCTGCACACCAGATACCTCAACCACCAGCTACCGCGCATGCTGCACACCATCGGCTTCGACCGGGTCTACGAGCGGGCCGAGGGCGCCTACTTCTGGGACGAGGACGGCAACGACTATCTGGACATGCTCGCGGGCTTCGGTGTGATGGGCCTCGGCCGGCACCACGCCGTCGTACGCAAGGCCCTGCACGACGTGCTCGACGCGTCGCTCGCCGACCTCACCCGCTTCGACTGCCAGCCGCTGCCGGGACTGCTCGCCGAGAAGCTGCTGGCGCACAGCCCGCATCTTGACCGGGTGTTCTTCGGCAACAGTGGTACGGAAGCGGTCGAGACGGCCCTGAAGTTCGCCCGCTACGCGACGGGGAAGCCCAGGATCCTCTACTGCTCGCACGCCTTCCACGGGCTGACCACCGGCTCGCTGTCCGTCAATGGCGAGGACGGGTTCCGGGACGGCTTCGCGCCGCTGCTGCCCGACACGGCGGTCGAACTCGGTGATCTGGACGCGCTGGAGCGGGAGCTGAAACGCGGTGATGTGGCCGCCTTTGTCGTCGAGCCGATCCAGGGCAAAGGGGTGCATGCGGCGCCGCCGGGCTTTCTGCTCGCGGCCCAGGAACTGCTCCACCGGCACAAGGCGCTGCTCATCGCCGACGAGGTGCAGACCGGTCTCGGCAGGACCGGCGACTTCTACGCCTACCAGCACGAGGAAGGGGTGGAACCGGATCTCGTCTGTGTGGCGAAGGCTCTCTCCGGCGGCTATGTCCCCGTGGGCGCGACCCTCGGCAAGGACTGGATCTTCAAGAAGGTCTACTCGTCGATGGACCGGGTGCTGGTGCATTCGGCGAGCTTCGGCTCCAACGCGCAGGCCATGGCCGCCGGCCTCGCCGTCCTGTCGGTGATGGAGGACGAGAAGATCGTCGCCAACGCGCGGACGACCGGGGATCTGCTCAGGTCACGGCTGGCCGCGCTGGTCGACCGCTATGAGCTGCTGCACGAGGTGCGGGGCCGGGGTCTGATGATCGGCATCGAGTTCGGCCGTCCGAACTCGATCAAGCTGCGGGGCCGGTGGACGATGCTCCAGGCCGCCCGCAAGGGGCTCTTCGCGCAGATGGTGGTCGTACCGCTGCTCCAGAAGCACCGCATTCTCACCCAGGTGTCGGGCGACCACCTCGAAGTGATCAAGCTGATCCCGCCGCTGACCATCGGAGAGCGAGAGGTCGAGCGCTTTGTCGACGCCTTCACCGCCGTCATGGACGACGCCCATGGGGGCGGCGGGCTGATGTGGGACTTCGGGCGGACACTGGTGAAGCAGGCCGTCGCCAACAGGTGAGGCGCTCCCCGCCCACCCAGCCGGGTTTGCCTCTGGGGCAACAAATTTGCCTCGGAGGAAATATCCTGGCGCAATAGAGGCATGCGTACACCTCCCGCGGACGAGCCGGCCGACGAACCCGGCCGGCTCTCCGACGAGCTGCCCGATGTCGCGCCCCGGCTGCGCGAGCTGCGTCGCGACCAGCGGCTCACCCTGGAGTCCGCCGCCCGCCGGGCCGGGCTCTCTCCCGCTCATCTGTCCCGGCTGGAGACGGGCCGCCGCCAGCCCTCGCTGCCCATGCTGCTGGCCCTCGCCCGGATCTACGGTACGACCGTCTCCGAACTGCTCGGCGAAGTGCCGCCGGAACGCGACCCCATTGTCCGGGCCGGCCGTGCCGAGCCCGTCGAGGCCGACGGCTGGACCTACCACCAGGCGGGCGGCTCCGGCCGGGCCATGCAGCCGCTCCGGGTCCAGGTGCCGTACGGGGCCCAGGGCGATCTCGTCCGTGTGCACCCGGGGGAGGAGTGGCTCTATGTCCTCGAAGGGCGGCTGCGCCTGAGTCTCGGGGACGCCGTGCATGTGCTCGACCCGGGGGACAGCGCGCACTTCGACTCGCTCACACCGCACCGGATCGCGGCGGCCGGACCCGCCGGGACCGAGCTGCTCTTCGTCCACACCCTGCTGCAGACCCCCGCCGCCGAGCTGTGCCTCGGCGGCGGGGCTCACCGCGGCTGATCCTCAGAGAGGTCTGTCACCATGTCAGAGAACGCAGTTCCGGACCCCGCGGGTACGCGGGCCGGCCAGGAAGACGTGCCGGCCCGCGTAACGAATCAGGAGAAGACGTTCCCCAGGGGACTTGTCATCCGGCTTTTCGCCTATCTGGTGGCCGGTCACCTCTTCGCGGGCTTCCTCTATCTGCTCTTCGAGCTGGGGGCGCGCGGTCAGTAGCGGTCGGCGCGGGCCCGACGGCGGGCGCGCGTCTCAGGAAAGCAGGCGGGCGCGCAGCCGCTCACGGGTCTCGGGGGTGACTCCGAGGCCCGCTGACAGATAACGCTCGGTGCTGCCCCAGGTCTTCTCAATGGTCTCGAAAGCCGCTGCGAGGTATTCCGATCTGGCGTCGAAGAGCGGGCTGAGCAGCTCCATGACCTCGGCGGACGTCCCGGCGGGCGAATTGTCGCTGCGGTGGATCGGATAGCGGCGCCGCGGGTCGTTCGACTTCAGGTAGTCCGCCTCTATCGCCTCGCGCTCGACCCCGACGGCCAGCAGCGACACGGCTATGGAGAGACCGGCCCGGTCCTTGCCCGCGGCGCAGTGCATGAGGGCGGGGACGCTGTCCTCGGCCAGGGCGTGCAGGACGCGGCTGTGCTCGGCGGTGCGGTCCGTGATGATCGCGCGGTACGAGTCGGTCATCCGGGCCGCGGCCCTGCCGTCCGCGAGGAGCGAGCGGAGCTGGTCGAGGTCGCCGTCCCGGACCATCAGCCAGAACTCCGCCCCGTCCGCGGGATCGGTGAGCGGGATGTTCACATTGCGCACACCCGTCAGCTCCACGTCCGCGCCGTCGAGCTTGAGGTCGGCGGCATTGCGGAAGTCGAAGACGGTGTGCAGCCCGAGGGACGAGAGGAAGGCGGAGTCGGCCGCGGTGGCGTTGGCGAGGTGGCCACTGCGGAAGAGCCGCCCGTGCCGCACCTGCCGGCCGTCCGTGGTCGGCAGTCCGCCCACATCGCGGAAGTTGCGTACCCCGGTCAGCTCGGGCTCGGTCGACGGGACCTGCTGCGTCACGGCCTGCTCCTCCGTGTCTGCCGCCGGCGCCGCTCGCCGACGATGTCGACTTCTGACACTACGACATCGGTTCTCAGGAGACCGGAGTTCGCGACCCGGGGAGCGAATGCGAACTATTCGGACATCGCAGGAGGCTACAAATCGCCCAAATGTGCATCTGTCCGTATTGGCGTATTTCGCATAACGTGCCCCGGTGCAGGGGGAGATGGGTTCCCGCTGGTGAGCAGGATCATATCCGTGACGGTCCGTGGCGGCGAAGCGAATTGAAATCGCCGTGACGCACGGAATCCGAAGATCGGTGATTCACGCAGGGTGACCGGAAATCCAGGGCGATATCGGGGCGTCTGCCGCCCCTGGGAATAAGCGGCTTGTTAATGCCCTCCCGGCTCGCCTACGTTCAGCCTCAATCCAGGCGGACCGCCGAATCCTGCCGCCGCTTGGAATTCGCACTCACCCATCCACGTGTGGCAGGAGCGGGGGACCCAGGTAGTACGCCGTTCCGGAATATCGGACGGCTCGGGGTGAAGTCGCGCAGTAAGCGCGGCAGGGCATCTCCAGCCCTAACCCGACAGCTCACCTCGCAGGCGCCGGAGAGGAATTGACCATGCCCGCGAAGGGTAAGCACCGCCGCACCAGGACCAGCCCGTTCAGCCGCGGCCTTCTCGCCGCCGGTACGGGCGGCGCCGCCATCGCTCTTCCGCTCATCGGCGCCACCGGCGCGCACGCCGCCGAGAAGGCCGCGCCCGCCACCGAACCGCACGCCGTCTCGGCGGCCGCCCAGACGAGTCAGCACGCGTCCGCCAAGAAGACCGCCACCAAGGCTCCGAAGATCTACTCCGTGGTCGCCGGTGACTACCTTTCCAAGATCGCCTCCGAACAGCATGTCCGGGGCGGCTGGCACAAGCTGTACGCCGACAACCGCAAGGCCGTGGGGCCCGACCCGTCGCTCATCCACCCGGGCCTGAAGCTCACCATCGGCGCCAAGTCGAGTGGCCCGCACAAGCCGGCGGGCCACCACTCCAAGCCCGGTGGCACGGACGCTCAGCCCGGCAACGCCCCGGCCAAGCCCTCGGACGACCCCGCTCCCGTCAAGACCGGAACTCCCGCCGCCGACCCGGTGGACGACAACAGCGGTTCCGGCTTCACCCTGCCGGTCGACGGCATAGCCATCGGCACGCCGTACCACGCCAGTGGCAGCAACTGGTCCAGCGGCTACCACACCGGTGTGGACTTCCTGGCGCCCTCGGGCACCGTTGTGAAGGCCGTCGGCGCGGGCACCGTCGTTTCGGCCGGCTGGGGCGGTTCGTACGGCAACCAGGTCGTCATCCAGCACGACGACGGCCACTACTCGCAGTACGGCCACCTGTCCTCCATCTCGGTCTCCGAGGGCGACACCGTCAGCGAGGGCCAGCAGATAGGGCTCTCCGGCGCGACCGGCAATGTCACGGGACCGCACCTGCACTTCGAGATCCGTACGGGTCCCGACTACGGCTCGGACATCGACCCGCTGGCCTTCCTCCGCGAGCACGGCGTCTCCGTCTGATCCCGTCCGTCTGATCCCGAACACCCCGCTCCGAACCGGTATTCCGTCCGAGAACGCCGGTGGGTCAACACCTCCGCCCGGCACCGAAAGTGCCGGGCGGAGGCATGGTGCCTATTCCCGCTTGGGTGAAACTTGACCGATGGTGTATCTCACCGCCGTCAACGGCTTCTTACGGTCGCGTAGGTCACATCTGCGAGTGAAAGATGAGCGGTTGTGGCAGATGATTCGAGATCCAGAAGAAGCGGCGTATTCGCGTCGTACGCGGCGATCGGTGACAGCTTCACCGAAGGCGTGGGAGATCTGGGACCCGACGGGCTGTATATCGGCTGGGCCGACCGGCTCGCGGTCCTGCTGGCCGACCGGCTGCCGGTCTCCGGTGACGCCGTGGACACCGTGCACGGCGATTTCCGGTACGCCAATCTCGCGGTACGCGGCCGGCTCCTCGACCAGATCGTCGACGAGCAGATCCCCCGGGCGAAGGAACTCGCCCCGGACCTGGTGACCTTCTGTGCCGGCGGCAACGACATCATCCGTCCAGGTACCGATCCCGACGATGTCGCCGAGCGTTTCGAGCGGGCCGTGGCCGACCTCACGGGCGCCGTCGGCACGGTCATGGTGACCACCGGATTCGACACCCGCGGGGTCCCCGTGCTGCGCCATCTGCGGGGCAAGATCGCCACGTACACCGCGCATGTGCGCTCCATCGCCGACCGCTACGACTGCCCCGTCCTCGATCTCTGGTCCCTCAGGTCCGTCCAGGACCGGCGTGCCTGGGACGGCGACCGGCTGCATCTGTCACCCGAGGGGCACACCCGGGTCGCGCTGCGCGCCGCGCAGGTGCTCGGTCTCGACGTGCCGGCCGACCCGGACCAGGCGTGGCCGCCGCAGCCGCCGCGCGGCACGTTCGAGGTCCGGCGCGACGACATCCACTGGGCGCGCGAATATCTGGTGCCCTGGATCGGACGCCGGCTGCGCGGCGAGTCGTCGGGCGACCAGGTGGCGGCCAAGCGGCCCGATCTGCTGCCGCTGAAGCACTGACGGCGGGGCCGCCCCGGGGCGTGTTGCAGAAGTCCCGTCCGGCTCGCGGCGCTACGTCTCGAACACGCCCCGCGCCCCCGCCGGGATCCGCTCCAGCACCCCGCCCGCGAACACGTCGTACAACGGCAGCGTCTCCAGGTGCACATAGCCGATGTGACAGTCGCACAGCGCCTTCGGGCAGGCCCGGGGCCCAAGGGCCCGCCGGTACGACCCGTCGTAGAGATTGCCCAGCTCGGCACGGACGAAATGGCAGCGCCGCACGGTGCCGTCGCCGTCCACCGAGATCACCGACTCGCCCGTACGGCACGGCAGACCGGCCGAGCGGTGCGGATGGCGGCTGTACGGGAAGAGCGGATCGAGGTCCGTCCACCGGGCGGCCTCCTCGTCCGTATAGCTGTGTCCCTCGGCCGCGTTGATCCAGAGGTAGACGTCCGCCGGCAGCTCGGCGCGCAGCCGGAGCGCGTGCTCATGATGGCCGGGCAGACCGACAACGCCCACACTGAACCGGACGCCCCGGCGCGCGAGGTCATGGCACTTCCCGAGGAAGCGGTCGTACGGCGTCTGTCCCGGGTGGTACGTGCACCACAGGGCCAGCGTCCCGGGATCGGCGTCCTGGACCCAGTCGGTACGGGCGCTGAGGTTTGTCTGGATGGCCACCCGGCGGATGTGCGGCAGCCGGGACAGCTCGGCGAGTGTCCGGCGGTACCAGGAGCGCACCAGCCCTTCGCCCCACGGTGTGAACAGGAGCGACAGCCGGTCGGCGGACTGCGCGGACGCCCACGCGGCGAAGCGCTCCAGCGCCGCCCGGTCGGCACGTAGCTGGTCAGTGGTGTCCCGCCGCTTGGCGAACGGGCAGTAGGGACAGTCGTAGTCGCAGGACGCGAGCGGACCGCGGTAGAGGATCGTCAGGTCCACGGAGTCTCATTTCTGCTCGTACGCGGCCATCGCGGCCCGTACGGCGGGGGAGAAGAGCGCGGGACCCAGGGCGTCCGAATGGGCGAGACCCTCGGGCGAGAGACGCAGCAGGCCGGGCCCCGCGCTCCCGTCGAGCCAGCCGAGCGCCGCGAACAGGTCCAGCTCGGCCGGGAAGTCGTCGGCCGGGCCCGTCCCGAACCGCTCGCGATAGCCGGCCACCTCCATGCCCCGCGCCTGGAGGACCGACTGGAGGAGATGGCGGCGCCGTGCCTCGTCCTCGTCGATCCGGTAGCCCAGCTCCGCCCGGGAGAAGTCCTCCGTCGCCGTGTACCGGTCGATGATGTTCCGTATCTCGCGGGTGTCGACGGCGTAGTCGAAGGAGTAGTGGAGGCGGGAGGTGTAGGAGCGGGCTCCGCAGCCGAGCCCGATCATGCCGTCGGTCTGGCAGGCGTAGTCGTCGGCTCCCCCGGACGCGGAGCCCGGGCGGCGGAACATCCGCATGGACACCTGCTCGTAGCCCCGGTCGAGGAGGTGATCGCGGCCCTGCCGGTACAGCCGCAGCCGCTGGGCGTCCCAGGCGGCGTCGCTTCCGGCCCCGAGCCGGCCGAGACCGGTCAGCGGCCGTATGTAGAGGGGGTAGAGATACAACTCCTCGGGATCCCAGGCGAGCGCGGCGTCCAGGGAGCGGCGCCAGCTCTCCTCGGTCTGGCCGTCGATGCCGTAGATGAGATCGATGTTGAGGACGGGGATCCGGGCGTCACGTATCCGGCCCAGCGCCGTCTCGACATCGGTGCGGCGCTGCGGGCGCACGGCGGCCTTCGCCTCCGCGTCGACGAAGCTCTGCACACCGATGCTGAGGCGGGTGGCGCCGCGGTCGGTGAGGACGGCCAGCCGGTCGGCGGTGGCCGTGGCGGGAGATGTCTCCACGGAGAGCGGGAGGGCCCGCAGATCGGCGCCCATCCGTTTCTCCGCGATGTCGCACAGCCGGTCCAGCTCACCGGCGTCGAGGTAGGTGGGCGTGCCGCCGCCGAACGCCGCGGCGGCGAACCGCACGGCACCGGTGCCGCCGTCCCCGGGCGGGCCGAGCGCGTCGCGTACGGCCGTCGCCTGCCGGTCGAGGGCGTCGAGATAGCGCGTCGTCAGCTCGTCGGGCGCGCCGATCCGGGTGAAGAGATTGCAGAAGCCGCAGCGGACCTCGCAGAACGGTATGTGCAGATAGAGGGAGAGGGCGTCCGTCGGTTCGCCGGCCCAGGTCTCGCGCAGCACCGGCCCGTCGCCGAGCCGGCGGTAGGCCGTCTTGTGCGGATAGGCGTAGACATAGCTCTCGTACGGACGCGGTGCGGCGGCGCTGCTGCCGGTGGCCGCGTTGGTCGTGCTGGTCGAGTTGATCGTGCTGGTCGAATTGGTCATGTGCCGGCTCCGGGCTCCAGGAAGAAATGCGCGTACGGCACGGTCCAGACGGCCTTGTGGCCCAGACGGTGTCCCGTCCAGCCGTCGTCGCCGTAAGCCGTGCCATGGTCGGAACAGACGATCGCGAAGCAGCGGCGGCGGCTGCTCATGGCGGCGAAAAGCCGGTCGATGTGCCGGTCGACGTATTCGAGGGCGGCGGCGTGTGTGGCGCGTGAGTCGCCCGCCTCCCGGGTGGCACCGGGCAGATGGAACCAGTTGGGCTGGTGCAACGCGGACACATTGACGAAGAGGAAGAGCCGCTGCTCACGCGGGAGCTCCGCGACGATCCGCTCCGCCCGGTCGATCTGGGCCTCGAAGGAGGCCGGGGAGGTCACCCCGAACTCCGTCTCCCAGTGGCTCTCCTGGAACAGGCCGGGCAGGACGGAGCCCAGAGCGCCCTGCTGGTTGAAGAAGCCGACCCCGCCGAGGCACACCGTGCGGTAACCGGCGCCCGCCAGACCCGAGACCAGATCAGGTGTGTCGAAGACAAAGGTCCGGTCGGCCGTGGTCTCACTGCCCGCGAAGCGTGCGGCGAAGAGCCGGGGATGCGGGCCGTGCGAGGCAGGTGTGGGCAGGAACCCGGCGAAGATCGCCTGGTGCGAGGCATAGGTGAAGCTGCCGGGCGCGTGCCGCTTCTCCCAGCGGCCGTCCTGGAGGTGCCGGGCGAGCCGCGGGGTCCGGCCCGCGGCGGCGAGTTCGTCGGCGACGTCGAAGCGCAGGGTGTCGAGGGTGACAAGGAGCAGATCGTCCCGGCCGACGATGTCGTTCATATCAGGTGACCGCACGATGGGTCCTCCCCCGGGAATGTCCCGCGCGGTGCGGGAGGGCGGCGAGCTGGGCGGCGTAGGTGTCGAGGCCCTCGGCACCGCTGCCCGGCAGGCCGGTGAGACGGGGCAGCAGGTCGCCGAACGCGTTGACCTCCCCGACGGCGAAACCCCGCCAGCCGCTGACGGGCAGCAGATCGACGCCCACGCAGTGGGTGCCGGGGAAGCGGTCAGCCGCCTGCTCGCAGACGGCGAGCGCGGTGGCCCAGCTCGCGCCCGCGGCCCCGATCGCCTCGCGGGCCCCCGTGAGATCTCCCCGGGTCCCGCCGAGATGGAGATTGGTCATCGGCGAGTGGCTGGTCCTGACCACGGCGTGCGTGGCGCGCCCCGCGACGACCACGACCCGCAGATCGGCCGAGCGTCCCTCCTGCACGGCCTTGGGCAGCCAGCGTTCGATGTGCAGTCCGTCGGGGGCGAGGGTGTCGACGATTGCCGCCACCTCACGCTCGTCGGTATAGCCGCGCACCCGCAGCGAATTGAAGAGACGGCCCGCCGGGTCGCGCTCCACGGAGGTGATGGCGCGCACCCGGCCGGGGCCCGCCGTCTCGACCGCGAGGACCCCGGAGGCCGACGAGCCGTGGGCGAGCTTGACAAACGCGCGGCGCAGCCCGGCCCCGGCCATCAGGGCGCGTACGTCGTCCCAGCCGGTGACCGCGGGCGCGTCGGCGCCGGACGTCGGCGACACGGGGACGGGCACTCCGGCCCGGCGCAGGGCGCCATGGCACAGCCGCTTGTCGAAGAGCACGGCCAGATCGTCCGGATCGTCGAGAAGATCCGCTCCACCGGCGGCCGCCGCGTGCCCCAGCTCCCGGACGGCGGCGGTGAACCGCTCGTACCAGCGGGCGGTGCCCTCCACCCTGGTGGAGTCGTCCGTGCCGCGCAGCAGACGGTCCACTTCCGCGTCCTCGCCCGGTGAGTCGATCCGTACCGTCTCCCCGGCCCTGAACTCGGCCCGGCCGCGCAGGGCGTCGCGCCAGGCCACCACCCGGGCGCCGGGCAGCCCGGCGGCGCGGACGGCGTCCTGGAACAGGACGACGCGGCGATTGTCCGGATTCCCGACCACGACGAGGGCCGGGGCCGCACCGCGCGTGTCCGCCGCGGCGGCGGACACTCGACTGCTCAGGGTCTGCGGCACCGGGTCACTCCGCCACCGCGGTGTAGCGGTGCTCCGTGCCGTCGCTCTCCTGGTCCGCGTCACCGCTCTCGGAGAGATCCAGCTCCACGCCGGCCGCACCGAGCGTGCTGACGAGCCGCTCCCGCATCGCCTCGCCGAGGTAGTTGTAATGCAGATCCAGCTTCTTGAGATGGGTGAGCGGCTGGCCGCCGAGCAGGGCCTCGGCGCCCTCGTCCCCCAGGGTGCCCATCGAGAGGTCGAGGGTCTCCAGACCCGCGACGACCGGCGCGCCGGCCAGCGCGGTCGCGATCTCGTCCTGTATCTCGCTGTTGCGCAGCGCCAGATACCGCAGCTTGGGCAGGCGGGACCCGGACAGAATCGGTGCCAGATCTGCCACCTGGGCGTTCGCCCCGTACCACGAGGTGCCGAGCCAGAGGTCGAGGTGCTCGAGCGCCGGCAGGTCGCTCGCGCCGACACCCCGCACCACCGCGACATCCAGACCGCCCGCCTCGATGGTGAGCGAGCGGAGCCGTTCGTGGCGGACGGCGGGAAACTCCAGATCCTGACCGCCGCGCACCCCGAACTCACGCAGCGCGGGGAAGGCGTCGAGCAGCGGCGTCACCAGACCCTGGTTGATCCAGGAGATCTCGCACTCCATGAAGGTGATGTCGCCGAGGAAGAGGGCGCGCAGCCCGGGAAGCCGGTCCCGTGCCGCGACGAGAGCCTTGATCAGTTCGTCGGGGCCCGTCTCGTACGCGTCGCTCCAGGAGCCGACGATCAGGGCCTGGACCCTGGTGGTGTCCACGGTCTCGGTGAAGCGGGCGAACTCCTTCTCCCACGCCTCTTCCGCCTCGTAGGAGTCGACGGAGACGCGCCAGGCCACGGAAGCCGCGTCGGGGAGCTCCGACTTCGCTCCGGCGCCGGGGAAGTCGAACGCGGGCAGGCCGTACAGCTCCTGCAAGTGGTCCGAGATGGTCATGGCGAACGCTCCAGACAACGGTGACAGTGATCGGCTGACGGACAGAAGTTCTACCAAGGGCGACTGACAACGCCCGTCGTCGGGGCGGATTGTCAGACCCTGGCCCTAGCGTCTTTCACGGGTCGGCGCACTCGGCGCCGCCGGTGGAGGGGAGAGCCATGTACCGGCAGGGAGACGTGCTCATCGTGCCCGTCGCGGAGGAGACGGTGCCGTCGCATCTCGTGGACGCCGGGGCGGCGTCCGGTGAGCCGAGAGACGCGCGGGGGCGGCTTGTCCTGGCGCTCGGCGAGGTCACGGGCCACGCCCACGCGGTGACCGGGCCCGGCCGGCTGATCCGTGACCCGGCGGAGCAGACCGGACCGATGCTCCTCCATCTCCCCGCCGGCGGACGGGTGGTGCATGAGGAGCACGCGGCGATACCGCTGCCCGGCGGCTGGTTCCGAGTGGTGCGCCAGCGCGAATACCTGCCGGGCGCGGTGCGGATCGTCGCGGACTGAGCGGTGGCACGGGACCGGCAGCACCGGGCCGGCCGCACCGCACCGGTGGTGCGGAAAGCGCTGATGGACGGAAAGCCAGGACAGGGATGACAGGGAACGGGGCTTCAGACATGAGTGACGTGGACACATGGCGGGCCGTCGCGGCGGCGACGGGGGCGGCTGACCGGCCGGCCGCCGAGCACGGAGTGCGGCTCGCCTACCGGAGCGCGGGCCTGGCGGAGCCGGAGCGTGTCATCTGGGCGGAGTCGCCCCTGGCCGGCGCGCGGATCGCGCGGTCGCTCCCCGACGCGGGGCGATCGGTCCGCGACGAGGTGCGTACATATCCCTGGGCCGACGAACGGCGCAGGGTGCACGACGCGCTGGGACCCGCGGGCTGGGCCGAACACTGGAGCGCCACCGGGGCACGGCTCTGGGACACCACCCGGGCGCTCTCCGAGCGGATACGCGCCGGGGTGGTGGAGAAGCTCGCGGGGAAGCCCGCCGAGGCCGCCGGGATACGTACGGTGCTGCTGGACGCCGTGCTCGGGCAGCACGACGCGGCCTGGCTCGCCGCGTTCGACGGCCGCAGCGAGCGCCTCGAAGGACTCGCGGAGGTCGCGCGGCACGCGGGCTGGTGGTGGCCGTACGAGCGCGCGGTGGTGCTCTGTGAGCGTCCCGCCGAGCTGCACCGTGACGAGGCGGGCCGGCTCGACCGCGGGGACGGCCCCGCGGTCGCCTACCCGGACGGCTTCGCCCTGCACGCCTGGCGCGGCATGCCGGTTCCGGCGGAGTTCCTGGCCGGACTGGGCAGCCTGACACCCGGTCGGATCCGCGCCGAGGCCAACGCGGAGCTGCGGCGGGTGATGCTGGAGTACTACGGCTACGACCGCTATCTGAGCGAGTCGGGCGCGCAGCCCGTGCACCGGGACGAGACCGGCGTGCTGTGGCGGATAGCACTGGAGGGTGACGAGGACGTCGTGATGGTCGAGGTGGTCAATGCGACACCGGAGCCGGACGGTACGCACCGCACCTACTGGCTGCGGGTACCGCCCACGGCCACGACGGCGAAGGAGGGCGTCGCCTGGACCTTCGGGCTCGAAGCGGAGGCGTACGAGCCGATGCGCCAGACCTGAGCCCCGGACCTGAGCGCCCCGGACCTGAGCGCCCCGGACCTGAGCGGCCGGGGCCGGGGCGGCCGGGGCCGGGGCGGTGCGGAGCCATGACGGTACGGCGCCGGCCGGCCGCCGGTCAGACCCGGTCCGGGTGCAGGTCGCCGGGGCCTATCAGCGCCGTGCCGCCCTCGCCCGTACAGGCGTAGGCGCCTGCCAGGGCGCCGAGCCGGGCGCACTCTTCGAGGTCCCGCCCGGCCAGCCGTCCGTACAGAAAGCCGCAGACATACGCGTCGCCCGCACCGTTGGAGTCCACCACCGGCGCGGGCGGGACGGTCGCCCGGACGGGGCGCGGCGCCCGGCTTCCCTCACGGGTCATCAGATAGGAGCCGCCGGCGCCCGCCGTCGCGATCACCGCCTCCGCACGGCCCTCGCGCAGGATCTCCCGCATCACCGAGGCGATCCGCTCACCGGCCCCGGCCGCGCTCAGAAACACCAGATCGGAGCGGAACGCGAACTCCCTGTGGTAGTCGGTGAGTCCGTTCCAGTCATGCAGATCGGTCGAGACCGGGACACCGAGCTCCTCGATGTCGTCGTACAGGAACCGGGTGAAGTTGGTGATCGACAGATGGACATGACGGGCGCGCCGGAGGTGGGGCAGATAGAAGTCGCGCGGCATGCGCAGATCGTCCGGATCCCGGGCGTCGTAGAAGGACATCCGGCGGCCCGTCTTCTCGACCAGATTGACCGCGCGACGGGTGCCGGCCGGGGAGATCAGCGCCTCGAAGTCGACCCCGCCCTTCGCGAGCCGGTCGCGGACCTGTCCGCCGGTCCAGTCGTCGCCGACGAAGTCGAGGAACTTGACCTTGAGACCCAGGGTCCGGCAGCCGAGTGCCACATTGCCGCCGGTGTGCCCCGCCCATTCGCGGATCGGCCCCACGCCGACAGAGTCCGCGAGCGGTACCGGCAGCGAGTCGACCCGGACAACGGTATCCACCCCGCTGCCCCCGACGACCAGCACATCGTGATCGAGCCGGTCGGTCTGCTGCTGGGTCACGGTCTCCCTTTCATCGCTGTCTGTATGGCTGATGAGTTCGGTACGGCCGGGGGCATCGCGTCCCGTCCAGGGCCTCTCGCTGCTTCCCGGCCCTTCGGGCGCGGCGGGCCCCTCGGGTCCGTCGAGCGCCGCCGGGCCGAGTCCCCGCTCGCGGGCGAGCGCCTCGGCCGCCCACCCCACCGTGGTGGCGCGCGGCAGCGAGCCCGCGTGGGGCGTCATCCGGACCGCCGGCCCGTCCAGCAGCGCGGTGAGCCGACAGGCAGCCGACTCCGGGTCCGCACACCGGGATTCGCTGCCGCCGAGCCTGCCGCGACGACCTCGGTGAGGGCGGCCTTCCACTGCCGGCCGAGACCATGTCCCGGGCCTCGATCCGGCAGCCGGCAGCCCGCAGGAGTTCCTCGCGCCGTTCCGCCACGCTCAGCCGCACCCTCGCCACGCCGTCACCCTATCGAGCGTCCCGGGGACCTCCGGCCCCGGTTCCTGGCGGAGCGCGCTCCGCGCGCACCGGTCTCCGGGCGCGACGGCCAGTGCCGAATCGCGAGTCAGTACCGGAAGGCGCTCGTCGCTGTCGAAGAGTTCTCCCAGGAACGTACGCGTATCCGGGAATCCGACGGGAAGAGGCGATGTTGCCACCGGCGTACCCGTTGCGGGTCTCCCTTGTCGGGGCTCGACCCGCACCGACGTAGGTCCTTGGCCATAATGAGGACGACACCGAACCTCCAGGAGGTGCTGTGACAGGCGCTGGTTCCCCCCTTTCTTTGCGCTCCCGGCTGCGCTCGCTGCGCACCGCGGCCTTCGGGGCCGATTCGGCCGGGGAGAGGCTGGAGCGGATCCATCGCTCGCCGAACTTCGTGGACGGGGTGTTCCAGAACCCGGTGGGTGCCAGGACAAGACCCTCCGGCTCCGGGCTGGAGTTCGCGAAGATCTACTTCCAGAAGGAAGCGCGGGCCCGGCGGGTCCCGACCGGTCCGATTCCGGTGCACTCCACCACCCTTACGGAGCTGGCCACACCTCCCGCTTCGGGGCTGCGGCTCACCTGGATGGGGCATTCGAGCGTACTCGCCGAGATCGACGGTCACCGGGTGCTCTTCGACCCGGTGTGGGGCGAGCGCTGTTCGCCCTTCGCGTTCGTGGGCCCGAAGCGGCTGCACCCCGCGCCCGTACCGCTCGCGTCGCTCGGTCCCGTCGATGTCGTCGTGATCTCCCACGACCACTACGACCACCTCGATCTGCCCACCATCAAGGCGCTCGCCGCCACGGACACCGTGTTCGCCGTGCCGCTGGGTGTCGGCGCGCATCTGGAGCGCTGGGGCGTGCCGGAGTCCCGGCTCCGCGAGCTCGACTGGAACGAGTTCACCGAGGTCGCGGGCCTGCGGCTGACCGCCACCCCGGCGCGGCACTTCTGTGGCCGGGGCCTGCGCAACCAGCAGCACACACTCTGGGCGTCCTGGGTGGTGGCCGGCCCCGAGCACCGGATCTACCACAGCGGGGACACCGGCTACTTCGCCGGCTTCGCGGACATCGGCGCCGAACACGGCCCGTTCGACGCCACCATGATCCAGATCGGTGCTTACAGCGAATACTGGCCCGACATCCATATGACACCCGCCGAAGGCATGCGCGCGCATCTCGATCTCCAGGGCGGCCGGCCGTCGGGGGTGATGCTGCCGATCCACTGGGGCACGTTCAACCTCGCTCCGCACCCGTGGGCCGAGCCCGGCGAGGGTACGGTCTCGGCTGCCGCCGAGGCGGGCGCCGGGATCGCGCTGCCGCGCCCCGGCCAGCCCTTCGAACCCACCGGAGACGACGTCCCCGCCGCTCCCTGGTGGCGGCCCGTGGCCGCCACGCCGCCCGGCGGCTGGCCGGTGGCTCCCGCGCCCGCGGTCCTGGAGACCACCGCCGGGACGGACGCCGGCCCCGGAAAGACGGAGGAGACCGCGTCCTCCGCGTAACGCGGACTCGGTGGACGGGACGGGCCGCCCGTCCCGTCCGCCTCCTCCCGCGCCGCTGCCGGCGAGGTCCGCCCGGGGCGCGTCGCGAAGGGAGCGCTCCCTCGTCGCACGCCCACGAGGGTTACGGGGCAGCCCTAGCATGAGCGAGTAATCATGCTGCCTCAGGGGACCGGAGACGCGCGTGACGCATGTGGGGACGGAACTGGCCAGCCAGCCGGAGTGCTGGCGCCGGGCGGCGGGGCTGGTCGAGGACGTACGGCACGAACTGCCCGAGCCCGGTGAACGCACCGCCGTCATCGGCTGTGGCACCTCATATTTCATGGCCCGCGCCTACGCCCGGCTCCGGGAAGGCGCCGGACATGGTGAGACCGACGCCTTCGCCGCCTCCGAATTCCCCGTCGGGCGTCAGTACGACCGGATCGTGGCGCTGACCCGGTCCGGTACGACCACCGAGGTCCTGCGCCTGCTCGCGGACATCCGCGAGACCACCCGTACGACCGCGATCACCGCGGACCCGGACACCCCGGTGAGTTCCGCCGCCGACGGCCTGATCGTCCTGGACTTCGCCGACGAACGGTCCGTCGTCCAGACGCGGTTCGCCACCACGGCCCTCACGCTGCTGCGCGCACATCTCGGACTGCACTCCGATGCCGTGGTCACGGACGCGGAGACAGCGCTCGCGGATCCACTGCCCGCCGGTGTCACCGAATGCGGCCAGTTCACCTTTCTCGGCCGGGGCTGGAGCGTCGGCCTCGCGGAAGAGGCCGCGCTCAAAATGCGGGAGGCGTCGCTGTCCTGGACGGAGGCGTATCCGGCGATGGAGTACCGCCACGGTCCGATCAGCATCACGACCGGGGGCAGGGCGACGTGGGCGCTCGGGCCCGCGCCGGAGGGACTCGCGGAAGAGGTCAGGGCGACCGGCGG
This sequence comes from Streptomyces sp. NPDC006923, assembly GCF_040635655.1. Classification (NCBI taxonomy): domain Bacteria; kingdom Bacillati; phylum Actinomycetota; class Actinomycetes; order Kitasatosporales; family Streptomycetaceae; genus Streptomyces; species Streptomyces sp. NPDC006923. The sequence continues at coordinate 17,076 of NZ_JBEYIF010000010.1, forward strand.
GCTCTGGGTGGAGGGGGAGTTGGACCCGCTGGCCGAACTGGTCCGGATCCAGCGGCTCGCGCTCGCCCTGGCGGATAAGCGGGGCCTCGACCCGGACCGCCCGCGCCATCTCAGCCGTTCCGTGATACTCGCGCCGTAACCCCGTAACCCCGTAACCCCGTAAGCCCGTGAGCGCGTGAGCGCGTGAGCCCGTGAGCGCGGTGAGCCCGCCGCGCGCCGGGCCGTTGTCCCCAGCCCTGGCTCCCGGGGGCGAGGAACCAGAACGAACGCGGCATTTCGCGCTGGCGTGCGATGCCTCATACCAGAGCGGGACGCTCGGCGGGCAAGTTCATCAACTGCCCACCACATCAGAACGTCTGGCAACTACTGTGTGTGCTCAGTGGTTAACGGAGGGCTCATGCGGCGCACGTGCCGCCGCCCGCTGTCGCACCACAGCTTGAACAGACCATGCCGATTCCTGGGGCCCACGTACCGAGGACAAAGATGTCTCAACTTCGCGTACCCGTCGCACGGCCGGAACGCCGTGAGGGCGGGCGGCACGGCCGGCCGGGCGTCCGCTCGCTGCCATCCACGGTCAGGGCGAACACGCCCGTGCCACCGGACGCCCGTATACGCCCCCGGCTGCTGCGTACCGCCGTGCTGCCGACGACGGTCGCCGCGCTCAGCGGCGCCGTCGCCGTTGTGCTCCTGCTCCGCTCCACCTCGGCGGAACCGACCAGCGAGGTCTGGGCCGCTCTCGTCGGGACGGCGCTGCTCGCCTTCGCCGCCGTCGCCGCGGCGGCGCTGGGGGCGGAGCGCACCGCGAAGTCCGTGCTCGACCGCTGTGCCGAGCTGCGCCGCGCCAGCGCGCGCGGCCAGGACGACCTGCGCGCCGCCGTCGAGCGGATCGGACGCGGCGAGCGGGTGTCCGGGCGCGGTGCTCCGCCCACGCCGGCGCCCCCAGGGGGAGACGAACTCGACCTGCTGGCCGAGGAACTGGGCCGCTCACGGGCGGCGGCGATCAGCGCCGTGGCGCAGGCGTCCCGGCTGTCCACCAGCGTCGGCAACGAACAGAAGGTGGAGGTCTTCGTCAATCTGGCCCGACGGCTCCAGTCCCTGGTCCACCGCGAGATCCAGCTCCTCGACGATCTGGAGAACGAGGTCGAGGACCCGGAACTGCTGAAAGGTCTCTTCCACGTCGACCATCTCGCGACGAGAATCCGCAGACACGCGGAGAACCTCGCTGTGCTCGGCGGAGCGGTCTCCCGTCGCCAGTGGAGCAGACCGGTCACCGCGACCGAGGTCCTGCGCGCCGCCATCGCCGAAGTGGAGCAGTACCCGCGGATCAAACTCGTACCGCCCATCGACGGCTCGGTGCGCGGCCACGCCGTCGCCGATGTCATCCACCTGCTGGCCGAACTGGTCGAGAACGCGACGCTGTTCTCGTCCCCGCACACCCAAGTGCTGCTGCGCGCGCAGCGGGTGACGGCGGGCCTCGCCATCGAGGTGGAGGACCGCGGTCTCGGGATGCCGCTCGACGAGCAGCAGCGGATGAACGAACTGCTCATTGATCCGGACCAGGTCAATGTCGCGCGTCTGCTCCAGGACGGCCGGATCGGACTCTTCGTGGTGGCGGCGCTCGCGCGCAGGCACGGAATCGTGGTGCGTCTGCAGTCCAACATCTACGGCGGCGTCCAGGCCGTACTGGTGCTGCCGCAGGCACTGCTGGGCGCGGACCGGTCCGACGACGGCCCGTCGTCCGCCGCCACCCCCGTACCGCGGCCCCAGACGCAGATCCCGTCCCAGCCCCAGCGGTACGAGACACCCCCCGGGCCGTATCCGCCGCACGGCGAGCCCGTTCCGCCGCCCGCCCGTGACGAACCCTCCGACCGCCGCACGCCCGCCGGCGCGCTGCCGGGCGCGGGCGACGACGGGCGGCGGCACTCCCCGGCCGGGCAGGGCCGCCACACCACGCCGGAGCCGGCCGACCCGTCCGACGGCTCGGCCGGCGGCGCCGCGAGCCGGCCCCAACTGCCCAGGCGCCGGGTCCAGGAGCATCTGGTTCCGCAGCTCCGGGACCTGCCGGGCGCGCCCTCGACGGGCGAGCCCGCGCTCCACGACCCCGGTCTGATGGCCGCCTTCCGCCGAGGCATCGGCCTCGCGGAGTCCCAGCCCGTCCCCCTGCCCGCCGGGCAGCCGGATCCGCGCCCCGTCGAGACGGGTCCCTCGTCGGACACCCCGTTGAAGGACCGGCCCGCGGACCCGTCGCCGGAGCCGCGGCGCGACGACATCCCCCTCAAGGAGTAGATGCACCATGGTGAGCGATGTGCCGATCGGTCATGTCCCGGACCTCGACTGGCTGTTGAGCGGTCTGGTCCAGCGCGTCCCGTACACCCGCAGCGCGGTGCTGCTCTCCTCCGACGGCCTGGTGAGATCCATGCACGGCATGGACTGCGACAGCGCCGACCACATGGCGGCCCTCGCCTGCGGCCTGTACTCCCTGGGCCGCAGCGCGGGACTGCGCTTCGGGGAGGGCGGCGAGGTCCGCCAGGTCGTGGTGGAACTCGACGCCACACTGCTCTTCGTCTCCACCGCGGGTTCGGGGACCTGTCTCGCCGTGCTGGCGGGCCGGGAGGCGGACCCCGGCGTCCTCGGTTACGAGATGGCGATGCTGGTCAAGAGCGTACGGCCCTATCTGGTCACTCCGGTCAGACACGTGGCCGGCTCCGCGCCGAGTCCCACGGGCCGCTGACCGTGCCCTTCCCGGCGGACGGGCCGTGGCTCGACGAGTCGGCCGGCCGGCTCATCCGCCCGTACACCGTGAGCGGTGGCCGGACCCGGCCGACGACGGAACTGGATCTGCTGACGCTGGTGATGTCCACGGGAGACGTGCCCCGGACACATCTCGCCCCGGAGCACGCCCAGGCCGTCGGCCTCTGCCAGGGGCCGACCTCGGTCGCGGAGATCGCGGCGCATCTCGGACTCCCGGCGACGGTCACCAAAGTCCTGCTGTCCGACCTGGTGGACTGCGGCGCGATCACCGCACGGCCGCCCGACAGCTTCGACCACCCCACCGACCGTTTTCTGCTGGAGGCAGTGCTCGATGGCCTACGACGAAAGCTCTGAATCCTTCCCCACCGCGCTCAAGATCCTTGTCGCGGGCGGTTTCGGGGTCGGCAAGACGACCTTCGTGGGAGCGGTCAGCGAGATCGCGCCACTGAGCACCGAGGAACTGCTCACCCAGGTCAGCGCGGCGACCGACGATCTGACGGGTGTCGAGACCAAGACCTCGACGACGGTCGCCATGGACTTCGGCCGGATGACGCTCGACGAGCAGCATGTGCTGTATCTCTTCGGCACACCCGGTCAGGAGCGGTTCTGGTTCATGTGGGACGAGCTGTCCAGAGGAGCGCTCGGTGCGATCGTGCTCGCCGACACCCGGCGGCTCGACTACTCCTTCTCCGCGGTGGATTTCTTCGAGCGGCGCGGAATCGGATTCGTCGTCGCCGTCAATGAGTTCGAGGGCTCCTACCGCTATGAGCCGGAGGAGGTGCGAGCCGCGATAGATCTCGGGCCGGGGGTGCCCATCGTGCTCTGTGACGCGCGTATCGCCAGTTCCGCAGTCCAGACCCTGGTCACACTTGTCCAGCATCTGCTCACCTCGGCGCCGTCTCCGCGATCCGAGTACGCCGAATGAACCGGACCACCCAGAGCGACGGAGCGCGCGTATGAAGTACGACCCCATCGGCCGTCTGCTGCTCACGCCCGTCGACGAGGAGGCACCGGCCCGGGTCGTACGGCTGCGCCATCTCGGTCTCGGCGAGCGCCCCGAGCCCGCCTTCGACGTCTTCGCCCAGCAGCTCGCGCAGCTCACCGGCGCGCCCTATGCGATGGTCAACTTCATTGACGAGGACCGGCAGTTCTTCGCCGGGCTGCACACTCCGCGGGGCGCCGGCGACGAACGGTCCATGGACCGCGACCACGGCTACTGCCCGCATGTGGTGGTACGGCGCAAAGCACTGGTCCTGGAGGACGTCCGGGACTTCCCGCGGTTCGCCGGGAACGCCCTGGTCGACGAGATCGGCATCCGCTCGTACCTCGGCGCGCCGCTCATCGATCGCACGGGCATGGCCCTCGGCACGGTCTGTGTGGTCGACACCGAGCCCCGCCGCTGGGGCCGGCCGGGGCTCGACACCATCAAGTCGTCGGCCGCGGAGTTGATGTCGCGGATCCATCGCGCGGAGGACGGCCTGCTCTGAGCGGAGCCACTCGCCGGACGGCGGGGGCGCGGTCACCTCGGACACGGTGCCGGGACAGCGTGCGTAGGACGTGAACTTCGGAACGACCTATTGACCGTACGGACGGGCAGTCATTAGCGTGGCGATCACCTGCCAGAAAGCGCTTTCTGAAAGTGCCTGTCGGAGAGCAGCGCTCTTAAAACTGCCCGGATTCCCGAGGAGTTCACTGTGAGCCAGAGCGTCATGCCGGCCCCGGCCGGAGAAGTGGCGGGTGTCGCCGAGCGGAACAGGCCGGGAGCGGGGGAGCGGCTCGCGCGCGCCGTCCAGGGCGGCTGGCGGCCCGTCGTCCTGCTGCTGGCCTGCTTCGGCGTCTGGTGGATCGTCGCCGCCACCGAACTGGTGGAGCCGTATCTCGTCCCCTCGCCCGGTGCGGCGCTCGATGTGCTGACGGGCAAGGCCGGCTATCTCTGGCAGCACACCTGGGTGACGACCTATGAGACGCTGCTCGGCCTGGTGATCGCCGTTGTGGTGGGTGTGCTGGCCGCGGTGGTGATGGTCTACTCGTCGACCGTCGAGAAGACGCTCTATCCCGTTCTGCTGTTCGCGCAGGTCGTCCCCAAGATCGCCGTCGCGCCGCTGTTCGTGGTCTGGCTGGGCTTCGGTATCGCGCCGAAGATCCTGATCGCCGTGCTCATCGCCTTCTTTCCCGTGGTGATCTCGATGGTCACCGGGCTGAAGGCGGTCGACCCCGAGATGCTCCAGCTCTCCGCGACGATGGGCGCGAAACCCTGGGGGACCTTCGCCAAGATCCGGTTCCCGGCCTCGCTGCCTCATCTCTTCTCCGGTCTCAAGGTCGCCGTGACACTGGCGGTGACCGGCGCGGTCGTCGGTGAGTTCGTGGGCGCGGACGAAGGTCTCGGCTATGTGATCCTCCAGGCGAACGGCAACCTCGACACCCCGATGCTCTTCGCGGGACTGCTCGTCATGTCGCTGATCGGCGTTGTCCTCTTCGTCCTTGTCGAAGTGGCCGAGAAGCTGCTGCTGCCCTGGCACGCCGGCCGCCGGGACACCGGCGTCATCACCTCGTACTGACCGACTCGATCCCGTCCAGGGAAGGGCCAGCCATGCATGCGCGCAGATTCCTCCCCGGCCTCGTACCGCTGCTCCTGGTCGCCACGGCCTGTGGTGAGGGCGGCTCGGGGACGACCACCAGCGACTCGGGCGAGAAGCTCGACAGAGTGACGCTGACCCTCAACTGGTATCCGTACGGCGAACACGCGCCCTTCTACTACGGCAAGCAGCAGAAGATCTTCGAGAAGCACGGCATCGATCTGACGATCCGGGCCGGCCAGGGCTCGCAGAAGACCGTGCAGGCGACCGCGGCGGGCCGGACCGACTTCGGCTGGGCGGACACACCCGCCGTGCTCAGCGGTGTGGACCAGGGTGTCAGGGTGAAGAGCCTCGGTGTCTTCCTGCAGACCACACCCTCCTCCGTGCAGTTCTTCACGGACCAGAAGGTCAGCACGCCCGCTGATCTCAAGGGCAAGACCATCGCCGGCACGGCCGGTGACGCACTCACCAAGACCTTCCCGATCTTCCTGCAGAAGAACAATCTGAAGGAGTCGGACGTCAGGATCCAGAACACCGACCCCGCCGGCAAGATCGCCGCGGTGATCTCCGGGAAGACGGACGCCCTGCTCGGCTATGCCAGTGACCAGGGCCCGACCATGCAGGACAAGGCCAAGAAGCAGGTGTCGTATCTGCGTTTCTCGGAGCACGGGCTCAACTTCTACTCCAACGGCCTGGTCACGGGGCAGAAGATCCTCTCCGGCAGAAACGAACTCGCCCGGCGGATGGCGCTGGCCGTCAGCGAGTCCTGGACGGCGGCCGAGAAGGCACCGGAGCCGGCGGTCGCCGCCATGTCGGGCGCGTCCGAGCAACTCCCGCCCAGGAATGTCCTGTCGGAGCAGTTCAAGACCACACTCACACTGCTGCACACCGACGCGACACGGGGCAGGGCGCCGGGCGTCAACACCGAGGGCGACTGGCAGCGGACCATCGATGTGTTCGCCGAGGCAGGGCTGGTGAAGAGCCCGAAGGCGGTCTCCGAGTACTGGGACAGCGGCACGGCACCGAAGGGATGACGATGGCCAGGGATGCGACGCTCCGGGAGCCCGCCATGACCGATCAGGACACCGGCGCGGCGAAGTCGGGGCCGGCCGGTGGCGGGGGTGCGACGGCCGCGGTCGGGCTGACGGATGTGGCCGTCCGGTTCCGTACCAGGAAACGCGATGTCACGGCCCTGCGCGAGGTCTCCCTCGATGTGGCGCCGGGCGAGTTCGTCGCCATCGTCGGCCCCTCGGGCTGCGGCAAGTCGACCTTGCTCAAACTGGTCGCGGGACTCCTCGAACCGTCCTCGGGGACGGTCCGGCTGCACGGCGAACGGATCGACGGGCCCCGGCCCGACATCGGATATGTCTTCCAGCGGGCGGCGCTGCTGGAGTGGCGCACGGCCCGGCGCAACATCCTGCTCCAGGCCGAGATGCGCCGGATGCCGCCGGCGACGGCCCGCGCGCGGGCGGACGCGCTGATCGCGATGACCGGACTCAGCGGCTTCGAGGACGCGTATCCGCACGAGCTCTCCGGCGGTATGCAGCAGCGGGTCGCGCTCTGCCGGGCGCTGCTGCACGAGCCGCCGGTCCTGCTGATGGACGAGCCGTTCGGCGCGCTCGACGCCCTCACCCGCGAACAGATGAACATGGAGCTGAACCGTATCTGGCGGGAGACCGGCACCACCGTGCTGCTGGTGACCCACTCCATCTCCGAGGCGGTGTATCTGGCCGACCGGGTGGTGGTGATGAGCCACCGGCCCGGCACCATCACCGAGATCATCAATGTCGGACTGCCGGCCGAGCGGGACTATACGGCGACGCTCGGCCGGTCCGAGTTCCGCGAGGCGGCCGCCCATGTCCGGGGACTGCTGGGCGCGGCCTCCGCGCGGGAATGACGGTCACCGCCGCCGCTGCCCCGCCGGTCCCGGCCACCGAACGACGGTGGCCGGGACCGGCCGCTCAGTACCGCAGCCGGGACAGATACCGGTAGCTGTTCAGCGCGGTGGCGAACGGATCGGCCGGTGTGTCGTGCTCCACCAGCCACTGCCGTACACCGCCGGCGCGCGCGGTGTCGAACATCGCGGGAAAGTCGAGGACGCCCGAGCCGACATCCTCGAAGCCTCCGTCCGGCGCCATGTCCTTCACATGCAGCACGGGGAATCTGCGGCGGTGCTCCACGAACAGCCGCCGGGGATCGTCTCCGCCCTTCGCAGCCCAGTACACATCCAGCTCGAAGCCGACCAGTTCGGGATCGGTCTCCTTGAGCAGGATGCCGTACAGACTCTCGCCGCCGACCACATCGTGGTCGCCGTCGTGATTGTGGAAGAGCACCTTGAGCCCGGACTTCCGGGCGAGCCGCCCCGCCTTGTTGAACTGCCGTGCCGCTTCCCGGTATCCGGCCGGTGAGTGCATCTCGGCCGGCAGACTCGGTACCACGACCCACTTCCCGCCCAGGGTGCGGACGTCCTCGATCGCCTGCGGCAGACCGCTGCCGGCGACCGTGGTGTACGCGACATGTTCGAGCACCGCCTTGAGCCGGGTCTCGTCCAGCATCCGCCGGATACCGGCCGCGCTCTGGCCGTGCCTGCCGCTGACACCGACCGTCGCGTAACCGATCTCCGCGAGGCGTTCCAGCGTGCCCTTGAAATCAGCCGCCAGCGGGGTGCGCATGGTGTAGAGGTGCATACCGATACCGGACGGCGGGACGCGTCGCCGGCAGCGCCCCGCGTCCGTGTCCGGGCCCGTCCGCGCCGGGTGCGCCGACGCCGTCGTCGTACTCACGCCCATCGCGGCCAGGCCCATGGCCGTGCCGAGGAACGCCCGTCGAGTGCCGTTCATCCCCACTCCCCTCTCAGCGCGCATGGATGCGGACCGTGCCCGTCGTGGTGTCGCCGCGGTCGTCGGTGACGGTCAGCCGGGCGGTGTACACGCCCGGCCTGGCGTAGGTGTGAGCCGTGTCGGGACCCGTTGTGTCCGCGGGCCCGCTGTTGTCACCGAAGTCCCAGTGGTACGAGACGGTCGTGCGTCCCGGCAGGGGCTTGACCGTGCCACTGAACCCCACGGCCAGTGGCGTGTCACCCCGGGCCGGCGCGGCCTTGAGCGTCACCTTCGCCGCCGGTTTCTTTTCGACGCCGGGACCCTCGAAGTGCAGCCAGTCCACGGCGAAGAGATCCGGCTTCTCCGCCGACCAGGCCGGGTTGGTGAACACCGCGTACAGCTTCACCGAGCCCCCGGGGCTCTTGAGCGTGACCCCTGGGGAGACGACATTGCCCCAGCCACCGGTGGCCGGGATGGTCACCCGGCCCAGCAGCGGTCCGGTCGGAGAGCCGTTGCGGAATTCGATGTCCCCGCCGATCCCGCCCGACGCCGCGCCCACCGACACGGACGAAATGCCCTTGAGATGCACGGGGTCGAACGAGATCCAGTCGCCGTTCTCGATCTCCGTGAGCCGCTTGCCGCCGGACGCGTCGGCGCGGTCGGCGATCACCACACCGCCCTGCGCGCCGCCCGTGGCGCTGTGGTGCTCCGCCTCGCGGAACGTGGTCCGCAGTGTCAGCGACGACGAGCCGGTCAGCGCGGGTACGCCTTCGGCGCCCTTGTCCTCGTACCGCGCGGAGATGCCGTAGTACAGGTTCTGGCCGGGGCCGTGGCTGTCCCCGGCGTCGGTGACGATCTCGCCGGAGCAACCGGTGTAGTTGTCCAGCGGGTGCAGATGGCTGTCATGGCCGAGCTGGGACTGCACGACCACCCGGGAACAGTCGATCGTCCCGCCGTCGCCGGTCTTCCCGTCCTCCCGGTCCTTCACCTTCACGGTGAACGGGATGGTGTCACCGAAGCTGAACATCCCGCCGTCCGGAGGCTGTTGAATGGTCACCACCGGTCTGGTGTTGCCGACGGTGATCTCCTGGACGGAGAGCGCGGTCAGCCCGCCGGGACCGGTGACGGTCAGCCTGGCCGTGAACCGGCCCTTGTCCCGGTAGACATGGGACGGATTCGCCTGCGTGGAGTCGGTGGCGCCGTCGCCGTCGAAGTCCCAGGCGTAGGTCACCGGCCTGCCGTCGGGCAGCCCGGATCCTTCGCTGGAGAACTGCACGGTCAGCGGCGCGGCACCGCTGTCCGGGCTCGCCGCCGCCTTGGCGTCGGGCAGCCGGCCGTCCGCGACATAGTCGATGCGGTAGATGCCCGCACCCTCGTTGCTGCCGCCCCGGCCGGTACCGCTGCCCAGGCCGAAGTCGATGACGTACAGCGCCCCGTCGGGACCGAAATCGGCGTCGAAGGGCTGATTCCACGCCATGTCGTCGAACACACCGTTGATGGAGTGGAGATCACCCGCCCGCACCGGGTCGAAGCGCGGGTCGGTGAATGTCTGGTCCTTCTGCTGGAACGCGAAGGTCTTGAAGTAGGTCCTGGTCAGCTCGTAGGTGAGCCACTTGCCTTCGAAGTACTCGGGGAATTTGGACGGATAGGTGTTCTCCGGGTCGTAGTCGTAGACCGGTCCGCTCATCGGCCCCGCGCCGCCGGTGCCCAGCTCCGGGAATTCGGGCGAGGCGGAGTACTTGTACCAGACGGTCGCGGGCTTGGCCGGCGGCAGTTCGCGCAGGCCGGTGTTGTTCGGCGAGTCATTGACCAGCGCCGCGCAGTCGAACACCGCCCCCGAGGTCCCGGTGGCGAAGTCGTAGTCGTTGAAGGGGGTGTTGTTCCCGGTGCAGTACGGCCAGCCGAAGTTGCCCGCCTCGGTGATCCGGGTGTACTCCACCGTGCCCTCGGGACCCCGGCCGGGCACGGCCTCCCGGGCGTCCGGTCCGTAGTCGGCGACCATCAGCGCTCCGCTCAGCGGATCGGTGGTGATCCGGAACGGATTGCGCATCCCCATCGCGTACACCTCGGGGCGGGTCTTCTCCGTGCCCGGCGCGAAGAGATTGCCCGCCGGGACGGTGTACGTGCCGTCGTCCTGCGGGGTGATCCGGAGGATCTTTCCGCGCAGATCGTTGGTGTTGCCCGCGGTAGTCTGGGCGTCCCAGGCGCGGCGGCCCTCGCGCTCGTCGATCGGGGCGAAGCCGTCGGAGGCGAAGGGATCGGTGTTGTCGCCCGTCGCCACATACAGATCACCGTTCTTGTCGAAGGTGATCGAACCGGCCATGTGTGAATTGGCCCGGCCCTCTCCGCGCAGGGTCGGAACGGTCAGCAGCCGCTTCTCGGAGGCCGGATCGACGGTGTCCCCGGTGACGGTGAAGCGGGACAGATTGAGGCGTTTCTCTGTCTTGTCGGAGTGCAGCAGATAGAGCCAGTTGTTCTCACCGAAATCCGGGTCGAGCGTCAGCCCGAGCAGGCCGTCGGACTGGCTGGTCATCTCCGGTGTGTAGGCGAAGTCCAGCGCGGTCGAGACGTTGAGCGTCTCCTGGTCGATCACCTTGAGCTTGCCGGTGCGCTCGGCGAAGAACACCCGCCGGTCCGGTGCGACGGCCAGCTCGAAGGGGTCGGCGAGGTTGTTGGTGGCCAGCGCGGTGCGCTGGAAGGCGGTCGTCCTGGTGGCGCTGCAGTCGCCGGGTTTGTTGCCCGCGGCCCACTGGATGCCACCGAGCAGATGACTGCGGAACGCCTCGTCCTGGAAGGCGGCGGCGTCGTGTCCGCCGGCGGTGAACCAGGACCGTCCGCCGTCGTAGTTCTGGCACCAGGACCAGGGGTGGTCGACGCCCTCGTCCAGGCCCTCGATGCCGTCGTTCACCTTGATCTGGGCGAGTGTGTGCACCTTGCCGGTCGGGTTGACGCGCCAGTTGTACCACTCCTCCGTGCGTTCCCAGAGCTGAGGCAGGCCCTGGGTGGAGGGGTGCGTCTGGTCGAGCACCTTCACCCGGCCCGTCTGGACGGCGGGGTGCTTGTCGAAGATCGCGCCGACCAGCCCCTCGTACCAGTCCCAGTCGCGTTCGCTGGCGGAGGCCGAGTGCAGACCGACCCAGCCGCCGCCGCCCCGGATGAAGGACTGGAGCGCGGAGCGCTGTTCGGCGTCGAGCAGATCACCGCTCTCCGGAGTGGAGTTGGTGTTGTTGAAGACAACCGCCTGGAAGCGGGCGAGATTCTCCTCGGTGAAGGCCGTGGCGTCGGTGGTGGCCTCGACCTCGAACCCGTTCTCGCTGCCGAGCCGTTCGACGGCCTCGACCCCGGCCGGGATCGACTCGTGCTCGAAGTTGGTGACCTTGGAGAAGACCAGGACACGGAAGGGCGCCGCGTCGGCGCGCGGCGGTGAGGCCATTCCCAGCCCCAGGACGAGAGCGAGCAATGAGGTGATGACGAGCCCCGGCGAAAGGGCTCTTCGCGGCGGACGGCCGTAGGGGCCCCCGTGCGGGCGGCGACGGCGCGCCGGTCGGACGTAGGTCGGCGGGCGGCCCGGTGGGCCGCCGTGTGCGGGGCGATGACTCATGGGCGCTCCCGGTGTCGGTTGAGCCGGCTGCGGGTTTAGAAAGCGCTTTCTGAAGTACGTCGCACAGCGTAGGTTCCCGTGTTCGGGGGGTCAATGGTCCGGAAGCGGGCTCTCCGCCGGGGGAGAACCCGGGAGTGCCGCACCGGTCCGCTCGCACACGCGAACGACCCGCCCGGGAGGTGCGCCCCGGACGGGTCGTCGGCAGGGCCGCGCGGCTGCGGCTGTCAGGCCGCGTCCAGCTCCGCCAGTTCATCGGCGTCGAGCACGAGGTCCACCGCGGCGGCCGAGTCGCGGATGGTCTCCGGGCGGCTGGAGCCCGGGATCGGCACCACTGAAGGCGACTTCGCCAGCAGCCAGGCCAGGCAGACCCGCTGCGGCGTCACACCGTGGGCCTTGGCGATCCGGGCGTACGGAGCGAAGGAGGAACCGAGGTCGCCGGCGGCCTTGATGCCGCCGAACGGGCTCCACGGCAGGAACGCGATGCCCAGCTCGGTGCACAGCTCCAGCTCCGGCTCGCTGGACCGGTAGGCCGGCGAGAACTGGTTCTGTACGGAGACGAGCCGGCCGCCGAGGATCTCGTTGGCCAGCCGGATGCGCTCCGGGTTCGCGTTGGAGATACCGGCCTGCTGGATCTTGCCCTCGTCGAGGAGATCGCGGATGGCGCCGATGGACTCCTCGTACGGCACCTTCGGGTCGGGCCGGTGGAACTGGTACAGCCCGATGGCCTCCACCCCGAGCCGGCTGAGCGACGCCTCACAGGCGGCCTTGAGGTGCTCGGGAGAGCCGTCGAGCGTCCAGGAGCCGTCGCCGGGACGGAGGTGGCCGCCCTTGGTGGCGACCAGGACGTCCGAGCCGCGGTCGTGGGACGCCAGCGCCTTGGCGATCAGGGACTCATTGTGGCCGACCTCGTCGGCGTGCCAGTGGTAGGCGTCCGCCGTGTCGATCAGTGTCACCCCGGCATCCAGAGCCGCGTGGATGGCGGCGACGGAACGGGCCTCGTCGGGCCGTCCCTCGAGCGACATCGGCATACCGCCCAGACCGATCGCGCTGACTTCGGCGGTCCCGATGCGGCGAGTCTTCATGGTGTGGTGCACCCTTCCTGCTGGGGCGCCCGGCCGGTACCGACAGGGCATCACCCAGCTTTGTCCCTGGCTCGCGGGGCGTCCAATAGAAGAAAGCGAACGCATTGAGCGACTACGCTTCTTAATCATGGAACTCCGGCATCTTGAGTACTTTGTCGCGGTCGCCGAGGAACGTCACTTCACCCGGGCGGCCCAGCGGCTGATGGTCTCGCAGTCGGGACTCTCCGCGTCCATCCGTGCCCTGGAGCACGAATTGGGCGCTCCGCTCTTCGTCCGCAGCACCCGCAGGGTCGAGCTGACCAGCGCGGGCAGCGCGCTGCTCGCCGAGGCGTGCCGCGCGCTGGCGAGCGTACGGGCCGCCAAGGAGGCGGTCGCGGCGGTCCAGGGGCTGCTGCGCGGCACCCTGTCGGTCGGCACCGAGCAGTGTGTCACCGGCGTGCATGTCCCCGGTCTGCTCGCCCGGTTCAGGGCCGAGCATCCGGAGGTCGAGGTCCGGCTGCGGCAGGCCGGATCGGCGTCACTCGTCGACGATGTGGCGGCCGGGCGGCTCGATCTGGCGTTTGTCGCCGTGTCCGGCGCCGTGCCCGAGGGCGTCCGGCTGATACCGCTCGCACAGGAGCCGATGGTGCTGCTCTGCCACCCGGGGCATGCGCTGGCCGGGGCGGCCAAGGCCGAGTGGGCCGAACTCGGCGGGGAGGTCTTCGTCGACTTCCACCAGGACTGGGGAGCCCGTGGCCTCACTGACCGGGCCTTCGAGGCCGCGCGGATGGAACGCCGGGTCGCGCTGGAGGTCAACGATGTGCACAGCCTTATCGAGCTGGTGGGCCACGGACTCGGTATCGCGGTGGTGCCCCGTCCGATCGCCCGTAAGAAGCAGGCCGCCGACCTGGTGACCGTGCCGCTGGCCGGCGCGGAAGACCATCTGTGGGAGGTCTCGGTCGCCCTGCCGGAGGACCAGCGCACCGGGCCGGCCGCCCGCAGGCTGCTCTCGTACCTGCCGGACACCGGACGGGACACCGCGCCGGCTACCGCCGCTCCAGCACACCCCTGACAAAGGCCGCCTGCCCGGCGTGCTGAAGGTCGTCGGAGATCACGCTGACCAGCCGGACGGCCAGGGTGACGGGAGGACTCCACGAGGCGTCGACGACCCGTTCGAGATCGGCGACCTTCAGCGTCCCGAGATACTCGACCGTCCGGTCGTGGACGGCGTCGTGGTATCCCGCGAGAAGCTCGGCCGGGATCCCGGCGAGAGCGGACACGTCCTTGGCGGAGTGGCCGTAACCGGTCGCGCGGCGGGAGAACGGCAGCTCGAACCGCTTCGACCAGTCCTGCGAGAACCACACCTGCTCCGTCCCGGCCGCGTCGGCGATGTGGTCGTCCTGGATCCGGGTGAGATGCCAGACGAGCCAGGCGATCGAGTTCGCCCCGCCGTCCAGGCGGGCGGCCAGCTCATCGGGGCTGAGGCCGTCGACCGCCTCGTGGACAACCTCACGGATACGGCCGAAGGCGTCGATGAGCAGGTCATCGCTCGCACTCATGGCGGGCTCCCTTCCAGTTCGGCACCACTGCTGTCCGTACGGTCGCCTCTTTGACGCACCTCGGCGGGATACGCCAGAGGCGGCCGCACATCCAGTCCAGGTTCCCCCCTGCGGCCCGGCGATGCTCTCCGATCAGCGCTTCAGGAACGTGGAGATCCGCTCGCGCAGCGACTTCGGGTCAAGTCCCTGCGCGGCCAGGTGCTCCTCGATCCGGCCGTACCGGCGCAGTTCCCGCCGCGCCACACCGAGGCCCAGCACCCGGTGCGGGATGTCGGTCAGGGCGTCGTTCGCGGCGGCCGTGGACGTACCGGCGAGATACGGCTCGACGATCACGACATCCGCCGCGTCCGCGTCCGCGACGGCCCGGCGCAGCGACGCGGCGTCGAAGGGCCGCACGGTCGTCGCGTAGAGCACCGTCGTGTCCATGCCTTCCGTCGCCGCCAGCACACCGTCCAGCATCGGGCCGACGGCGATCACCACCCCGGCCCGTCCCTGGCGCACGGAGAGGAAGCCGGAACCGGTCACCGCTCGTGGCCGCTCATTGCTCTGCAGCGAGAGCCGCAGGTAGTCCCGCCCGTCGCCGGCTGCGGCATGCCGCAGCAGCGCCTCTGCCTCGTCGGGATGCCCCGGGACATGCACGGCCCAGCCGTCGAGGGTGTCCATCAGCGCGACATCGCCCGGCGACATATGGGTGAGCCCGGCCGACGGCCAGTCGTACGACGCCCCGGCGCTGACCAGCACTCCGCTGACGCCCTGGTGGCCGAAGTCCAGCTTCACCTGCTCGAACGGCCGCTCCACCAGAAAGCTCGCGAAGGTGTGCACGATCGGGCGCAGCCCGGTGAGCGCGATTCCACCGCCCACGCCGACCAGAAGCTGCTCGCGAATCCCGACATTGATGACCCGGTCGGGATGACGCCGCCCGGCCCGTTGGAAGCCGTCACCGCTGACCTCGGCGAGTACGACCGCGAGCCGCGGGTCCTCGTCCAGCAGCTCCGCCGTGGTGGAGATGAAGCGGTCACGCATGGTGTCCATGAGAGTGCCCCTCTTGTGTGGAGGATGTCTGTGTGGAGGAGGTCGCCGGTGGTGTCCGAGGTGAGGACTGACCCTGTGATCAGGGCCGGTCCCGTGGTCAGCGCTGATTCCGTGACAGCACTGATTCCGTGGTCAGCGCTGATTCCGTGGTCAGGACTTGGGTTCGACGCGTGCCACGACGGCGCGTGGCCGACCCGTGTGCGGCGCGGTGAAGGCCGTGTACAGCGCGGTGTGATCCCGGCCGTCGACGGTCTCGGCCGACCAGCCGGCCGCCTCGAACCGTGAGGCGATACCGCCGGGCCAGCCATGGGTCGCGGACCCGTTGTCGATCACCAGCGTGTGGAGCTGTTCGAGTCCGGCGGGGCCCGCGAAGGCGATCGCCTCGTGGTTGCTGCCCTCGTCGAGTTCGGCGTCGCCGATCAGCACCCACACGTGCGGCTCGACCAGCCCCTGCGCCCGCAGACCGAGCACACTTCCCACGGCGAGCGGCAGCCCGTGTCCGAGCGAGCCGCTGCTGATCTCCACCCCTGGCAGCAGCGTGCGGTCGGGGTGATAACCGAGAGGGGAGTCGTACGCGCCGAAGGCCGGCAGCAGATCCTCGGGGAAGAAGCCCTTGGCGGCGAGGACGGCGTAGTACGCCATCGGCCCGTGCCCCTTCGAGAGCAGGAAACGGTCACGATCCGGGGCCTCGGCGGTCTCGGGCGACACCCGCAGCACCCGGTCGTAGAGCACCCAGAGCGCGTCCAGGGTGGAGGTCGCGGCGGGCCCGTGTTTCTCGTCGCCTGTCATCAGGGCCATCAGACGGTTCAGGTCGCGGTGGAGCGGCGCGGCGGTCGCAGCAGTCTTCGTCATGGGAACCACGGTGCGACGTCAAGTGCGCTTGAGGTCAAGCGCCGCCCTGGGCCCGGAAAGCGGTTCGTGACCACCGGTCCGAGTGCGGTATTGTTCTCATGCACGTTCGGCCAAGGGAAACCGCAGGTCAGACGGCATCGGGACGTGGCGCAGCTTGGTAGCGCACTTGACTGGGGGTCAAGGGGTCGCAGGTTCAAATCCTGTCGTCCCGACCAGCGTTTTCGCAGGTCGTAGGCGGTATCGGAGGAATCCGATACCGCCTTTCTGTGTTCCTTGGGGACCAGCTGGGGACCACACGGTCTAGCGGCGGGGGCCGGGGGCGGGCCGGTCGGCGCGGTGCTCGATGTCGCTGGACACGCGCACGCCGAGGGGGACGGACCCGGCGTGGGGCATCAGGCGGCCGACCGGGGGGAGACGCGGCGCTGGGCGATCCAGTGTTCGACGCCGCGTGCGCTGCAGAGGATGACGCGCTTGCTCACACGGATGTACGGGGGGCCTATGCAGGGGTGTGCGGTGCGACAGCGGCGGAGGGGCGGGGGGTGCCTCTATGTTCTTCGTCAAGCCTCTGGGCAGCCTCTGCCCGGGGTTCTCTTCTCTGTGGGGCGTGAGACTGTCTGGTTGTGCCAGAGATGACGAGTGGGTTGGAGGATGCCTTGGCTGAGGCGTCGTCTCCTTCGTGGACGCAGCGTGTTCGGGCCGGGCGCGACCTTGCTTCCTTCGCTGATGTTCCTGAAGCTGCGGAAGCGCTGGTGAGGCTGCTGCTGGACGTCGAGGACACGGCGGTGACTCGAGAGACGGCAGAGGCCCTGGCCCGGGTGGGGACGGTGGCCGCCGTAAGGCTCATTGCTCTCGCGGTTGCCGAGGGCGACGACAACCAGGCTGACTGGCTGCAGACCGGGATGCATGACGCGCTCGTGGGACCGGACGGTGTGCCCGAGGTCGCAGCGGCCTGCGCGAAACTTGCCCGGGACCAGGAAGATGCTGTCCGGCGGGCTGCCGCAGATATCTCGGCGTGGACAGACGGCACAACGCGCTGACCTGAATCGATCTGCCTGGCGGCATGGTTCATGCCGCCGTCGCTAGAGCCGGTTTTCGTTCCGAGGTTCCTCGACCCCCGAGAGCCCCGCGAGTTCACGGAAACTGAAGGACTTTTCGCGGGAACCCGAGGATGGACGGTCGTGTTCTCGTGGGTTCGGCCCCGGGTTCAGGCGAACACGCGGGGTGGGTGCCGAGCGGGCCCGCCCCTGGGTGCCTTCCCTGGAAACGGTGCTGACACCGTAGGAGTCATGAGAGCAGAAGGAACGACACCAGAACCAGAAACCTCTATGCAGAGTGGGCTCACATCTCTGGGTGAGGTGGCGTGCCGTTATCAGGCGGATGAGATACGCCCGGAGGATCTGCCGATGATCGCTGCTGAGGCGCTCGCAGCCGGACTGGACGCCCCGACATTGTGCGAGCTCGCCGGTTGGCCTCGCAACGTGGATGCCCGCGATTCGCGACGCGTTCGAGCAAGCACTTGCCGAGTCCGGGATCGGGTTGCCGGATCGCGGCCTGGCACGGCGCCACGCTCTGCGCCGGATGGCGGCGAGGCTCATCGATGGAGAGATGACTCCCGCTGAGTTGGCGACGGACGACTGGTGGGAGACGGAGGTCGAGACCGAGGCGGAGCAATCGTTCGTGGCGCTGATCCCGCAATGCGATTGCTGCATCGAGTACACCTTGGGGCTTGACCAGCAGACGTGGGCGGCCCAGCTGCGGAACGCTGCCCTCGCCCTGACGTCGTCTCCGCCGATCGGCCCCGGATGCTGACTCTGCCCGGCGTGCTCATCCCGTCCCGTCGATCCGGGGTCTGCGGGGACGTCCCCGCCGCAAGCCCCGGCGCCTGTATGCGGACCGGGGCTACGACTTCGACAAGTACCGCCGCCTGCTGTGGAAGCGAGGCATCAAGCCGTTGATCGCGCGACGCGACGTCGCCCACGGTTCCGGACTGAGCAAGGTGCGTTGGGTGGTCGAGCGCGCCTTCGCCTGGCTGCACCAGTTCAAACGACTCCGTACCCGCTACGAGCGACGCGCCGATCTTCATCAGGGTCTGCTCGAACTGGCCTGCAGCCTCATTTGCCTGCGCCGCCTGCGAACCTCATCCTGAAGCGATCAGTTGGCCACGCTGAACCACCCCGGCCGCACCTCGGTCAGAAGCGGTTGCAGCGATCGCACCACGGACCGCAGGTCCTGATCCGTGACGTCGAGAGGCTCCGGCAGGCTCAGCCCGTACCAGCGCAGCCGCCAGAGGTCGAAGACTTCGCTCCCGTCGGCTGCGAAGTCCACATCGACCTCAGTGCCGCTGTCGCCCACGAAGCGGCACCCCGCCCCATGAACCGTGTAGGAGTAGGTACCGATGTGCCCACTCCGGCTGATCCGGCGCGAACGGGCCAGGCCAAGGACATCTGCCAGTCGCTCAAGCGACGGGATCGCCACCCTCATAGCCTCGTCGATCGCGTTCAGAGCGCGGACGTAACCGAGCACGAGGTCTCGCGCAGTCCCAACCCGTTCCATACGGCGTCACCCCCCTGAGCCCGTAGCTGAAGGGATTGTTCCATGGGCCGCCAGCGTCTCCGCAGGACGGCATTCTGAAACGATCAGTTTGATCCTGCGTTTCCACAGCGCCATCTCCAGCGCGTCCAGGGGAAGTTCGGTCCGCATGTGGTTCGCGACCTGCCAGCCGACGATCGTCCGGGAGTACACGTCCAGGACGAAGGCCACGCATGCCCACCCGGACCAGGTGCGGACGTAGGTCATGTCGGCGACCCACAGCTGGTCGGTCCGGCTCGCGGTGAAGTCGCGGTCGACCAGGTCTGGCGGGCGGGGTGCCGACGGCGCCGGGACAGTCGTGCGACGCCGCCGGCCGCGGATGACGCCCTCCAGGCCCAGCTCGGCCATCAGGCGCTCGACAGTGCAGCGGGCCACATCGACGCCCTTGCGCCCCAGGGCGCGGGTGATCCGGCGGGCACCATAGGTGCCGCCCGACTCCGCGTGGGCCTGCTCGATCAGTGGCATGAGCATCTCGTCGCGGAGCCGGCGGGCCGACTTCGGCCGCTTCTTGCGGGCGAAGTACGTCGACGGCGTCAGCTGAAGCACCCGGCAGACGGGATCGACCCCGAGACCCTTGTCACGCAGGTGGTCGATCACCTGCTCGGCCTCGTCCGGGGACGGTCGATCTCCTGGGCAAAAAACACCGAGGCGGCTTTGAGGATCTCGTTCGCCCGCCTCAACTCCACTACTTCTCTGCGGAGTTGCTTCAGTTCGTCCCGCTCCGTGGTGGTCAGCCGGTCGTCACGATCGCCGCGGTCGGCCTCGGCCTGGCGGACCTAGCCGCGCAGGGCCTCCTTGTGGATGCCGAGGTCTTTCGCGACGTGAGCGATCGGACGGCCGGTGGCGCGGACCTCACGGATCGCGCGCTCGCGGAGCTCGTCGGGGTATTTACGGGGTGCTGCCATGGTGCTGGTGGTTCTCCTTCGCCAGGACGGTAACCCTGGCATCAGGGACTCCACAAATCTCAGTACAGCTCATGGAGTTCATGGGCGGCAGTCACGCGATGTTCGACTCGATCGCCCGCCAGCAGTGGGGCATCCCCATTCACGCACCCTTCCTGGACACCGCGGTAGTCGACGCCTGCCTGGCAATCCCCAGCTACCAGCGGATGAGAGAGGGCGTCTACAAGCCGCTGGCCCAGGCCGCATTCACCGGTCTGGTGCCCGACTTCCTGCTGCACCGCCAGACCAAGACCGCCTTCACCACCAGCCTCTACACCGGCCTGGCGGCCAACGCCCCGATCTCGCCGGTGCCCTTCGCCGTATCCCCCGGCCGGCGGCCACCGCCGAGCAGGCCGACCTCCACTTCCACGCGGTCCGCCGCGCCGGCCGGATGTGGCCGGGACGGGTCGCGTGTCTGGAGGAATCCCTGGCGGTCTACCTCGCGGCACTGCTGCGCGGACGCCGGGTCACCTGGGTGGTCGGCGCGCGTACCGCTCCCGCCGCCGCGCACGCGTGGATCGAAACCGGCGGCGAGGTCATCGGACAGGACCTCCCCCAACGGCCGTGGCCCTACACGCCGGCACTGCGCGTCTGAAACCACCGCATCGGCGCCGGTCCGGACACTTTCCAGAACGCCCGTTCGCCACCCGCCGACGCCGTGCCCACCCAAAAGGGTGAATCGTTGCCGAAGGTGTGACGACCTCCCAGACGGATCCGACGGACACCGCCACCAACAAATCCCGCATCCGCCTTCCGCGCAGCCGACGCCCCCGGCCGCAGAGGGCGGTCCCGCACTACAGCGTCAGCGCCGAACGCCACGAGGACGCGCTGGACGTCTCCTGGTGGACCATCGCACGCCGGCTGCCCCGCCTGTCCCTCATCGCCGTACGGCTCGCATGGGCGGCCGGCCGCCCATGCGTCCTGCTCGCCCTGCTCCAGCTCATCTCCGGAGCCGTCACCGCCGTCGGCCTGTACGCCACCACCGGAGCACTGGCACCACTGTTCACGGCAGGCCCCACCGCCGGACGGCTGCACGAGGCCCTGCCCTCACTCATCACCGTCGCCGCGGCCGCCTCCGTACGCTCACTGGTCGCCGCCCTCACCATCGCCGTCACCGCCCGGATCGGACCACGCGTGGACGGCATCGCGGAAATCCGCTACCTCGAAGCCGCCACCCAAGCCCCACTGGCCGCCTACGACGACCCCGCCTGGTGCGACCACAGCGAAGCCGCCTCCCGCGCCGCCAAAGACGTCCACCTCATGACCGAAGCCCTCGCCAACGTCACCACCGCACTCCTCGGACTGGCAGCCGCCGCCGGCATCAGCACCCACCTCCACCCGGCACTCCTGCCCCTGCTGCTCCTCGCGGTCGTCCCCCGCGGCTGGGCAGCCGTCCGCGCCGCCCGCGCCGCCTACCTCACCGACCGCCACACCCTCAGCGACCGCCGGCTACGGCACTCCCTCATGTTCCACACCGCCGGACGCGACAGCGCCCTCGAAGTCCGCGCCAACACCATGCGCACCTGGCTGCTCACCCGCTTCCGCGCCGTCACCACCCGCCTGGAAGAAGCCGCCGCCGACGTCGGCCGCAACCACGCCCGCTACCAGATCCTCGGCGACGCCGCCGCCGGAACAGCCAGCGGCGGCGTCTACGCCGCACTGCTGTGGCTGACCGCGAACGGCCACATCCCGCCCGCGGCCGCCGGCACCGCCTTCATCGCCGTACAGACCAGCCAGCGCCTCCTCACTGGCCTCGTCCAAGGCGCCAACGCCTCCTACAAGACCGGCCTGTACCTGGACGACTGGGACACCTTCCTCACCGACACCACCGCCCGCACCACCCAGCCCAGTAGCGCCCAGCCCGTCCCCGCCAGCCCGCAGACCATCACGGCAACGGGCGTCACCTTCCGCTATCCCGGCAGTGACACACCCGCCCTCCAGGACATCGACGTACGCGTACGCCAGGGCGAGGTACTCGCCATCGTCGGCGCGAACGGCTCAGGCAAATCCACCCTCGCCAAACTGCTCGCCGGTCTCTACACGCCCACCACCGGCACCGTCACCTGGGACAACACCGACCTGTCCCGCGCCGAACCCGAACACATCTGGAACCAACTGGCCATGCTGCCCCAGGACTTCGGCCGCTGGCCTGTCACCGCCCGCGAAAACATCACCCTCGGCCAAGGCCCCCAGGACGACGCCACCATCACCGCGGCAGCACACGCCTCTGGCGCAGACGCCGTACTCGCCGCCCTCCCCGACGGCCTGGACACCAACCTCGCCCCCTCCTGGTGGGGGGGACGCGACCTCTCTGACGATGGACGTCACGAAGGCGGAGTCCAAGGCCGCAGGTGAGACGGTGGCGACGGGACGCCTGACAGCGGGGTCAGGGCCGGAAGCCCTTTACGAAGACCGCAGTCCCGTAGGTGTGCCCGTCTGTCTTCTCGGCCTGGAATCCCGCAGAGGTGAGGATCCCCAGAAGAGCGTCCCGCATAGAGGAATGGACGGTTCCAAAATGGCGAATCGCGTAAGGCAGATCCGAAGGATCGAGTTCGTCCGGAGGAACGTTCAGAGCGGCAGTTCTCAGTTCTTCCTCCGTGTTCCATTCCACCAGCACACCGCCGATGACGAGAGGATCCACATGAACCTCCGCCCCAGGTCTGCCTTGGGACTCGCCTCCGAGGTCGCCCCGATGAACGGGGATCCCGGCTTGGGCCAGTGCGCGGCAAGCTTCGTCAGCAAGTGCGCTGCGCTGGGCAATGACTTCCGCCGGGGCTTTCGGCGGCAGATCGAATCTGTGCTCGCTCATGCGTCCTTCACTTGTCTTCCTGCTGTTGGCCCGTCAGGGAGCGTGCCGAACGTCCCCCGCCGGCCCTCTTGACGTAATCAGCCAGCAATCCTACGCATACGACTCGATGCCGGGGTAGTCAGGGACCGACCAGGTGATTGGTGTGCCTGCCTTGAGGGGACCGGCCAATTCGGAGGCGCAATCCCCACAGGGTTGCCGCTCAGGGTACAGAGCGGTGATCTGGTGAGGATCGACCCCTTTTGCCTTCAGCATGTCCAGGATCGCTGTCTCCGAGTGACCGGCGAAGCTGCTGCTCGCGACCCCGAGGTTCCCGCTCTTGGGGTCGTTCCACCCCGGCACCTTGGCGACGGCGACATTGTGCTGCGCGCCGTAGAAACCGGACTCCGTCCTGAATTGGAACGGAAAAATCGTCGAGTGGTTTACACCCGGATACCTTCTCGGCGCTCGCGGTCATAGCGCACACGACTTCGCCACCAAAGTGCATACGCTATCCTCCCCCACCAGTATGGACTCAGTAGCGGCGTGTCTGGAGATCGTCACGAAGCATATTGGCTAAGAGCTCACCTTGGAAATACTTCGCGGGGCACTTCTCTCTGTAGTCGTCGATGATCCAGACAAAGCCGCACTTAGCAATCCAGATCCCCCACTGCTGTATCCACAGGAACCGCCGAAGGATTACTCGCAGCTGGGCCGACGGCTGCAACACCGGATGTCCGCTCGGTAAGCATCGACAGAGTCGGTAATCTCCCTTGAGCTACTTTGCCCGCGCGCACAGCGGCAATGCACCGGGGAGGGCGCTTCCGTGATTCCTTGCACCTGTATCGCTGAGGTTCTATTCGAGCATCAGGCGCAGGTGAGGCGGCGGCCCGAGTGCGCTATCCGGGCGGGGATGTGGACCGGGTGGCGCGGAGGGCTGTGGTGGCGGCCTTGGCGGGGAGAACCGAGGCCAGGGCACCCGCGCCGCGGCAGGTTGTAGGAGATGGAGCACATGGTCAGCCGGGCGGCATGGGCGTGAACTTCCCTCGGTGGCGGGTCGGCCAGTGGCCCGGTTTTGCCGTCGGCGATGACCTGTTCGATCACCGCGTGGTGACGGTGCTGGCGCTTGGCCTGGATAGTTTCGAAGGGGATGTCGGTGAAGAACGGGTGGTAGCGCCAGAGGAGAACAACTCGCCCTGTTCGCCGGCCGTATGTACCTGGTCGTCACTCGGCTTCCTGAACAGTGCCGACATCAGATCCCCTGTGTCAGGGGCCAGCCGTCCTTGCGTGAGATGAGACCGACCTGGGTGGCCAGTTCGCGGCCGTGGACGTCGACGGCGGCCTCGATGAGGTCCGCGAGTGCCTCCAGGGCGGTGCGAGCGCGGGGGCGTGGCCGTGCAGCCGAGGGTGGCCAGCACGGCGGGCCACCACCAGCGGGCGAGCAGGGCGTAGCCGACGGCCCAGGTGGCGGGATAGGCCGCGGCGCTGAAGGAGTCTTGGGCTGAGAGCCCCTGGAGACTGCTCCAAGGCGATGGGGGAGTAGTGGGCTCGGCACATGCCCGCTTGGGGACCAGTTGGGGACCACACGGTGTGCGCGGCAGTGCACAGCAGGGCCTACTAGCACAATGTGGACCCGGATTAAGTCTGTTATGTGAGGATAATTTAGGTAACCTAAACTCCTGGGGGCAAGGGGTCGCAGGTTCAAATCCTGTCGTCCCGACCAGCGTTTTCGCAGGTCGTAGGCGGTATCGGAGGAATCCGATACCGCCTTTCCGTGTTTCTTGGGGACCAGTCGGTCTGGCGTGATCTGGCGGCGGTGTCCGGGGGCGGGCCGGACTGCGCGGCCGACGGGTGCTCGGACGGGGCGGACCTTTCGGGGCCTCGGCGCCCAGATGCGCGAGGTGGGCGGTCCCTGCCCAGGCTGCGGGGAGCCAGCCCCGTCGACGCGCCGATGCTACGTGCTTTGGGACCCCTGACCGGCGCACGGCGAGGGACGCCCCGCCAAGCGTCGGACCTTTTTCATTGTGATGTGCACGTTCGGGCCGGCACGGCCGGTTCGGGGAAGGTCGTGGCGGTGAGTTCCTCGGAGAGGGCCCACAGGCGACGGGCGGAGACAGGGTCGCTGGCGGCAGCCGAGCGGCCCACCAAGGTCGGGGCTCCGCGTAGCTCGCCGAAGGCATCGGGGCCGACGTAACTTGCACCAGGCAGGTCTTGGAGCGCGGCGTACAGGGTGGGCAGCGCACCGGCCCCGGGGTCCTGGGATATGAGGCTGCCGGCCCAGCGCACCAGGCGCTTGTGGGCTCGCTTGTCGTACTTGTTGAGGTTGGACTTGGCCAACCCGGGATGCGCCGCCAGGGCGCGCAAAGGGGATCGCGCCGCAGCCAGCCGCCGCTGGAGCTCCAGGGTGAAGAGCAGGTTGGCCAGCTTGGACTGGCTGTACGCCTTCATGGGGACGTACTCACCGGTTAGATTGAGGTTGTTGAAGTTGATGCGCGGGCTGCCCGGCGTCTTGTGCGCGCTGGAGGACACGGTCACCACGCGGTCGATGAGGCGCGGAAGCAGTAGGTTCGTAAGAGCGAAATGGCCCAAGTGATTGATGCCGAGCTGCATCTCGAAGCCGTCTTTGGTCATCGTGGGCTTTGGGGGGTTCATCACGCCGGCGTTGTTGATGAGCAGGTCGAGATCGCCGGTCCAGGCTGCGGCGAACTCGCGCACGGAGGCGAGGTCCGCCAGGTCGAGCCGACGCACTTCCAGGCTCCCCCGCATGGTGGCGGCAACCGCCTCGCCGCGCTTCACATCGCGTACGGCGAGCACAACATGGGCGCCCGCGGCCGCCAGCGCCTCGACGGTGGCGAGACCGACCCCGCTGTTGCCGCCGGTCACGATGGCGGTGCGGCCGGTCTGGTCCGGTATATCAGTGAGGTTCCACTCGTTCGATGCGGTAGCCATGGTTGCCAATCTTGATCAAGAAGTGTCTTCAAACGGCAGACCCACATTAGGGAGCCGCGAGAGCGACAGGGACTCGTCGGTTTTCTCGTAGCGGGTGGCGGTGCCTCGCCGCTGTGTTAATCGGTTGAGGCAGTGCGACCACATTGCGTTGCTTGTAGAGGTGCTTGTCGGAGGCCGGCGGAGGCCCGCCCGGGCTTCCGTGCCGGAGCCGGTTGCGGATCCAATCGGCCCGTTCGGGGATGATGTGGCCGATGCCGTGTCGCCTGTGCCGGGCCAGGATGGCTCCGGAACTGTAGTTTTTTCCGCTTGGGACATGGGCGGGCCGCACCCCGGGGCATCCCGAGCCGGTCCGAAGCACCCGTATCGTCTCATCGCGGCGGTCAACTGCGTGTGCTTGTCGGTGTTTCGGCTGGTGGCCGTGAACCCGAGTGGGCGTCCCGTACCGTCGCACTCCCCACCGAATCCGAGGCGGTCAGCGCAGCAGTACCCCGAACACCGTGTCGAAGAAAGGCTTGAAGGCCCTGGCGGAGCGCTCTGTACGGGACGAGATCAGCGTCCCCTCCCAGGCGTTGAGCAAGAACGCGGCGAGCGTCGATGGGTCCTGCCCCGCGGACACCTGGCCCGCCGCTTGGGCGTCGGCCACCGCGGCGGTCAGGCACTCGGTCCAGTACGCGAAGCCGACTTGGATCGCCTTCCTGATGGTCTCGCTGTGATCACTGATCTCGTTGGCGAAGTCGCCGAAGAGGCAGCCCTGCAGGAACTGCTGGTCGAGCTGGGCATCCCGGAGAAATTCGAAGTGCCGGCGGAGCCGCACAAGCGGGTCCACCGTCGGCTCCTTGAGCTCATCCAGCCGCAGGCCCGAGCCGTACCGCTCCAGCGCGACGACCGCGAGTGCCTCTTTGGACGGGAAGTGGTTGTAGAAGGAGCCCTTCGGTGCGCCCGCCGCGTCAGTGATGTCCTTCACCCCGGCGCCGTTGTAGCCGTGAGTATGGAACTGCTGGAAGGCGGCCTCGACCAGTTCCTTGCGCAGACTGCGCTGTGCCATGTGCTGCGTCACCTCCGATCATGACGACCGACCGTCTTAATCGAAAAACCGTACCACGCGCGAGAGCCGCCCAGCAGGTCACCGAGCGGTCGCATGCTGCCTGGAGATCACTTGACACCTTTTAAGACGACCGGTCATTATGGAGCCGTTCGCAGATGAATGGTTTGGGGAAGAAAAGGCTATTATGTCCAAGTATCGAGCGATGCAAGTGACCGGGGCGAGAAACTTCTCGCTGGTCGAACGTGAGCTGGTGGATCCCGGACGCGGCCAGGTGCGCATCCGCGTTGAGGCATGCGGCGTCTGCTACTCGGACGGGCTCGGAGTGGAGGGCCTGCGCGCCGACCCGTCCACCCCGGTTGTCCCGGGGCATGAGATCGTCGGCGTCATCGACGCCGTCGGTGAGGCGATCTCCAACTGGAAGGTCGGGGACCGCGTCGGCGTGGGCTTCCTCGCAGGCCACTGCGGCGAGTGCGAGCGGTGCCGACGCGGCGACTTCGTCACGTGCAGCCGGCAGCCGGCCATGGGCTCAGACCGCGACGGCGGGTACGCCGAGTCCGTGATCGCCCAGGCAAATGGCCTGGTCCGCATCCCCGACGGCCTCTCCGCGGTCGAGGCGGCGCCGCTGTTGTGCGCCGGCCTTACCGCATACATGGGCCTGCGGCTCGTGGACGCGGCGCCCGGTGGGCTCGTCGCCGTGCAGGGCATCGGCGGCCTCGGCCACCTCGCGGTCCAGTACGCGGCCAAGCAGGGCTTCCGTGTCGCCGCCATCGCTCGCGGCGGCGGCAAGACGGACCTCGCATTGAAGCTCGGCGCCCATCACTACATCGACAGCGAGAACCTGGACCCGGGCGAGGCGCTCCAGGCTCTCGGCGGTGCGACGGCCGTGATCGCGACTGCGTCCGACGCCCCCTCGATGTCGCCGCTCCTCGCGGGCCTGAACCCGCGAGGGCGTCTCGTCGTCCTGGGCATCGATGTCGCCGCGTCCATCTCGGTCAACACGGTGACCCTGGCATTCGGCGGCCGCCAGGTTATCGGCAGCCTTACCGGTAAGCCGATCGACAACGAGGACAACCTCGCCTTCGCCCTGCACAGCGACGTGCGTCCGATGACCGAGGTCCTCCCGCTCGCCGACGCACCCAAGGCGTACGAGCACATGAGGTCCGGCAGGGCTCGCTTCCGTGTGGTCCTCGACACCACCGCCTGAGAAGCGTCGAGTCGTCGGTTGATCACTGGTGGCGGAGGTCGTAGGACAGGCGCCGGTTGCTTCGCATCGACGGCCCCGTGAGCTGTCGCGAGGTCAGGAAGGACTCCGGGGTCTGTACGGCGGCGCGGTGTTCGGAGTGGAAGCGGCGGTGAAGACCGGCCTTCCGGGTGGGCCATGGTCTGTACCGGGCGACGCGGGGTCGCGGCGCTCGGAGCGGTTCAGCCTGGTGCAGTGCCATGGTGTGACAGTGGGTGTATGGGCGAAGAAAATATCTTCGACCACATCGTGGCGGGTGGGGGCGGCCGGTTCGGTGCTGGCCGCCGGGCTCACTGAGCAGCCCGCGGCCAGCGTTCGGCTTCTGGGGGCGGGACCCGCCAGGGGGCCTGCGGTCATGGCGGATCCGGCCGCCTGGCGGCTCCCCCAGGGGACGCCGGTGGACTGGGCGGACATCACGGTCCCGCAGCGCGCACTGGACGGGGCCCGGGTTCCCTGGCCGCGCGGCAAGGTTCTTGGTGGCTCCAGTGCCATCAACGCCATGGACCACGCACGCGGGGCGGCCTGTTGAGGCTCTGCCCGGTGCTGACACCACGGATGATGCGGTATTGCGCGCGTTTGTCCGGCGTCAGACCCGCACGTACTTCCATCCGGCCGGCACCGGGGCATCGCGACGGAGCCGTGGTGGACGTCAGGTCGCGTGCACGGCCTCGCGGGCCTACGGGTCGTGGACGCGGCGGTGATGCCAACCCTGGTCCGCGCCAACACCAACGTCGCCGTCCTCGCTGCCGTCGCCGTCCTTCATTCTCCCTTGGCGGACTCCTCGTGGACCTGCGCCTGGATCGGGTTCGGCATCAAGATCATGACGGCGTCGGCCTCGATGGCCGCCTTGGCAGTGTCACCACGCCGTCCTGTCCTCGCCTTCGCGCTGGACATGGAACCCTCGCGCGGGTCGGCGCCCCGCGTCGCGACCCGAGTCACGGAGCGAGAGCGCCGGGCCGCGTGCTTTCTTTCACGAGCGACCGAAGGCCGTGAGCTGGAGACATGACGTCTCCGGCTCACGAAATCGGCCGGCCTCTGACCCGTTGGGGTGATGGTCCGGCGGCTGACCCGGCATAAAGGGCCGGTGAGCGACGTCGGTCTTCGGGTCATGTGCGGCGCCACCGGCCGCCGCTCACCGCACTGCGTTCACGCCCATCTCCCGGATCGTGTGCGGCCGGTCTCTGCGCCGGGTCAGACCATGAGGCTGAGAGCATGGGACCGAAGGCGGCGCTGTAGAGGCCCTGTCGCGATGCCGTCGCGGGCCGGTCGCCCTCGGCGGCGTGGAGATCAGCGGCGGCGTGCCGTGAGGGGGAGGGGTGTCCGCATCCAGGCCGGAGGTCGAGGGCGATCTGGGCAATCGCCGACCAGATGTGGTTCCGCGCGGTGGTGTGCGGCGGTCGACGGCTCCCGTCTTCGGGCATTGAAGGGGCCGCCAGGACTGGAAGCGGGCCGTCGACGGGGGCGCGAAGGGCAGCAAGCACAAGCAGCCTTCCGGCTTCCGGATTGTATAGACATGCCCCCGTTGGGTATGAGTTGACCCCCCCGCCCCCGGAGATGAGATCTCCTTCTGACCATGATTGTCATTGCTGCATGAAGAGGCCCGAGATGGGGAAAGGCTGCACGGGGCAGGCAATCGAACGCGCAAGTCAACGGCGCACAAGTAGCGGAAGAGGTCGGAGCAAAGTGGACAGTCCGCTATATTTAGAACCAAGGCTGGAGCCACGTCTTGCTTCACTGATGAAAGACAACGGATTCCTGCACAGTCTCGTCGGCGGACTCGGCTCTCCCCTGAACGTCATGCTCCCGGAACAGATCGCGGAGAATGTCGAGGGCTTCCAGTCCGTCTTCCGCAACCATCGCCTCGGCGGTGAGATCCTCTTCGCGCACAAGGCGAACCGGTCGAGTTCTCTGGTGCGTCGTCTCGCGGCTTCCGGGGCCTCCATCGACATCGCCTCTCTTGAGGAGTTGCAGCACGCCCTGGCATCGGGGTTCACGTCCGACCGTGTCGGCGCGAGCGGACCGAAGGATCCTGACTTTCTCTGGCTCGGGGCCCGAACCGGCGTGACGTTCCACATCGACGGCCGGGCAGAACTGGAGTTACTCGCCTCGCTCGTCCGGGCACACCGGCTTCCACGAGCCCGGGTAGTGCTACGGCTGGCCGGATTCCCTTCCGCAGGGGTACGCACACTGTTGCGGCCCAGCCGCTTCGGAACCCCGGTCAGTGAGGTCGCCGGCCTGCTGGACCTGGTCGGTCGAAACATGGACGCAGTCGAACTGATCGGGGTCGGGTACCACCTCGACACGATCAGCCTCACGGAGAAGACTGTCGCATTTGAAGGCTGTCTTGTAGTCCTGGACGAATGCCGCAACCGCGGAATGCGACCGCGGTTCATCGACATCGGCGGAGGGTTCGGGGTCAGTTACCTGGCTCAGGCCCAGCAGTGGGACAGCTACACCACCGAGCTGACCAGGTCGGTACTCGGTAACCGACCGCCCCTCACCTGGCAGGGCCACGGTTATGGCCTGCGCAACGAAAACGGGAACCTGGCCGGCGGCCTCGGGCTCTACCCGGCGTACCGCGCCACCACCGGTCCCGCATACCTGGACGAACTGCTCAGCACGCCGGCCCCCGTACTGGGCCGGCCGTTGGCGACGCTGCTCCTGGAGAGTCTTTACGACCTCTGCGTGGAGCCGGGCCGGGCACTGGCGGACCAATGCGGGGTCACGCTGGCCAGAGTGCTGGAAGTGCGCGAGCCCAGCGACACGGGCGACGGCGTGGGGATCGTACGTCTGGGCATGAACGCCGCCGACTGCGGACTGGAAGACCACGGGGTCCTGATGGACCCGGTGATAGTTCCTCGCCCCGGAGGGCGCCCGCCCGCGGAGAAGCCCGTCGGGGTCCATCTCTTCGGCAACCTCTGCCTCGAATCGGACTTGATCACCAAGCGCGTCGTCTTTCTTCCCCGGCTTCCCGTGCCCGGTGAACTCCTGTGTTTCGCGAACACCGCGGGGTACTGCATGGACTTCAGTGCGCACCTGGCCGAACGACGGCCGCAAGCCCGCAAAGTCGCGGCACATCACGACGGCATGGCCTGGCACTGGACCCTCGACGATCAATACTGGCCCCTCGCAACCTCGGGAACCGAGCGATGAGATACGACAACATAACCGACATCATCGGGCAGACACCTCTGCTGCGCATCGATCAAGCCGTTCACGGTCTGCAGAACATCGATCTGTACGCGAAGCTGGAACTGTTCAACCCCTTCGGTTCCGTCAAGGACCGAGCGGCCTGGAGCATGACCCAGCCCGATATGGACAACGCCGTCCGGCGTGGCAGCCAGATAGTGGAACTCTCCAGCGGAAACACCGCCAAGGCGCTCGCCCTCATCGCAGGCATCCATGGCCTCGGCTTCAAGAGCGTCAGCAACCGCATGCGTGTCCCGGAGATCAAGGAGCTGCTTCTGCTGCTTGGTGCGCAGATCGAGGAACTGCCCGGACAGACCGAATGCCTCGACCCCACGAACGCCGATGATCCGCTGACCCAGTTCCACCGGGCACTGCGCCAACCCGGCAGTGAGTACCTTCACACCGATCAGTACTACAACGAGCGCAACGTGCAGGCTCACGCCACCGGAACCGGCCCGGAGATTGTCGAAGACCTGGACGGGCGGGCTCCTGACTGGTTCATCGCCTGCGTCGGCACCGCGGGTTCGTCCACGGGTGTGGCGGGGGTCCTGCGAGCGCACAACCCTGACATCGAGGTCGTCGGACTGGTCGCCCACAAGTCGGACTTCATACCCGGTATCCGCAACATCGACGAGGTTCACGAAGTAGGTCTCTTCGACCCGGCCGTCTACCACAGCATCAACGCTGTCACGTCCGATGAGGCCATCGACGGGATGCTTGTCCTGGCCCGCAGAAGCGGCATACTTTCCGGGCCCACCGGGGGCGCCGCCTACTTCGGTGCGCTGCGTCACCTGCGCCCCATCGACGAGCGGTTGACGACACGCAAGTCGGCCGTCTTCATCGTCTGCGACCGGATCGAGAGTTATCTGAGTTACATCCGCAAGCGCCGCCCTGGACTGTTCGGCGGAGCGGAACAGAGGAACACCGTCGCCGCGCTCACGGACGACGAGGTGCGCACGGCCACGACGATCGATGTCGAGACCGCGCAGCGGTGGATGGAGGAGGACGGTCCGCTGGTCATCGATCTGCGGAGCCCCTTCGCCTACGCGGCGCTGCACATCGAGGGCTCCATCAACATCGTGGACGAGCTTTTCGAGGAACTGCTCAGGAACGGCCTGCCGTTCAGCAAACGCCGGCCACTTCTCCTGGCCTGTCCGGTGGGCGAGAAGTCGGCGAAGTACGCCGCCTTGCTGACGCGGCTCGGTCACCCGGACACCCGAAGCCTGTCCGGCGGCATCGTCGCCTGGCGGGACGCCGGCGCTCAACTGATAAGGGAGTGAGGTCCCGTGACGCCGCCTCCCTCCGGCGGACACCCGTTCCCCAGTCAACTCCGCGCATGGCAGGCATCACTGCGCAGCCAGTTTCCGATCATCACGGCTCACCCGGACCTGGTCTATCTGGACAGCGCGGCAACAGCGCAGAAACCACAGGCCGTGCTCGACGCAGTGCACTCCTACCTCGCCACGTCCAACGCCAATGCCAGCCGAGGCGCATACCCCTGGGCCAACAGCACGACCGCGGACATCGAACGCACACGTGCCCGCGTCCAGGATTTCCTCGGGGATCCCGCGCCGGCGCGGTCACAAGTGCACTTCGTCAGCGGCACCAGCGCCGGGCTGCGCTCCGTAGCCCGTGACTGGCTGCCGGGGTATCTCAGGAACGGTGACGAGATTATCGTCCCCTTCGGCGACCACGAAGCGAACGCGGCACCTTGGCTCGAAGCACAGGAACTGCTGGCCCGTCAGGGCACACACATCACGGTCCACGACATGCCGTACCAGCGGGGATCGCACGACTACGACGTCGTGGCTCTCGCAGCGCTGGTCTCCCCTCGCACCCGCTTCGTCGCCACCACGCACGTCCACCATGTCTACGGCGGAGACATGAACGTGCACCGGGTCCGGGAAGTGGTCGGGCCCGACGTCGTCATCTGCCTGGACGCCGCCCAGAGTGCCGGGCACCTTCCCATCTCCCTCGCTGATCTCGATGTCGACTTCGTCGCCTTCTCCGGGCACAAGGCCCTGGCCCTCCCCGGTACCGGTGTGATCTGGGCGCGCGGCCGACGCGGTCCTGCATTCGCCCCGTCGGGATGGTCCGGCACGCCGAACACCGTCGGCATCATCAGCCTCCAAGCAGCCCTGGACTGGCTGGACTCCGCAGGGGTCGGCCGTATCGAGCAATGGACGACGGCCCTCGCCGCCCGACTCACCGAAGGGCTGCGCGGACTCGACCGATACGACGTCCTCGGCTGCCAGCTCAGCCTCGCGCAGGACTCCGACGTGCAGCAGCGCAAAGGCATCGTCACCTTCAGACACCAGAACATCGACGCGGCAGACCTCGGGTTCATCCTCTACAGCCACGGCTTCATGGTCCGCTCGGACACCCACTGCCAGGCGCGCACGGGGGAGGCACGCACCTCAGTACGGGTGAGTACGCATGTCTACAACACGCCCGAAGAAGTCGATCGCCTCGTTGCCGTACTCGCCGAGCTGTAAATGTTAATGAAAACCGTTGTCGCGTGTAGATTACTCCTCATCCCCGAGGAGCGGGATGGGCGCGAGAGGTAACCACGGACGATGAGCTTGAGTACAACCACGGCGGCCATGTGGGTGGAGCGCTGGGAGCGACAGCAGCAACGCTACGCGATCGATCGCGAAGAGCGCTTCACCGTCGTCGCCGACGTGGTCGAACACGTCACCATGGGCAGACCCGAGGCACAGGTCGTCGATCTCGGCTGCGGCCCCGGCTCCTTGGCCGTACGCCTCTCCCAACGACTGCCCGACGCGCGAATTGTCGCAGTGGACATGGACCCCGTGCTCCTAGGACTCGGCAGGTCCCTTGAATCTGACGCGGTTCGCTACGTCGACGCGGTCATCGGAGAGCCCGGGTGGACAGACACACTGGGACTGGACGGCCCACTCGATGCGGC
Organism: Streptomyces sp. NPDC006923; assembly: GCF_040635655.1. Classification (NCBI taxonomy): domain Bacteria; kingdom Bacillati; phylum Actinomycetota; class Actinomycetes; order Kitasatosporales; family Streptomycetaceae; genus Streptomyces; species Streptomyces sp. NPDC006923. The sequence goes on from NZ_JBEYIF010000010.1 coordinate 50,994, forward strand.
AGTCTCGACCACCGCGCTGCACTATTTCCCCGACCGGCTGCTCCAGACCGTCTACGCACAGCTTGCGAGAATACTGCGGCCCGGCGGTGTCCTGGTCAACGCCGACCATCTCCTGCAAGAAGCCGCGGAACTCGCGGCGCACGTAGGGCACAAGCGAGCAGGCCGACAGCAGGCTTTCGCCCACGAGGACTGGGAATCCTGGTGGGCAGCCGCAGAGCAGGACCCAAACCTGACCGCCCTCTTCCACGAGCGTCGGCGGCGCCACAACCGACAGGACGGCAACCGCAACAACGGATTGACACTGGCCCGGCACTCGGAAATGCTCCGGCATGCCGGGTTCAGCCAGGTGGGATCGGTCTGGCAGGTGGGCAACAGCTGCGTCCTGGTGGCTGTTCGCTGACTTGCGCCCGTCGGGAATCTTGGCACCGTCGAGGTCAGCCGCTGACGGGCCCGCCACGACCTCGGCCGGGGGATCCGATGCCGGTGCCGGACGCGGGCATGGTCATGGGAGGAGAAGTCACGGCTGCTGCGACTGCTCCGTCGCACTCCGTACTTCGAGGTAGCGCTGCAGCGCCTGGCCCGCCTCACGGACGTGGAGGCGGATGTGCCGCTCCGCGGCGCGCGGGTCGCCCTCCCGGATCGCCTCCAGAATGGCCTCGTGTTCCTCGATGGCCACCGGCAGCCGGCCGGGCGCCCGCGCGGAGAGACGGTTGCCCAGGCGCACCTGAGCGATGAGGTTCTCCGCGATGGGGATGAGCCGTCTGCTGCCCGAGCCCTCCCAGATCAGGCGGTGGAACGCGAGGTCCAATTCGCCGTAGGAGGCCAGGTTGTTCGCCTCGATCGCCTTGCGTTGCTTCTCCAGCAGCAGGGCCAGTTGGTCGGCGATCTCGTCACGGCGGGGGGCCCCGGCCGTCCGGCGCGCGGCGATTCCGTCGAGGGCCTCGCGCAGTTCGTACAGTTCCAGCAGGTCGTCGGTGGTGAATTCGGGGACGAAGTAGCCGCGGTGCGGGACGGCGATGAGGAAGCCTTCGCGTTCGAGTGCGGCGAGGGCGGCCTTGATGGGGGTGGGGCTGAGGCCGAGCTGTTCGGTCAGGGGACGCACGGTGACGCGGGAGCCCGGGGTGAGGGAGCCCTCCAGGATGGCGGCCCGCAGATAGTCGTAGGCGGCGTTCAGCAAAGTGTGGCGCGGGACGGTCATGGTCGCCGGAGCCCCCCTTTTCTCCGTGAAGATGTCTACCGGGCACGGTACTTCCCGGAGTGGCTACGGCGCGGCCGTTGGCGCGTCAGTGAAGTCGGCGTTCGTACCAGCGGGACAGCATCGTCAGTGGCAGGCAGATGACGAAGAAGACGGCGAGTACGGCACCGAGGATCGGTACCGCGTGGGAGGAGCCGCCGGAGAGGGTGAGCCGCTCGATGGAGCGTTGTGATGCTTCGAGGATGTCGAGCAGACCGATGACGGCGGCCAGTGAGGTCTGCTGGGTGAGGTTGACGACGAGTCCGATCAGCGGGGGGAGTGCTCGCCGGGCGGCCTGGGGCAGGAGGACGTGCCGCATGCGTCCGGTCCAGGAGAAGCCCAGCGCCGCCGCGGCCTCGGCCTGCCCCCGGGGCACCGACTGGACGGCGCCTCGGACGACTTCGGCCATATTGGCGCTGCCCCACAGGGACAGTCCGATGGCGGCGGCGACAAAGGTGTTCACCAGTACGCCGATGATGGGCAGGACGAAGAAGATGAAGTACAGGATGATGATGATCGGCAGGCCCCGCCAGATTTCGACATAGGCCCGGGCCACCGCCCGGACCGGTCTGCTGGGCAGGGTGAGTACGGTGCCGAGCAGCGTTCCGGCCAGGAGGCTGGCGGCGATGCTGACCAGGGCCAGCAGGGCGGTTTCGCGCAGGCCGTCGGCGAGGTAGCCGGCTACGGGTCCGACCCATGGGGGCATCAGTGTTCTCCTGGTATCGCGAAGCGACGCTCGATGGCTCCGGCGCCCAGTGACATGAGCCAGACCAGTCCCAGGTAGACCACGCCGATGGCGAGGAACATCTCGAACGCCCGGAAGGTGACGGCGACGATGTTGACAGCGGTTTCGGTGAGCTCCGGGTAGCTGATCGCGACCATGAAGGACGAGTTCTTGAAGACGGATATGAGGATGTTGGTGACCGACGGCAGTGCGATACGGGCGCCGAGGGGGAGGGTGGCGTGCCGGAAGGCGGCCAGGCGGGGGAAGCCGAGGGCTCGGCAGGCTTCGACATAGCCGCCTTCGACGGCTTCGAAACCGGCGCGGAAGTTCTCCGCGTTGTAGGCACCGCCCCACAGGAGCAGTGACAGCCAGCCGACGGTGAAGCCGTCGAGTTGCACCCCGGTTTCGGGTAGCGCGAAGTAGAGGAAGAAGATCTGCACCAGGAGCGGGGTGTTGCGGAACACCTCGATGTAGACCGTGATCAGCTGCCGGGCGACCGGTATGCGGAGCGTGCTGATCGCGCCGAGCAGGACGCCGACGATCAGGGCACCGGCCATGCCGATGGCGCTGATCGCCAGCGTTCGCAGCAGGCCGGTGCCGAGCTCGTCGAGATGCTGGACGATGAAGCCCGGGTCGAAGGAGTAGCCGGCGGCGTCGAGCATGCTCAGCACTTCAAGGTGGAGCCGGACGGGTAGGTCAGCTCGCTGCCCGGGCGGGGCACGTACTTCGCGAACTGCTTCTGCACGGAGGGGTCGGTGACGGTCTTCTGGAATTCGGTCCAGAAGAAGTCCTTCTGCTGCATGTGGGCGAGGGCGCCGTTGACCCAGGCGAGCATCTCCGCGTCGCCCTTGCGGACGCCCATTCCCCAGGGGCTGTCGGCCTTGGCCTCACCGACGACCTTGAGTTTGGGGTTCTTCGCCGCCAGGTCGAGGAGAAGGGTGTCGTCCTGGGCGAACGCGACACCGCGGTTCTGGTTCAGCGCGGTCAGCGCCTGGCTGGTCTCGGTGAACAGCGACTGCTTGACGTCCTTCATGCACTGGGTCAGCCAGAGGCTGGCGGTGGCGCCGGAGATGCTGATGACCGGCTTGCCGGCCAACTGGTCGAACGAGGTGATCGGGGAGTCCTTGGGGACCAGCAGCTTGACGCCGCTGTCGAAGTAGGGGGTGGAGAAGTCAATGGTCTCGGCGCGTTCCGGGGTGTAGTTCATCGTCGCTTCGATCAGGTCGATGCGCTTGGAGGTCAGGAACGACACCCGGTTGGACCCGGTCACGCAGGTCAGGGTCAGCGCGTTGGGGTCGCCGAACGCGTAGGAGGCCATCTGGCGGGCGATGGCTATTTCGAAGCCCGCGTTCTTCGACGATTCGTCGATGTATCCGAACGGCGGGTAGTCGCACTTGACGCCGACGGTCAGCTTGCCCCTGCTCTTCACCGCGTCGGGCAGCGGCGCCCCCACATTCACGGGGCTGCTGGAGGCGGCGGTGGACGAGGACGACTCGTCGGGTGAAGAGGAGCAGCCCGCGGCGAGGGCCAGGACCATCGCCGCACCGATGACAGTGCCGTATTTCGATCTCACGACGTGACTTCCTTCTGCCCGCTCGGGCGGGCTATCTGAGAACCTTGCGCAGAAATTGGCGGGTACGGTCGTTCTGGGGCCGGTCCAGCACATCGGCCGGGCGGCCCTGCTCCGCGATCACCCCGCCGTCGATGAACACCAGGCGGTCGCCGAGTTCACGGGCGAAGCCCATCTCGTGGGTGACACACAGCATCGTCATCCCGGAACGGGCGAGGTCGCGCATCACGTCGAGGACCTCGCTGACCAGCTCCGGGTCGAGTGCGGAGGTCACCTCGTCGAACAGCATCACATGCGGGTCCATCATCAACGCGCGGGCGATGGCGACCCGTTGCTGCTGCCCACCCGAGAGTTGCCTCGGGTACGCGTCGGCCTTGTCGGCCAGCCCCACGCGGTCCAGCAACGCGGTGGCCCGCTCCCGCGCCTGGTCCTTGGGCATCCGCAACAGCTTGCGCGGCGCCAGGGTGAGGTTGTCGACGGCGGACAGGTGCGGGAAGAGGTTGAACTGCTGGAACACCATGCCGATGCGCCGGCGCACCGTGTTCAGATCGACCCCTGGGCCCGTCAGGTCCTCGTTCTCCAGCAGTACCTGGCCGGAGGTCACCGGTTCCAGCAGGTTGACGCAGCGCAGCATGGTGCTCTTGCCACCACCGGACGGCCCGATGACGGCCACCACCTCACCGCGGGCCACCGTCAGGTCGACGCCCCTGAGCACCTCGACACCGTCGTAGGACTTGTGCACCCCGCGCAGTTCCACCATCGCCGGCCGTGTGCCGGAAGGTGACGGGGAGAGCTGACCGTCCACGTTCGGCGACTCCGTCATCGCGGTGTCCGGCAGCCGTGGGCTGTGCCGGTCACTTCGGCCGCGGTGGCCTCCGGCGGCAGGTCCGCGTCGTACCGCTCGGCGCATCGTCCACACTCCAGGTGGGTCGGTGCGCCGGTCCAGCTCCCGTCGTCGGGGTGCAACCGGGTCTTCCTCTCTGTCTGGCCGGGATGGGCCGGCGGTGGGACGGAAGCACCCGCCCCCACCACACGATTTACCGTCCGAGGCGTGTGAACTGGTCGGCCGGGAGCTTCGTCGACGGCCCGTAGTAAGCGGCGTTGAAAAGCGTCCGCTGCTCGGACCGGTTCCAGGTGCGGAACCCGATCTCGCTGCCGAAGGTGACGACGTACCCCTTGCCGATCGTCCAGGACAGCCCGTTGACCGCCCCGTTGAGGTCTTCGCCCCCGATCAGCCAGCCGCTCTTCAACTGCTCGCCGCTGTCGGGGTACTTGGCCACCACGTCCACCGGGTAGGTGCTCGTGCTGGTGACCCTGTACGCGTCGTTCGACACGAACCACACGGGGTTGTTCTCCGGCACGCCCCAGGCCACCGGGTTGTTCGTGTCGAACTCCTGGCTCAGCAGCGATCCCGGGCAGTAGAAGTCCGAGGAGGAGCCGCCGGGCAGCGCGGAGGTGATGGGCAGACTGAACAGCGACTGGGCGGTGGCGGTCCCGCTGCCGTAGGTGACCAGTGTGCCGCCACCGGTCACGAAGTCGCGCAGTTGGTTCCAGCCGGTCGTGCCGACGCCGAACGCCCAGGCCCACTCGGGCGGATAATTCTTCGAGTTCAGCCCGTTGACGATGGAGTTCCTGCTGACCCCCTTCGGCATGATGATGGCGTCGTACGTGCCGAGATTGGCGTAGTCGCTCGCCGTCACCACGGAGTAGTCCACCCCGTACTGATCGAACGTCCACATCAGCCAGCCGGACGGCATGTTGCCCGGGGGCTTGAGCAGGCCGATCTTTGTGCCCGGCTTGAGCTGGATGCCGGCCACGGCCGGCACCGTGCGGAGGGCGGACACCGGGATGCCGGTGGCCTTCGACTGGGCCTGAAGGAGCTGCCGGGCCGCCGAGGACGGCGGCACGAGGAAGGTGCCGGCCGGGAAAGTGCGACCGCCGTCGTTGAATGGGGCCGCGGTGCGGAAGGTGGGGATGTTCTGCTTCTGCAGCGCGGCGACGATCCGGAACACACCGTAGGACTCCGGTCCGATCGCGTACGCCCCGCTGCTCGGCGGTGCGGACGGTGTGACGACCGCCGGGGGCTTGACGGACCTCAGCAGCTTGGTGCCGGCCGAGAAGGACGTAGCGATGAGGTCGGCCTCGAAGCCGAGCAGCATCGGCAGGGTCTGCGCGGTGGTGTCGTACGGCCGCTGCGGCGGGCCACCGGGGTACTCCAGCAGATGCGGGTAGTCCTGCACCTCCAGCAGCGTCTTGGCGAACCCGGCGTAAGGCTGCTGCATATAGATGATGTACGACCCGGCGGGATACCGCTTGTCGCCGGCGGTGAACGCGGCCTGTGCCTGGTGTATCTCCACCGCGCCGAGGTGGAATATCTCCAGGGCGTCGTAGACCGCCTGCGGGTCGCGCTGCCCGGCCGGGATGACGTAGGCGTACGGGCTGGTCCGGGTGACCGCCTTGACCCCGATGCGGTAGGAGTTGTAGAGCCAGTTGTAGGTGTCGTAGGCGACCGTCTCCAGGCCCGAGTAGAAGGCCTGGGAGACCCAGTCGATGATGTTGCGCAGCGTCCAGGTGTCTGAGTCGTACGGCTCGATGAAGTTGATGTCGGTGGTCTGCCGGCCGAGCGGTCCCGTACCCACCTGCGGGTAGGCGAGATTGGAGGCGGCCGCCGCCTCGGTCAGGATGCGCGCCGCGCCGTGGTAGGCGCAGTACTGCCGGGAAGCGGACCAGAAGTCGTATTCCGAGCCCCAGCCGTTGCCCTTCATACCGGCAACGGTCATGCCCCGCTGCATCGCCAGACCCACCGTGTCGGTCTGCTGCACCAGGATGGTGTCGATGTTGGGGTCGTACGGCGACAGGTACGGCGGTGTGAAAAGCCGGGGAGAACCGGCGCCGGCGCCGTGGGAGTCCTGGAAGACCTGGGGGCGGTACTTGTTCAGGATCGAGACGTTGTACTTGCTCTCGACCTGGGTCAGCATGATCCAGTCACGGTTGCCGTCGTGGCCGGTGTACTTGGTGTACAGGTCGGGGTAGGTGCGCGCGTAGTCGGTGCCGGCCGTCGCGGCGAAGTAGTCGTTGACAAGGACGATGCCGTCCGGGTTCTGGCACGGCTGAAGCAGGATGACCAGGTTGTCCAGGATCTTCTCGATGTAGTCGGACCGCTCGGTCGCCAGCCGGTAGGCCCATTCGATGGCGGCCTGGGAGTTGCCGACCTCGGTCGAGTGGATGCCCGCCTGCACGTAGTAGAACGGCTTGCCCTTGGTGGCCAGCTTCTTGGCCTCGGCCTCGGACAGCCCGCGGGGGTCGGCCAGCCTGGCGTTGGTGGCGACCAGCTTGTCGAGATTGGCCAGGTTCTTCGGAGAGCTGATGGTCAGCAGGACATACGGATGTCCCTGGGTGGTCTTGCCGATTTCCTCGTACTTCACCCGGTCGCTGCGAGCGCCGATGAGCTGGAAGTACGGGACCATCCTGCTCCATTGAGCCAGGTAGCCGTCGGTGCCGATCGGAGTTCCGAAGTAGTCCGCCGGGGCCGGGATGCGCCCGCTCCTGGGCCCGGTGGACTGCTGGTCGTGGTCGGTCAGGGGGGTCGCGGGCGCTGCCGAGGCGGCGCCCGGGTGGATCACCGTCGCGGCCGCTCCGGCGCCGGCCGCCGCGGTGGTCCGAAGAAGCGTCCTGCGGGAGAGTCTTGAGCTTTCACTGCTAGTCATCTACCGACATCGCCTTTCACGGTCCGGTTGGGCCGGGCCGTTGTCCGTCACGGAGTCAGGGTTGGTCGACTTCGCTGGTCTGCGGGGTGTCGTACAACGCCGTACGTGTGAGTGGCGCAGCGCCGCGCCACGATGGTTGGTGCGATGCCTGGGTGCCGCGCGCTGCTGTCGGGCAGACCCGCGTGATGAACGCGAGCGCCCCGACCCCGGGCAGTTGGAGACCTGGTGCGCAACGCAATGTGTCATCAGGCGCCCAGTGAGGGCAACGGTTCAATCTTGGATTTAATATTAAATGCGTGTTGCAGCGTCCTTGGCTGGGGCGGCGGCAGCCGGTCGTGCGGTGGGCGGGCAACCAGCGCTCGGCGAGGGCCTGCTGACGCTCCGTCAGTTCTTCCGCATGTCACAACACGGCGCGGGGCCGGCGCTCCGGGACCGTTGTGGAATCCCTGGCCGCCAATCCTCCTTTACGTTGCCGGACCTTTGGGCGACGTGCCTGACGGCATCAGTTTGCAGGGGGAGACGCGGGGCACCAGAGCAGCCGTGAGGGTGAGGCCGGCCAACAGGGCCGGTCTCCTTGGCCCTCCGACGCGGATTGAGGAACTTCCTATGTACATCGGCTTCGGTACGGTCATCCTGGTCATTGTCGTCATTGCCCTTGTCATGGTCCTCCGCAGGCGTTGACCGTTTGTTACTCGATTACCATCGGCCCGCCATGCTGTAGGAATTCCTCGGGCGTGGAAGAGTTCCCAAGGAAACCGGATACCGCGAAGAATTGGTGGAGCACCGATCGGGAATTGACCGGGTGCGAAGGGCGTGGCGGCGGACCGTGCCCCGTTGAGCGCGGGTTTCGCCGAGACCGCTGGAGCGGCCTATGACTGACAATCCGCCGGAGTGTTTTTCGGTGCCCCTCTTCGCGCCCCTTCCCGGCCATGGAACGCGCAGAGGGCGATCCGCATGGCGGGCGGCCTCAGGCCGATGTCCGTTCGCCTCCCGGCTGTGACTCGCCCGGCCGGACATGGAGGGAACACGACATGTCGCGCAATCGTGCGGACGCCCGGACCCGGCATCCCCGGCACCAGAGGCGCGGAGAGGCGCGATTGCCGGGCGTCATGGCGACGCTGATCGCGATCACCCTCTATCTCGCCCTGCCGGAGCAGTTGCTGATCGCCCCGCGCTATGTACTGCCGGCGCTGGAAATAGTGCTGTTGATACCCCTGATCGCCATCAACCCCAAACGGCTGACCCGCCAGACCAGGGCCTTCCGCGTCCTGTCGCTGACACTCGTGGCACTCATCGCCTTCAGCAACCTGGCAGCCCTGGGGATCCTGGTGTACGAACTCGTCCACGCCGGTGTCAAAGACGGACCGTCCCTCCTGTTGGCCGCGTTTCAGGTCTGGCTCACCAATGTCATCGTCTTCGGCCTCGCCTACTGGGAACTCGACAGGGGCGGGCCCGTCAGCCGCACCCAGATACCCCGTGCCGCACTGCCTCTGGCCGACTTCCGCTTCTCGCAGGACGAGAATGACGACGCCGTCCAGGAGGTCGCGGACGGGTCCAGCGGCAGCTCCGACTGGGTCCCCGTTCTCACCGACTACCTGTATGTCTCCGTCACCAATTCCACGGCCTTCAGCCCGACGGACACCATGCCCCTGTCGAGCCGGGCCAAGCTCATGATGAGTGTCCAGGCCGTAGCGGCCCTGGTGACCTCACTCCTCGTCATCGCCCGCGCTGTCAGTACGCTTCGCTGAGTGGACACGCGGCGCGACGGACAGCCCGGGTGACGACGCCGTCGTCGGTCACCCCCAGGGCTTGTCCCGGCACCCCGGGTGGATCGGCGCCCGGCGTCGGACGCGGTGCGTCGCACGGCGGAGGGGCGTCGCATACTGGGCGTATGGGGGCGTTCCGGCGACGCGGCGGTTCAGGACCGGCGGGCGGCGCCGGGAGACGCCGGGGGAGTCCGGTGCCCGGCGGACCGTCCACCACCGCGTCGGGGCCGGAGAGGAGAGAGGAGGAGGGGTTGTGTCCGGGGAGCGGCCGTTCGGGGTTGTGCTGCGTGGTCTGCGGCAGCAGGCGCGTTTGACGATAGAGGAGTTGGCCGAGGCGTCGGGTGTGAGCGGCCGGGCGATCGGCGACATGGAGCGGGGGCGCAGCCGGGTTCCGCAGCGGCGGTCGGTGGTGGCGCTGGCGGAGGGGCTGGGGCTGGCGGATACGGAGCGGAAGGCTCTGCTGGCGGCTGCGCGGGCGCGGCGTCCGGCGAGGGCGGTGGGGGCGGCTGTGCCGCCGCGATCAGTGGGGGACTTCACGGGGCGCGATCGAGAGCTGGCACGGCTGCGGGAGGCCGCGGACCGGTCACGCACCGGCGAGGGCGTGCCGGTGTCGGTCATCTCGGGTGCCCCGGGGTGCGGAAAGACGACGCTGGCGCTGAAGGCGGCGGCGGACCTGGCGGGGGAGTTCCCCGACGGGTGTTTTGTGGTGGACCTGCACGGGGTGGAAGGCCCTGTGGACTCGGGTGAGGCGCTGCTGAAGCTACTGAAGGCCCTGGAGGTGCCGGACCGCCGGCTGGCGCAGGAGGATACGCCGGGGCGGGCGGGACTGCTCCGGGCCCTGCTGGCTGAGCGCCGGTGCCTGGTGGTGCTGGACAACGCCCGCGACGAGGCGCAGGTACGTCCGCTGCTGCCGCCGGGCGGGCGGAGTCTGGTGCTGGTCACCAGCCGGCGGCCGTTGACCGGGCTGGAGGACGTCGACCGCCTGGCGCTGTCGGAGATGGCGCAGTCCGAAGCCGTCGAGCTGCTGAGCCGCATCCTGGGCAGGGAACGGGCCGAGGCGGAAACCGGGGCCGTGGCGCGGGTGGCGGAGCTGTGCGGACGTCTGCCGCTGGCCTTGCGGGTGGCGGGAAACTGGCTGGCGGTCCGGTCGGAGTGGAGTGTGGAGCATCTGGCCCGCCGCCTGACCGACGAGGAACGCCGGCTGGGCGCCCTGGCCGCGGGTGACGTGCGGGTGGAGGCGGCGTTCGAGCTCTCCTACCGCCAGCTTGCTCCCCGGGCCGCCCGGATGCTGCGGCTGCTGAGCCTGGTCCCGGGGCCGGACATGACCGCCGCCTATGGCGCCGCACTGACCGCCACGGACGTCTCCGAGGCCGAGGACGTGATGGAGGATCTGGTGGAGGCCGGGCTGCTGCAGGCATCCTTCACCGGCCGCTACCAACTGCACGACCTGCTGCGGCTGTTCGCGCGCGCCCGCCTGTCGCGCGAGGAGGGACCCGGCGAGCGGGACGCGGCCGAGGACCGGCTGCGCGCCTGGCTGCTGGAGACCGCCACCGTCGCCGGCCGGTGGGTGGACGGCGCACCGCCCGTGTCCTGGCAGGGCCTGGTCCCGCTGGAGAGCCCGGAGCAGGCCCGGGCCTGGCTCGAAAGTGAGGTCCCCGCCTGGTTCGCCGCACTGCGCGCCGCGGCCGCCCGGGGCGAGCACACCCGGGTGGTGGAGACCGCCGCCGCCATGGAATGGCTCGTCGGCCTGTGGGTCCTCTGGGAGCACTGGCCCGAGGTCTTCCGCCTGTCCAGCGAGGCCGCCGCCGCACTCGACGACCCGTACCTGCGGGCCGTCCACCTCAACCTCTACTCCTGGACCCTGGCCGACTGCGAGCAGCGCTACCGCGAGGCCCTCGAACGAGCCGACGAAGCACTGGAGTGCGCCCGCCGCGCCCAGGACGCCTCCCAGCAGGGCTGGGCACTGAACTACGCGGCACTGGCCCACTATTACCTCGGTGAGACCCAGGAGGGCTTCGACAAGGTCCGCGCCGCCGTCGACCTGTTCGAAGCCGCCGGCGACCACGAGGCCTGGCTGTCAGCCATGACCTTCTACCGGGTCTTCCCGCGCGAACTCGGCCGTGCCGAGGAAGCCCTGGCCCTGCACGAGCGCATCATCGCCTTTCTGGACGCGCCCGACTGCCCGGTGCGCGAGCACATCGCCGAGAGGTGCCGGGCCAAGACGATCAGCGGGCTCGGCCGCGACTACGCCGCTCTGGGGCGGTGGCGCGAGGCGGCCGACCAGTTTCGCAGGGGTCTGCTCCAGATGCGGCGCATCGGCGTCCCCGACGTGGAGGGCAGCCTGCTCCTGGATCTGGGGCAGGCCCTGATCGAGCTGGGAGAGACCACGGAGGCCCGCTCCTGCCTCCGCCAGATCCTCGCCCTCGGCGACACCGCTGACAGCAGAGATCTGGAGACCGCGCGGGAACTCCTGGACTCGCTCGCTCGCGAGTGAGCAACGTCTGCCCGAGCGGCGTCTGTCGGTCTCCCGGCTTTCGCCGCTCCTGTGGGCGGGACGAGAGGACGGTGGGGGTGCCTGGTCAGGCCCGGTGCGCTGTCATGCCGTACGCCGGACCAGGGCGCGGCCGGCGGGGAGGCCGGCCACAAACGCGCGGAGGAAATCCGTGAGCTGTCCGGTGTCATGGGTGCGGGTGAGGGCGTCCATGGACTGGTAGAGGTCTTCCTCGATCTCCGCGATGCGGCGGGCCAGTTGGGCGCCCTCCGGGGTGAGCGAGAGTTCGATGTGGCGGCGGTCGTGCGCGGCTGCTTCCCGGCTGACCAGGCCGGCGGAGACCAGCCGGTCCACGAGGCGGCTGGGGCTGCCGCTCTCGCAGACCAGGAGTTCGCCCAGACCGTTCAGGGTGAGAGGCCGGCGGTCTTCCAGGACGCGAATGACCTCTGCCTGGGAGGTGGTGACACCCAGGGGCTTGAGGGCCTGGCCGAGAAGGCGGTTGCCCTCGCGTTGGGCGGCCAGGATCAGGTAGCGGAGTTCCTCAGCGGGACGCATGGCGGGCATGGGGGCATCCTCCCAGATCAGTGCCTGTCTCCCTCATACGGCTGCGTCGGTGAGGAGCCGTGGCCGTGCCGACTGTCCGGTGAGACGGTCCAGCCGCAACTCGGCCACACCCCGGTACGCCTTGGCGAGTGCGCGAGCCAGAGGGCCTTCGTGGGTGAACCCATGGGTGACCCGGGTGCCCTCGTTGAGGGGCCGGAGGTGCCAGGTGCCGGTCTCACGGAAGCCGGGGATCTGCCAGGTGTAGGCGATCTCCCGCTCCTCGGTACGGGTGTAGTGCCAGGTCCCGGTGAATCCGCCGATCACGGTGAGCCCGTAGGGGACGCCGGTGGTGGCGCGGGCGGGCCCGTCGAGATGTTTGAACGCCGGGTTCCAGCCGGGCAGGGCGAGAGGATTCAGAAGCGCGTCGCGGACCTGGGCGGGTGTGGCGTCGAGGAATCGGGTGGCTTGCCGGCCGGTCATGTCGAACTCCTTCTCAGGGCTGTGCGGGTACGGGAGGGGGCCTGGGTGCGGCGGCGGGGTGTGCGCTCCGTTCAGTCGCGAGCGGCGTGGGCGCTCCGAACGGCGCCGGTGTGCCGGGGTGCGCGGGTGGCGGCGGCGAGTGCGGAGGCCGCGCCGGGGTCGTGGGCGGCCAGCACCGTCAGCCCCGGGGTGCGCCGGCGCATCTCATTGATCTTCGCGGTGGTATCGGTGAGGCGCGTCTTCTCACCCACGCCGGGAACGTGTCCTGCTTCGAGCAGGGCGGAGTCGTAGGTGACGTCGCCGACCATGAGGAGCGGGGCGTGGTGGGGGCCGCGGACGAGCATCGACAGGGAGCCGGGGGTGTGTCCGGGGGTGGGCAGCAGAACCATGCTGCCGTCGCCGAACAGGTCATGGCCGGTGGTGAAGGGGGCGAGGGCGGGATCCGTGAGCGGCCGGGGGTCGATGTACGTCCAGCGCAGGCCGGGGATCCGGATGTGGGAGCGCAGCAGTCCGCGCTGTTCGGGGGCCGGCTCGTGCAGGGTCTCCCACTCACGGCGGCTGACGACGATCTCGGCGCCCGTCAGTTCGCGCAGGCCGCCGATGTGGTCCTGGTGGAGGTGGGAGACGACGGCGGTGGTGACATCGCGGATGTCGTACCCGATCGCGGCGAGTTGGGCGGTGAGGGTCTGGTGGGGGGCGATGTCGAAGCGGGCGAGCCGCTGGTAGATCAGGCCGGTCGGTCCCCCGGGGAAGTAGGCCGGGTCGGTCACCGAGGCGCGGTCCTGTCCGGTGTCGAACAGTACGAGTCCGTCGCGGTGTTCGACCACGTACACATTGATCGGCAGCGGCTCGGTCCAGCGCCGCGAGGTGGCCAGCCACCAGTACATCGGCTTACGGGTCCTGGCGCGGTGCTCGGGACGGATCATCACCTCGCCGGTGCTGAGCACGGAGACCTGCTGGACGGGGGCGGTTGTGTGGTTCGCGTATGTCGTCACAAGAGAAAGATGACACGACACGTATGTTGTGTCAAGTATTTCGTTGTGCCTCCAACGGACAGTGCGGCCGGGCCGGACGCCACCCGTACCGCCTGAGTTCGGTACGGGTGGCGACCGCCTCGGCCGCACTGGTGGGGTGGGGCTCCCGGCCGGGGGAGGTGGCCGGAAGCCCCTGCTCGTTACTTGACTGAGCCGGCCATCACTCCTTCGACGAAGTGCCGCTGGAAGGCGAAGAAGACGACGAGGGGAACGATCAGCGAGAGGAAGGCGCCGGGAGCGAGGACGTCGATGTTCGCGCCGAACTGGCGGACATGGGACTGGAGGGCGACGGTCAGCGGCTGGGATCCGCTGTCGGCGAAGATCAGCGACACCAGCATGTCGTTCCAGACCCAGAGGAACTGGAAGATCGACAGGCTGGCGATGGCCGGACGGCCCATGGGCAGGATGAGCCGCCAGAAGATCATCCACTCGGTTCCGCCGTCCATACGAGCCGCTTCCAGCATCTCGCGCGGTATCTCGGCGAAGTAGTTCCGCAGCAGGAAGACGGCGAAGGGCAGCCCATAGGCGATGTGGAACAGGATCACGCCCGGGATCGAGCCGAAGATGCCGAGGGCGCCGAAGAGCTTGGCGACCGGCAGCAGGCCGATCTGCACCGGCACCACGAGCATGCCGACGACGAGCAGGAAGATCCAGTCCCGGCCGGGGAACTCCAGCCAGGCGAACGCGTAGCCCGCGAGGGCGGCGAGCACCACGACACCGACGGTGGTCGGGACCGAGATCATGACGGTGTTGAAGAACGCCCGCGTCATGTCGCTGTCGTCCAGCAGACGGCCGTAGTTGTCGAACGACAGCCCTCCCGGGTGGGTGAGCGCCGTCCACCAGCCGCTCTTGCTCTGGTCGGTCGACGAACGCAGGGAGGCCACGAACAGGCCGACCGTCGGAGTGAGCCAGATGAGCGCGATCACGATGAGGACAGCCTGCACAAGGCCGTTGCGCAGCCACCCGGTGGCGCGGCTCGCCGCACCCGACCCCGGCCGCCGCGGTGCGGTGGGCGGTGCCGCTGTCTTCTCCTCGCCGCCCGGGATGACCGGCAGCAACTGCTCGGTGGAACTCTGGGCGGCCATCAGCGACTCCTGCGGAAGCGTCGGATGTTCACAGCCATCGCGGGGATCACCAGGAGCAGCAGGACCACGCCGATCGCACTGCCCAGGCCCTGGTTGTTGCCGCCGCCGAAGGAGACCAGCCACATCTGGAGGGCCAGTACGTTGGCGTCCTGCTGCACAGGTCCCGGCGCGATGATGTAGACGAGGTCAAAGACCTTCATCACGTTGATGATCAGTGTCACGAAGACAACACTCAGCACCGGCGCCAGCAGCGGGACCGTGATCCGCCGGAAGACGTTCCATTCGTTCGCGCCGTCCATGCGGGCGGCCTCCAGCATCTCGCGGGGGAGTGCGGAGAGGCCGGCGCCGATCAGGACCATGGCGAAGCCGGTCCAGACCCAGAGGTACGCGCCCATGATCGCGGGGGTGATGAGGGTGCGGCCCAGCCAGGCGATGCCGCCGTAGGGCTCGGCGAAGTTCTCCGCCGGGAGCCGCACGGCGTAGGTGCCGGGCTTGCTGTCCTTGAAGGCGAAGGCGCCGTCGGAGGCGCTGGTGGTCTCCGCGACCGTCTTCCCGTCGCGGGTGAGCTGGAGCTTGACGCCGGGCAGCCCGCGTTCACGGGGATCGACCTGGTTCGGCTTTCCGCCGCCGCCCGGTGCGAAGTCCACGTAGACGACACCCGTCACCGCGTCCGCCGCCCGGGTGGTGGCGGGGTTCACGGCTTGCTTCGCCTCCGCCGGGATCCCGGTCGGCGGCAGGCCGACCAGCCCCAGTGTGAGGGGTGCGCCGGGGCCGGTGGTGCGGACGGTGGTGTACGCGCCGCCCGTGGCGTGCTTGAGGACGGCGGCATCGCGCGGACGGGCTCCGGGATAGCCGGCCGAGTCGGTGAAGGCGTCGTGGATGCCGACCGTCGCCGCGTTGAGCACACCGCGCTGCGGGTCCTGGTCGTACACCAGCCGGAACGTGATACCGGCTGCCAGGAAGGAGACCGCCATCGGCATGAAGATCAGCAGCTTGAACGCGGTGGCCCAGCGGATCTTCTCGGTGAGGACCGCGAGGATCAGCCCGAGCCCGGTCAGCAGGGCCGGTACGACGATGACCCAGACCGCGGTGTTGCGCAGAGCCGTCAGTGTGGCCTTGTCCTGGAACAGTTCACCGTAGTTGCCGAGTCCGACGAAGTGGGTACCACCCGCGTCGTAGGTGGAGCGGACAACCGAGTAGAGGATCGGGTAGCCCACGAGCGCACCGAGCAGGGTCAGCGCGGGGAGGGCGAAGAGTACGGCGGTGACCCGGGCCTTGCGCTTACGCCGGCGATTGGCCAGCAACTGCGCTGATGTCCCGGGCGACATGGCGGGGCCGGTGGGGGCCGTGGCAGTGGACATGACGCCCCATCAGTTCTTGTAGGCCTTGGCGGCGGCGGTTTCGAGCTTCTTCGCCGTGGCCGCGGGGTCGGACGGGTCGGCGAGGAAGTCCTGCAAGAGCTTCCACTCGCCGGTGCCGGCGGTGCCGCCGAACGCGGCCGGTGCCTGGTCGGACATGTCGAACCGCACGTTGTCGCCGGCGCCGATCAGCGACTTGGCGGTCTGCCGCAGGGTGTCGTTGCTGTACGAGGAGAGCGGCAGGGACTTGTTCGGGGAGAGGAAGCCCCCCGACTTGGCCCAGATCCCCGCGGCTTCCGGGGTGGCCAGGTACTCCAGCAGCTTCATGCCGCCCGACGGGTTCTTGCCCTCCTTGAGAGCCACGGCCGCGTCACCGCCGCCGACAACGGGAGCGGGGCCGCCGTCCACTGAGGGGAACGCGAAGAACTTGGCGTCGGTGCCGACCTTCTTGTGCAGGTCGTTGGTGATGTTGCCGCTGACGAAGTCGCCCTCGTACGTCATGGCGGCCTTCGGCTCGTCACCGAAGACCTGGGTCACCGACGTCGGGAAGTCGGTCCGCAGGGCTCCCTCGGCTCCGCCCGCGATCAGTGTCTTCTGCTTGAACAGTTCGCCCAGCGTCGTCAGGCTCTTGACCACGGTCGGATCGGTCCAGGGGATCTTGTGCTGTGCGAGCTTGTCGTAGTTCTCGGCGCCCGCCTGGGAGAGGTAGATGTTCTCGAACCAGTCGGTGAGCGTCCAGCCGTCCTGCCCGCCGATGGCGAACGCGCTGAGCCCCGAGTCGGCGATCGTCTTCGCGTCGGTCATCATCTGCTCGTACGTGGTCGGCGGAGTGACACCGGCGTTCGCGAAGGCCGTCGGGCTGTACCAGACAGTCGACTTGTCGGACGCCTTGAAGTACAGGGCGTAGAAGGTGCCGTCCACGGTGCCGTAGTCCTGCCACACCTGGGCGTAGTTCTTGGTGGCGGCGGCCTTCACGTTCGCGGACAGCGGCGCCAGCCAGCCCGACTTGGCGAACTGCTGGACGACGCCGACCTGCGGGACCATGACCACGTCGGGGGCGTCGCCGCCCTGGATCTTGCTGCCGATGACGGTGGAGACGTTGTCGCCGGTCGAGACGAACTGGATCTCGGCTCCCGTCTTCCGTGTGAAGCCGTCGAGCACCTTCTTGAAGCTGGCCTGCTCCTCGCCGGTCCACACGGCCGCCACGGTGACTTTCTGTCCCTTGAGGGCCTGCCCGCCCTTCGGCGCGGAGGCGGCCGGGTCGCTGTCGCCGCCTCCGCACCCTGTGCAGGAGAGAGCCAGGCCACAGATGAGGGCGGTGGCCACAACGGTGCGCTTCATCATTGAAGTCCCTTCGTCAGCGCGCTCGGTGAGCCGTGCGCGCTCTTGCTGTGCGGGTGTGCTCGAAATCAAGGGGGTGACGCCGTACGGGGAGGTCCGGCGGGATTACGGTTCGCCGACGGATCCGAGGACGCCGGTGGCGTCGATCCACCACGCGGCCGTGTTGCCGGGCAGCACGCCGGGCGGGCAGGGCGCGCTGGAGAGGAGCGGAGTGCCGCGGAGAGGCGCGGGAACGGCCTCCTCGCCGAAGTTGACCGTGCAGAGCAGTCCGTCGCCGCGCAGGAACGCCAGTACCTCCGGCGGGGAGTCCAGCCAGCGCAGATCCCCCTCGCCGAGCTGCGGCAGGCGGGCCCGCAGGCTCAGCGCGTCGCGGTACAGGTGCCAGAAGGAGTTGGTGTCCAGCAGAGCGCGGTCCGTGGTGTGTTCGGCGAACCACGCGGGCTGCGGGAGCCAGGGCTGTGCGGTGCTGCCCTCCTCGGTGAAGCCGAACGGCGAGGCGTGCCCCGACCAGGGCAGTGGCACACGGCAGCCGTCACGGACATAGCGGCGGCTGCCGGTCCTGCGGAAGATCGGGTCGGTCAGCGCCTCGTCCGGCAGGTCGACCACCTCGGGCAGGCCGAGTTCCTCGCCCTGGTAGATGTACGCGGCTCCGGGCAGCGCCAGCATCAGCAGCGCGGCGGCCCGGGCGCGGGTGGCGCCGAAGACACCCGTCTCGCCGCCGTACCGTGTGACGCTCCTGACCTGGTCGTGGTTGTTGAGCACCCAGGTGACGGTGGAGCCGGTGCCGGCGATGTCCCGGAGCGCCTCGCCGATGGTCCGCCGGAAGGTGTCCGCGTTCCACGGGGCGCTGAGCAGGTCGAAGAAGAACGCCTGGTGCAGTTCGTCGGGGCGTACATAGCGGGCCTGGTCGGCCGCGGTCCTGACGGACACTTCGCCCACCAGCAGGCGTTCACGGCCGTCGCGGGCGGTGTACTCCTCGCAGACCGCGCGCCACTCGCGCCACACGCCGTGCACCTCGGGCTGGTTCCAGGCGAGCGGGTTGACGGAGTCACGGGTGCGCTCATCGGCCTCGGGGTCGGGCGAGTCCGGCAGCTCCGGGTGGCGGAACAGACCGGTCGCCACATCGATACGGAAACCGTCCACACCTCGGTCGAGCCAGAAGCGCAGTACCTGCTCGAAGTAGTGTCCGACGCGCGGGTCGCGCCAGTTGAGGTCCGGCTGCTCGGGGGTGAAGAGGTGCAGGTACCACTGTCCGGGGCTGCCGTCGGCCTCCGTGATCCGGGACCAGGCGGGTCCGCCGAACATCGCGCGCCAGTTGTTCGGGGGCAGTTCGCCGTCCGTGCCGCGTCCGTCGGCGAAGTGGAACATCGACCGTGCGGGGCTGCCGGGAGAGCTCGCCAGCGCCGCCCGGAACCACATGTGCTCGCTGGAACAGTGGTTGGGCACGATGTCGATGACCAGGCGCATGCCCAGGCGATGGGTGTCGGTCACGAGGCGGTCGAACTCGTCGAGGTCGCCGTAGACGCCGTCCACGGCGCAGTAGTCGGTGACGTCGTAGCCGTGGTCGTGCTGGGGAGAGGGGTAGAACGGGCTCAGCCAGATGCCGTCCACGCCCAGTTTGCTGAGGTAGGGCAGACCGGCGCGGACTCCCGCCAGATCGCCCACACCGTCACCGGTGCTGTCGAGGAAACTGCGGATGTAGACCTGGTAGAGCACCGCGTCCCGCCACCACTGGTCCAGCGGCGGGCCGCCGTCGATGACGGGGGAGACCGACTCGACCGCCGAGGGGGCTCGTAGCACCTGACACCATCCTGATTCCGGGCGCGCGAGCAGCGTCGGCGCGGAGTCGTGAGCAACAGCGATGCGCTGGCAAGCGCGGACCTGCGGCCCATGAGCGCCGCTGCTGTTATGCATTCATGTTAAGTACGCGCAACCAGCAGGTGTCAACGCTGTGGCACAAGGTTTCGGGGAAACTAAGCAGGCAAGGGTGCGTAAGGCCCTAGTTGGCGCCCATATGTGAAGGGGGCCCGCTACTTAACATGTAACTAGGAAGGCGGGGGGCGGTGGCGGGCCGGATCACTTGTCGCGGGACACGATGTGCCGCAACTCCCGGTCCAGCCGGGCGATCGAGGCCCGGACCGACGCGTGCTGCCGCAGGGCGTCGCTGGTGACAGCGGCCACCGCGAGGCTCACCTGCTCGTACTCGGCGCTCTTGGGGCGCGGCTTGGCCGCCTTCACGCTCTGCTCCAGCACCGGCAGATACGGGTACCGTGCCGTCAGTTCGGGATCCGAGTAGAGGTCGGCCCACACCGGCGGCAGCGAGCCCCGGGTCAGGACCTGCCGCTGTACGTCCTCGCTCGTCATGTAGGCGAGCAGGTCGGCAGCCGTCCGCGGATGACGTGAGTGTGCGTCGACCGCGAGGTTGGAGCCGCCGAGGACGCTGGCTCCCGGCCCGTCGGGCCCCGGCAGCGGCGCCACTCCGAACTTGCCCGCCACCTTGGAGCCGGGTGCCGAGGCCATGTCGTACACGTAGGGCCAGTTGCGCAGGAACAGCAGACCGCCGTCCTGGAACGCCAGCCGGGACTCCTCCTCCTTGTACGTCAGGGCCTCCTGGGGAATCCAGCCGTCCCGGACGCCCCGCATCAGGAAACCCAGCCCCTCACGGGCGGCGGCCGACTTCACCGTCACCGTCCGGCCGTCCGGGCCGAGGATCGTCCCGCCGGCCGACTCCACGGCCTCGTCCACATTGACCGTCAGCCCCTCGTAGGGCAGGAACTGGCCGGCGTACCCCGCCAGGCCGTGGCGTGGCGCGACCGTCGCCGCGTCGCGCTCCAACTCGGCCCAGGTGCGGGGCGGTTCGAGGCCGGCCCGGTCCAGTATGTCCTTGCGGTAGTAGAGCAGGCCGGCGTTGGTGACATACGGCGCGGCGTAGAGCCTGCCGCGGAAGGTCGCGGTGTCCAGCACCGAGGGGAGCAGGCTCTTCAGCGGCAGCGCGGCCGGGTCCAGCGGGGCGATCCAGCCGGCCCCCGCGAATTCCGAGGTCCACGCCACATCGATGTTGAGGACGTCGAAGCGACCTCTGCCGGACCGCAGGCTGTCCGCCATCTGGGCATGCACCTCGTCGGCGGCCTCGGGCAGTTGCACCAGTTTCACGTGCTCGTCCGGGTGGGTACTGTTCCACCCGTCGAGCACCTGCTGGAGATAACCCGTCAGGTCCCGGCCGGTGGCGAGCGTGATGGGACCTCTGCTGTCGGCCGGTCCGGCCGGTGATGTACCGCCGCCCGCATAGCCCGTCAGCAGCAGTGCGGCGATCAGCATGCCCCGCCGCGCGGCCCGCGCCCACCGCATGCGCTCCTCCTCAGGGGCCGGCAGGCGTGATTTTTCGCCGCCGCCCCAACTGTTATCTATACCCGCTGAGCATGCGGGATACTAGGCCCGGACACGGCCCGAGTGGCAGCCGCCGCCGGGCCACCGGTACCGGCACCGGCGACACGGGGAGAGTGGAGGAGGCTGAGCACCCATGCGTCTTCCCCTGCTGGCGCTCCTCGCGAAGGGGCCGGCGCACGGATACGAACTCAAACAGAGCCTTGAGACCCTGTTCGGCTCGGCCTACCCTCAGCCGAACGTCGGACAGGTCTACGTGACTCTCACCCGTCTTGAGAAAGCGGGCCTCATCCGGGGAGAGGCGGTGGAGCAGTCCAGCAGACCGAACAAACGCATCTATGAACTCACCGAAGCGGGCCATGAGGCGGTCGCGGCCTGGTTCGAGCAGACCTCGGACGAGCCGCGGGTACGCGACGAGTTCTTCATGAAACTGGCCCTCGCCCCGCTGACCGGCGTCGCCGATCAGATCGGCCTGATCAACAAACAGCGCCGCCACTATCTCAACCTGATGCGGGCCATGTCCCGGCTGGCCGCCACGGAGGACCGGGACAACCGCGTCGCCCAACTTCTGATCGAGGGTGCGATGTTGCATCTGCAGGCTGACCTGGACTGGCTTGAGCGGTGCCAGGAGGAGATGGAATGAAGCGGAACGAGCCACCCGGCGGCCGGGCCGCCGGAGATGTCCTGGTCGTCGAGGATCTCGTCAAGACCCACCGCGTGGACGGGTCGGAGGTACGTGCCGTGCGCGGCGTCGACCTGCGCGTACGGGCCGGCGAGTTTGTCGCCGTCACCGGCCCCTCAGGCGCCGGGAAGTCGACCCTGCTGCATCTGCTGGGCGGCCTGGAACGGCCCGACCGGGGCCGGATATGGCTCGACGGGCGCCGGGTCGACACCCTCAGCGAAGCCCGCTGGGCGACCCTGCGGCGCCGCGGCGTCGGCATCGTCTTCCAGTTCTTCAACCTCGTCTCCACCCTGACGGTCGCCGACAACGTGGAACTGCCCGGACTGCTCGCCGGCCGGCCGCCCCGCCAGGTCAGGGAGGACCGCAAGGAGCTGCTGGCCGAACTCGGCCTGGAAGGCAAGGAAGACAGCACTCCGGGCGACCTGTCCGGCGGCGAGCAGCAGCGCGTCGCCCTGGCCCGCGCGCTCATCAACCGCCCGAGCCTGTTGCTAGCCGACGAGCCGACCGGCAGCCTCGACAGCAAGGGCACCCGCGAGGTGCTCCGCCTGCTTTCGCGGCACCACCGGCAGGGCCAGACCATCGTGCTGGTCACCCACGACGCCAATGTGGCGAGCGGAGCCGACCGGGTCGTCAGCCTCCACGACGGCCGGGTCGTCGACGACATCTCCTTCGAGGACCTTCCCGCGAGCGGCCAGGCCGCGGCGGACGTCGTCCGGCTCCTGGGCTGACCGGGATGCGAGCCCTCACCCGCTGGGCCCTGGCGGACCTGCGTACCCATCGCGGCCAGGCCGTCTCCCTCCTCCTCGCCACCGGAGGCATCACCGCCGCCCTGCTGATCTCCGTGGCCCTGCTCGTCTACGCGGCCGATCCCTGGCAGCGGCTCTTCGCCGCCAGCCGGGGAGCCCATGTCTGGATGCGCGTCGACAGCGGCACCGACACCTCGGCGCTCAGCGGCCTGGACGGCGTCACCGCCGTCGCCGGGCCGTTCCGGACCGTTTCTGTCACCGTGCGCAACGGCCCCGACCAGGCCGTCCTCGATCTGCGCGCGGCCGGGGCCAGGCCCCCGGCCGTCGGCCGCCCCGAGATCGACAGCGGGCGCTGGCTGACCAGCGCCCCGGGGGACGGCATCGTCCTGGAGAAGTCCCTCGCCACGGCGCTCTGGGTCGAACCGGGCGACCGGATCAGCCTGCCCCGCGACGGCACCGCCCGCAGCCTGCGGGTCGTGGGCATCGCCGAGACCGCGGAACCCGCCTACACGGACGGCGACGCGCCCGGCATCGGCTGGGCGGCCCCCGAGGTGGTCGACGAGCTCGCCGCCCGCACCGGCGGCGCCGGCAAGACGCTCGGCCTGCGGCTCGCCGACCCCGGGGACACCGGCTTCGTCGTGCAGAGGGCCGTCGCGGCGGTCGGACCGGCGCAGGTCGTGGACGTGTCCACCTGGCGGGACGCCCGCGCCGACGCCGAGGGCGACAACCACCTGCGCGGGCTGCTCGTCGGCCTGTTCGGTCTCGGGGCGCTGCTGGCCGCGGCCATCGCGGTCACCGGAGGTGTCGGTGCCCGGGTCCTCGCCCACGCGCGCGACATCTCCGTACTGAAGGCGATCGGCTTCACCCCCGGCCAGGTCGTGGCCATGTTCCTGCTCCAGCACGTGTTCCTCGCCGTCGTCGGAGTGCTCTGCGGAGTGGCCGCCACCGAGTTCCTCGGGCCTCTGATCCCCGGCTCCCTCAGTGAGGCCATGCAGGTCTGGCGGGCGCTGCCGGAGCACACCTGGACGGTTCCCGCCGTCTCCGTGGCCACCACGGTGGTGATCGCCTCCGCCACGACCCTCGCCGCCTGGCGGGCGGGCCGTGTCCCGTCGATCCCCGCCGCCAGGACCGCCGCGCCGGGGCGCCGCAGAATGTCGGGGGCGGCCAGGGTGGCGCTCCGCGCGCACCTCCCGCCTGCCCTGGTCCTGGGCGCCCGCGCCGTCCTGCACCGGCCCGGCCGGTCGGCGGCCGTCGTCCTGCGGCTCGCCCTGCCCGTCCTCATCGCCACGGTGGCCTTCGCCACCTGGGCCACCGTGGACCGGCTCGAACACAGCCCGGGGGAGGTCGGCCTCGCCGGTCAGCTCATCGCCCGGCCCAACGGCGTTCCGGACGCGGTGGCGGTCAGGGCCCTCGACAACGGCCCGGGCGTCGCCGCCGTGCACCCCGGCGTCGAACTGGCGGCCCTCGCCCCCGGCCAGTCCGAATCGGTCACCCTGCGCGGTCTGGGGACGGCGGCGCGTCCGTACCCGTTCGCCGTGGTCGCGGGCCGGGCTCCCACCGGTCCCGGCGAAGCCGTGGCCGGCCAGGGGCTGCTGGACGCCCTGGACGTGTCCGTCGGCCAGTGGGTCCGGCTGACCGTGGGCGGCACCCCGCACATCCTGCACATCGTGGGCCGCTGCATCGAGACCGAGGACAACGGCCGCGTCATATCCACCACGTACGACACACTGCACGCCCAGGACGCCGGCATCACGCCCGCCTACTACAGCCTTGAGCTGCGCGACGGCGAGCGGCCGGGCGAGGTACGGGCGGCCCTCGCCGCGTCCTCGCACGGCACCCTGGAGATCCGCTCCGTCACCGGCTCGGCCCCCGATCTCTCGCCCGTCCGCGGCGTGATCGTCGGCCTGGTCGTGGTGCTGTCGCTCATCGGCCTGGCGGAGTTGTCCACCGCCATCTTCACCTCGGTCCGTGACCACTCCCGGGATCTGCGTGCCTACCGGGCCGTGGGCCTGATGCCCCATCAGGCAGCGGGCATCATGGTCGCCCAGATCGGGCTGCTGGCCCTGGCCGCGGCGGTATTGGGCATAGGGCTGGGGGTGCCGCTCTCAAGCTGGCTCATCGATCTCCAGGGCGGATCGAGCGGACTCGGCGCCGGCATCGCCCGACCGCCGTCCCGGGGCGTTCTGTCCCTGCTCGCCTGTGTGTCGGTGGGGATCGCGGTCGCCGCATGCGTGCTGCCCGCCACGCGTTCCACTGCCGCCCGGGGGCCGCGCGGCATGACCAGCGGGGTGTAGGGGCTCTCGTCTGGCTCCGGCTGGGCTCGCGTGCCCTGGTGCCGCGTCTCGCGGTGGTGTTGTCGGTCTCCGACGCTCCGCGTCGGCTCCTCCTCCGCCGTGCGGTCCACGGCACCAGGCCCCGCTCCCTGATCCAGCGGGATCCGCACGAAAGCCCCTGGGGCTCTCGTCTGGCTCCGGCTGGGCTCGCGTGCCCTGGTGCCGCGTCTCGCGGTGTTGTTGTCGGTCTCCGATGCTCCGCGTCGGCTCCCTCCTCCGCCGTGCGGTCCACGGCACCAGGCCCCGCTTCCCGACCCGCCGATCCGAACGAAACACACTGGGCCACCGAACGGCACGTGCCCTCCCCCGAAAACGGGGGAGGGCACGTGCGCGTGTACGGCGTCGACCAGTGGTTCTTCCGGCGGGGTCGCCCCGGCGCGGTGCCCGGTCCGCGTTCTCGCCGTGTTGCCGGCCATCACGCGAACCGGACACCCGGCCTCAGCGGGCGGCCCGAGCCGGAGGTTTCACTAGTGCTGCGTACCCGCTGACCAGAGGCCCGCGCCACTGGCGGACTGGATCGTGACGTTTCCGTCACCCTGGATCACCAACTGGGCACCAGGGTTGCCCGCGGTGCCGGAGGACCAGGCCGTCTGGTTGTCCTGCGTGTAGACGACGAAGTGACCGTCGGCCTGGAAGACCGCCTTGTAGCCGCGGCCTTCCGTGTGCGAGGACCAGCGCACCACGCCGTTCTCGTCGGAGATGACGAGATTGCCGTTGGTGCCCATCGTGATCCGCATACGGTTCGAGGCCACGGACTCGCCGGGACCGATCACCGTTGTGGCCTGCACGACACGGGTGCCCCACTCGGGCGTAGCCGCACTTACGGGCGTAGCCGCCTTGACGGGCGTCGCCGCCCTGGCCGCGGTGGCCTTGACCGGAGTCGCCTTCACCGCGGCGGACTTGACCTCCGCCTTGACGGGGGTCGCCTCCTTCGCGGAAGTGGCTGCCTTGACGGTGGCTTTCCTCTGCGTGGCGACGGACGTGTCCTCGGACGTGGCCGTGGCCTTGTCCGCGGTCTTCACCGCGGGCTTTGCCTCGGTCTTCACCGCGGGCTTCGCCTCGGTGGCGTCCGACGACTTCGCGGACAGCAGCGACACGCTGGTGGAGGTCGCGGGCGCGTCCTCCGTGACGGTCTTCCGCTTCTCCTCCGGACGTGAGGCGTCATCCGCCTCCACCGGCTTCGAGCCCTTGGGCTCCGTCTTCTCGTCCTCCGGCTTGTCGCCGGAGGCGGGCAGGGCGAGACCGAGGCCCTTGCCGAGCAGGGGCCCGTCCTTACCGTCCGGGACGGCAGGACTCGGACCGGTCGGCGAACCGACCGTGGGGCCGAGACCCCGCTGGTCGGTGTACAGCCTCGGACCCACCAGGGGTCCGTGCCCACCGGGCGCGAGCGCCGCTTCGTTGCCCAGGTCGAACGCGCCCTCCGCCGGACCGGACGCGACGCCGCTCTTGCTTCCCGGCCGGAAGACCGGGCTGATCTGCGGCTGCGGGACGATCGGCTCCTGGGTGCCCGCGGACGTGTCCTGGAGCGGCATCGAACTGGCGTTGCCGTCCGGCTCGGCCATCAGATTGCCGTCGCCGTCCGGAGACAGCGAGGCGATCGGTACGGCCTGACCGAGGCCCTCGTAGTTCGTCGTACCGCCACGGCCGTGGATGAACGGCACCGTAGCCAGCACGGCACCCGCCACAGCGGCGGCCACGAACAGTGGACGGCCGCCACGGCCGGTCTGGGTGGCGGTGGCGCCGGGACGTCCGGCCGCCTGTGCGGCGCCCGCCGTCCGGGCACCGGCGCTGACCGCGGCGGCGCCGGGCAGGCCCGCCTCGGCCGCCGAGGCGCTGTCGCCCTGGGAGGAGTGCTGCCTGCGCCCGGGCAACGAGAAGATCTTCCCGCCGCGCCGGCCGTGCCCACTGCCGGCCGGCCCCGACGCCTGCGCGCCCTCGCCGGACACGGCAGTGGACGCCACGGCCACGGGACCGGCGGAACTCCCGCCGGCCGAGGCCGTGGTCAGGAAGGCGGCGCCGCGCGTGACCCCCGAGGGCGAAGAGCCGCTGAGGCTCTCGTCCTCGGAGGGCATCGCTATCGCCCGCCGGATTCGGGGCGGGCCCGCCGAGACGGCGGCCCCCCCACTCGGTGGCGCACCCGAGGATGCCAAATAGTCTTGAGACATCCGTGCTCCTTACATGGATAGTTCATTTTTTGTGAAGCCGTCTCGACTCCGGCGGCAGAAGCCGTCCTCAGGAGGAGCGGACGGGGTCGGGGGGCCCGGACCGGGCGGCTCAGTCGGTGCCGGGCATCTCGGGGGCCAGGACGCCGAGCGGTCCGGTACAGCGGACCGGCCAGGCGCGGCCGGTGCCGAGGGAGGAGCTCCGCTCGGAGGTGGCGTTCAGGCGGTCACGGATCCGGAGGTCGGAGTCCGTGAGCCGGCCCGGTACGCCGACCGGGGAGTTCTCGGCCAGCTCGCGCAGCAGGACCACATGGGCCCCGGCGCGTTTGAGGACCTGGAGGACGCGGAAACGGGTGCCCGGGCCGAAGAAGACCTCGTCCGGGTCGTGGGAGCTCTCGTCGTCCGCGAGTGAACCGGCGTGGCGGCCCGTCATCGACCAGATGAGGTAATGGTCGTCCGGCACCGACGGGTACTCCTTGTCCAGTGCGAGCGCGCTGACCGCGATCGGCTCGCCCAACTCCTCACCGGGCAGCAGCAGCTCCACGCCTTCTCCGATGAGGCCGGCGGTCCGTACGGCCGTTCCCCTGAAGGAAGGCAGCCGGCGCAGGCCGGAGGCCAGGCAGGCGAGGAACGCCAGGATGTCGGTGTCGCGTCGTTCCACTCCGGCCAGCAGCCGGGCCTCGGCCGGCCGGCCGCCCTCGGCGTTGACATGAGCGTGTACGGCGGCGAGGTCGGCGGCGAGGTCGTCCTGGTCTTCCGTGGTGCGCAGTCCCGGAAGGCGTGTGAGTACGCGCTGCACCGCGCCGGCGTGCCGGTCCCAGTCGGCGCCCAGGTGGCTCCGCAGCGCTTCTCGTTCCTGCGCGCTGCTGTGGTGGGACGCCCGGACGGGGACGAAAGTGATCTCGCGGAGCGTACTGGCGAGTGCCTTCGGCTGTACGGCCGGCGGAGGTACGGGCTCCTTCCAGACCAGCTTCGGCTCGGGCTCCGGTGCCGACTCGGACGGCGGCTCCAGGATCTCCGAGCGGATCTCCGGGGCGCTTCCGAAGTCGGGACCGCCCGCCGTGGTGAGCAGCGGGGTCGGTGGCTCCGGCAGGGGTGCCGGCTCCCGTTCCGGTGGTTCCGCCGGCGCGGGTCGCTCCGACGGGGGCGCGGCTTCTTCCGGAGGCGAGGGCATCGTGGGGGGCGGTGGGGTGAAGGTCGGTTGCGGGGCCGAGGGCATCGTGGGGGGCGGTGGGGTGAAGGTCGGTTGCGGGGGCCCGGCGGCTGCCGGCGCCGTGGCCGGCGGGGGCTGGGGCGGCTGGACCGTCGCCGCCGCGGTGCTCCAGTCGTGGGCGCTCACCGTGTTGGTGGGGACCGTCGTGGTGGGCACAGCGGGGCGGGGGTGCGCGGCCGGGGGCTCCTGCGCGCTTTCGGCGGCGGGACCCCCCGACGTCGTCATGGTGGGCTTCGCGGGAGCGACCGGAGCCGGTGTGGGGGTGGCCGCAGCGGCAGGCGTCTCGTCCGGAGCGGTGGCCGCCGCGGCGACAGGGGTGCGCGCGGTGGCGGGCACGGCCGGTGAGGCGAGCGGCGCCGAGGACACGGTCAGGACGGACTGCTCGGTCGTACCGGAACGCCAGCCCTTGGGCGCGAGCGCCAGGCCGTGCCGGACGGCGAGCCGCCGGAGCGTCTTCATGCCCTCCACGCTGGAGTTGCCGTGGACCTGGATCATGGCGCGGTCGCGTACGTCGTTCTCCAGCGCCGCGAACAGCCGCTCCAGGGCAGGCCACAGGGTGTCGTCCAGAGCGCGCCCCGGCAGCCCGAGGTCGATGGCCATCACGTCGGTGTCGACCGCGCGGCCCGCGACCACCGCGGGCTGCCCGCCCCGGGGCCCCACCCACAGACCCGCTCTCGTCAGCGTCACCTGCCAGCGTCCGTCGAGCAGCAGGACGCCCGGCTCCGGACCCTCCTCAAGGCCCGCCGCGGGCATCCGCCAGGAGGCGAGGCGCGGCGCGGGAGCACTGCCGCCGTCGGCGGGCAGGCAGGTGACGGCCCCGACATAGGGCTGCCAGGACGGCGTGCCGTCCGGTCCCACGAGCAGCACGCGGGCTTCCGCTCCGTGCGGGGACTCCTGTTCCAGGAGTACGGGCAGTCCATTGACGACCTGGACCTCGAGTCCGAGCGCGTCCGCGACTTCCTGGCCGTCGGACAGCAGGTCGCGGCCGTCGCCCGGCACCAGCCGTACGGCGTGCCGTACCTGACCGGGCAGCGCCGCGAGGACTTCGGCCAGCGCGTCGGCGCTCACCGGCGGCGAGCCGGGGACGCCGACGAGCAGGACGGGCCGGCCCGGATCGGGGGGCACGGCGTAACGGATCGCGTCGATGCCCTCGGGCGGTGCCCCCAGAGGCTGGACGAGCAGCCCTGCGGGCACCTGTTGTACGAGATGGTTCTCGGCGACCTCGGGATCGACTCGTCCCACCGGGCCTTCCCAGGACGGCGCCGGCAGGCGGGCACCGAGACGCTTGGGCACGAGACCCGGTGAGAAGTGCCACCAGCCGCCGATGGTGCCGGGCCCGTCGGGAGCGAACAGCGAGCCGCCGGGTACGACCACCGCGACACCGCTCGGTGCCACGACGTCGACTCCCCAGTCCTCGCAGATGCGGCGGGCGGGCGCGGGCGCTCCGGCTCGTTCGGCCGCTCCCGCGGACATCACGAGCCGTACCAGCACCACGCCCCTCTCCCGGCACTCCGCGAGGACCGGGCCGAGTGCCCCGGAGAGCTCGTCGAGGTCGTCGTCCGCCATTCGTGTGCCGACCAGCACCGTGACCTGTGTCATGGAACCGTCGCGCAGCGCGTCGAAGCCGTCGGGTGGGAACGCCGGTGGCTCGCCCACGCGGTGGACGATGTGGACGCCGTCCCCGCCGGACACCATGAGCGACGGACCGATTCCCCGGCCGCCTCCGCCGGCGCCCGTGTCTGATCCCGGGGACGTGGTCCGGCCGCGTCCGGCGGGTGTCCTGCGGCTCAAAGACCGTTCCGTATCATGCGTCCTCAACTCGCCTTCATGTGCTGATGGTCGCTGTCCCGCAGCCGTGGCCGTTTCCGGGACCGGGGCGGGAGGGAGCCCGCGTGTATTCGCGGGCGCGCCATCTCTTACGCCAAGGGGCAACCAAGCTCGGAGCGTTGTGTGCTCGCGCATATCCGTACAGGAGAAAGGTACAGGTAAGCGGAGCCAGAACGGCCGGTGGTGGGACCGCTTTGGAAATCGGAAACGGATTGGCTGCCGAAAAGCGGGCCGAGTTACGGCAAGCGCGGCATTCGTCCGCAGTGCAGGTGGGGCAGGTGGTGACGGTCCGTGCGCCGCCGGGCACGCACCGGACGCCGCAACAGGTGGGCGGGTGTGGGCGGGTGGTCACAGCAAAGGTAGGATTCGCGCGCCCCGCCCCGGAATTCAGCAGAGCCCACCGAGCCGCTGTTCCGGAAACCCGCTGCGCAGCGACGGAGAGAACATGACCGAGAACAGCTTTTTGCGGAAATTTTCCGCGCGCGGCCGTTGCACCGGTGCCCTGGTATTGGCATGGGGGGTCGCCGTTGGTGCGGCACCCGCAGCCGCGGCACCGGGCCCTTCCCCGTCCCCCGGGAGCGAGCTCCGGTTGCCGGTGGTGCCCTCGCAGCTCGGCTTCGGGGCGGACGAGTGCACCAAGGCGTCCGGCACCGTCATGACGGCGGTGCCCTGGGCACAGCGGCAGCTCGGACTCGGCCGGGCCCTGCGGTTCACCCAGGGGGCGGGGGTGACGGTCGGCGTTGTCGACACCGGTGTCGCGACGAAGGTGTCGGGCCTGTCAGGACGGGCGTCGGCGGTGGGCGAGGCCGGTCAGGACTGTGTGGGGCACGGAACGTTCCTCGCCGGGATCATCGCCGCGGCTCCGCGCGAGGGCGCCGGGTTCTCCGGCGTGGCACCCGCGGCACGGATCATCGCGGCCCGCGGCACCGATGTGGCGGGTGTGCCGGACGCCGCGCTGGTGGCGCAGGGCATCAGGGCCACGGTGGACGGCGGGGCCAAGGTCGTTGAGGTGTCGGCCGCCCTCCTGAAGGGCAGCGCCGCCCTGACCTCCGCCGTGAAGTACGCGGCTGATCACGACGTGTTGCTGATCGCGGCGGCGGTCCCGGACGGCACGCTGCCCCGGCCTGCCGACGGAGAGAGCCCGCAGCCCCTGTCGTTCTGGCCGGCCGCGTCCGACGGTGTGGTCTCGGTGCTGGACATCGACATTGACGGCAGGCGGGCCGACGACGCGGTGGTACCCAAGAAGGCGGATCTGGCGGCTCCCGGCGCCGGTGTGAGCGGCATCGGGCCGGCCGGCAAGGGGCACTACATCGCCAACGGAGCCTCCGTGGCCGCCGCGTTTGTCGCCGGGACGGCGGCCCTGGTGCGTTCGTACCACCCGGAACTGACCGCCCAGCAGGTCGCTGAGCGGTTGAAGAACACCAGCTATCCGGCGGACGTGCCCGTCCTCGATGTGAACGGCGCGCTGACCCGTATCCAGCCCGCCGGGGCGCGCTCACAGCCCCGGGCCTCGTCGGAGATCCACCTCGTCCCGCAGCGGGGCGACGACGGCGCGACACGGCGTGCGCTGGTGCTGACCGGCGGGTGTGCGGCGCTGGGGGCCGGGATCTGGGGGGCGCTGGCGCTGGTCCGCCGCCGCAGGACCGACCGGCTCTCCGGCTCCGATGCCTGAGGGTGAACCACACCCCGGCCGGCCCCCGCGCCTGACGGTACGGGGGCCGGTCCGCGGGACGGCTCAGTCGGCCTTCGGCGCGCCGGTGTCCACCAGAGCCGTCTGCATCTGCACCGTGCTCCTGCGGGTGATGTACATCCCGCGTCCGGGCGGCAGGATCCGTGGCTTGACGTTGCCGAAGACATACCCCTCCGAGGGCGGGCAGGACATCAGCAGCCCGGGTGCGTTGACCTCCAGCATGCGGCGGACGAGGGGATCGTTCACGCCTCGCATGGCCCCGGCCGCCGCCCTGGCGACGACCATGTGGAAGCCGAGCTCGTATCCCAGCGGCAGGTATTCGAGCAGCGGCTCGAAGGGGGTCTGCATCGGGCGGGCCATGAGGTCGTAGTCGTCGACCAGCACGAACAGCCGCGGCCCCTTCCACCAGTCCGCCTTGCGCATGCGCGCCGGTGAGATGTCGGTGCCGGGCACCCTGGTCTTGAGCGCTTTGCCGACCCCGCTCACCAGCTCCTGGAGCTGGTCGATGGAGATCGCGTGGCCCAGCCGGTACTCCTCCGGCACGGCCTCCACCAGCTCGCGCCGGTAGTCCACCACCAGGATCCTCGCCTCGGCCGGGGTGAACCGTTCGGTGACCTGCTTGGCCATCAGCCGCAGCAGGTTCGTCTTGCCCGACTCCGTGTCGCCGAACAGCACGAGATGCGGTGTGTCGGAGAAGTCCTGCCAGGCAGGACCCAGTTCGCTCTCCTCCACTCCGAGCGCGAACTTGAGCCGCCGGCCCTCGGGGGCCGGGGGCAGCTCCCGCGCGTCCAGCAGCGTCGGCAGCATGCGCACCGGCGGGGCGGCGGGTCCCGCCCAGCTCTCCGCCACGGACGACACGAGGTCGGCCACGCCGTCCGAGAGGTCGCCGCCGTCCTCCACCCCGTCGATGCGGGGCAGAGCGGTGAGGAAGTGCAGCTTGCTGTCGCTCGTCAGACCGCGGCCGGGACTGCGCGGTACGCTCGCGGCCCGCCGGATGTCGACCATGGAGTCCAGCGCGTCACCCATGCGGAGTTCCAGCTTGGTGCCCGCCTGGTCGCGTACGGCCGCGGGGAGTTCGACCCAGCGCGACGTGGTGGTCATCAGGTGGATGCCGTAGTTCAGCCCACGGGCCGCGAGCTGGTTGATGGTCGGTATGTCGTCCTGGAAGTCCTGCCGGACGGTCGACCATCCGTCGATGACCAGGAACACGTCGCCGTGTGCCTCTTCGGGGAACTCACCGGCGGCCCTGCGGCGGCGCAGCGCCGCCATGGAGTCGATGCCGTGCTCCAGGAAGAGCCGCTCGCGCCGGGCCAGCAGCGAGGTGATCTCGGACAGGGTACGGCCGACTCGTTCGGTGTCCAGCCGCCCCGCGACCGAGCCCACATGCGGCAGCCCCGACAGGCCGGCGAGGGCGCCGCCACCGAAGTCCAGGCAGTAGAACTGCACTTCGCGCGGGGTGTGCGTGAGCGCGAGCGCCGCGATCACATCGCGTACCAGCGTGGACTTGCCGCTCTGCGGACCGCCGGCGATGCCGATGTGGCCGCCCGCGCCGCCGAGGTCGGCGATGAGCAGATCGCGCTGCTGCTCGAAAGGACGGTCGATGATGCCGACGGGCACCTTCAGCGCGCCGCGATCCGTCCAGCCGACCGTGGTCAGACCGTACTGGGGATCCGGCGCGAGCGGCGGCAGCAGCCGGTCCAGGGTGGGCGGCTTGACGAGCGGCGGCAGCCACACCTGGTGGGCCGCCGGCCCGGAATCCCGCAGCCGCTCGATGGCGATCGACAGCAGCGAGCCGGAGTTCTCCTCTTCCTCGGCCTTCTCCGCCTCCGCGATGCGCGCGGCCTCCGGTACAACGGGCGCGCTCCTGGCGGCGACCCACTCGTTGGTCCAGGGCACCACCTGGCTCGCGACCTGGGCCTGCGCCAGCGGGCCCGTCCGCTGGCGGTAGGTACCGGAGACATAGGCGCCCCGGAAGCGGGTGAGCGGCTCGATGCCGCTCTTGAGATATCCGGCGCCCGGCTGCGAGGGCAGTTCGTAGGCGTCCGGGACACCGAGGACGCCGCGGCTCTCCATCGCGGAGAACGTCCGCAGCCCGATCCGGTACGAGAGATGGCTCTCCAACTGGTGCATCCGGCCCTCGTCCAGCCGCTGCGAGGCGAGCAGCAGATGCACGCCGAGCGACCGGCCCAGTCGGCCGATCATCACAAACAGATCCATGAACTCGCGGTGCGCCGACAAGAGCTCGCTGAACTCGTCGACCACGACGAACAGGCTGGGCAGCGGCGCCAGCGGCGTGCCCGAGGCCCGGGCCTTCTCGTACTCCAGGGCCGAGGAGTAGTTGCCGGCGCTGCGCAACAGCTCCTGACGGCGGATGAGCTCACCGTGCAGGGCGTCCTGCATACGGGAGACCAGCGCGGCCTCGTCCGCCAGGTTGGTGATCACCGCGGAGGTGTGCGGGAGCTGGTCGAGGCCCAGGAAGGTCGCGCCGCCCTTGAAGTCGACGAGCACGAAATTGAGGGTCGCGGAGGAGTGGCAGAGCGCCAGCGCCAGGACCAGTGTCCGCAGCAGTTCGCTCTTGCCGGAGCCGGTGGCGCCGATGAGCATGCCGTGCGGGCCCATGCCGTTCTCGGCCGACTCCTTGATGTCGAGCTCGATCGGGCGTCCGTCGGCACCGACCGCGATCGGCACCCGCAGGCGCTGGGCCGCCGAGCCGCCGCGCCGCTCCCAGTAGGCGTTCGGTTCGTGCCGGTGCAGATCGGTGATCCCCAGCAGCGAGGTCAACTGGACGTCGGCGGACAGCGGCTGCGCCGCCTCGGCGTTCACGCCGGAACGCATCGGGGCCAGCACCGAGGCGAGAGACCTGGCGCCGGAGGGGCCGAGGCGGTCGGCCCGGCCCAGCCGGGTGATCGACTCCTTGCGATTGCGGTCGGTGCGGACCAGCCCGACCTCGCCGTCCCGGACGTCGAGCCGCAGCGTCGTGCGGCCGGGCCGCCAGGGCAGCTCGCCGGAGAGGTCGAGAACGACGGTGTTACGGAAGCCGCGGCGGCCGAGCTGATGGCCCGAGGGGATCTGGCCGCCGTCCACCACGATGACGATGAACGGCTCGTCGCCGCTCGCCGGAGCACCGGCCTCGAACGGGGGCCGTTCGCCGAACTCCTTGCCCAGCAGATCCTCCAGCTCGTCCGCGCTGCTCGCGAGGAGCCGGGTGGGACCGGCCCCGTCCGTCTCGTGCGGGTGCAGGGTGTGGGGCAGCCACTTCACCCAGTCCCACTCCTCGCGCCGGTCGCCGGCGAGGCAGAGGGCGACGACGAGGTCCTGCGGGGAGTGCAGCACGGACATCTGGGCGAGCAGGGCGCGGGCGGCAGGCAGGATCTCGTCACGCTCGCCCCGGAAGAGTACGCGCGTCCAGGCGGGCAGGAAGATCGAGATGGGCTGGTCGGGAACGGTGGAGTACGCGTTCACGAACGCGCGCAGCGAGTGTGCGCTCAGCGGGTCCAGGTCTTCGACCGGCCTGGTCGCGGAGGTGGTCAGCCGCAGGGCGAGACGCTGCTCGCCCACGGCCAGCCGAGCCTCTCCGAAGTCCGCGTCCGAGGTACGGCGTTCCCACAGCCTGCTCGTGCGGGCGAGCGACCAGAGCGCCGTGGGCTCCGGGTGGCGCCAGGCCAGCGCCTGCTGCTGTTCGGCGACCGCGGCCCTGACCTTGCGCCGCGCGCCGCCGAGATACCGCAGATAGTCGCGGCGCGCTCCCTTGAGCTTCTGCTTGCGCTCGCTGCCGCTGCGCATGAGCTGGCCGATGAGCATGGTGGCCATCGCGACCACCATGATGCCGACGACAAGATAGGTCATGGGGCTCGACGCCGAGCCGGGCCGCATGTAGAGCAGCACCATGGCGCCGGACATCATGGCCATCGGCAGATAGGTCATCATGCCCGCGCCGCCGCTGGGCACCTCTTCCGACATGACGGGCGGCTCCTGCAACGCCATCTCGCCGTCGGGTACTTCGGGCCCCCGTCGCCTTGCGGGCCTGCGGAAGAAAACCACGCCCAACGGAACGTCTCCTTCGAGCTGCTGTGAATGGGGGATCCGGGACGGCGGGCGCGAACGGACCGCGCCCCGCCGACGACTCCCGGTCCGCCGGCGGGCCGGAACATCGGGCCGCCGGGATTAACACGGGTGAATCCTTGGCACAGTTCACCGGGCTGTTGACACATCAGTGTGACGCCCATGAGATTATCGGTCATCGCCGGGGTGGACCCACATGCTCCGGCGGAGCGCCGTATGTGTCCCGGGCGCCGATGACCCGGCGGCAAGCCGTTGACCACGTCGGCCGCCAGGCAGTGAAGTCGCGCGGTCCACGAGTCGACCACCAAGGTTTCACAACTGGTCGGTAACCCCCGGACGTTGGTCCTACGGCTCCGTGCAGTTTGCACGCTTTCGGAGAGGCTTGGAACGATTAGCATGAGCGAAGGCTCCGTGGCGGGTCTGTGCCGCCTTACCATCAGGGCCCCCGACAAAGCCCTCGACCTCGCCGTTCCCTCGGACATTCCCTTTTCCGACCTCCTGCCGGTCATCGTCAGTCAGGCCGGGGACGGGCTGGACGAGGCAGGCATCGAACACGGCGGATGGGTGCTCCAGCGCATCGGGGGTGAACCGCTGGACGGCGAGGGGACCCCGGACTCCCTCGAACTGCGCGACGGTGAAATCCTGCTGCTGCGCCCGGGGACCGAGGCGCTGCCGCCGGTTCGCTACGACAATCTCGTGGACGCCGTCTCCACCACGATCCGCGGTCTCCCGTTCGCCTGGACGGCCACCGTCAGCCGGTGGACGCTGCGGCTCATGATGACCGGGGCGCTCCTCGGCTGCCTGGCGATGCTCGCGCTCCCCGGCGACGTGGCGTCACGCGGCGTGCTGTCGGCGGGCGCCGCGCTGCTGATCCTCGCCGGCGCGGGGGCCGCGGCACGAGTCCTGGACGACCGGCCGGGCGGCGTCCTGCTCGGCCTGGTGGCCAGCGGGTTCCTCGCGCTATGCGGCGTTCTCGTGGTGGGTGATCCGCTCTCCTCCCCGCGTACGCACCGGGAGGCCGGCGCGCAACTGCTGGCCGGATCGGCCGCGGGCGCGATCGGCGCCGTGCTGGCGCTGACGGCCGTGGCCGCGTTCGCCGTCGTCTTCACCGCGGCCGCGCTGCTCGGCCTGGCCGGCATCGTGGGCGGTGTCCTGATGCTGTCGCTGGACACGTCCTTCTCCAACGCGGCAGCCGGTGTCGCCATCGCCGCCGTCATCTTCGGCGCCTTCGTGCCGATGATGTCGTTCTCCCTGTCCGGACTGCGGCTGCCACCTTTGCCGACCAACGCCGAGCAGTTGCAGGAAGGCATCGAACCGCACTCGGGCGACGACATCGCGGACCGCGCCCGCGCCACGGACCACTGGATGAGCGGTTTCTACCTGGCGGTCGGGGCCATCTGCGCCGTGTCCATGGCGGGCATGGCGCGCCACCCGGGCGCCGCGCAGATCGTCACCTCCGCCCTGCTGGCCCTGCTGCTCGTGCTGCACGCCAGAAACCTGGGCACGTCCTGGCAGCGACTCGCGCTGACGACCCCCGCGGCCCTCGGTCTCCTGACGCTGGTCATCGCCTACGCCACCGACCGCGGACAGGGCGCCCGGCTGCCGGCCGCCGGGGTCCTGCTGCTGGTCGCGGCCCTGCTGGCGGTCATGGGCTGGACGGTGCCGGGCCGCCGGATGCTGCCCCACTGGGGAAGGGCCGGGGACGTGCTGCAGTCGGTGACGGCTGTCGCGCTCTTCCCCACGGTTCTGTGGACGCTGGGCGTGTACCAGGCGCTCCGCGCCGTCAACGGCTGACCGGAAGGACGAACAGAGCATGCAGACGCGACGGGATCAGGTCCAGGCCCACCAGTTCGTGGTCTCCCGGCTGACCACCGGTCTGCTCCGGGCCGACCCGGACGACCCGGAGACCCCCACCCGGCGGACCACCAGGGGGGTCGTCATCGGAGCCGTCATCGGTGTTCTCATATCGATCGGCTTCCTGGTCTTCGGCCTGATCCGTCCCGGCGGCGCCACCTCCTGGCGCGACGGCGGAACGCTGCTCGTGGAGAAGGGCACCGGCACCCGCTACCTGTACGACGGCAGTCTGCGGCCGGTACGCAACTACGCCTCGGCGCGCCTGCTCGTCGGCGCGGACATGAAGACCGAGACGGTCTCGGCCGCGTCGCTGGCCGGTACTCCGCACGGCAGCCCCGTCGGCATCGAGGGCGCCCCGGACGTCTTCCCGTCCGGCGGTGATCTCAACTCGGGCCCGTGGGAGGTGTGCGCGGGGACACGGCCCACGGACTCCGGCGGTCGCGAGACCACCACATCCCTGGTCGTGGACTCCGAACAGCCCGGCACAGCGGTCCGGGCGGAGGAAGCGGTGCTGGTCCACGGGGACCGCAGTTACTTCCTGCTCTGGCGCGGCAACCGGTTCAGGCTCGCCGAGGGCAGCGCGACCATGGACGCCCTCGGCTACAGCGCGTCCGAACCGCTGGAGGTCTCCGCGGCGTTCCTGGACTCGCTGCCCGCCGGCGCCGATCTCGCCGCGCCGGCCGTGAGCGGACAGGGCGACAAGGGCCCGGAGCTGGACGGCAAGCGCACCAGGGCGGGCCAGGTCTTCCTGGTCCAGACACCGGGCTCGGCCGGACAGTACTACCTCCTGCAACGGGCCGGACTCGTACCGATCAGCACAACACAGGCGGCACTGGCCCTCAGTGGTCCCGGGGTCCGGGAGAAGGCGTACGCGGGCGGCACCCCGGTGGCTGTCACCATCTCGGCCGACGCTCTCAACGGGGCGCTGGCTCCCAGGGATCCGTCCGGTGAGGGGCGGAGCGTGCTGGAGGCGGGAGCCGCGCTGCCGTCCTCTCCGCCGAAGGTGCTGGAGGTCGGCGACGACCACAACGCCTGTGTGCGCATCGCTCCCCACGGCGACGAGGGCACCGAAGTGAGCGTCGTGCTCGTCGAGTCGGC
Source organism: Streptomyces sp. NPDC006923 (assembly GCF_040635655.1). Lineage (NCBI taxonomy): Bacteria > Bacillati > Actinomycetota > Actinomycetes > Kitasatosporales > Streptomycetaceae > Streptomyces > Streptomyces sp. NPDC006923. The sequence continues at coordinate 89,378 of NZ_JBEYIF010000010.1, forward strand.
GGTCCTCCGGGCGACCTCGGTGCAGCCGGCGCAGGCGCTCGTACAGGCATGCCTGGCCGTGGACTCCATCTCCGTGCCGCCCTCGGGCGGCAGCCTGATCCGCGTGCTGAGCAGCGCGGGCGGTGCGGTGGGAGACACCACCTACCTGGTCACGGACACCGGAGTGAAGTACCGGATACCGTCCCAGGCGGCGGCGGCAGCGCTGGGTTATGACCTGACGGCGGCCCAGGCGTTGCCGTCACCGTTGCTCAGCATGGTGCCGACGGGGCCGGATTTGTCACCGGAAGCGGCGAAGGCGGGCCTCAGTGCGGCACGGGGTGCACAGCATTGCGCGGGTAAAAACAGTGCCTGAAAAAGCTCGGGCACCTGAACCGGGCAGGGTGAAAACGGGCGTCTCCTCGCCTTCCGGTCAATTCTCTCCTTGCAATTTCTGATATGTGGAGCCTAGGCTCCTCTGATTGAGTGGACCGGTGCATTCCGGCACACTCGGCAATGGCGGCAGTCTGATTCCGGCAGATGTGAGCGGGAATCAACATTTGAGCGGTAGCGCTTCCGCTGAAATGCCATTCAAACGGAAGGTATGTGCATGAGCACCCCGATAGGGCAGCAGCAGTCATCCACCGCTACATACGGCCAGGCGATCCAGGCACTGGAGGACGCCAAGACGGAGATGAACACCATCCAGGGGCAGGTTCTGGAGGCGAAGGCCGCTCTGCAGGTCCGCTACCAGGGCCCGGACGGTCAGGCGTATTCCCAGGTCATGGACACCTGGCTGGCCGAGGTGGACCGCATCAAGAGCACCTGTGACGCGATGGAGAACGAGCTCGGAATCTCCATGCAGACGTCCAACAACGTGCAGCAGCAAAACCTCCAGGCGGTCTCCGACCAGGGAAAGCTGACGGCGTTCGGCAGCTCCATCGAGAGCGGCGCCTATTCGGCGATGACCGGCAACTGATCAGCCTTCCCGGTGTGGCCGGGAACCGGCCGCGAACACTCCATCCGCATGAACTTCCTAGGAGAGCCTCATGGGCGCTGCTGAAGACGGCATTTACATTGACCACGGCCAGACTTCCACCTTCTCGGAAGACATGATGGCCCAGACCAGGGCCATCGCGGGCGTTATCGACAGGCTTGAGGGCAAGCTCGCCCCGCTCGTGAACAGCTGGCTCGGCCCGGACCGTGATGTGTACTTCCAGAAGGTCCAGCCCACGTGGGACGCCGAAGTGCAGTCTCTGGGCACCATTCTGCAGAGCCACGCCACGACCCTGAACAATGTCTCGGACGGCTACAAGCGGACGGTCTACCAGAACGCGCAGGGCTTCGAAGAGATCAAGTTCTGACACCACGTAGTAACCCCTGCGCTACCTGAGGGCGCAGGGGCGGCGACGTTGTCCTCATTCACGCTACAAAGGGGATGCGATGGCTGACCTGACAAAACTGGACGCGCCTGCCCTCCGGGCCTTCATCGATGAAGACGTCCACAAGTTCAAGACCGATATCGTGACACTCCGTACGACGAGTGAAGACCGGAAGTCCCTGTACGACCTCGCGACCACGACGCTCCCACTCGTGATCGGTCCGATGTCCGAAGACGGTGACTCCGGTGGCAAGAACGTGGTCACCAATATCGTGACCGCGGCCAAGGCGATCGACGGGGTACTGAACAGGCATTCGACCGCCATCGACGACCTGGAGCGCAATCTCCGGAACGTTGTCACCACCATGCTCAAGACGCAGGGCGACAACCTTGCGGCCGTCGACGGTCAGAAGTTCCTCACCGCGATCGCCGACTACAACGGAGACATGGGCGGGGGCAAGTCGAACACGATTCCGCCGCCGACGGCCGGCTGACGCGGGCACAGCAGAAACCACCGAAACACTTGCAGCCCTCTGAGCGCGTGCGCCGGCCGAGGACCGGCTGACGCACGTCAGCAGTGCCAGTCCCCTTGGAGCCCTCACCATGGCCGTTGACAACTGGGAACACATCCTCAACCTGGTGACGGGCTGGACGTTGCCGGAACGTTCAGAGATCACGGGTGCCAAAGGCGACAGCGGTATTCCGTGGATGAATGTGAATATCAAGGAGATCGGGAACAGTCTGTCGCCGAAGAACAGCCTCGGCGACATGGGCGCGACATTCCAGTTCTACACCGCCAAGGGTTTCTCGGTAGGCATGTACCAGGCGGACATCAGCTATGCGGATATTTCCCTGGGCAAGCAGTTCTGGACGCGCAGCGACTTCGCGCTGTGGCACCTGCTCAACAATCACACGACGGTCGGCCTGACCGATCCGGTGGGCGGCGGGCCGACGGGCACCGGTGGCGTCGACATGCACAGCTTCGCCAAGGCGGCCGCGTCCTTCGACGCGGCAGGTGACTTCTTCGCCAACCGTACAGAGATCCTGAAACAGTGGCTGGAGAGTCTGGGGGACGAGCAAGCTGCCTGGAAGGGCACGGCCGCCGGCGTCTTCTGGCATCTTCTGGACGACCTGCACAACAAGTACGAGAATTTCACCTCGGAGCTGCGGCCGCCGGGGTTCCAGCCGCAGAACCAGTCGCTCGCGAATCCGGGTTATCAGACCACCACGCTGCACGGTGACTCGCTCATCGGGGCGGAGCTGTCCCTGCACGCCGCGATACAAAAACTGTACGACCAGTACTTCAAGTTCTTCTGGCAGCAGGGTCAGCCGGTCTCGTACACCAACGCGGACGGCTCGTCCAGTTCGCAGAATCTCCCTGCCGACCCGCGGGACATCATGAACCAGATGATGGTGGACATCGCCAACTGGATCACCCAGCACAACTGGAATCACGTCACGTACACGGCGAACGGCGGCGGAGCCGGATACAACGGCAACGGGACCGCGCCCATCTGGGACACGACAGACGGTTTCTCCTCCAGTCCGGCGTGGGGGAACTTGCAGGACACCTCCACCTGGTCGGCCATCGCGAATGAGGCCGTACGCCGGTGGACGACCAATGTGCAGACCAATCTTGACGCCCCGGCAATACCTGTGGTCACCGAACTCCAGCAGAACTGGACCCGGGTCCTGGACCCCAATTGGAACACCCGCTTCGCGTTCGAGGACACGCCTTCGGTGAGCCTCGACCAGGTGTACCAGCAGGAGGTGCAGGAACAGAAGCAAGAAGAACTGGACAATAAGCAAAAAGAACTCGAAGATCAGAACAAGAAGAATCAGGAAGCGCTGGCAGGGCAGAACGAGAATTTCCAGAAAGGGCTCAACGATTTCGGCAACAATCTCGGAGATTTCGGGAAGAACATTGGAGATTTCGGCGACAATCTGAGCGGTTTTGGAAATAATCTGAGTAATATTCCGCCGCCTGTGACCGACATGCCGAACGGTGCGAACAATCTCCTCGGCGGTCCCGAGGGCGTCACAGGACCGGACGATTTCAAGAGCCTGCTGGACACCGGCGGGGCCGACCAGCCGGTCACCAGCCTGCCGGACGGCACCACCCTTGGCCCCGGCGGTCTCCCGCTCACCGGCGGGGCCGACCAGCCGGTCACCAGCCTGCCGGACGGCACCACGCTCGGCCCCGGCGGTCTCCCGCTCATCGGCGGCGGCCCCCCTGTGAGCCCCGAGGGCACGACCACCACCATGGGCCCGAACGGAGTGCCCGTCACCACGTTCCCCAACGGTTCGACCCAGACGCTGACCGCCGGCGGGCTGCCCCTGCGTACCAACCCCGATGGCAGCCGCGTCACCAGCAACCCGGACGGCAGTGTCACGACGCAGTTCCCGGACGGCAGCAGCACCACGGTGAACCCGGACGGGACGGTGACCACCACATCGCCGCAGGGGCTGACGGATGTGAGTCATCTGGGCGCGGGCGATGTGGTGACGAATCCGGACGGCAGCACGACGGGGATCGGTCCCAACGGCGGGGTGACGACCCAGATGCCGGACGGCAGCACGGTCACCACCAATCCGGACGGCAGCGTCACCACGACGAGCCCCGACGGAACCCAGACGACACAGCTTCCCAACGGCTCGACCCAGACTCTCGGCCCGGACGGCCGGATCGAGGTGACGAACCCGGACGGCAGTGTGACCATGCCCGACGGCGACGGGGGTCTGAAGACGACATTCCCGGACGGCAGCAGCACCACGGTGAACCCGGACGGGACGGTGACCACCACATCGCCGCAGGGTCTGACGGATGTGAGTCATCTGGGCGCGGGCGATGTGGTGACGAATCCGGACGGCAGCACGACGGGGATCGATTCCGACGGTGGCGTGACCACCCACATGCCGGACGGGAGTTCACTGACCGCCCATCCGGACGGCAGCCTCACCACCACGAACGCCGACGGGTCCCGGACAACGCAGTTCCCCAACGGTGTGGTCCAGAGCGTGGGCACGGACGGCCAGGTGCACATCACCAGCCCGGACGGCAGTTTCACCACGCAGAACGCGGACGGCGGCACCACCACGACGTTCCCCAACGGGAGTACGTCCACGGTGAACCCGGACGGGACCGTCACCACCACTACGCCCGACGGGCAGACCATCAGCAGCCAACTCGACCCCGGCGAGAGTCTGGTGAACCCGGACGGAAGCACCACGACGCTCGGATCCGGTGGTGAGATCACGACCACGATGCCCGACGGCAGCTCGTTCACCCTGCACCCCGACGGCACCGTCAGCACGACGAATCCGACCGGCGCCAATGACCTCGGGGACCTGTCACGCACCCCCACCGTGTCGAGCGGTCTCCAGACCCCCGACCTGAGCGGGCTGAAGAACGACCTGAACCACGCGCTGGCCACCCACAGCCCTGACGGCAGCGTGACCACTCACTTCCCGAGCGGCGCCACCGCGACCACCGGCCCGGACGGTCTCACCACCACCACGTTCCCGGACGGGAGCAGTTCGGTCTCCGGCCCGAACGGACAATTCCAGGCGCTGCCGAGTCCGGCCACGGCCGGCGCCGGCGCCGGCGGGGCGGGCGGCTTCGGAGTGAGTGGCTCCGGAGCGAGCGGCGGCGGTGTGGGCGGCCTGGGGGCGGGTCTCGGGGCAGGCGCGGGCGCCGGTGCGGACCCCGGACTCATGGGAATGATGTCGCCCATGATGATGATGATGGGCATGGCGCGCATGGGGCAGCAGGGAGGGCAGCAGGGCGGCGACCAGGAACGCGTGCGTGAGGTCTACGAGGACGGCGACTCCGACGGCGCTTTTCTGCAACACCCCCGGATGCCGCAGCAGTCCACCCCGGCGGAGGACGCGTACGAGGAGGAGGAAGAGGACACACGCGCCCTGCTGAGCCGCTCTCGGACGGAGTCGGGGCCCGGTGGCCACGGCGGCGGCTCTGCCCGGCCGGCGACACAGAGCTCGTGGTCGGACGGGGACGGCGATGTCTGGGGCACCGAGGAAGGCGGACTTCCCGCTTCCATCGGACGCTGAGCGCGGCTCCTGTCGGCTCCGTACCGCTTTCTGATCAACAAGCAGCGCCGCACGACCACACAGAGGGGCGAAGACACCATGGACGACTCCCTGCAGCATCAGCTTGAGCAGGCCATGTCCGAATTCACCAAGCAGCACGAGTCGCTGATGAAGGCCAGGGACGAGGTGATGTCCCTCTCGGTGACCGTCAGGTCGAAGGACCGGGCGGTGGAGGTGACCGTCGGCTCCCAGGGGGAGGCCAGTGGCCTGAGGTTCCTCAACAACAAGTACAAGGAGATGTCGGGCCAGGCTCTGGCGACGAGTATTCTGGAGGCGTTGGCCAAAGCTCGTCAGGAGATCGCCGACCAGGTGGCGGCCCGGTTCGAGTCCGTCTCGGGTGGTGGACTGGGGGTCGCGGGCAAGGGGATGGAAGGCTTCGATCTCGACCGGCTTCTCGAACCACTGGGCGCCGAGGGGCTGTTGACAAAGCAGCCGGGTTCCGCCGAGAACCGCCAATCTTCCACGCGCGAGGACGGGGGCAGCAGGCATGCCTGACGACAACATGTTTATAGCGGACCCGTCGCACGTCCAGGCCGGCGGCGGTATGACCGATGAGGTCAGCCAGTTGATCGAGCGGACCGCGAAGGCGTTCGTGAGCGCGACGGAGTTCGACCCGCAGGATCCTCCGTGGGGAAACGACCAGATCGGGCACGGATTCGCCGAGAACTATGTGAAGCCGCACGCCCAACTCCGTGACGCGGTCGCCTCATTCGCGGACGCCGTCACCAACGCGGCCCGGCTCACTCTTGAGTCGGGCAAGAATTTCCAGAAGACGCAGGACGGTGCCCTGGAGCACATCCGCCAGAATGGTGGAGGAGGACGACACTAGGGCCTCTCGTTCGGATCTTGCTGGGCTCGCGTGCCCCGGCACCACGCCTCGCGGCGTTGTCGTCACAGCAGGGAGCCGACGCTCCGCGTCGGTTCCCTCCTCCGCCTTGCGATCCACGGCACCAGACCCCGCCCCCTGACCCAGCCGGATTCAAACGAAAGCCCCTAGCCCATGGCTGTCAACCCGTTTCTCGACGGTGTCGTTGTCTTTCTGACAGGCATGCACATCCCGCGCGGCAGCTCGCAGCGCATGCATGTGGAAGTCGAGATCCCGCACAGTGCTCTGGTGAAGGCTCTTGATGAGTTTCAAGAGCTGATCGCGCAGATCGCGAAGTCGGTTTCGGGTAAGGTCAGCGGCCAGTGGAACGAAGCCTATGTCAAGGCGATGTCGACGTTCGGCGCGGGCGCGGGCGCGGATTATGTAAAGAATCTGAAGGACACCGCGGGCAAGATTTCGAACTATGCCCGTGAGACGGGTTATCAGATCGATTACACGAACCGGATGATCATCGTTCAGGTGGTGCAGTTCCTGTTCGAGTGGGCGTTGACGCTGATTCTGGCGATCTTCAATCCGATCGCGGCATTTATCGAGCAGACCTTCCTGAAGGCGCTCTACCAGCTAATTCTGCGGAGCTTCCTGGTCCGATTGCTGGCGACGATCGCGGTGTTCGAGGCCCTCAATATCGGCCTCGGTGCCGCGATGGACATTTTCGTGCGGTGGTCGCTGGCGAACGAGGGCAAGTACACGGAGAACGGCGACCAGTATCTGAAGCAGGCGATCGCGTTCGGTGCGGTCCAGGGCGCCTTCATGGTCTTTGTGCCGTACGCGGGTTCGGCGCTGGCGGGTCTGTTCTCGAAGGCGGTCGGCAAGAACGTTGTCGGGAACATTGACAACCTGGTGAGCGGAGCGATGTCCGGGGGTGGCCGGGACTCGGTGAAGGACCTGGGTCGGAACCTCTCGAAGGAGGGCGGTGACGATCTGGGTTCGGGGCCGGTGGGTGGCGGGGTCGGCAGGGGTGGGTTCGGCCGGGACATCGGTGTGACCGCGGCGAACATCGCGCAGAGGTTCGAGATGGGTGAGGTCGGCCGCCAGGTCCGCAATGGTTTCGTGGCGGACGTGGGGGACATCTTCGCCCGGGACCTTGGTGGGGCGATGGGGGCGGGAGAGGCGCGAGCGCTGGGGGAGAAGTGGGCGGGGGCCTTTCTGACGCGGTTCGGGAAGAAGGACTTCGGCGACACGTTGTTCCGGAGCCTGGACGATCTGCCGAAGGAGCTGGGCGGAGGGCTGCGATCGGCGCTGTCGCACGGCGTCGCTGACGCGTTGTCGGCGGACTGGGGGCGCAAGTTCAGCGGCTATCTGGGGGACGCGATAGCCAACGCGGCACATCAGAATGTCTCCGAGGGCACGTACAACCTGTTCACGACGGGGAAGTTCACCACGTCCTGGGAGACGGGGCTGTCGGGTGCGGGTGCCGGCCTGGTGGGGCATGTGCTCAGCCGCAACGCGGCCGGTTTGGGTGGGGGGATCGGGCAGAAGTTTGGCCTGCAGGACAAGTTCGGCTCGCTGTTGTCGGGGGCGCTCAATCCCGCTTCGGGTCCGGGTGACCGGCTCCATGACTCGAAGGCCGGATTCCGGCTCGTCGTCGGGCAGGACGGTCCGCCGGCCGGGAGCCCGTTGACGCCGGGGCCCGGTGGTGGGGACGGTTCGTTCGGCGGCGCCGACGCGGTCCGCTCGGTCGACTTGCCGCTGGTGAGTCCTGAGTTCACCGGTCTCTCGGAGGGATCCTTCGACACGGACTTCTCCGCTACTGACCTCTCCGGTACGGACTTCTCCCGTACGGACTTCTCCGGCGCGGCCGGCGAAACCGTTCCGTCCGACGGCCGGCAGTTCGGCACCGGCCAGAACCCGGGTCATGACCGGAGCCAGGATCAGAGCCAGGGCCGCGACGGGGCCGGGGTCCCGGGCCCGAGGCCGCTGCCCACGTCCACCTCGGGCTTCGGCCCGGAGAACGCGGCCGGCGGGGAGCGTTCGGGGAACACGACGGCCACCGACAGCCCGGTACGGGACGGCGAGGGCGGCCGTACCGACCGGTCCGGCGACGACGTCCGGGACCGGGGCACGTCCGGGGCGGAGCGGCGGCCGGACGGCGGGCCGGACGCCGTGGTCACCGAGCGGGACCAGCGGATCGCCGAGTTCGGCGCTGCGCAGGCTCAGGTCCGGGCGGCGGCGCAGGCCGCGTCGGGTCCGCCAGGCCAGCAGGGCGGCCAGGCCGGGCAGGGCGTGGCGGACCGCCGGCTCGCCGACGCGGTCCAGCGGCGTGACGATGCCGCCCAGGGCCTGCGGGACCTCGGTGTCGACCCGGACAGCATCACCCTTGACGACACGGGGCAGGTCCGCGTGGACAACGCCCCTGCCGGGACCGGCCGCGCCGACACCGGTCCCACCGGCCTCGGCGTGCCCGCGCCTGTGCCGGCCGACCGCCTGACCTCCTCCGGTCCGGAGATCGCCACGGGTGACGACGCGGTCCCCGCCGCGGACTCGGATCCGGCAGGGGTGAACCGTCTCGCCACCGTGTCGGGCGACCTCACCGGGACCGGCCAGGAGGCGCAGCAGCCCCAGTCGGGGACGACCACAGCACAGAACACCACCACGCAGCCCGAGCCGGCGCCCCAGCAGCCGGAGCCCGTGGTGTCGCAGGAGCAGCACCTCGAAGGCGATGGCGACACCACGCCCGACGAGGTGACCTCTCCGCACGAGGACGGCCTTCTGCCGCCTCAGCCTCTGGCCCCCGAGCCGCCGTCGCGGTCCCAGCAGTGGGCGGACTTCCGGAATGAGCGGGACACGGCCTACCACGGGAGGCTGGCGGTCGAGGAGCGGTTCCAGCAGGCGTCCGGCGACCTGACGGACGAACTCTCCGACGGGGCCAGGAGATTCGCGGACGACGACCTGTTCGGCGGCCGGTATGTGCCTGAGGACGGACCGGGCCGAGAGCATGCCGAGGAGAGCTACCGCGAGGAACTGCGCGCCGCCTACGAGGACTTGGCACGGCGAGCCGGTCCCGAAGGGATCACCCCCGAGCAATGGGGCTCGGCCCATGCCGCGGCGCGAGAGGGGATGACGCGCTTCTTCGAGTGGGGCGCGCAGCGAGAACGCCACACCGAGATGTTCCGCGGCGACTTCGAACGGGCGCTGTCCGATTTCCGGGCCGCGGACCTGTTCGGCGGACACTATCTGGCGGAGGAGGTGCACCCCGTCCGTGAGGACGGCGCCGAGGAGACGGCCCGGAGCAGGGAGATCGAGCAGGAAGACCTGCTGACGCAGGCGGAGAGCACCGACGTCCCGCACACCCTGCACGAGATCCGGGTGCGGGCAGAGCTCACCTACCTGCGCGCGGTGGACGAGGCGTACCGGACGCCGGAATCGGGACCGCGCCCCGATCCGGTCCGCCGCGCCGCGCTCGACGAGCAGCTCACCCGCCTCCGGGCGGGACTCGGTGAGGAGATACGGCAGCTCAGCGAGCGTGAGCGGCATGTGGAGCACGCCACGCGGGACTTCGACCGGGCGCTGGAGGACTGGCAGGAGGACCTGGCGGGCGGCGGGACCCTCAGCGAGGCCGCGGAGATCCGAGCACGGGAGGACTTCCAGAAGGAGCTGCGTACGGCGCATGTGGCGCTGCGTACCGCGATGGGCGGTGACTCGACCAGCCGGTTGTTCGGGGCTCGCTGGGAGACTCATCTGGAACGCGTCACCACGCCCTCGGCGCTGCACGAACGGTTCGCCTACGCCGAATTCCGCGAGCAGCGCACGGAGGAGGCCCGCCGCCTTCTGACGGAGTCCTTCGACCGGTTCGAGGACGATTTCGCCAACGGGGGAGACCTCCACGAGTCGGGCCGGGAGCGGGTGAGCGAGGAGTGGGACAAGGCTGTCGAGAAGGGCGTCGACGAGGACTGGTTCGGATACCGGGAACAGCCGGACTTCCGGGTCCCACCCGCGGCCGAGTCCCTCGATCCCGTCACCGCGCTGGATCTCGACGGGCCGCTGGACACGGACGCCGCCCCCTTGCCGCGTTTCGACACGGTGTCCTCCGGCGATCCGCGGTCTCCCGGCGCACGCGACGACAGCGCCGGGTCACCGGCCGATTCCCAGGTCCCTCCTCCCCGTCCCTGGCAGGAGACATTCCGGGAGCTGCGGGAGACCATCGAGCCGCGGCTCACCCACGAGTCCGAGCTGCAGCGCGTCCTGAACCGCTCCGCCGAGGAGTTCCACGCGATCGTCGGCCACCCCGACAGCCTGGTCCACCACTACGACGTCGACGAGAAAGCCGTCGAGCGGATCGGCAAGGACTTCCGGGACGAGACCATCGCCCGGTACGACGAGATCTGGGCCCGGGTCGAACAGGACATCAAGGCCTGGCTCACACACGAGCGCCGGCACGAGAACGCCTTCGAAGAGGCCGTCACGGCGGCCCGCGCCACCCCCCTCAACGCCGGCGCCCCGCCGCGCCCGGCCGATTCCGAGGGCTCCGGAGCCCCCGCCGCCGACGGCGCGGGGGACCAGCGGGAGGACACACCGGGCGGCGCCGACGGCACGGTCCAGCAGCTCACTGACCAGGTACGTACCGATGAGACCACGACCAGGCCCGCCCCCCTGCCGACCGTTTCCGCGCCACCGGTCGGCACGGACCGGACCGAGACGGCGGAGCCCCGGCCGGAGAGCGAGCAGCAGCTCGCCCCGCGAGAGGCCGTCCGCGTGGACGATCTCGGACGGAGCGCGGCACCTGCGCGGGAACGGGTGGGCCCGGAGGACGTCGCCGACCACGCTGACGCCGTGGTCACGCGGGCTCAGGAGAGCGACGCCGATGTCCCGCCGCCGGTGAATTACGCGCTCGTCGCCCGTCGTGACCGCAACAGTGTGGTGGAGAGCCGGCTCGGGGAGACACTGTGGCATTTCTCGACGCGGCCCCCTGAGGACGTATTCCGGCAGGGGTTCGCCGCTCGTGCCTCGAACAATGTGATCAGTACGCGTGACTGGGTGACGCAGAACGCGGATTCCCAGTTCATCGCGACGACGCGGGACAGCCAACTGTGGTTCATGAACCGGCGGTACCGCTACGAGATCGAGCCGTGGCGCAGCTCAGATCCGACCGGACTGGATGTCAACGCCACTCTTCAGCGTCAGGGGCAGCCCGCTCTCCTCGGTGAGGAGGAGGTGGTCTTCGTCGACCACATCGATCCTGCCGCGTTTGTACGGGTGCTGGACCGTCAGACAGGTCTGACCGGTGTGTGGGACCACCAGACGGAACGCGTTCTCTGGACGTCGGGCCGCCCGACGCGGAACGCCGGCCCCGTACCCCAGGTGTCCGTGGTGGCGTTTCCCCAGGGCGGTGACGTCCTCTCGCCCGGGGCCATGAACATGGTGGCCGATCTGGCGAGCCAGGTGGTTGCCGCCGCCGTCGGCAGCCGCGCCTACGGCCCCGGACATACGCTGGTGGACATCGGAGGGCATGGCAGTGGCCGTACTCTGCTGGGGTCTTCCGGCGCGACGCGTACGGCTCTCGGCCGGGCCAACGCCGTCGCGAGCTTCTTCATGGACCGGATCGCCGCGGAACTGGCCGCGGCGGGCCCGGCGGCGCGCGGTCTGACGACCGGGGACTTCACCGTCAACGCCGTGAGCCGGGGAGCCACGCTCGATCCCGTGCTGATGGAGATGGGGAACACCGATCAGGAGCGACTTCGTGCCGCTGTGGTCCGTGTCCAGTACCAGGCGCTGAATCCGCCTGCCCAGAGCAGCAGGGGCGGCGCTCGCGGCCACCACGGGGGGTACGGGCGTGGTCAGTCGGACTGGCCCCCGGGGGTCGACTACGGTCTCGAATCCGGCGGACGGCAGGTCGCGTTCGCGGGACTGGATCTGGTGGCCGGGGCCGAGGCCCAGCGGTACGGCCGTGTCACCGGTTCCGGCGTCGTCCTGACGGACCGCTGGCGGCCGGTGGCCGACCGGTCCGGGCCTGGTGCGTTCGTGTTCACCGAGGACGGTGCGGGCGCGCGCCGGGTGGAGCGGGGGCCGCACTCGGGTGAGCGGACCGATGTCGGCTACGCGTGGACATGGCGGGAGGGAGCGGAGGACCGTCCTCCGGTCCTGTCGTTGACTCGTCGTATCCATCTGGTCGCGGCGCAGGGCGCCGACGAGCCGGAACTGAGCCGGGTCCGTGCCGCCCTGGCGTACGGTCTCAAGCAGTATGTGAACGACGTGGGTCACCGGCTGCCCGAGCTGCAGCCGGACGCGGTGCGCGGGACGGCCGGCCCGGTCCCGGGGCCGCTGCTCCATGTCGCGGTGGAGTTTGTCGCCGATCCGGCCGAGGCCCATGGTGTGGTGGAGGTCCGGCCAGGGCTGCCGGCCGGCGGGCACGGGATGAACCAACGGGTCTGGTACGCCGATGTGCATCCGGTGGCGCACGTCCACGAGTTCGTCCACGGCCTGGGTGTGCACGACGACCGCGACGACGAGCAGGGCGACAGCCTGATGGGCACGCTGCACGGCGTCGACCCCGATGTCTTCACCCTCACAGGGGACCATCTGCGGCAGATCGCCGAGGTCCACGCCCCCCACGCCCACCCCTTCAGCCACGGGGCGTCCGCCCGTGGGGCAGCCGCCGGGGAGACGTCTGCGGAGGCACGGCTGTCCGACGGGGAGCCCACGGTCGACTACGCCCTCATTCATCCGGATGACACGAGGATCGTCGAGAGTTCCCCCACCGAGATCCTGTGGCGGTTCTCCGACCACCCGCCCGAGACGGTCTTCGGCGAGGGCTTCGAGGCCGACAACACCGGCGAAGTGGTGCGGGTGCACCGCTGGGTGCACGGGAACGCGGTGGCGCAGTTCGTCTCCACGACCAGGGACTCCGATCTGTGGTTCCGCGGGAAGCGGTACCGGTATCAGCTCAGCCCCGCGCTCAACTCCGACCGCACCGGTGTCGATGTCGCCGCCACACTGGCCGCCCAACAGCAGACGTACTCCCTCAACTGGGAGCGGGAGGTGTCGTTCACCGGAAGCTTCGACGGCCGGGCCGTGGCCAGTGTGTACGACAGGAAGCTGAACCGCACCGGAGTCTGGAACCCGGGCACCGGCACCGTCGAGTGGCGCCCGCGCGGCCACGAGGGACAGCTCCAGGCCGCCGTCGCCACGCAGATCTCCGCGGATGTGGCGCCGTCGGTGGATTACGGGTTGGTTCATGCGGATGATGTGGCGGTGGTGGTGGAGAGTGGTGCGGGGGAGACGTTGTGGCGTTTTTCTGATGCTGATCCGGTGGTGGTTTTTGCTGGGGGGTTTGTGGCGGACAGTGTGTCCGAGGTGGTGTCGTTGTTTGAGTGGGTGAGTGACAATCCGGTGGCGCAGTTTGTGTCGACGACGCGTGATCGGGAGTTGTGGTACGGGGTCAAGCGGTACAGGTATCAGGTGAGTGCGGCGTTGAATGGTGATCCGGTGGGGGTGGATGTCAACGCGACGTTGGTGCGGTTGGATGCCGGGGATGAGTTGTCGGGTGAGCGGGAGGTTGCTTTTACGGGGCGGGTTGATGCTCGGGCTGTGGTGAGTGTGTATGACGCGTTGGAGCGGCGTACGGGGGTGTGGGACGCGGGGAGCGGTACGGTCCGCTGGCGGGCCGGAGACCAGCAGGCGCCGAGCACGGATGTGGCGCCGTCGGTGGACTACACACCGGCCCCGGAGCCCGTGCCGGGCGACGCGGACCAGGCGTTGCAGCAGGCGGGGGAGGAGCGGGCCGTCGCGCTCGCCGACCCCTGGCGGTCCACCGGACTTCTGGGCGCCGGAGAGGTGCGCACCGACCGCTGGATCCCCTTCGGGTCCCGGAACGCGGAGCAGGACGGCGCCGAGGCGTTCGAGATCGCGGTGTCCGCGGAAGGGACACCCATCGGAGTACGGCGGCCCGCCGGTTCCGGGGAACGGACCGAGGTCGGCTACGAGTGGAGCCGGCACAGGACCGACGCGTCCGCCTCCGAAGGCCCCGCCTCCGAGGTGCTGAGCCTGACGCGGCGCATCCACCTGGTGCCCTCCGGCGCGACCCCGGCCGAGGTGGCGGAGCTGCGCGCGTCCCTCGTCCGGACACTGGACCAGATCGTCAACGCACCGGGCTACCGGCTCCCGGCGTCGCAGCCCGACCGGATCACCGGCCCCGCCGGGCCCGGTGCCCGGCTGCATGTCGCGGCCGAGTTCGTGGACGATCCGGCGGCGGCCCACAGCGTCGTGACGGTACGCAGCGGTCTGCCCGACACCGGACGGGCCATGAGCCAGGGCGTGTGGTTCACCGGCGTGCACCCCGCCGCGTACGTCCACGAGATTGTCCACGGTCTCGGCGTCATCGACGACCTGCCCTCGCCCGGCACCCTCCTCACCCCCGGTGGCCGCGGCGAACAGACCCTGGCCGACGGCGAGTCGAGTGTGATGGGCCCCATCAGCGGCGCCGCCCTGGCCGGACCGCTCGTCCTCACCTCCGATCACCTGCGCCAGATCGCCGATGTCCTCGCGCCCTTCGCCCGGCCGGGCTCGGACGCGCACGTTCCGGGCCCCGGCCCGGCCGCGGCCACCCGGTCCGGTCTTCCCGACCGGTGGGAGACGGTTTCCGAACCTCTGACCGCGGAGGGCGTGGAGCGGGACCTCGACGCCGAGCGGGCCGTGTTCGAACAGGTCCTGGGCGCGCATTACGGCTCCGACCCCGTGGCGCGGGCGGCAGCCCGCGCGGCCGTGGTCCGGCTCAGGGAGGTGCTGCGTGCCGCGTATCCCGGGGAACCGGCGGAGGTGCTCGACGCCGCCTTCTTCACGGAGGACCCGACGAGCGCCGGGCAGATCGGTCTCCCCCGGGACACGACCAGCACCGGATGGCTGGACGATCTGATCGCGGACGGCTCGGTACGCGGACTCATGACCGCCTTCTTCAACGCCGTCGGCAAGAAGGCCCTGTACGAGCGGGACAGCGGCGTCCCCTCACTGACCGCCGTGCTCCGGTCGGTCCTGGAGCCGCGCCCCGAGGACGCGGGCCCGGTCTCCGCCACCGGCATGGACCGCGCCGCGCGGCTGGGGCTCGACAGGGCCGCGCTGGAAACCTATGCGGCGTTCCTGCACGGCGGCGCCCGCGAGGCGCTCGGCGCCCGGACGGCACAGGACCCCCGGACGCGGTCCCAGGCGCATCTCTTCACCCCGGACGACCCCTTCGCGCTGGGCAATCTGGCCGCCTACCGCACCCGGGACACCCTCAAGGACCCGATGGAGATGGTGCACAGTCAGCTCTCGCGCACCGAACTCCCGGAGGAGCAGCACAGGACGGGGCCCAGGAAGAAGTCGTCGCGGGACTACACCTATCTGAGCCTACCGCTCAGCGAGCGGGAGCGGACCTTCCTCGCGCGCAGCGAGCGCCCCCTGACGGTGATCGGCTTCGCGCTCGAAGAGATCCCGCTCAGCACCCTGGAGTTCGACCCGGAGACCGGTGATCCGCTCGTCGAGGGGATCCTGGCGCGCTCCGACGTCTTCACGGTGGAGGTACAGCGCCGGCCGGCCGGGGACCGGACCGGGGAGAGCGGCCGGGGGGCCGTCGAGAAGGTCTTCGCGGTGGTCCGTGCCCCCGCCACCGTGCAGAATCCCCGTGCCGCCGATCTCACACTCGAAGGCGAGCAGGGCCCCGAGTTCCCCCTGCAGTGGGTCGAGGGACGGGCCTACTTCGACGTGGACAGGTCGTCGCCGTGGTACCAGGAGTGGCACGACAGCCGGGGGATGCCGCTGGTCGCGGGGGTCTCCGGGACCGCGCTGCGCATGCTCCGGGCCTTCCAGTGGCTCGATGTGCCGGAGACCGGGGTCTCCGACTTCCGCAAGGCCCTGATGGGGTGGATGCTGCCGGGCCAGGACCACTCCCTGTTCGAGGTCCTGCGCGGCTCCTATCTGGCCGACGCCACCTCGCCGGTCGAGGAGCGGGCGCTGGAGGCGGGCGTCGACCGGCTCTACTCGGTCCCCGGGCTCGTTCCCCCGTATCTGACGCCGCCCGGGGAGCGGACCGCCACCGCCGCCGCGGACGTGGATCCGGCGGTGAACTACAACCTGGTGCACCGCGACGACCACGGATACGTGGTGGAGAGCCGGAGCAGCGAGCGGCTGTGGCGGTTCTCCGACCACCCGCCGGAGGAGATCTTCGCGGAGGGGTTCCGGGGCGACGGCGCCGAGGTCGTGCATCTGTGGGAGTGGGCGGTCGCCGATCCGGACGAAGCGCCGTTCGTGTCCACGACCCGTGACCCCGAGCTGTGGTTCCGCAGGAAGCGCTACCGGTACGAGGTGGAGGCGTCCCTCAACGCGGACCCGCGCGGTGTGGACGTCAACGCCACGATCGACCGTCAGCTCGCCGCCCGCGCGGTCCTCCCGGCGGAGGCCCTGGAGGAGTTCGAGGGCTTCGGGGAGGAGCAGGAGGTCGCCTTCACCGGGGCGATCGACCCCAGGGCCGTTGTCAGCGTCTACGACCGGCGCGAGGACCGTACGGGACGCTGGGACCCCGCGAGGCGCACCGTCGTATGGACCGCCGGGGGACGTTCCGTCACGGACGGGGGGGAGCCGCCCGCGTACGACGGGCTCGCGCTCCTTCCCGAGGGCTGGGACGCGGCCCAGGAGCAGACCGGGACGCCGGAGCGGACCGAGGCGGGGCCGGCGGCGGCTCAGGACGCGCTCACGGACACCTCGCTGTGGGGATCCGGGGAGGTGCGTTCGGACCGCTGGATTCCGTTCGGTTCCCGGTCCGCCGCCGCGGCGGGACCGGAGGCGTTCGAGATCGCCGTGTCCCCGAACGGCTCGCCGGTCGGCGTGCGCCGCCCGGAGGGTTCCGGCGAGCGGACCGACATCGGTTACGACTGGGCCTGGCACCGCGGCGGCACACCCGCCGACGAGACGGTCCGCTTTACGCGGCGGGTCCACCTTCAGGCCGCGGACGCCACCCCCGCCCAGCTCACGGCGCTGCGGCAGAACATCACCCGGGCCCTCGACGAGGTGATCAACGAGAAGCGGTACCGGCTGCCCCGGCTGCAGCCCGACCAGATCAGCGGCCCCCGGCTGCCGGGCCCCGTCCTGCACCTCACCGCGGAGTTCGTCGACAGCGGCGAAGCCGCCCACACGGTCGTCCAGGTGCGTGACGGGCTTCCGGTGGACCGTTCCATGGTCCAGGGGGTGTGGTTCACCGGAGTGCATCCGGCGGCGTATGCGCACGAGCTGGTGCACGGTCTCGGTGTCCGTGACGACCTGCCCGACGCCCGCGCGCTGCTCACCCCCGGAGGGCGTGGTGAGCAGATCGTCGCCGACGGCGAATCGAGCCTGATGGGCCCGTTCGACGACCGGACGGGGCCGCCGCGTTTTGTCCTCTCGTCCGACCACCTCCAGCAGATCGCGGACGTCCTCGCGCCCTATGTCCACGCGGGCGGCCCGCTCGCGGCGCAGCGGGCGGCGAGTGTTCCGGACCAGCCGCGCGACGGGGCCGACACGGAGTCCGCGGTCGACTACAGCCTGATCCACGAGGACGACACCGGCGTACGGGAGAGCCACCCCCGGGAGACCCTGTGGCGCTTCTCGAACGCGGCCCCCGAGGTGGTCTTCACCCGGGGCTTCGTGGCCGACGACGTCAACCAGGTCGTGGATCTGCACGACTGGGCCTTCGAGAACCCCGCGGCGCAGTTCGTGTCCACCACCCGGGACGCCGAACTGTGGTTCGGGAGGCGGCGGTTCCGCTACCGGATCGACCCGTTCCGCAACAGCGACAGGACCGGCGTCGACGTCAACGCCACCTTCGAGGCGCAGCAGGACCCGGCCAGGGAAATCAACGAGGACGAGCAGGAGGTGGCGTTCACCAGGAGCCTGGACGCGCAGGCCGTTGTCAGTGTCTACGACCGGACGCTCGACCGCACCGGCACCTGGGACACGGACTCCGGAACCGTCACCTGGCGCCCCGGAGGCCGCGACGACTGGGCGGACGAACAGGCCGCCGACGTCGGGCCCGCGGTCGACTACTCCATGGTGCATCCGAAGGACTCCGACTTCATCGTGGAGACGGACGCCGACGAGACGCTGTGGCGCTTCTCCAGGACGGCGCCGGG
This sequence comes from Streptomyces sp. NPDC006923, assembly GCF_040635655.1. NCBI lineage: Bacteria > Bacillati > Actinomycetota > Actinomycetes > Kitasatosporales > Streptomycetaceae > Streptomyces > Streptomyces sp. NPDC006923. Next base: position 107,799 of record NZ_JBEYIF010000010.1, read on the forward strand.
CACGGTGTTCACCGAGGGTTTCCAGGCGGACGACCCATCGGTCCAGGTGACCCTGCGCGCCTGGGCGAAGGACAATCCGGCGTCCCCGTACCTCTCCACGACCCGCAACCGCGACCTGTGGTACCGGATGAAGCCGTACCGCTACGAGATCCAGGCGTCCCGCAACCCCGACCCCATCGGGATCGATGTCAACGCCACCCTCGACAGCGAAAGACTCCAGCCTCCGTTCCCCGAGGAGGAGGAGGTCGCCTTCACCGGGGGCGTCAGCCCCCAGGCGATCGTCCGCGTCTACGACAACCTGGGTGACCGGACGGGCACCTGGGACGCCGGTACGGGGCAGGTCGTGTGGGCACCGGGCGACACGAGTGCCCCGCGTCCGGTCGCGGAGGCGGAGCGGAACCCGGACGTGAGCCCCGCGCTGCCGGCCGGGTGGCAGACCGCCACCGCTCCCGTCGCCACCGCCGACACCCGCCTGCCCGCGGACTTGACCGCCGCTGTCGCACTGGAGCTGGGACGGACTCCCGACTGGGACGGCGGGCAGGTCGATGTCGACGAGGTGATGCGGCTGCACGGCGAGCTGTCCGCCACCGATCTGCGGCGGGTGGTGCACGACCGGGCCGCGATCATCGCGCAGACCATGCTGTGGGGCGAGAAGGCCGAACTCGGCGGCGGAGCCAAGAAGAAGGCCAGGAGCGGAGCGACGGCCGGCGGGCAGGGCGGCGACACCGCGGCCCAGTCCCAGTCCCAGTCCCAGTCCCCGGCACAGACCCGGACACCGGCTCAGGAACCCCTCCCCGCGACGGCGGCGGTCTCCGAGGCGACCGCAGGAGCCGTGCGCAACGCCGTCGCCGAACTGCCGGGCAGCCTGACCCGGCAGAAGCGCGGCCAGATCGTCTCGGTCACCCTCGATCTGCTGCCCAGGATGGCCTATCCGCCCGGCGACCCGGTCTCCGGCCTCGTCGGCGCCGTCCACTGGCTGGTCGGCGAGAGCCACGGGCTCCAGGACCGGCTCCTGAACCATCCGCACGTGCTGTACGCGGTGGTCCAGCAGCCCCGCCTGTCCCACCTCTTCCGGGACAGCCCGGCCCTCGTGGACCAACTGAGCGGTGTCCCCGGAGTGCTGGAGGGACTGGTCTCGGCGAGCGAGGACTGGCACGCGCGGCAGGCCGGGGAGACCTCCCACATCCTCGGCAGGGAAGACGTCCTGCGGGGACTCGAGTCCGACCCCGCCCTGCGTTCGTACGTCTTCCGATCCGCCTACCTGCTGCGGAATCTGGGCGGACGCCTGGACATCCTCCGCGAGGTGATGGAACTCGGCGCGAACATCAGCCAGCTCGCCGACAACGCCCCGAACTTCGGGGCCGCGCTGCTGTCCGTCGAGGACCCGGTCGAGGCGCTGTGGCGGCTGGGGGGCGAGGCCGGCCTCCTCTCGGCGATGGTGACCCAGGTGTTCCGCAGGCGTATGGGCACCGTCGACTTCTACCGGAGCCTGCTGGAGGACGACCGGCTGAGGTCGCTCCTCAGGGACTTCCCCGAGCAGCACAATGTGCTCCTGTCGGATCCGCGGCTCCTCGGCGTCCTGGGCGCCAACCCCCGCTCGGCCGCCCTTCTCCAGCAGTCCCCGACCTTGACCGACGTACTGGAGGACATGCCCGAGACCGCCGTCCGGCTGATGTCCGACGAGCGGCTGATCAGTGCCGCGGTGCAGAACAAGATGGTGGCGGCCGCGCTCTCGTACCGCCCGCGCCGCTACGACGGACTTGAGGGGGACCAGCTCCTCGCGGCGCTCGTGGAGACCGTGAACCCGGTACCTCGGACACCGGCCGGGGCCGTTCCGCGGCAGCTCACGCCCGAGGAGATCCAGCAGGCGGGCACCCCCGCCCTCCTCCAGTACATCCGGGCGAAGAACCCCGCGGTCAACGCCGTCTTCACCAATCCGGACGACAGGGACGTCGTGCGGAGCCTGCTGGCTCACCAGGACCGGGTGCGCATCCTGGCGCGCCGCCCGGAACTCGTCGGCCTCCCGCACATGCTCCGCCGGATTTTCGACCCGAGGCTGGACGAGGTCACCCTTCCGGGGGACGATGTCGCCGCCATCGCGGGCCTCATGGCCGCCTCACGCCATGAGGACCTGCTCGCGCTGTACCAGGACGCGACCAAACTGGATCAGCGGCGCCTCTTCGACCACGCGCTGGCCAGGTCGGCGCAGTTTCGGTCGCGCGTGTACAAGAGCCCGGCGCTGGCGTCACTCGCCTATTACGACCTGCGTCCCGTCCAGTCGCTCTCGGCCCCCTTCCTCGACGGCAATGCGTGGCTGGCCGGCGTGCTGGAACGTGTCCCCTTCGCCCTGACCCTCCTGGAGGACCGCGGCAAGGCGTTCGCGGACGCGGCCGTCGCGGACGGATCCGCCCTCCTGCGTCTGATGTACCGGCACTCGACCATCAGCAGAGAGCTCTCGCCCGCGCAGTGGCAGACGGCGGTGGACCATCTCACGGCCGCGCCCCACATCCTTTCGCGGCTTCTTCCCCTTGCCGGTCAGGTGTCGGCCACCCACTGGATGCGGCTCATCACGGACGGCCGGCTGCTCAGGACCCTCGCCGAGCGGATCGAGCAGCCGACCGCACAGGCGCTGGCCGCCCACCCCGCCGTGCTGCGCGAAGCCATCGCCCGCCCCGAGTTCGTCGACGCCTGGACCGAGCAGGCCGGGATGTTCGACGAACTCGCCGCCCGGACGCTCCGGGCGAGCGGCAAGAGCCCGGCCGGAGCAGCCGTGCGCGAGCTGCTCGCGGCGGTCACGGCCACCGGGGAGATGCAGATCACCCCCGACGGTTTCGAGCTGGACACGGAACTCGCTCCGCGCGTGCGCGAGCTGGTCGCGGCGATCGCCCGGGGCGACTCCCGCGAGACCGTCGGGGAATCGCTGCGCCAAGGCACCGGGAGCGCCGAAACGGACACGCTGCTGCGCCGCTACGAGGGCGTCCTGGAGAACGATCGCCTCAAGCGCGCCGTGGCGGACAACCCGTACCTCGGCCAGGTGATCTTCTTCAGGGAGGGCGTGCACGAGCTGATCGAGGTCCGTCCTTCCCTGCTCGACGTCTTCGACCGCTCACCCGACGTGCTGCGCCAAGTGGCACGGGTGGAGGGCCTGCCCCGCCTGCTGCGCAACAACGACGACGCGTTCGTGCTGTTCGTGGAGAACCTCGGCATGCGGGACAACTACGACGACGGCTGGGTCCGGGGGATCGAGCACAACCCCCACTACCTCCAGGCGTTCAGCCTCCGCTCCCACCAGTTGCTGCTCCCCAGCTTCCAGCACATCGACGCCTTCGTGGCGAGCAGCACGCACGTGGCGAAGGCGGTCGCCGAGCGCGCCGAGACCTTCGCGGTCATCGCCGGGTCCCCGCGGCTCCTGCAGACACTGACCGCCTCGCCGGACGACGTCGTACGCGCCGCGACGGCGACCCACGGACGACTGACCGACTCCGCGGCCAACCCCGAGCTGCTGTCCGTACTGGCGGCGGTGCCCGGACTGGCCGGCGTCCTCGGCGACCGGACCGGGATCGCGGCGGACCCGGGGCAGTGGCAGCGACTGCTCGGAAACGTGCCTCTGATGCGGCAGTTCATCGCGCATCCCGCACTGATGGAAGAGGTCCTGACACCGTCCCTGCTGCCCGCGGCGCTGGCGGCACCCGACTTCGTGGCCGCGCTGGCCGCCACGTCCGACGGTGCCCGCCGCGGCCTCGGCGGCCGAGCCGTGGTGGAGCTGGTCCAGGCACAGCCACGGCTGGCCACCGAGCTCGCCGGGAACGAGGCGCTGCGGGCCGCGGTCGCCGGTCTGCGCGGCATGCCGGAACTGCTGGGGGCCCGTCCCGAACTCCTCGACACGTTCCTGGCCCGCCCCGAGCTCCTCGACGCCGTACGGGCCAACAGGACGCTCCTTGACGACGCCACCCGACAGACCCCGGTCTGGCAGGTGGTCCAGCGCCACCCCGTGCTGGCCCAGTTCCTCAACCGTTCCCTCAGGAACGCGATGCAGCGCCACCCGGGCGCCGCGAGGTCCCTCATCGAGCACGAGGGCGAATTCCGCCCCGAGGACGCCGAGCTCCTGCGGCAGGCCGTCACCCGCCACGGGGTGGCGCCGCTGCTCGCGGCGCACAGCGGCTTCGCGAAGGCGTTCCTGGCACGCCGCTCCTGGCAGAGCCGGGCCGTCGAGGACACCGAGTTCAGCGCCACGGTGCGCCGTCTGTCCGAGACCCGGGCCCCCTGGTTCAGGGAGCTGGTGGCGGACCCCGACGACACCCGGCTCCTCGACGCGGTGGACGAGCTGCGGAACGCGGGCCGGTCAGCGCGCGCCGAGCGGATCCCCCCGGTCCTGTCCCAGGAGGCCGCGTCCACCGGGGACCGGACGGAGCAGGCGCCCGCCGTCTCCCCGGCCGTCGAGTCCGGGACGTCGGCGGCGGAGCGGCCCGCCCCCGTGCCGCGGAGCGTCGCGCCGCTGCCCCCCGAACTCACGGACCTCCTGGCCGCCCCCCAGGGGGAGCGGACCGGGGACGAGATGTCGCGCCACCCCGAGCTGCTGCCCCTGCTCACGGCGGCCCCCATGGCGGCCGAGGAGATCCGGCGGCATCCCGAGCGGCTCGACGCGTACGTCTTCGAGAACTTCGTCGACCGTGACGCCCCCGTGGACTCGTTCGACCGGCAGTTCGACGCCTTCCTGGAGTCGGTCGACATCGCCCCCGGGGAGCACTACGCGGCGGTCAAGGCCGCCGCGGGCGTGGCGTGGCGCCGTATGGTGTCCGACCGGGAGAGCCGGCTGGACGCCGAGCGCCGGGAACAGGCGGAGCGGTTCAGGGACTTCCGTCCGAACGACGCGGGCACCTGGCACCACAGCGGCCGGGTCCGCTACGCGGGACGCCTCGGCCCCGGCGACTTCACCCCTCTCCAGCACGAGGCCCTGGAACGGATCGCCACCTCGGCCACGGGCGTACGGGAGGCCCCCGGCACCCGCCGGATCAACACCGCCCTGCACGCCCATCTGGACTCCGGCAGCGGAGGCGCGGCGTTCTTCTTCGCGCTCGCGCCGGACGGCCGTACGGACACCGTCGTCTACGCCAGGAGCAGCGCCCGGCAGGACAACAACTACCGGTGGGGCAACAGCGGCCAGTACATCGGTGGGCCGCCCGCTCTGGACACCGTGGCCAACGACGCGGCGCTGACGGAGTCCAGGGAACTCGTCGCCCGGCGGGCCGCATTGGCGGACCTGACGCCGGGGCCGGCCGGACAGACCGCCGGTGGCGCGGGACGCGGGGCGAGCACGGCCGCGGCGGAGCGGGGCGCCGTGGCCAGGGCGCAGGATCTGGCGCGGGCCGTGGCCGAATACCACGCCGCCCTCGCCGACCTGTCCCGTCCGGGCTCCGGCAAGACGAGGGCCGCGCGAATCCGGAGCGCGGCGGTCCGGCTGGTTGAGGCCGGCGCGGGGCTGCGCGCGCAGGGCTCCGACGTGTTCACCCGTGCCCTGGAGGTGCTCCCCCCGCACGTCGCGGAGACGGCGGGCACACTCCTGAACCAGGCGCGGTCCCAGGGACGCGACGCGGAAGAGCCGCGGCAGGCCGACTCCGGGTATGACCGCGGGGCCGTCGCCCTCGCCCTCGAAGTGGCGGGCGACGGCGCGGGTCTGGCCGTGGCACGGACCCTGGCGGGACGCCCCGAAACAGCCGGCGCGGATGTGGCGCCGTCGGTAAATTACGGGTTGGTTCATGCGGATGATGTGGCGGTGGTGGTGGAGAGTGGTGCGGGGGAGACGTTGTGGCGTTTTTCTGATGCTGATCCGGTGGTGGTTTTTGCTGGGGGGTTTGTGGCGGACAGTGTGTCCGAGGTGGTGTCGTTGTTTGAGTGGGTGAGTGACAATCCGGTGGCGCAGTTTGTGTCGACGACGCGTGATCGGGAGTTGTGGTACGGGGTCAAGCGGTACAGGTATCAGGTGAGTGCGGTGTTGAATGGTGATCCGGTGGGGGTGGATGTCAACGCGACGTTGGTGCGGTTGGATGCCGGGGATGAGTTGTCGGGGGAGCGGGAGGTTGCTTTTACGGGGCGGGTGGATGCTCGGGCTGTGGTGAGTGTGTATGACGCGTTGGAGCGGCGTACGGGGGTGTGGGACGCGGGGAGCGGTACGGTCCGCTGGCGGGCCGGAGACCAGCAGGCTCCCGTCGACGCCGCCGTGCCGGTTCACCCCAGCTGGCACAACAGCCTGATGGTGGAGCCCGCGGCGGAGCAGGCGACCGACGACCGGTTCGCGGCGGAACCGCTCTTCACGTCCGGCCTCGGACCGGTATGGGGCTCCGGCCGGGTGAGCACCGACCGATGGGTGCCGTTCGGCAGCGGCCGGGGGCGGCCGGAGGGCGGCCCCGAGGCGTTCGAGTTCTCCCGGTCCGCCGACGGTACGCGGCTGGTCACCCGGCCCGCCGGATCCGGCGAGCGGACCGAGGTCGGTTACGACTGGGCCTGGCACCGGGACGGCGCGGACGACCCCGGTGTCCTGCGGGTGACGCGCCGGATCCATCTGGACTCCTCCGGCGCGACAGGGGCCGAGCTGAGCGCGCTGCGCCACTCCTTCGCCCGGGCGCTGGACCAGGTGGTCAACAGGCCCGGCTACCGGCTGCCGCCGATCCAGCCCGCCCAGGTCACCGGGCCGGCCGTGGCAGGGCCCCGCCTCCATGTGTCGGTCGGGTTCGTGGACAGCGCCGAGGAGGCCCACGGCACGGTGACCGTACGGAGTGGGCGGCCGGAGGCCGAGCGGGCCATGGTCCAGGACGTGTGGTTCACCGGCGTGCACCCCGCCGCGTATGTCCACGAGTTCGTCCACGGTCTCGGTGTCCTCGACGACCTGCCGGCGCCCGAGGCCCTGCTCACTCCCGGCGGACGTGGCGAACAGGTGGTCCCCGAGGGCCTGTCGAGTGTGATGGGGCCCCTGAGCGGCAGCACCCTGCCGAGCGAGCTCTTCCTCACACCGGACCATCTGCGCCAGATCGGGGACGTCCTGCTGCCGTACGTGCACGCCGGCGGCCAGGCCCCCGGGCGGGATTCGGCAGCCGTGCCGCGGGACCTGGACGTCGCGCCGGCGCTGCCCTCCGGCTGGCAGCCGCGTTATCCCGTGCTGCACCGCGGATCGGCCACCGGGGGTGAGGCGATGGCGGTCGCCGCCCATCCCTCGGACGACCCGCTGCGGGTCGCCGGATCCCGCGCCCAGGACCCGCTGCCCCGGGCGGAGGACGCCTGGCGGCGGCTGAGCGCCGTACGTGACGAGCAGGAGCGGCTGGACGACCCCGACCCGGAGCGGCGTCAGGAGCTGGACCAACGCGTCGCGGACGCCCAGGCCCTCCTCGCCACGTCCGGTCTGTACGCGTCCCATTTCCTCACCGGATCCCAGCAGGCCCTGGAGCGTGGCGCGAAGCACCGCGAGAAGCTGACGCGTGATCTGGCGAAGACCCTGGCGCGCGCGGAGACCAGGGCCGCCTTGCCCGACCGGTCCGCCGGCCGCCTCGCCGACCTGCGCGGATTCCATCAGCGGCTGCTCGACGAGACGGCGGCGATCCGCACCGAGCTGGACCGCCGCGCCGAGGCGGCACGCGGAAACCAACGCATGGTCCCCGGAGCGCGGGAGACCGAACTCGCCCAGTTCCTGGCGATGGACGAGGCGGTGGTGGAACGTGAGCTGGACCGCCGTACCGCCGCCCTGACCAACGAACTCGGCCGGATCGAGACCATGCGGTCCCGGGAACGGGCCAGGGCCGCCGGCTACACGGAGATGCTGCGGCGCCAGGCGGAGAACGTCGAGGCGGACCGGGATCTGCTGCGCGCCGTGCGTGCCCGGGACGGCGTCCGGGACCTGACCGAGGCGCAGCGGACAGCCGTCGTGCTGGTCGAGCGCCGGGCGCGGGAGATGGCGGGGCGCGATCGCGCGATCGTCGCGGGGCACCTCGCGGACGGCGACTGGGCATGGGCCGCCGGCTATCCGGCGCGGGGCGACGAACTGGATCGTCTGCTCGACCGGGTGCACGGCCATCTGCGAGACCGCATGGACCTGGTGACCAACTTCGATCTGAGCCGCCGGGTCGGCGAGGGGACCCTGCTCGACGCCCTGATGGGCGACGAGGAGGGCCGATTCCGCAACTACTGGGAGACCCAGCTCTCGGGGGCCCAGGCCAACCCGGCGATGCGCGGCGCCCGTGAGGAGAACATGGGGTATGCCGCGCTCCTCGCCAGGGACACCTCACGCGGCGGCACATTCCAGACCGCGACCCCGGACGCCCTCCTCGACCGGTTCACCCCTTCCGCCGAGGACAGGCGGCAGTTGCCCAAGTACGCGGCCCTGGTCTCCCGTCTCCAGACGGCGGGTGCGACCGGGTACGGGAACGCCGTCTTCCACTGGAAGCCGGACGTCGCGTCGAGGATCACCCTCACGCCGCGTGACAGCTGGTCTCCGGGCGCGCAGGGGGCCCGCGGCCTCACCGGCCCGGACCACCTGTTCCCGCTGCTGGCGCACGGGGACGAGGACCCGGTCAGGCTCGCCTTCGCGGAAGCGACGGACTTCGCCCACGACCCGGAGCTCAAGGAGCGCGTCGGCAACGGCACGTTCGAGCCGCGTGGCTACTTCGAGGCGCAGATCCACGGGGACCTGTCCTGGTCGGACGTCGACCACATCGTGCTGCGCCACTCCGGTGAGGAGGGAGCGGTCCGGACCCGTCAGGAGCTTCTGGAGTTCGCCGAGCTGAACGGCTACGACTTCGGGGTGAGGCTGTCGCGGATCGGTGCGCGCCAGGACCAGACCGCTCCGGAGGAGGAAGGGGACGAGCCCGAAGAGCCGGCCCAGGAGCAGGAGCAGCAGCAGGAGCAGCAGGGCTACCCCGAGTTCCCGCAGGTCGTCCTGCCGTCGGTCTCCCGGGGGCCGCTCGGGCGGATCAGGGAGGAGGCCGAGCCGGACGAGGACGCGCCGTCGGAGCGGGATCAGGCGGCGGAGACAACGGCGGAGACGGAGCGGGTCGTTCCCGTCCCCGCACCCGAGGCTCTCGTGGCACCCGCCCTGGACGCGGCCCGCCCCGCCGGGGCCGTACCCGTCGAGGAGCTGCTCGAAGGATCGCGGATGGCGCGGGACGCCGACCGCCCCCTCGCCCTCTGGCTCCCCGGGGCGGACGCGCGGATTCCGGACCAGGACCCGGCCGTGCTCGACGCGCTGCCGGCGCTGGTGCCGGAGGACGCCGTGCTCGTCTTCGGTGACGTGCGCGACGGCGTGCTGGTCGCCGGTGGCCGGCCCGTGACGGTGGAGGGCCTGGCGAGTCTGATCACCGCCGCCGCGCCGGGGCGGGCGCCGATCCTGACGATGCCGGGGGCGGACCTGCTCGCCGCGCGGCTGGCCGCGGCACTGGAGTCGCCGGTCATCGCCAGCCGCTACGGCATCCACCTGGACCCCGAGGCCGGCACGCTGGGCGAGGCCCCGGCTCCCGAAGACGGCGAACCGGGCACCGGGTTCCGGCTCTTCGACGAGGACCACACCGAGGGCGTGGAGGTCTTCACACAGCGGCAGACCACCCCATGGGCCCCGACCCTGGTCGCGACGGCCCCTGTCCCGGTCGCGACGGCCCCTGCCCCGGTCGCGACGACCTCGGAGAGCGCGGAAGAGGGCCAGGAGCGGTCCACGCGGCCCGGATCCGAGGACCAGGCGTCCGGACCGGCGCTCGGCGAGCCGGTCACCGCCGATCCGATGGTCAGGTCCATCGGTGTGCCGAGGGCGGGACTGCCGTATCTGACCGAGGTGATACGTCAACTGCGCGCCATGGTCGCGGAGTCCGGACAGACCGTCACCGAGGCCGAGTGGGACCGGCTGCCGCAGCGTCTGCTGAGCAACTACCGCTATCTGGTGCCGGGCGAGGGCGACACCGGCAGCACCGGGCTGATGGTGCCGCTGGGGAAGGTCGAGGCACTCGTCACGCTCGACCCGCAGGACCCGCGCTCGGTCCACCGCCCCGCGGGGTCGTACGACCGTCCGGTCCTCCGGGAGGCCGAGTCCCCGGAGACCACGACCGCCCCGGCTCCCGCCTCGGAGCGGGAGACACCCGACAGCACCGGGCCGGCCGGCCTGGTGCCGGACCGCGCCCCGGGACCCGAGCTCTTCCACGCCAACGAGACCATCAACGCCTCATACCTGACGGGCGCTCAGGTCCAGTCCCACGGGGGCCCGACGAGCGCGACACGCGGCGGTATCTCGATGTCGTACGGGATCGGCGTCAGCCCCGGGGTGCTGGAGGTGGTCAAGGTCTTCGCCGGTGTCTCGGGCGCGGCCAACTCCTCCTACCGGTCGACCAACAAGATCGGGGACGCGGAGGGCGGGCACGTCGAGGACAGCAGGGCGGACTCGACGATGATCGCGTACCGCCCCGACTGGTCCCTGCGCATCCGTACGGACGCGGAGCGGAGCTGGGACTCGATCGCGCCCACCGCGGTCAGTACGGAAGGGGACCAGCGGCTGCTGCTGTACGTGCCGGACCACTACCTCGAAGAGGCCCCGGGCCAGATCACCGCCTCCGGCACCGGCGGCCTTGAGCACCGACTGCCCCCGGTGTACTACGCCTCGGGTCTGACCAACCTGCCCGCCCTCTTCGACCACATCGTCGCCTCGCTGCGCGAGGAGGGGCTCAAGCTGCCCCTCGGCAGTGTGCCCCGCGCCGAGTTGCTCCAGAAGCTGTGGAACCTCGACGCGCACCTGGACGAGGCAGTGGGCAATCAGCGTGGTTATCCGTTCACCCTCCACAACAAGTTCGGCAGGCCGATCGCGTCCGTGGAACTCCACTCGGTGCGTGCCTCGCGCGGTACCCGGGTCGGTTCGACAAGCAGCGTCGCCCATGTGGAGAACGTCAGGACGGCGATCGACGGAACGGGCGGGGGCCACACGGTCAACAACTCCACCACGGTCACCTTGCCGGGCGCGGAGTTCAATATGGCGCCGGTGCCGTTCACGAACCCCGATCTGGGGCTGGGCGCCAGCGCCTCCCTCGCCATGACCTGGGCGAACTCCGACGGCATCAGCGCCGGGCGCACCGGCCTGTGGGTCGTGGTGCCGCGCTACGCGGGCTTCACCGCCGCCTACCGGGTGGACTTCACGCACAGTGCCGTGGTCGCCGTCCGCGGCGGCGACGCGGTCAGGACCCCCTCGGTGCCGGGCCGGGGGCTGGTCCGGATGCCGGAACCGGACGCCTTCGCCTACGGCTTCGAGGTGGACGAGGACGCGCTGAGCGGAGACGTCGTCACCCAGATCGACGCTCCGGCGGTGATCACGGACACCGTCGGAGCGGCCGAGGAGGCCCAGGAGACCGACGGGACCACCACCGCCGAGGGCAGCCGGGCCGTCGAACCGCCGACGGCACCCGCGCTGGACGAGCCGCTCATCACCGAGATCACGGACCCCGACGAGATCGCGGCTCTCGCCGGGCGCGGCGATGTCCTCCGGCCCTCCGAGACAGTGGAGGTCACAGAGGCCACGGAGGACGTCACCGAGCGCACCGTGATCGTTCACGAGGGGCCCCGGGGCCGCACCGTGGAGTACGAGCCCGGCCTGCTGCGCCGGACAGGCCGGCGGGCCGGCGACCCCGAGCACCTCGACGTCCCCCCGCATGTCGCCGAGGGCCGGGGCATCGGCATGGGACTCGTCGACGTCGACCGGGAGACCGTGCGCGAACTGCACGACCTGGTGGAGAAGGAACTGCAAAGGCTCGGCTTCCTGCCCGAGGACACCAAGGCGCCGCTGGCCGGCAGCCGCTGGTACTCGCACGGCAACAAGACGGACTCCCTGCTGAACAACCTCGACATGCTGGAGAAGTACTTCAGCGACCGCGGGATGGAGTCGCACTTCGACCAGATCCACCAGGGCGGCCTGGCGATCACGATGTACCGGCGCCGGGGTCTGGTGGGCACCGACCTCGACGTGGACGCGGTGAAGATCGTCCTCAAGGCCAGGGGTTCCCGGACCCTGGCCCCGCGGTTCGAGGGCTCGTCCGACGAGTTCCACACCGTCAACCTGGCCATGGGCATGGATACCGCCGGGCAGTTCAGCGGCGGCAGCAAGAAGATCGCGCTCAGCCTCCGCTTCAAGGCCCTCTTCAACCAGTTGAAGGGTTCCGTCACCGGGATCGACCTGATCCGCCAGGTCGGTGCCACGGACGCGGTCTCCTATCTCAACAACCGCCCGGAACTGCTCGAATATCCGGGCGTGGTCAACAGGCACCGGCTGTTCAGCGACTACACCGTCACGATGGAGCTCCAGCACAGCGGACTTCAGGGCGAGATGCGCAAGGGCGTCCGCGACCCCGAGCCGATCGTGCTGACGGACCAGGGGGCCAGGGCGTATCTGCTGCCGCTCGGCGACGTCAGCCGCCCCGGTGTGACGACCCTGGCCCGCACCCCGGCCTCCGTGCTCGACCGGGCCGTGATGTATTACGTCGACGCCACCGGTGTGTACGAGGCGGCGACCTCCGTGCTGGGGCCGCTGACCGGCCCGCAGGGCAACGCCGACCAGGAACTGCACTCGCTCACCAACACCATCCAGGTGAAGGCGCACTTCAAGGAGATCGCCAACGGCCAGTTCACCACGGACCAGCCGTTCCGCCCCGGATGGTTCCGGGACACCTTCGGCATGGTCGACATCCGCGCGGAGCTGGGACCCGTCCAGTTCGCGGGGGCCACACCCGACAAGTTCGTTCTCGGCATCATCATGCTCTCGCTGCTCCAGACGAACACCACGGACACCGGGAGCACCGGCCTGAAGTGGGCCCAGGCCGATGTCACGGTCGGCGGTCCGACCCGCCCGGACGACCCCGACAGTCCGGGATTCGTCCAGGGGACGGTCGACGCCAACCGCGCCTGGCAGCACAACACGTCCTCCAGCGACGGGCGCACCGGCGGCAAGGAGCTCATCCAGCTCGACTTCAACCGCGGTTACGCCTTCCGTACGACGGTGGACTACCTTGTCGCCAACCGCCTGGAGAAGCACGGCAAGATGGTCTGGGAGGCGCACGCCGCCGATGAGCAGACGGTGCCGGGACGCACGGTCGTCTTCCTGCTCTCGGAGCCCGAGGCGCTCGAACAGTACGGAAAGGGCCTCGTGCCCGTCTCCGACGAGCAGCTTGTCGATGTGATGAACCGCTGGGGCAAGGGCGAGGTCAGGCTCAGCGGCAACACCGTCGCCGCCGTGCTGTCCCGGTGGACCCAGGACGCGGCGGCGCTGCCGGACGACCTGCCGGCGGCCCTCGACGCGGACCGCCCCGCACTCGCGGTGACGCTCGCGCGCCTGCACGAGAACGGCGGACTGCCCATCCTGGACGACGGGATCAGGGCCGCGTTCAACGCGCGGTTCGGGCAGGAACTGCGGGACCCGTCGAGCCGTTTCGACGACATCCGGCTCCCCGAATACCTGACCCGTGAGGACACCGGCGGCCGGATCCTGGGCCACAGCGGCGTTCACGACCTCCAGTACGAGGACGGCCGCACCACCTACGGCATCGTGCGGGACCTGATCGAGGAGACGGCGCCGGGGCTGCTGGCCTCGGGGCCCGAGCTGTGGACCGCGGACGGGCGCAGGATCGGACGGCTTCAGGGCGGTGTGAACTCCCTGCAAGCCCTGCTGGCCAAGGGCCGCGACGTGGCGATGTGGGACGAGTTCCTCTCGCCCAACGGGCACGTCCTGTACCTGGTGAATCCGGTCGGCTGGGCGCTCGGCGACATCGTGGAGGTCAAGATCTCCGATGTCCTCGACGGCGCCCCCGAGATCCACGACTTCCGGCCGGACACCGGCGTCGAGGTCTACGGCCACGGCTACGTCGGAACGTCGGAGAGCACCTCCCGCGACGGCTCGCAGAGCTTCACGCCGCTGAAGTTCGGGGGTGGCGAGACGAACACCTTCCACAACGGGGGAGTCGGCTTCGGGCAGGGCGACCACCGAGGCGTGACCCGCGCCGAGAACGCCGTCACCGAGCAGACGATCTACGACTGGAACGGCAACTACCTGGCCCGGTTCCGGCACACGCTGACGGCCGAGGTCCGGCGCCTCGACATGGCGGGCCGGCCGCTGAACAACCTGCTGGTGGGCTGGTACCGGGCCATGAGCGACGACCGCTCCGGTGTGAACACCGACACGGTGTCCGGCCTTCTCGACCTGCAAGTCCCACGGGGCCTGGCCGAATTCCGGCCCACGTACGGACCTTCCCGCGCCCGGGAGCTGCGCCCGCTGCCGCCGCTGCCCGGCGACGCCTACGTCACGGGCACGATGCTGGACGACGGGCTGCCGGCGGCGACGAAGCTGATGAAGAAGCTGTTCGGCGACCAGGCAGACGGCGCCAGGACCCGTACCAGCCAGACCGTCCGCCAGCTCATGGGCCGCACCCAGCAGACCAATCACCTGCCGGAAGCCTCCGCAGGCAACCGCTACCTGCTGACCGACAAGCTGCACGTGCCGGGGCACTCCTCCGACAGGGCCAAGCTGTACATGAAGGGCGACCTGTTCGCCCTTGAGGTCCTCGGCCCGGTCAAGGGCACGGGCGCGGGCCGCTACATCAAGCACCAGAGCGGCACGACGGCGAGCCAGACCTCCGACCGCTGGCGCCCGTCGGCCAGCGCGGGCACCTTCGACTCGGGCGTCACCCACGAGCACAACCCGCCGACCACGGACGACGGCCGTGACTACCCGCCGTACACAGCGGGAGGTGACTCCGGGGCGTCCCGCGGCACCGGCAGCAGCGTGGGCGACGCCGGGACGGAGAACTACCGGCGCGAACAGCACGTCAAGCAGCAGGGCCCCCTCTACCTCGTACGGCTGCGCGGCCGTTACCGGCTGGAGGCGGAGCGGTACACGCGCCATCTCCTGTGGCCGACCACGCACAAGAGGGGCATCGTCCGCAGCGACCCCTTCACCGGTGACGTGTACGTCCAGCTCTTCCAGGCCGAGGTCGACGAGTTGCGCGCCCGTATGGAGGAGGCGGAGCACGAGGCGGCCCGGGGCGACCTGGGCTGGCTGGAGCTGGAGGACGCGCGGCGGTTCGACCTCGCGACTCTGATGAGGGACGCCGCGGGGGAGCGGGCAGCGAGCGCGGCCCGCGCTCATGAGGCGGTGGCCCGCCGTATCCGGGCACAGGCGACCGACGCGCTCGATGCCGCCGTTCTCACCCTCGACACGGCCGCCCACGCGGCGAACACGTACGCCGCCGCCGTCCGATGGGCCGTCGCCACCATGCGCGCCGACCTGGCGCTGGCGAGGACCGGCGACCCCGACGCGGCGGTGCCCGAGCTCCTCACGCGCTACGAGGCGGAGTTCGGCAGGCTGCCCTCCGTGCCGCGCTTCACCGGCTCGGCCGAACGGGCCGTCGGCGACATCGCGAGGGCCGTCAACGAGGTCCGTGCCACGCTCAGGAACGACCCGGCGCTGCCGCCGGTGCCGATCCCCGCCGCCCTCGGTTTCCACGGACTCTCCCACGATCACCTGGTCCGGAACATCGCGCACGAACTCGCGGCGCACGTCAGGCTGGACGTCATCGGGGCCGACGGCACGGTCCGCAGCCGCTGGGCGCAGCCCTCGGGCCATGTCTACGCCTTCGATCCCCTCGATCCCGGTGCGCCCGGCCAGAACGGGCTCACCGCCCAGGAGGCCCATGGCGCCGGGCTGATCGGCGAGGAGCTGCGCCGTACGGTCGAGGAGCTCGGCTTCGACGAGTCGGAGCTGGGCGAGATCTACCGGACCTCGTGGCAGCACAGCCGCAGCTTCGCCGATGCCGTGTCGGCCGAGTCGCAGCGCCGGCTGTGGCGGCTGCGCGCCACCGATCCGGAGCTGCCCGCCCTGTACCGGAACGCGCTGCGGCTGACGCAGGGGGGAGAGGCGGCGAACGAAGAGGCCAGGGCGGACGCGGAGTTCGCGCTCGACGGACTGCGTGAGCTGGCGCGGGACACCGAGGACGTCGGTGCCGAGCGCCGGGACGCCCTGCTTCAGAGCGTGGGTGACCTGCTGGCCACGGGCGCGTCCCCGCGGGAGGACGCCGTCGCGCCCCAGGAGGCGGCCACCTCGGCCTCCGTCGGTCACCGGTCCGCGGCGCGGATGACGGACGAGGAGCGTCCGGACGACCCGGACGTCCTGACCGAGGCGGACCGCGAGCGGGTGGGCCTCGCCTTCCGGGTGTGGCGCGAGCCCCTCGCGGACGCGGTGGCGGACCTGGAGCGGACCCTGCTCGCGGCGGGCCCCGGTGCCCGCTCCCTCGTACTGCCCGAGCGCTTCTCGAACGGCGAGGGCAGGCCGCTCTACGCGGTGAACGTGCGCGGCCACGTGCGCTGGTTCGACCACCGCAGCGGCGTCCTGGTCCTCGCCCCGCAGGGGGACGTGGGCGTGGTCCAGTCGATCGACCTCGACGCCCACGGGACACTGCTCGACCCGCCGCCCGAACTGCTGGCGAGGGGAGACACGGCTCACTTCCCCGCCCTGGGCATGGGCACCGACCTGCTGAACGCCCTGGGACTCGACAGGGAGAGCGGCCCCGCCCGCGACCGCACGGCCACGGAGACGCCGGCCGAGGACACCCGGGCCCTCTCCTGGCTGGAGGAGCTGGAGGCGGACGCCTCCGGTTTCCGGCCCGACCCGGCGCGGCATGCCGACGGCTTCCCGGCCACGCGCGAGCAGGCATGGCAGCGCTATCAGGCGTCCGCCGCCCGGGTCCGTGAGATCCGCGCCGAGACGCGCGCTCATCGCGTCGACGCGGCGCGCGGGGTGCCGCTCGCCGACTCCCACGCCCCCGCCAGGGCCGTGATCGCCCTGGCGGCGGCGCGGATGCGGCTGTCCGTCGACGAAGGGGCGGTCCGGGCCTGGGGCCACGCCGATCCGGAGGGGCTGCTGACGCGCTTCGAGCAGCGCCGAACCGCCGAAACCCAGGCTCCGGAATCCCGGCCCGCCGACACGGAGGACACCGGCGGCCGGCACGGCTCCGACGCGCGGACCGAGTCCGAGACCGCCGAGCGGGCGGATGAGACCGGCACGACGCGGCGGCAGGAGCCGCCGTCGGAGGAAGGCCGGGACCACGCGCCGGCCAGGCAGGGCTCCGACGACAGCTCCAGCTCCGCCGACCCCTCGCGCGTACGCCGTCCCCGGCCCCAGCCGCTGCGCATCGACGTTCCCGGCCGGGAGGGCGACAGCCGGCTGATCACCGACGACTATGTCGTGCGGGCCGACGACCGGGCCGCGGCAGAGGGCGTCTTCCGCCGCGTGATGCCGATCCGGCTCTCCGACCAGGGCACGACGGCGGACGGGCGCGGGACCACACAGGAGGCGGACGGCACCGCGCCGCGTCTGGTCACGGTGGAACAGCCGCTGGTCACCGAGGCTCATCCCGCGCTACGGCTCTCCGAGGACGGCACGCTGGCACTGAGCCGCGAGAACGAGGTCCAGGAGGCGTTCGCGACGCGCGAGGCCATCGCACGCTCCGCCGCCGCGCTGCGGGCGACGCAGAGTGGTGTGACCCTCGTGGCCGACGAGGACGTGTCGATCGTCGTCCGCCACGAGGGCACGGACCGCACCCTGTTCCGGGTCCGCCCCGACTTCTACGAGCAGCCGACCGACGTCTGCCGCGACCTGGCGCGCGACCTGCTCGGCGGTATGCCCGACCACCTGGTCTTCCGGGACCGGCGCGGCTTCACCGACCTGGGCCCGATGCGCGCCACCGACGGACTCAAGGTCAGTGAGATGCACCGCCTCGCCGACGCGACGGCGGACGTCGTGGACGGCGGCCGCAGGACCCCGCGCACCCCGGACGCCTTCTGGGCGGCCGAGAAGGCCTCCGGGGTGCGCGGCCGTGCCACGGCCGGCCCCGTACCGGGTGGTCCCGCGCTCGCGCCCCGGACGCCCCTGCCGGTGACGCCGCTGCCCGGCGAGCGCTACGGCACGTACCTCAGCGTCGCCCCGGGGAACGCCGGGATGAACCGGGCCCTGGAGAACACCGCGAGGAGCGTCGGCATCAACTCCTTCGCCTGGGCCGAGGTGGGCGAGGCATATCTCACCCAGTCCATCGGCTCGCGCGACGAGCAGGGCGACTTCACACTCCAGGACCACGCCTACGCGTTCCACCCGGTCGACAACCCCTTCGGCTACCACTACGCCACCGCTGTCCTCGCCAGCGAGGACGGCGGCTCTCAGGTCACCCTGGAGAACTACGCCCGCAACGGCGGCAGCCGGCGGATCTTCGAGGCCGCCGTCGAGCGCAACCTGACGCGCTTCGGCGACCGGCTGGACGAGATGCGGGCCGCGTACGAGGCGGAGGAGACGTCCGCGCCGGAGAACACCCCGCAGCGGAGCCTGGCCCAGGCGTCCGTACGAGCCGTGGTCCAGTTGGCCGCGCTGCGGGACGCCCGTACCGCGCTCGCCGACGCCGGGGCACTGCCCGACACGCCCGAACGGCAGACAGCCGTGGCGGCCGCGGAGAAGGCCGTCGAGGGCGCCACCCGGCTCGCCCAGCAGGCGCTGCGCACCCTCTCCGGCAAGCAGGGTCTGCCGTCGCCCGGCCGGCTCTGGCACATGCGGTTCGTCACCAAGCAGCCGCACGGGACCTTCCATGACCAGATGGCGGGACTGCGGGAGGAGGACAGGCCGGGCATCGTCGTCAACCCGCTCACCGCGGTGGTGGTCGGCGCGCACAACGCCCCGGCCGGGCCGTCCAGTTGGTTCACCTTCGACGACGGCCGGTACGACCTGTCCGAGGACGAGCTGTTCCGGCTGGGCTATCTGGCCGGGCGGGTGGCGCGCGTCGGGCTGTGGAGCTTCACGCACGGTATGCCGCTGCCGGTCCTGCGCTACTCGGTCGGCGGCAACGGCGTCAGCAGCCGGTACCTGAGGGCCCTGGAGAACCGCCTGGCGAAGCTGTCGGGACGCGAGGAAAGGGCCCGGGAGAGCGGCAGGGAACGCCTCGAACGGTTCGAGACCGCGTTCCGCCGTCTGCTCCAGGAGAACCTGAACGAACTGCAGGGTCTCACGGCCACTCCGGCGGCGGACGGGCCCGCCGTGCTGCGGCAGGAGGACTTCCAGGTCCTCGGGCACAACCGGGGCCGCGAGCTCCCGCCCGGCGTCGTGCCCACAGCCGACCACCCGGCGGACGTACTCCGCAGGCGGCTCGTGACGGACCTTGAGATGCACCCGGCCGGCGAGCGGCCCGCCCCCTCGATGAGGGGCACCCTCCAGTACCTGGCCGAGGGCTCCCCGCTCGTCGCCGCGCTTGTCGAGCAGACCCCGCTGAGCCCGCCGCTGCCGCAGCTCGCCGCCCCGGCCACGCCCGTCACTCCGGCGCTCCGCTCGGCACCGCCGACGGTCACGGAACTCCCGCTCTCCATGGACCCGGGACCGGCCACACCGGGCAGTGCCACAACGGCCTTCCTGCCCCCGTCGCTGCTGAGTGTGCCGTCGCCGCCGCGCACCGGACGGCCCCTCAGCGCCCCCGCGGGCCTGAACATCGCCGGGCTGCTCGGCACCGCGCTGCTCGTACCGTCCCCGACCGTGACAGAGGCCCCTCTTTCCGCGGTCGAGGAACAGGCCGAGCCCTCGTACGGCGCCCCGCGCCCGGTCGAAGGACAGGACCAGGAGTCCCCGGCGGATCCGGTCACGGCGCCGGACTTCTACGCGCCGCTGCCGGACGGCCGGGCCCTGGACGCGGCCCTCGCACTGATCACGGAGCCCGCCGGGGGAGCGGAACGTCCGGTCGCCGCCCGCAACGAACTGCTCCGGCAGACCGCGCGCGTCCTCCAGGACCCCGGGACCGCCGCACGGATCCAGGAATCCGGGGCGCGGATCCTCCTGGTGCCGCGCGGTGTACGCCCGACCGACCTGCCCGGCTACGGCCACCTGCGGGACCTCAGGACCCACGGACCCGACGAGGCGGCCCGGCCGGCGGACGAGTCCCGGGGGCTGACCGACGTCCGGGCGCGGGTCGTGGCCGTGGCCGAGGAGAACCTGCTCGGGGCGGACACCGGCCTGGACGACGTGCCGTCGTATCCGGACGGCTACTCCAGCGTCACCCACGAACTGGCCCACCTGGTCTACTTCTTCGGTCTCACCGACGCCGAGAGGGCGGAGATCGAGGCCCGTCACCGGTCCAGGCGCGCCGAAGGCCAGGACGCCGAGTGGGCCGACGGCCCTCGCAGGGACGCCGCCGGGCGCCCGGTCGACAACTACGCCTCCCGCAGCGCCGCGGAGTACTTCGCCCAGACCTCCAACGCCTACCTCGGCGCGAACCACGGCCGGGACCCGTACACCGGTCTGGCACGCAACAACGGTCCCCAGTGGGTGCGCGACAACGAGCAGGCGCTGGTGCCGCTGCTGTCCCGGCTCTACGGGGACGACCCCGCCGTGCGGGGCGGCGCCAATCCGGTCGCCGCGGTCCGCGCGGAGGACGACGTGTGGCAGGGCTTCCGGGACTTCAACGCCCTGGCGGAGGAGCCACCGGGGGAACAACTCAGCAGCGCGGTCGCGGAGTTCGGCGCACGGGGTGACGGGGCCCAGGGGCTGGTGCATGTCACGCCCGTTCCCGAGGGGACCGTGACCTGGCTTCAGGACCAGGTGATCCGGGAGATCGAGGGAGACGGCGGCGAGGACACCGCGCTGCGCACGGCGGTCCGCGCCACCGTCACCGCGCGCTTCCTCAGCAACGAATGGGCTCGCCTGTTCAGCGAGCACGGGGCGCCCCTCCAGGTCGCCCACCGAGGCGACACGTACCAGGTGGCTCTGCGGCTCCGGCTGTCCCGGCCGCAGCAGGGCGACCCGGACATCCAGCAGATGGAGAACCCGCAGGGCCCGCCGGTCAACATCCAGCGCTGGATGTTCGGCGTCAGCGAGGTCGGTGACACCGAGAGCGTCGGCGATCTGCGCGCGATGAACCTCAGTTACTCGCACACCTGGCAGTTCCCGCACGCGGGCTGGTTCAAGAGGCTGACCATCACCCCGCAGGCGAGCCTCACGTACAACCAGACGACCACCACCGTCGCGGCGGCCGCGACCGTACAGCCCATGGTCCTGCTGCGCAGCCGGGAGCGTTCCTGGCCGTACGAGTACGTGATGAACTGGCAGATCAGGGCCACGGCGGACCTGCACCAGGCGCTGACCACGGTGCGGTTGGACGATCAGTGGCACACCCAGCGCAATCCCGGGCACGAGGAACGCCTCACTGTCTGGTTCCCCAAGCACCTGACCGACGCGGACGACGGCGCCGCCGCCCGGGACGACCAGGACCCGGCGAAGCGCCCGGCCCCGCTCGCCACGGTGACAGGCAAGGTCCCGCTGTTCGCCACCGAGACCGTGCCCCATGCCGATGAGCTGCTCGCCGATGTGCTGAGTTCCTTCAAGGGGTCCCTGGCCCAGGTCTCCGAGACGTCCCTCGACGAACTCCGCCAGTTCTTCGGTGAGGGCAATGTGCGCGGCAACATGCCCCTGCTGTACGGCGGAAACCACCTGTCCCCGACCCTGTACGCGAAGGACGGCTCAGTCATCGGCATGTTCCGCGTCCACGCGGATCTGCACGAGCGCACCGGGCCGGACCATGTGGCCGGACCGCCCACCCAGAACTCCGTCCTCGAATCGCACGTGCTGCGCTCGGTACGGCTCACCAGCAGCGCGTCCGTGGCGAACGCGGCGGGGCTGTCCGTGGCGCTCACCGCCGGTATCGCCTCGGGCGCGCCGGATCCCGTCACTCACACCGAGCCGTTCGGCTTCGCGGTGACCGGACAGGGCGGTGTCCAGCACCAGGTCACGCACACGCTGAACTCCGGTGGCAGCGCCAGGACGTCGCACTCCCTGCGCACGGGCAAACCGCTGTTCCGGGAGAACGCCGACGTCGTGTACGACATCGCGCTGGTGAAGCCGGACGGTCCTGAGCGTGGTCCCGAGCCCGACAGCGTTCTCGCCCGGCCGGAGAAGCCCCGGTATCCGCTGATCCTGCGGGTGCCGTCCGAGTCCACCGTCTCGGGAACGCCGGAGGCCAGGCGTTATCTGCCGCCGGAGGTCCTGCACCTGCGGTCGCTCAACGTCTCCACCACCCCGCTGAGCGTGGAGGGCACTCAGGACATTTTCACCGATCTGGAGAACTGGCTGCGGGAAAAGGGCTTCCTGCCGCCCGGCGGGGGCGGAGTCCCGTCCTGGTACCAGGGCCCCGTCGAGAACGCCCTGCACCTCCAGCGGCTGAACAACGTGCGCAAGCTGGAACAGATCCGCTCGGTCTCCGGCCTGCGCGGGGAGCTGGACGAGATGGTCGAGGGCGGCCATGTCGTCCGGTTCGAGCTGCCCACCGTGGCGGGCGGTACCGAGCGGGTCTCGGTCCGCATCACCGCCGAACGCCGTTATGTCGAGGACGCCGAGGACGGCGGTGCCACCCACGACCTCGAACTCAAGGACATCCAGACCCTCAACTACACGGGGTCGACGATCCCGGGTGACGAACAGGTCAACCGCAGCCCGAGGGCGTACACCCTGACCGGTCAGGCTTCCCTCACGAACCCGCTCAACGACGTGGGCGACCTGGAACTGCAGGGCATCACGGGAGAGGGCAGTCTCACCCGCCAGGGAGCGGAGATCACCGGGTCCAGCGCCGGAGCCGGACACGAGTTCTACGCTCTCAGTCCCACCGCCGACGGCATCCAGGTCTTCACCGTCCCGGTCACCTACCGGACGGAGATGTCATGGAGCCATGGAGAGGCGCCGGCCCCGCGAGACGACGACGGCTCCGTGAGCCTGGCACTGCCGACGTACCGCACACTGACGGAGGCGAGCACCGAGGCGCCGCCGCCGCCCGCCCAGGCGCGGCCGCTGTCCGCCGAGGACGAGAACGGTCCGGCGGACGCGGTGGAACTGCCCGAGACCGCGATCTTCGACCGGGTCGCGGGCAGTGCGGCCGTTCGCCAGGCCGTGAACGGCATGCTGGAGGCGCTGGCCCGCGCCGCGTCGGAGGAGGACGCGCGGAATCTCCCTCCCATGCCCGGCGCCTACCCGGAGGAGACCCCCGGTGAGCTTCCGGCGGTGCCCGCCCGGACGGCGGAGGACGCCGACGACGACGGTGAACCACCCGCCCTCCCCGGCACCTTCCACGAGGAGCCGGCCGAAACGCCGGAGGCCGTGCCGGAGAACGCGCGGAACGCCGAACCCACGTCCGTGGTCGCGGATGTGCTGCGGAGCGCGGCGGCCGGAGCACTGGAGACCGGCCTCGGCTATGTCGGCCGGGCGACCGGCCTGGCCGGCGGCGTGTGGCGGTGGGGCAGCCGGCTGGTGGCCGACGGGGACGCGCTGGCCGCGGAGAGCACCGCGCAGGAGGCCATCGAGGCCGGATTCTCGCCGCACCACATGGTCGGCAACGGGGCACGGATATTCCGCGACTCGTACGTGGTGGAGGGCGTGAGCACCTCCGGCGTGCTGCAGGGCACCGACATCACGGTCGAGGTCGAGGGCCATCTCACGGAGGTGAAGCCACTGCGGGCCCCCGGGGTCATGGACTACGAGCGGTGGATCCAGTCCGTCGACGCCTCGGCGCACACGGAGAACTACGGCCGGGGGCACGCGTACGGCCTGGGCCTCGGGGGCAACTACAGCGACTCGTCGCGCTTGTTCGTCCCGTCGGGCCGTCTCCTGCACCGGAGCACCGTCACCGAGGGCGACACGGTCAACGACAACACCGCCGCGTTCCGGGTGACCACCGAGAACGATGTCCGGGCGCACCGCTTCAGCGCCAAGGCGACGTACCGGATCACGGTACGGACGGGCCGGCGCAATGTGATCGCCACGACCCTCGCGACCGCGACCCCGCGCAGTGAGGCCAGGATCGTCGAACTCCCTGACGCGGTGGAGTTCCTGCTGAACGAGAACGACCTCATCAACCACCCCGAGTTCAGGCTCGACGGAGTTCCCGAGCCGACGGAGCCCGGCCCGTACGACCGCATGCTGCCGCCGCCGTTCGTGCGGAGCGGTGGCCTGCTGGGCTTCGGGTCCGTGGTCCAGGTTGATGTGGAGACACAAGCGGAGACACACGCCGCGGCGGCCGCTCCCACACGCGGGGCCCAGAGGCCCGACCAGCGAGAGCGCGACATCGCGCCGGCGACCGACGACCGGCGGCGCAGGTCCGCCTTCCAAAACGTGATCAAGGCCAAGGTCGAACAGGTCGCTCCGGGCGTGACCAGGCCCGGCAGCTCGGTGTACGTGCCCGGCGTGCTGTCGCGCATCAACGAGCACGGCACGTCCCTCGGCATGCGCACACTCGTCAACGCGGGCCCGGACGGCCGCACCGCCTTCCACTTCGTCTACCGTTCGTGGCTCGGCCCGATGCTGGTGGAGGTCGGGCTGAACGCGCGGCCCGCCGAGGACCTGGGCGCGGCACGTGGCCGTTTCGCCCTGAAGTCCGCCGGTCTCGACAATGTGCTCGGCCACTCCAGCGGCGACGGCACGGCGCTGCCGAAGCCGGGAACCACCCGGCACGCGCGCACCACCGTGGTCGGCAACCAGGCCGAGTTCACTCCGATGGGCCAGGTCGCCGGCCACCGGATCCGGCCCACCTTCACCATGAACAGGGGAACCGACTACACGGAGGCGGCCACCTCCACACGTGAGCGGCGGACCTGGCAGCGCAGTGTCGGGGACACGTCCGAATTCGGTCTCCGCTACGCGTACACCGTGACCGTCAAGTCCGTTTTCCTGGACGAGGCGCTGATCGTCCAGGTGCCCCGGCTGATGGCCGAAGGTCTCGGCTGGGCCGGCCGCAACAGCGGCCTGAACCGGCTCGCCTCCGGCGCCTACGGGCTGCTGACCGACCGGTGGCAGGAGAATCTGGGCCGGCTGTTCGACCAGCTCCCGAACCCGGTGCAGACCGTCGGCGACGCCGTGCACGCCCGTGCGACCCTCCGCTTCAACGGCTCGGAAACCCCGCGCGAAGGGAGTGCGGCGACTCCCGCGCGGCGGATCGTTCCGGGGATCTTCACCGGCGACCCGACGCGGGCACTGACCCCTCCCGCCGACGGCGTGGTCATCGACATGGAGGTGCCGGGCGACACCAGGGAACTCCTGAGCGGTGAGCCGTGGATTCCGAGGAGGCCGTTCGGGGTCTACGAGTTCGGCGCGATGCCTGAGCTGGCACAGGCGCTGCGCGAGGTCGATTCCGCGCTCGCGGGCGACCCCGAGCTGCACACCTCGACATCGGCGGAGGGGATGTTCCTCCGGCTGACCCAGCTCGCCGCCACCGGCAGACTCGTCCTGCTGTCGCCCGCCGCCACTGCCCCGTATCTGGGACAACCGGGCAGCGGCAGGACCGAGGTCCAGGTACAGATCTTCGCGCCGCGGAGCGAATCGGAGAGTCTGGACACCGCGATCGACCGGGTCGAGATCGCCGCCGACGGAGCCTTCACCCAGGCCGACCTGACGCACAGCCCGTCCCTGACCCTCGGTGTCAGCCCGGCACTGAACAGCGCCCAGAGCGACCGTCTCGGACCGACGGGCCCCCTGGCCGGGGCCAGGTCGGCCATGGGGCAGACGATGACCCAGTCCGCGCCCCGGCGCGAGATGCTCCGGTTCGGTACCCCGATGGCGGGCGCCGCCAAGGGCGTGCCCAGCCATCAGGTGCGGGCGGCCGGGCTGCTCAAGATCGTCGGGCCGGACGGCACGCGCTGGGTGGCCGGCGAGATCGTCATGCGGACGACCGAGGCGCCGCCCGGACACGGGGCGGCGCCGGTTGAGAGCTTGCGGCAGGAGCAGGAGCAGGAGCAGGAGCAGGAGCAGGAGCAGCAGCAGCAGCGCCCGGCGGCCCCGGAGGACAGTGGCTTCGGAACGCACTGGGCGGGCTTCACCGTGCCCGAGGTGGACGTCAACCACGGCATCACGGGGAAGAACGTGTCACGCCTGCGGAAGCTGAGCGACGAGCTCAACCTCGTCATCGAAGTACGCCCGCCCAACCCGTACTCGGCGAAGTGGCTCAGCGAGGGCGCGCTGCCCAAGCCGGAGGTTCTGAAGGCGAAGTCGATCAATCCGACCGATGTCCACCTCGGAGCGGACGCGAAGGACCTGGGGCTCGTCGGGTACTTCTGGCCGAGCCTGCCGCAGCGTACGGGAGCCATGGACGAGGGCCAGTGGCACGAGATCACCGCTCGCTACGACAAGCGGCTGGAGGAGTACCGGCGTCTGGCTCCGGACATGGCGGCTCTCGCCCAGCAGTACCCGGTGGTCGACGGTGTGGTGCACGGATTCGACGCACAGGGCGCCCGGCGTCCGATCACCAGCGACAACGACATCTTCGACCTCTACACCCCGGACGGCGCCACGCTGACTCCGACGACCTACGAGCGCGCCATATCCGCGATGAAGGCGGGTGACGCGGATGTGCAACACGGCGCGCACATGTACTGGAAGCCGAACACCCCGGAGTCGCGGACGGCATTCGAGGAAATCGCCCTCAACCATCTTTCGGGCAGAGAGCCCGTGGTGGTGTTCCGCCCGGGTGCGGCGCCCGGACTGTCGCCGATGCCGCGCAGGGGCTCCGGCGGTCCGGAACAGGAGGTCGCCGAGGTGGCCGTTCCTCAGCCGCAGCTCACGGTCGAGGAACGCGTCGTGGCCGAGATGATGGGCCTGGCGCCCGAATAGCGGCCGGGGCGTCAGCCGCCCGGGGATCCGGACCACACCGGGGACGCCCCGGCGGTCCGCCGTGTCGTGATGACACGTGTCATCACGACGGCCGTTCCCCCGGGCCGTCCCGCATCGCACGGGCCGCCGTCCGTATCTCCCGCAGTACGGTCGCCACCGCGGGCACGCGTGCCATGTCCGGCCACAGCAGCGCGTAGGTGCGCCGCAGCGGCCAGTTCCGCAGCGGGCGGTGGACCAGACCCGGTGCGACATGCGCGTACAGGGCCAGCTCGCTGATCAGGCTGATGCCGAGCCCGGACGCCACCAGCGCCTGAATGGCGCTCACATCGTCGACGGTCGCCGTGATCCTGGGCTGGAAGCCCAGATTCGTACAGGCCGCCATGAAACGGTCCCGGAAGCTCTCCATCACCCAGTCGCGCGAGGAGAGCGCGGAGAGGTCGATCGAGGCCCGTCCGGCGAGCGGATCGTCCTCGCGCATCAGCACGCACCGGCGATCGGTCATCAGCTCCTGCCTGAGCATGGTGCCCTCGCCCTCCGGCAGATCCTCGTTCTCCCAGTTGCACAGCAGCCCGAGATCCGCCTCACCGGTTCTGATCATGCGCCGTGCCTCGACGGGTTCGGCCTGGACGACCGTGACACGCACCTCCGGGTACGTACTCCGCAGCCGCCCGATCAGTTGAGGTACGAGGGTCACGAAGCTGCTCTGGAAGGCCACCATCCGGACCAGCCCACCGCCCCGCGCCACGACCGAGGCGACCTCCTGATCCGCGGCGCGCAGCACGGAGAAGATGGCGTCCGCCTGACGGACGAGCGTGTGCCCGGTCTCGGTCAGCTCAAGGCCACGCCCCACCCTGACCACGAGGGGGGCGCCGACCGCCTGCTGGAGGCGGCGCATCTGGTAGCTCACCGCCGGCTGCGTGTAGCCGAGCGAGGCGGCGGCCGCGGTGTACGAACCCGTCCGTGCGACCTCGGCCAGTACCTGGAGCTGATGGACGTCCAACACCCGGCAAGCATAAGGGAATTTGATGAGTCGAAGAAAAAATCCTCGTTAGACACCAAGGACCGGGATTCGATCAAATGGCGGCAGCACAGGAAACCGCTCGACATCCCTCCCCGCAGGAGTTCCGTGTGACCACCACCGCCGAAGCCGGCCGCCGCCCCCTGGTACAGATCCGCGGCGTTGACAAGCACTTCGGCGACACCCAGGTACTGCACCACATCGACCTGGATGTCGCGCCGGGCGAGGTGGTGGTGATCGTGGGTCCCTCGGGCTCGGGCAAGTCCACCCTCTGCCGTTGCGTCAACCGCCTGGAGACGACGACCTCGGGCACCATCACCATCGACGGCGTACCGCTGCCCGAGGAGGGCCGTGAGCTCGCCCGGCTGCGGGCCGACGCCGGCATGGTCTTCCAGTCGTTCAATCTCTTCGCCCACCTGACGGTGTTGCAGAACCTCACGCTCGCACCCGTCAAGGTGCGGGGCCTGTCCCGGGCGGAGGCCCGGGAGCGTGCGCTGAGTCTTCTCGCCAGGGTGGGCCTCGCCGACAAGGCCGACGCACTCCCGGCCGAGCTGTCCGGCGGCCAGCAGCAGCGGGTCGCGATCGCCCGGGCCCTCGCGATGGATCCGAAGGTACTGCTCTTCGACGAGCCGACCTCCGCGCTCGACCCGGAGATGATCCAGGAAGTGCTGGAGGTGCTCGTCGAACTCGCCGCGGAAGGCATGACGATGATCGTCGTCACGCACGAGATGGGATTCGCGCAACAGGCCGCCGACCGCGTCGTGTTCATGGACGCCGGCCGGATCCTGGAGACGGCGCCGCCCGCCGAATTCTTCGCCGCCCCCCGGCACGAACGTGCCGCCGACTTCCTCTCCAAGGTGCTTCGTCACTGAACCGGGCGTCGTCGGCCACACCCCCGGCCGGCACGTCCCCCTGTGCCACGGGCCCCCGGGTCCTTCTCTCCCGCGACCCGCGCGGGCCCTTCCCCAGCGCCGCCGCTCCGCGGACGTCACCCTGTCGGAGCGGCGGCGCTTCCCCTCATCGTGCCCGATCCGCTTCCCCTGCCGGAGAACCCATGACCATCACAGCAGCACTGAAGACCGCCGCCACCAGAAGGCGCGCCGGCGCCCTCGTCGCGATCGTCGCGGCCACGGCCCTGACGGCCGCGTGCTCGGGATCCTCGTCCTCCACGGCGAAAGTCCCGGGCGCACCCGGGGCCCGGGCCGGCGCCGCGCCCGCCGACAGCGCCGCGGTCATCGACTCGCTGATAGCCGCCCAGAAGCCGGCCGACGCGTCGCTGATGCCGGCCGGCTCCACCGCGGCGGAGATCAAGAAGCGCGGGAAGCTCCTTGTCGGCGGCACGCAGACCGCGGCGCTGTTCTCGCTTCTCAACCCGACGACCGGCAAGGTCGACGGGTTTGACGCCGCACTGTCCCGGCTGCTGGCGCAGTACATCATCGGCAAGCCCGAGACGGAGCTGGTCAATGTCACGGCCCAGACGCGGGAAGCGCTGCTGAGAAACCACTCCGTCGACACGGTGTTCGCCACCTACACCATCACCCCGGAGCGCGCGAAGGTCATCAACTTCGCGGGTCCCTACTACCTGGACGGCCTGTCGATCCAGGTCAAGAAGGACAACACCGACATCACCACGCTGAAGGACCTCGCCGGCAAAACCGTCGTCACCGAGTCGGGCTCGACCGCGGCCAGGACCATCAAGGCCCAGGTGCCCACCGCCCGGATCCAGCTCTTCGAGACGAACACCGAGTGCCTGCAGGCGCTCAGGCAGGGCCGGGCCGACGCCTATGTGCTCGACCAGGGCGTGCTCGCCGGAAACGCCACCACCAACCCGGACGTCAAGGTCCTGTCCGAGACCTTCAGCAAGGAGGCCTACGGGATCGGCCTGCCCCTCGACAAGCCCGACTTCAAGAAGTTCGTCAACGACTGGCTGCGGAAGATCGAGGCGGACGGCACCTGGGGCAAGGTGTGGAAGGCGACCCTCGGCACCCAGGTGCCCGGCGCGGTTCCCACCCCACCGAAGATCGGCTGACCGCCGATGGGCGTCATCACATCCAACCTGGACGTATTCGGTCACGGCCTGCTGGTCTCCCTGGAGATCAGCGGATCGACCTTCGTTCTCGCGGGTCTCCTCGGGCTTGTCCTCGCTGTGTTCAGGATCAGCCCCGTGACACCGCTGCGTCTGTTCGGCAGGTTCTACGTATCCACGGTACGAAGCGTCCCGCTCCTCGTCCTGCTCACCCTGTTCGTGTTCGGACTGCCGGAAGTCGGGCTGGTCTACTCGCTCTTCTGGACCGTGGTGACGGCCATGAGCCTGTACTGGGCGGCGTTCTTCTGCGAGACGCTGCGCTCGGGCGCCCGTGCCGTTCCCCTCGGCCAGATCGAGGCGGCCAGGGCGCTCGGCTTCACCTTCGGACAGGTGGTGCGGCTCATCGTTCTCCCGCAGGCGCTGCGCTCGATCATCCAGCCGCTGGCGTCCCTGCTGATCGCGGTGATGCTCAACTCCTCACTGGCGGCGGCCGTCGGTGTCACCCAGGAACTGACGGGCCAGACCCAGTTGCTCGACCAGCAGTACGCGAAACCCCTGATCACCTTTGGTGCGGCGGCTGCCTGCTACGTCGTGCTCACCCTGGCGATCGGTCGGCTGGCCGCGCTTCTGGAGCGCAGGCTGGTGGTGCTGCGATGACCACGTCGTTGGCAAAGCCGGCCGAGTACACCGCGAAGCAGCCCGCCGGGTCCGGAAAACGGAGCGGCCCCGTACGCGGGCTTGCCGCGCTGATGGCCAGGGCGGAGGAGGACGACGTACCGCTCTTCGACACACCGGGCCCGCGTGGGCGGCGGCGGGTCGCCGTGGCCACAGCGGTCTCCCTGCTCCTGATGGCCGCGCTGATCGCCGTCGCGATTGGCCAGTTCGCGGTCAAGGGGCAGCTCGAGGCGGACAAGTGGCGCCTCTTCGCCCAGTGGCCCGTCATCCGGTACCTGCTGACCGGCCTCTGGGCAACCGTCAAGGTCACCCTGGTCAGCGGTGCCATAGCACTGCCCCTCGGGGCGCTGCTGGCCCTTGCGCGGCTGTCCGGGACGCGGTTCCTGCGGTGGCCCGCGAGTGTCTATGTCGAGCTGATGCGGGCGGTCCCGCTGCTGCTGCTCATCTACGCGTTCCTGCTGGGACTGCCGAGCACCGGCGTCAAGCTGTCGCTGTTCTGGCAGCTCGTCTGGCCGATCGTCCTCACCAACGCGGCGGTGTTCGCGGAGATCTTCCGCGCCGGCGTCCGGGCACTGCCGCCCGGACAGACCGAGGCCGGGCATGCGCTGGGGCTGGGCCACTGGACCACGATGCGACTCGTCGTGCTGCCCCAGGCGGTCAGACAGACCGCACCGGCCCTGGTCAGCCAGCTCGTCCGGCTGCTGAAGGACAGCACGCTGGGCTATGCCGTCAGCTTTCTCGAACTCCTCAACTCGGCCAAGGTGCTGGGCGAGTTCAATCACACGATCGTCCAGAGCTATCTCGTCGTGGCGTTTGTCTTCGTCCTCGTCAATGTGGCGCTGGCATCCGCGGCGAACCGGCTGGAGCGCCGGCTCGGCGGCGCCCGCAGGCGCCGCCGCCCCTGAGGCGCGTGTGAGCAGTGGCCTCGTCCGCCCGCGGGGCGGGGCCCACAGCGTCCGGTGCGTGTGATCGCACGGCGGAGGAGCGGTCTCGTACAGGACGTACGGGGCTGACTCCGACCACGCCGCGTGCGCGCCGGACGCCGTGAGCCAGGCGCGCTGTCAGCTCCCCGCCGGTGCCGGCGGCACCTTCCCCCGGTCCGTCCCCACCCGTCCGGCCACCGGCCGGTCCGTGCTGCGCGAAAACAGTGACCTCTCAGCGAGGCGAGCCGTGATCTGCCCGGCGCCCTGCCGTGCCGATGCCCGTACAGAGAAGAGAAGAGAGCCCCATGTGTCGACTTCTGGGCGTAGTCGCCGGAGAACCCGCGCCGGTCAGCGATCTGCTGAGCGATGATCTCGATCCGTTCCTGGCGCTGGCGTGCGAGCACAGCCACGGCTGGGGCTTCGCCTTCCGCTCCCGGGGCGGCGCCGTCGAGTCCGTCAAGGAGCCCGCCAGCGCCGAAAGGAGCACCCGGCTGCGCCCGCTCCTGACGTCCTGCACCACGGACGCGGCGCTGCTGCACCTGCGGATGGCCAGCGAAGGCTTCCCGGTCACCATGGCCAACACTCATCCGTTCGGCGACGCGGAGACCGCCTTCGCCCACAACGGGGACTTCACCCCCTACACCAGTCTCGACGGCGTGATCGGGCCCGAGCTTCTCACCCTGGCCGAGGGGGACACGGACAGCGAGCGCTTCTCCCTCGCCGTCCGCCGCCGGATGAATGACGGCCTCTCACCGGCCAAGGCCCTCATCCAGACCGCCGACGACCTGCGCTCCCTGACCACCGGCTTCGCCAGTCTGAACTGCCTGTTGCTGACGCCCACCGCACTGCTCGCCTACACCGAGCACGACGCGGGCTCCGAAGTCATCCAGCGCCGGGGCGCGGGCTATTTCGGTCTGCACTACCGTCAGCACGGGAACAGGACCGTCGTCGCCTCCACCGGATGGCCCCACCCGGAACCGGAGTGGACGACGCTGCCGGAGCGGCACGTCCTGGAGATCGCCCGAGGGGGCGCCCCCAGGGTCACGGTGTACGGAGCCTGAGGCCGCTGCCGGCCGGTATCCGGCCGGACCTGTCGGACCTGTCGGGTTATGTCGAACCGGCGGTGCCACGCCGGGCCGACCCCGCGTGCCAACTGTTGAGTATCCTCTGAAAGTCTCATCCGGCCGGCCGTTCCCGCAGCACAGACCGCGTCCGAGAGCAGGCCGGGCGCCGCGGGCCAGGATGGGTGGTTGCCGTCCCGCGCGGGGCAGAATGGCCACTGCCGTGCCGTACTTGGTGGTTCAAGTCGGGCAGGCAGCACCAGGACTGAGGAGGACCGGGCGTGGCACGCCAGATTTTGACCGTCGGCAAGGACGGCACCGGCGAGTACCCGACGATCGGTGAGGCTCTCGCGCGAGCCCGCTCCGGCGCGGTGATCCGCGTCCGTCCCGGCTCGTACAGCGAGAGCCTCACCGTGCAGAGCCGGGCCACCATCGTCGCCGACGGGCCCCGCGGCTCCGTGGAGATCGCTCCTCGTTCGGGCAGCGCCATCACCCTGGCGGCCGATGCCGTCATGCTCACGGACCTGGTTCTGCGCGGCGGCGAGGGCGACCTGCCCGTGGTCGACGCCGCGCGGGGGCAGGTCGCGCTGGACGGCTGCGAGATCCTCGGCACCGGCTGGACCGCGCTGCTCAGCCGTAACAACGGCTCGCTGGCGATGCGCGGCTGTCGCGTCAGCAACCCGGTCGGAGCGGGCGTTGTCGAGGCGGGCTCCGTCGGCAGTGTCCTTGAGGGCTGCGTCATCGAGCACCTCGGCACGTCCGCCGTCGTCATCAGCGAGAACGGCCGGGCCACCGTACGCGGCAGCAAACTGCGCGACGCCCGCGGCAACGGCGTCCTCGCCAACGGACAGTCCAAGGGCTCCATAGAGGACTGCGAGATATCGTCGACCGACAAACCCGCCGTGGCCCTGGAGGGCGACTCCAGCGTCGCCGTACTCCGTACCACGGTCCACACCTCGCTGATCGGCCTCTACCTCGCGAGTGCGGCTCGCACGCTCCTGGAGGACGTGCGTGTCCGCGACACCACCGGCCATGGAATCGTCCTGGCCAACCGCTCGGATCCCCACCTGACCCGCTGCGCCACCGAACGCACCCGCGGCAGCGGACTCCTCGTCACCGGCCGGGCCCGGGGACAGTTCACCGACTGCGCCTTCACGACGGCGGCCCAGACGGCCATCCACATCAGTGAGTCCAGCACCCCGGTCCTCACCGGCACCAAGGTCAGCGACAGCGAAGGCATCGGTGTGCTGCTGACCGAGGAGTCCGGAGCCGAGTTCGACCGGCTGGACGTCTCCGGCGCGCGCGGTGTCGGCGTCGCCGTGCGCTCCGGCGCCAACCCGCTGCTGCGCCACCTGCGGGTCACCGGCTCCCGCGGCCCCGGTGTGCTGGTCACGGACGAAGGCAGGGGCAGGTTCGAGGACTGCGAGATCGAGAGCACCATCGGCGCCGGACTGCGTACCGAGAGCAACGGCAATCCGCACATCGGCAATTCCGCCTTCCGTGCGGCGGGCAAGGCCGGCGTCTCCATCGGCAAGGGCGGTCTTGGCTCGCTGCGCGACTGCGAGGTGACCGGCAGCGCCGGCTCCGGTGTGGCCGTCGAGGACAGCGGCGACATCTCCCTCGTCCGGACCAGGGTCACCGGATCGAGCGCCCATGGTGTGCTGGTCTCGGCCGGCGGCAGGGCCACTCTCAACGGCTGCGAACTGAGCGGCAACACCGGTGACGGCATGCGCTTCGACAGTGCCGAACAGATCTCCGTCACCGCGTGCACCGTGCGCTCCAACCAGGGTGCGGGGCTACGCCACTCCAAGCCCGGCACGCGGTTCACCGTGGACGGTCTCACCAGCTCGGACAACAAGGTCGCGGACTCCTGGCCGGGCGCGGAGCCCGCGGAGGGCGGCGCGGGCGCGGACGGACCGGGCGGCGGCGGTTCGGACAAGGAGAACACCCCGGCGCCCGAGACCGCCCCGGCGCCCGAAGGCCCGTTCGCGGAGCTGGACTCACTGGTCGGTCTGGCGGGCGTCAAGCACCAGGTCAACACACTCATCAGCCTCGGCCGCCTCACCCAGCGCCGCGCCCAGCTCGGCATCCCCGCACCGCCGATGAGCCGGCACATCGTCTTCGCCGGTCCGCCCGGCACCGGCAAGACGACGGTGGCCCGGCTCTACGGCGCCATTCTCGCGAGCCTGGACATGCTGCCCTCCGGACACATCGTCGAGGTGTCGCGGTCCGACCTGGTCGCCCAGGTCATCGGCGGCACGGCCATCAAGACGACGGAAGCCTTCGAAAGGGCCCTCGGCGGTGTGCTGTTCATCGACGAGGCATACACCCTGCTCTCCGACAGCAAGGGGTCCGGCGCCGACTTCGGGCAGGAGGCCATCGACACCCTCGTCAAACTCATCGAGGACCATCGCGACGAAGCCGTCGTCATCGCCGCCGGCTACTCCAAGGAGATGCAGGATTTCCTCGCGGCCAACCCCGGCCTGTCGTCCCGCTTCACCCGCACCATCGAATTCGACAACTACTCCGTGGACGAACTCATCACCATCACGGAGAACATGTCCACCAGTCACAGCTACGTTCTCGACCCACTGGCACGCCAGGCGCTTCACCTGCGCTTCTCCCAGATGCGCCGCGACGCCACATTCGGCAACGGACGCGCGGCCCGGCGTGTCTTCGAGGAGATGGTCGACCGGCAGTCCTACCGGCTGGGTTCCCTCCCGGACGCGAGCGAGGCCGACCTGATGCTGATCCTCCCCGAGGACGTCGGCGACGAGGAGGCCGCCCAGGTCCGGTCCGGTGACGGCGACGCCGCGGAAGACTCCGACATACTCGCCAAGTTCCGCTCCATGGTGGGGCTTGAAGCCGTCAAACGCGAGGTCGGGGGCATCGTCGACCTGCTCACCACCTACCGGCAGCGCGAGGCGGTCGGGCTGCCCACGCCCCGGATCAGTCACCACCTGGTCTTCTCCGGTCCGCCGGGAACCGGCAAGACAACGGTCGCACGGCTCTACGCGGACCTGCTGCGCTCCTTCCGTATCCTGCCGCGCGGCCAGCTCGTGGAGGTGGCCCGTGCCGACCTGGTGGGCCGCTACATCGGCCACACCGCGCAACTGACCACCGAAGCCTTCGAGAAGGCCATCGGCGGTGTGCTGTTCATCGACGAGGCATACACACTGACCCCGGAGAACTCCCCCCAGGACTTCGGCCGGGAGGCGGTCGACACACTGCTGAAGCTGATGGAGGACCACCGGGACGAGGTCGTTGTCATCGCCGCCGGCTACCCGGACGAGATGGGCCGTTTCCTCGACTCCAACCCGGGTCTGGCCTCACGCTTCTCCCGGCAGGTGGAGTTCGAGAACTACTCGACGGACGAACTGCTCGCCATCATCCGGGAGCAGACCGCGACCGCCGGCTACGAATGCGCGCCGGAGACCCTGGCCGCCCTGCGCGTCCATCTGGACGGTCTGCCGCGCGGCCGGTCGTTCGGCAACGCCCGACTGGCGCGGCAGCTCATCGAGGCCATGATGACCCGTCAGGCCGGCCGCCTCGCCGGCGTCGGTGCCCCGGATCTGGAGGCGCTGACCACACTGCTGCCGGAGGACCTGCCCCCTGTCCCGGCGGTGCGCTGAGAGAGCCGGCCGGCCGTCGATGTGGATGCCGTCGTCGGGGGACTCGCCCACGGCGGCCGGCAGCGGCGGGTGGGGTGGGCGGACAGGCCAGGTAGCGGGACGCGGCGACGTGGAATTCTCGGCTAGGAGTACTTCTGAAGGATTTGTGCAGCGATTTCCCGGATGCGCTCGCGGGCTTCCGCGGGGCCGGTGACGGTGACGCTGTTGCCGAACTGCAGGAGCAGGCGAACGTCCTCCACGTCCCGAGCGGTGACCGTGATGCGTACTCGTTGCGTTCCTGCGGTGTCCCGAACGGTCAAGCGGCGGCCGAGGATGCGCCTCGCTCGACTGAGTTGGTTCGAGTCAAGTTCGGCGTGGATCCGGAAGGCTTCCGCGTTCTCCCAGTGGGCCGTCAGTTCGCTTGCGACGCTTTCCAGGGTCACGTCCGGACGCATTCGACGAGCTGCCTGAATCGGCTCCCAGTCGACGATCCGTTCCAGCGCGTGAAGTCGAGGACGGCCCGCGGAGTCGGCCACGAGATACCACCTCCCGGCTTTGGCCAGTAGCCCATACGGGTCTATGACCCGCCAGGTGGCCTCGATGTCCTCGGATCGGCGGTAGCGGATACGCAACCGCACACCGCGCCGCAGGTCACCCACCAGCGCTGCCGGAGGCAGTCCCTCGGTGTCTCTGGAGAACCACGGTCTGTTGTCGGTGGTCACGACCGCGCTCAAGGGCAGCACATCGGTGTTCGACAGGCGCAGGGGCGATCGCATCTTCTGGCGCGCGCGCTGGGTGTCGGCCGCGGCTCCCAGTTGCTCGCGCTGCATGTCGTCGAGGCCGTAGAGCGCGAGATGGTCCCGTTCGCTGGGGGTGAGCCGTGACGTGTCGAGCAACCCACCGGAGAGAAGGGTCACCCCGCCCCAACGGCCTCGTCGGATCAGCAGCGGGAAGCCCGCCTCTTGTAGCCACTGCAGATCTCGCAGGACGGTACGGACCGACACACCGACGTGCGCCGCCAGATCGGCGGTCGTCATGGTCTCCCGAGACTGCAGCGCCATCAGCAGTGAGAAGAAACGATCCGACGTCACGGGATCAAGAATCTCAGAAAACCTGACGGAAACCGTCATGTATGAGAGGCAAGCTGCAGTCGTCCAGTGAGACCGACCGGCCCAAGGATGTTCAGATGACGGTCCTTCTTGTAGGTGACAGCAATCTCGCTCGCCTGTACTACGAACTCCCCGACTTGGTGCCGCGAGCGTTCGGCGCCGACGTCGAGTGCCGAGCCGCAGGAGGCGCATGGTCCGGATCCCTTCGCCACCAGATCGGCGACCGGACAGTGCGGGACTATGAGGCGGTCGTGGTGTCGATCGGAAGCAGCGACAGCCACCCGCCCTACGGCAGTTCCCCGGCAGCCTTCCGCGAGAACCTGTCCCGGGAACTGGAAAGCGGAGGACGGTGGATCGCCCTTCTACCGCGTGACCTGCTCCGCGCTTTCGCCCCCTGCACAGCTGATGAGGTCAACCCTCGGATCCGGGGCTTCAGCGGGATTCTGGCCGAGTTGGTCAAGGCATCCGGCGGCATCGCACTGGATGTAGGGGCGATAACCGGAACACTCGCGCCGGCGGCGTACGACGACGATGGTATCCATCTGACGCGCGGGGCCTACGAGAAGCTGGTGCCCGAGATCGCTGACGCGATCAAGGCGGTCGCACGATGAAGTAGCTCCTCGCAGCAGTGGAACGCGGGATCACCCACCGGGTAGGCGGGGCACCCCGCCCCAGCGGCCTCGTGATCAAGAATCTCAGGAAACATGACGGAATCCGTCACACATGACAGGCAAGCGTCAGTCGTCCACCAGAACAACCCGAACCTCGGCAGGCAAAAAGCCCCCGCCGACATTCAACGAAGGCTCATGCAAGATCGAGGTCAGCCTGGCCGTATTACGTCCTGGTTGGGCGAAGGGGATCTTTCTAGGGTCGATGTCAGGGATTCAGGGCGGCGCACCGCCCTGAATCCGACCGGCCTATTCCAGGGAGAGACCCATGTCCGCGACCTTCGAGCAGCCGGCCGTCACCGGCGAGAGCCGGGACGGCCTGATGGCCCGCCTGCGCCGTCTGGAGGACAAGGAGCGATTGCGTTCCTTGATGATCCGTGGCTGGCGCGCCTTGGACGCCAGGGACTGGGAAACGTGGATCGCCTGCTGGACCGACCACGCGCTGATGGAATTCGGTCCGTGGCCGCCGATCCGGGGCCGGGAAGAGATCCTCCGAGTGGTGAGCGAGGCGGAGGCCCCCTACGACTCGATGCAGCACCACATCCTCAACATGGAATTCGACGTCGTCGGCGACACGGCGACCGGGATCGGCTACATGTGGTTCGTCGCGGTACCCGAACCGCACCTGCGCGACCGGCCGTACGCCATGGGCGGACCGTACGCCTGGGAATTCGTCCGTACGGCGGACGGCTGGCGGCTCTCCCGCCAGCGGCTGGGCGTCTCCTGGGAAACCGGTGAGGATCCCACGCGGGCCTTTTCTGAGCAATCGCTCCCAAGCGATCACGAGCAATCCCGAGCAATGGAAAACAAGTTCCGGCAGAATCCGGCGGCCGCCGGGCCGGGCGGAAGCGTGAAGAAAGGCGTAGCGCTATGACATCGACGCGGACGGACACCCGGCAGAGCGGTCTCACCGATGCGGTGCTGCTCGTGACCGGCGGCACGAGCGGTATCGGTCTTGCCACGGTGCGCCATCTTCTGGAGAGCGGAGCCCGGGTGGTGGTGACGGGGCGGGACAACGAGCGGCTGATGACGGCCTGCGAACAGCTCGAAGACGTCTCCGACCGGGGTTCCCGGCTGCTGCCGGTGCGGACGGACGCTGCGGATCTCGCGGGCGTCGACACGCTCATGCGCGAGATCGGAGAGCGGTACGGCCGGCTCGACGGCCTTTTCGCCAACGCGGGCTCCGGCATCTTCAAGACCATCCACGACACCGACGAGGACGATTTCGACGAACTGGTGGCGGTGAATTTCAAGGGTGTCTTCTTCACGGTGAAGAAGGCCCTTCCGCTGCTGCGGCAGGCGGGCGGCGGTTCGATCGTCCTCAACGCCTCCTGGACCCTGCACCGGGGCATGGTCCCGGCGGCGGTCTACGCGGCCACCAAGGCGGCCGTCCACAATCTCGCCCGCTCCCTCGGGACCGATCTCGCGCACGAGGGAATCCGCGTGAACTCGGTGAGTCCCGGCTATATCAGGACGCCGATGTACGACTTGTTCGTGCCGGGCGAGGCCGGGCGGGAGGCCACCGCCGCCGCGGTCCCGGCCGGGCACAACGGGACGCCGGAGGACATCGCACACACCGTCGGCTTCCTCCTGTCGCCGCGGTCCCGCTACATCGTGGGCCAGGACGTCGTGATCGACGGGGGCCTGGTCATGGGCCTGCCGCGGTGAGGTGAACCGGCAGGTCAGCCTTCCCCCGGAGCGTGACTTCCCCGAGGGGCCGCGGCGGTCAGCGGCCCCACGGGTGAGGGCTCCCGCCCGGCGAGGCTGTCCAGCAGCCGCAGCGCGTGTTCCGAGGGGCTGCCCGGCTCGGCCTGGTAGACGAGAAGCTGCTGGCCCGGGGCGCTGTTCACGCTGAACGTCTCGTAGGTCAGGGTCAGGTCCCCGACCACGGGGTGGTGGAAACTCTTGTCCGACCATGTCTTGGCGCGTACGTCGTGGCTGTTCCACAGCCTCCGGAAGTCCGCGCTCCCCGCCGAGAGTTCCGCCACGAGCGACACGAGCCGTTCGTCCTCCGGATCGACACCGGCCGCGGCCCGCAGGGACCCGACGCCATTGCGTGCCACCCTCTCCCACTCGGTGTAGAACTCGCGGGAGGCGGGGGAGAGGAAGACAAAACGCAGCAGGCTGTCGCCGGGCTCCATCGGCGAGAAGAGGGCCCTGGTGAGGTCGTTCGCCGCGAGCACGTACAGACAGCGGCTCAGCACCATCGCGGGAGTGTCCGTCCAGCCGCTCATCAGCCGCAGGAGGTGGGGGCTGACCTCCTCGCTCCACTCCTGCCGGAACCGGGCGCCGCCGCGGAGCCGGGCCAGACCTCGCAGGTGGACGCGGGCCTCGGTGTCGAGCCGCAGGACACAGGCCAGGGCGTCGAGCACCTGCTCCGAAGGGTGCCGTTCGCGTCCCTGCTCCAGCCGGGTGTAGTAGTCCTTGCTGACCCCGGCGAGCGCGGCCACCTCCTCGCGGCGCATTCCCGGTGTGCGCCGCCGGCCCCCGGTCATCACCAGGGGATCCGGATCCGTGGTGATGCGCCGTGCCCGCAGAAATTCTCCGAGCTCGTTGGTCTTCCTGTTGGCAGTCATGCTCACCATGCGTCTCCGACGGACGTCGCCCTGCTGGGGCGGGTCGTCCATTTTACCGGTCGGGCGCGGGCGCACGACCGGAGGCGCACGGCTCCGGAACCGTGCGCCTCCCATCGAGCGGCCGGCGGTCAGCCGACGCGGACGACGATCTTCCCGAACGCGCCCTGACCGAGCCGCTCGAACGCCTGCGGCGCGTCGTCGAAACCGTAGACGGTGTCGATGACCGGCTTGATGCCTTGGGCCTCGACGAAGGCGGCCAGCTCCTCGAAGGCGCGCCGGTGGCCGGTGGCGATGCCGGTGATACGGGTCTGCCCGTACAGGAGCGGCATGAGGTCCAGGGAGGCGGTCATCGACTCCAGGAAGCCGATGACGGAGACGTGTCCGTCCGGGCGTGTGGCGGACACCGACCGGTTCAGGCTGCTGCCGCCGGCCACGTCGAGCACCTGGTCGACGCCATTCCCGCCGGTGAGCTCGACGGCGGCGGCCGCCCAGTCGGGCGCGGTCCGGTAGTTGATCACCTCGGTGGCGCCGAGTTCCCGCATCCTGGCCAGCCTGCCGTCGTCGCTCGACGTGGCGATGACACGGGCCCCGGCGGCCGAGGCGAGCTGCGCCGCGGCGACGGAGACACCGCCGGTCCCCTGCACCAGCACGGTCTGCCCGGGCTCCAGCCCGCCGCGCTCGAACAGCGCGAACCACGCGGTCAGCGCGGCGATGGGCAGCGTGGACGCCTCTTCGTCGCTGAGCGTCGGCGGCGTGGCGACCGCGCCGTCCTGGTCGAGCAGCAGGTATTCGGCGAGGCCGCCGTCGAGCGGCCCGCCGAGGGTGAAGTCGCCCAGGTCGCGGGGCGGAGTCCCGTCCAGCCAGCGTGACGCGTAGTGCGAGATCACCCGGTCGCCGACGGAGAACCGGCTCACTCCCGTGCCGACGGCGCTCACCGTCCCCGCGGCGTCCGACACGGGGATGAGGTTCCGCGGCATTTTCTCCGGGGTGTAGTAGCCCTCCGCGACGGCGCGGTCGCGGAAGTTCAGGGAAACCGCGGAGACCCTCACCAGGATCTGACCGGGCCCTGGTTCCGGGGTCGGCACCGTGCGCTGTTTCAGATTCTTCAAGCCGAAGTCTTCGAGGACGAAAGCCTTCACGGGGAACTCCCTGGTGATGTAACTGAATTACCGCCGCCGTTACTGAGCGACAACGGTCAATCCGACCACAGGAACAGGGGCATTGACGCTTTCCAGGCGGGGTGCGGCACACCCAGGCTGCGAACTCGGCACGCGGTAGCGGCCAGGGCCGACCTCAACCGGCGGACCGTCAGGGAGGGTGCGACACACCCACCCTGACCGGCCGCCTTTTTGCTAGCGTCGAGACCCAGCAGGACTTCCGGGAGCGGCGGGCCCGCAATTCGCGGCACACCGCGCCCTGGAATGCGGGCGCCCGCGCGCGTACGCATGATGCTGTGAAGCGCCGCCGCACGCCGGTGTGCGACCCCGGGGGAAGAAACTCCAGGGAGAAAGCCGATCCCCGCGAAGGGAAAATCCCATGAGCACCAGTGTTTCCCCGGCCGTGCACACGGAATTCTTCATCGGCGGACGATGGGTGGCGCCCCGTACGCACACCACCGTTCAGGTCCGGTCGGCGAACACCGGCGAGCCCATCGGCTCCGTGCCCGCCGCCGGCCCGGCGGACGTGGATGCCGCCGTGGCCGCCGCCCGGGCCGCTTTCGACGCCCGGGACGGCTGGGCGCACCTGCCCGCTTCCCTGCGCGCGGACGTGTTGCGGCGCTTCGCCGACGCACTCGACGCCCGTGCCGACGCCATGGCGCCCTTGGTGAGCGAACAGAACGGCATGCCGATCTTCCTGGCCAAGGCGGGGGACTCCCGGCGGCCGGGCCACCTGCTGCGCTACTACGCCGGTCTGCTCGACGGGCCGGACGGGGCCGGAGAGGAGATCAGGGAGAGCGGTGGCACCGGCCGTACGCTGGTGCGCCGGCTCCCGCTCGGCGTGGTGGCAGCCGTCGTGCCGTGGAATTTCCCCAACACCATGGCCGCGCTGAAGTACGCGCCCGCGCTCGCCGCAGGCTGCACGGTCGTCCTCAAGCCGTCGCCGGAGACCGTCCTCGACACGTACCTGGTGGCGGAGGCGGCCGTCGAGGCCGGTCTGCCGGAGGGCGTGCTGAACATCGTGCCGGGCGGCCGGGACACCGGGGCGCATCTGGTGGGCCACCCCGGGGTCGACAAGGTCGCCTTCACCGGCTCCACGGCGGCGGGGAGGGGGATCGGCGAGGTCTGCGGGCGGCTGCTGCGTCCGGTCACACTGGAACTCGGCGGCAAGTCGGCCGCGATCGTGCTGGACGACGCCGACCTCGACCTGAAGACCGCCGCACCACGCCTGGCACCGGCGCTGTTCGGCAACAACGGGCAGACGTGCTTCATCACCAGCCGTGTCCTGGCCCCGCGCAGCCGTTACGAGGAGGTCGTCGAGACCGTCACCGCGCTGGCCCGCTCGCTCAGGGTCGGCAACTCCCTCGACCCGACGACCCAGGTGGGTCCCCTGGTGAGCGAGCGGCAGCGGGAACGCGTGGAGGAGTACATCGCCCAGGGCGTCGCCTCCGACGCGCGGCTGATCACCGGCGGGGGACGGCCGGCGGGCCTGCGCGCGGGCTGGTTCGTCGAGCCGACGGTCTTCGCCGATGTCGACCCCTCCGACCCGATCGCGCGGGAGGAGATTTTCGGCCCGGTGGTCACCGTCACCCCGTACGAGGGCGAGGACCAGGCGGTGGAGCTGGCCAATGACTCGGAGTACGGCCTGGCGGGAACGGTGTGGACGACCGACCCCGACCGTGGCCTCGCCGTCGCGCGCCGGATCGTGACGGGCTCCGTCGGGATCAACCACTACTCCCCGGATGTCACCGCCCCCACAACCATGATCAAGGCCAGCGGGATCGGGCTGAAATTCGGCCCCGAGGCTCTCTTGTCGTA
Source organism: Streptomyces sp. NPDC006923 (assembly GCF_040635655.1). Taxonomy (NCBI): domain Bacteria; kingdom Bacillati; phylum Actinomycetota; class Actinomycetes; order Kitasatosporales; family Streptomycetaceae; genus Streptomyces; species Streptomyces sp. NPDC006923. Next base: position 151,106 of record NZ_JBEYIF010000010.1, read on the forward strand.
CCAGCGCTACCAGTCGCTCTACCTCTGATGGCCGATGTCGTTGCCTTTCTCCTCGGCGAGGGCGCCGCCTCCATTACCGGAGAAGACATCAATGTCTCGGCCGGCCTGGTGATGTATTGAGGTGAGTCAAAGGACTGTCCCGTCATCCCCGGCGGGCTCGCGAGACGGCCACGGCACGTCGCCGCGTTGCCGGAACGCCTCCCCCATGTGTCCAGTACGGGGGCGCACTCCGTCTTACGGCGTACCGCATCCGGCGCCGCTCGCTGTTTCACCACGGATGACGGCACAGCCCCGCGGCCGGACGACATCAGAAAGGCGGACGGTCATGTCTGTCGGAAAGAAGAGCAACGAACTCGGTGAGTTCTTGCGGGCCCGGCGGACCTCGACGGAACCCGACCCCGACGTGATCACGTCCGGTCGGCGGCGGACGACCGGAATGCGCCGCGAGGAGGTGGCGGCGCTCGCCGGGGTCAGTAAGGACTACTACACCCGGCTGGAGCAGGGGCGCGAGCGCTATCCCTCGGACCAGGTCCTCGACGCGATCGCCCTCGCCCTCCGCCTTGACGCCGAGGCCCGGGCCCACCTGCTGGGCCTGGTGCGCCGCCAGGGCGCGGCCCGGTACCGAAGGACCTGGAGCCAGGAAGTCGGCCCGGACCTGGTGCGACTGATGGCGGGATGGACGGACACTCCCGCGATGGTGCTGAGCCGCTGCCTGGACGTGCTCGCGGCCAACGCACTCGCTCGCGTGCTGTTCTCGCATGTGCGACCCGGCGACAATCTGCTGCGCTTCATTTTCCTGCATCCGGCGTCCCGCTGTTTCTATCCCCAGTGGCAGGAAGCGGCGCGGGACGGAGTCGGGGCTCTACGGGCGGCGGCCGGCGCCGATTCCGGGGATCCCCGGCTCATCCTGCTGGTGGCGGAGCTGGCGGCCGGCAGCGAGGAATTCCGGCGGCTGTGGGACAGCCATTATGTACGGGGCAAGACATCCGCGGACAAGGAATTCCACCACCCCGGGGTAGGGGAATTCACGTTGACCTACGAGACGCTCGCCGTGAGCAGCACGCCCGGGCAGCAGTTGGTCGTCTACCAGGCCGAGCCGGGCAGCTCCTCCGAGACGGCGCTGCGGCTGCTGAGCACTCTTACCGAGGACACGGTCGCTTCTGGCAGGCAGGCAAGGCCGTGAGCGAGGTGCCCAACGGCCGATTCCGAGTCGTACGTGGGAATGGCGGCACCGGCCGCCGGTGTCCGAATGGGGGGTGCGATGCACCCTCTCAATCGAGCCTGCTGACGACCCTCGTGTGCATAGACTTTTGTCGTTGTAAGGAATTGTCACAGCGAACTCACGAACGAAGACGGGCACGATGAAATTCAACAGGTTGGGAAACACCGGTCTCCTCGTCTCGCAACTCTGCTTCGGGACGATGACATTCAGTGGCTCAGGTGGTGTCTACCAGCACATCGGAAATGTCGGCCAGGCAGGCGCCGACGAACTCGTCAAGGCGGCGGTGGACGCCGGCATCAACTTCTTCGACACGGCCGACGTTTATTCGGCCGGGCAGAGCGAGGAGATTCTCGGCCAGTCCTTCCGCAACCTCGGCATCGCCAGGCACGAATACGTTCTGGCGACCAAGGTGTACAGCCGTATGGGGCCCGGCCCCAACGACGTCGGCGCTTCGCGCGGACACATCATGAACGCGGTGGAGGCGAGTCTGCGCCGGTTGCAGACCGATTACCTCGATCTCTATCACGTCCATGCCACTGACACGCTCACTCCCGTCGAGGAAACCCTGCGAGCGCTGGACGACCTGGTCCGGCAGGGGAAGGTCCGCTATGTCGGCGTCTCCAATTGGCATGCGTGGCGGATCGCCAAGGCCCTGGGAATCCAGGCGCGTTCCGGCTACGCCCCGCTGAGTACGGTCCAGGCCTATTACTCGGTCGCCGGGCGGGACGTCGAGCGCGAGATCGTTCCGCTGCTCGCGGAGGAGGGCTTGGGACTGCTCGTCTGGAGCCCCCTGGCCGGTGGTCTGCTCTCGGGCAAGTTCAGCCGCGACAACCAGAACCCCGAGGGGTCCCGGCGGTCCGGCTTCGACTTCCCCGTGGTCGACAAGGAGCGGGCCTGGAAGGTGATCGACGTACTCGGCCCCATCGCCGAGGCGCACGGGTGCAGCCCGGCCAGGATCGCCCTCGCCTGGCTCCTTGCCCGCCCCGCTGTCACATCCGTGCTCGTCGGCGCGAAGCGGCTCGACCAGCTGCGGGACAACGTGGCCGCCGTGGATGTCGTCCTGACACACGAGGAGACCCGCCAACTGGACGAGGTCAGCCAACTGCCCCCGGAGTACCCGGGCTGGATGGTCGAAACCCAGGGAGCGGACCGCTGGGGAGCCGTCGACCTCTGGGAGACCCACGTCGCCCAGTCCTGACCCCACCCCCTGACCGAACCGCACCCCCGCCCCGCCGAGCCCCGCACCTTCCCCGGCGGGGCCGGCGGGCCTCGCAGGGCTCGCCCGGGGGCGGTCCGGCGCCCCGGTCATCTCAGCCTTCCGGGGCGTCGGGCGTCTCGGAGTACCTGCCGGGCGGTCAGACGACCCGATGCCGCGTGGGTGCCGGCACCGGGCCAGGTCGCGGCACCGGTCAGATACAGCCCGGAGACCGCGGTGCGGTAGCCGCTGTGCCCCGGCATCGGGCGCCACATGAAGTTCTGCGAGAGATGGTGGCTGCCGGCGATGCTGTCGCCGCCGACAAGATTGGGATTCCCCGCTTCCAGGTCCTCGGGCGTGTGTACGGTCATCGCGGCGATCCGGGCCGAACTGCCGGGCGCGTAGCGCTCCAGTTTGGCCAGAACCCGCTCGGCGACGGCGTCAGCCACCTCGGACCAGCGAGTGCCCCGGATGATTCCCGCGGCATCACCACGGATCACCGACGGCACGGTGCGCACCTGAATCCACACCGTGTGGCGCCCTGCGGGGGCCCGGCTGGGATCCACACCCGAGGTCTGTCCCACGACAAGCAGTGGGTCCTGGGGCAGGAGTCCGGCCTGGGCCTCGGCGTAGGTGCGGGCCAAGTCCGTGACGTAGGGCGCCACATGGACGTATCCGAAGCCGGCGAGCTCATGTCCCGCAGCCCATGGCAGGGGCGCGTCGAGAGCCAGGTGCATCATCAATGTGCCCGGGCCGTACCGGTAGCCGCGTGCTGTGCGCCGCACCTCGGCGGGGACATGTTCGGATCGCAGGAGCTGTCCGTACAGTGCCGCGGGTCCGACGTTTCCGATCACGGCCCGGCGCGCCCCGAACACGGCGCCGTCCGTGGTGCGCACAGCGACGGCCCGGCCGTTCCGGCACCGCACCTGGGCCACTTCCGTGCCTGTCCGGACCACACCGCCCCGCTCGACGAGTACGGCGGCCAGCGCCGCCGGCAGCCGCTGGGCGCCGCCCTCGACCACGGACATCCCGTTCTCCATCCCCGCGAACAGCTCCAGCAGCGGGAACATGGCCCCGCCTGCCACGTCAGGGCCGAAGTCGAGGTGCATGGCCCAACAGGCCGCCAGAGCCCGCGCCTCGTGGGTGGCGAACCAGGTCTCGCCCAGTTCCCGCGTGCTCATCAGGAGTGTGCGGGTGAGTTCACTTACGCCGTGCGGGCGCAGGCGCCTCAGCAGGCTCAGCATCTGCCGGAAGGCGGCGGCCGACGGTAGGGCGCAGCCGTAGAGGGCGAAGAGGTGCGGTGCGAAACGCTGGTACTGACGGTAGAGACCGGCGAATCCCTCGGCGTCCTCGACGCTGTGAGCTGCGAGATCATCAAGCGTATGGGCGTAGTCGCGGTACACCCGCAGGCTCCGGCCGTCCGGATACACATTGGCGTAGGGGTGTTCAGTGGTGCGAAACGCCAGCCCGTGACGTGTCAGATCCGTTCGGAAGTCGGCGTACGCGCGGGAACCGAGGAAGAGGTTCTGGTTGGTGGAGTACAGGTCGTGGACGAACCCGGGCAGTGTGATTTCGCCGCTCGCGATCGCACCGCCCACCACGGTGTTGCGTTCGAGCACTGCCACCGACCATCCCGCCCGCGCCAGATACAGGGCGGCCACCAGTCCGTTGTGGCCACCGCCGATCACAATCGCGTCGTAGGAGTCGTCCGAGGAGCCTTCCGGGGTCATGAGCCGTACCTCCCGCCCACGAAGCAGTGAGACCTGTAACTACCAGTTTGGACCGGTTCTGGCGCAGGGGGCCCCCGGGCTGAGCGGCACCTCGACCCCGTCACGTCTCGCGCAGGCGACCCCACGGAGCGCCGTGTCGCGGCGCAACCCGGGCATGGCGGCGGGGGCCGGACCGGCTCGGACGCCGGCGTGAGCCCGGTCTCCTTGCGCAGTGTTACTTACGACTTGCATCGAACCTAACACTCGCGTTAACGTCAGATACGAAAATGATCGAACCTATGAGTTGCTTCGAAGGAGCCGCGCTGTCGCGGGGGAGCCCTGAGGCGGCCAACGGCGCTCATGGAGCGCCCCGAGGCTCCATCGTTGTCCGCTCTGCCCGGATCGGAGGATCACTGACATGACTCGCTATGTGCTCACCGGAACAACGGGCCGCCTAGGCTCCCGAGTCCTTCGCGGCATTCTGGAGAAGGCGGAGATTCCGACCAGCGACCTGGTCATCTCGACATCGAACCCCGCTCGTGTCCCAGCCGTCGCGCGGCGGCACGGAGTCGAGGTGCGGCCTGGCAGCTACACCGATCCCGCGTCGATGAGATCCGCGTTCGCCGGTGCCGATGTCCTGTTCCTCATGTCCCATCCCGACCCCGGCATTCAGCGCGTGGCACTGCACAGGAACGCGATTGAGGCGGCCCGGGAGGTCGGCGTCAGCACGGTGATCTACTCAAGCATGATGCTGGGGGGCGAGACGGGCATGGACAGTGTCATCGGCATCCAGCAGGGCCATATCCACACCATGCGCTACCTGGCACAGAGCGGGATCGACCACATCATTGTCCGGCAAGGCATCTACGCGGAAGCCTGGCCCGCTTACGTCGGCTTCCAGCCGCAGATCTTCAGGAAGCGGATCTCCGGCAAGGAGGGGGACCGGCGAGCCCTCGAATGGGTCGTCCCCCACGACATCGCCATTGCCTGGACGGCCCTGGACGAACTGGGCGACGGCAACGCCGCCGTCATCGCCCACCACCAGGATTTCCTTGGACAGACGCTCCGGCTCACCGGGCCGACAGCCACCAAGGTCAGTGAGATCGCACGCGTGGTGGAGGAACGGACGGGCCGTCCCGTCAACCTTCGAGTCGTCGGAAGTCAGGGAGCCGACGGTTGGTACGACGGTCTGGCGAGGGGCGAGGGCGCGGTGGTGGATCCGCTGCTCGGGCGGTTGCTGGGCCGCCGCCCGAAGGGTCTCCAGGAGATGCCCGACGAACTGTTCCTCCTGCCGTAGTCGTTTTCGAGCGTAACCTTTCAGTGTTCGACAGCCTCGGGCTTGGCGCCGCCGAGTGATCCGGAAGTCCTGAGCGACGGGACGTCACTCCGTAGGGTCAAGGAGCAAGCGCATGGAGGGGAAGGCATCGCGGTGACCGAAGCCAAGGAGCAGCCGGCTACCGAGCAGCTTGAGTTGGGGGTGGTGTTCGCCGCACTTGCGGACCCGCTTCGGCGATCGATGGTCGAGGAGCTTCTTCGTGAGCCGGCCGGTGTCCGACGCAAGTGCTCAAGCTTCGGCCTCGGTGTGCCCAGGTCGACGATGACCCACCACTTCAAGGTGCTCCGCGAGGCGGGTCTGATCACACAGTTCGACTTCGGAAATCGCGCCGAGGTGATTCTGCGCCGAGCAGACCTCAACAGGCGGTTTCCCGGGCTGCTTGAACTGGTCGCGAACAACAGTCAGAAAGCCGAATCAGCCCGGGAAGGCGCCGGGGCTCGCGGTTAGCGGCGAAGCGTGAGGTCTGATTACGGCCCTGTGCTGCTTCTGATTACGGCCCTGTGCTGCTGAAGAAGCACGGCAGGATGGGCGGCGTACCGTGGCAGCGTGGCAAACGAAGAGCTGGGACGGGCCCTGCGCCGCTTGCGCCGTCTGGCCTCCCTGACGCAAGAAGAGCTGGCTGAGCGCTCCGGTGTGTCCGTCGATGTGATCCGTCAGCTCGAACAGCGGCGAAAGCACTCGGCGCGACTGCCCACCCTGCACGCACTGGCCAACGGCCTTGGCGTGGAGCTCACCACGCTGCTGGGCGATCCGCCCGCGGTCTCCTCCACACGAGAGAATGACGGACCGCGCTTCGTGGCGGTACGTCGCGCCATCATGCCCGTGCTCTGGGGGCCCGAGCCGGAGCCGGCAGGGCCCGATTTTTCGCTGGACCGTCTGCGTGAGCGGATCGCGGACGGCTGGACGCGCTACCACGCCGCCGAGTTCGACACGGTGATGGAGGCGTTGCCGCACGTGCTCTCGGATGCGCGCGCTGTGGCGGCGTCGCGCGACGTCGACGATCGGGGGGCCGGTTTCACAGCTCTGGGCAAGGCGCTTCAACTCGCTGGACACGTTGCCGTGCGGATGGGCAAGACCGACCTTGCGCTGACGAGCCTGGAGCGCGCGGCGGATGCTGCGGGACAGTCCTCCGATCCACTGCTTCTGCCGATGATCGTCAACTCCATGGCGTGGACCTATCAGCGGCAGGGCCGCCTGGAGGACGCGTTGAGCGTCGCGCTCCGCACCGCCGATGACATGGTGAACGCAGGCCGTGACGCGACAGCCGACGGACTGAAGGTGTGGGGCGCGCTGATCATGAGTGCTGCCACGTCGGCCGCACGGAGCGGCGACTACGAGCGCGCGGCGGCGATGATGGAGAGAGCGGAGAAGGAGGCTGTCCGCGTCTCGAATCTGCCTGATGGTGGCGACAATCGGATGGTCAGCGTCTTCAGCCTGTCGTCGGTCCGCATCGAACGTGTTCGGCTGGCAGTGCAGTACGGGCATCCTGAGGACGCCTTGGCGCTGGCCAAGGGCATGCGACTGAGCAAGGACACCCCGCCGTCCTGGCGGACATGGCTGCTGCTGGATGTGGCCAGAGCCCACACGGACATCGGAGATGCCGCCGGGGCCGTGAAGACCCTGGAGTCCCTGCGCCGGGTGGCACCGGCATGGATGCAGCACCACACGCTGGCCGTGGCCATCGTCCGTGACCTGTGGGCGCTGCCCAACCACCCACTGGGACTCCGGCCGTTGGCAGAGTTCCTGGGGGTCGGCGAATAGTGTGCTGAAAGTGGGACGTTGCGTCCCTGTCAGCGTCCCCGGCATGTCGCTTACATGAGCGGACAGCGCCCCGGCGACCGTGCGAACGGTCCCGGGGCTCGGCCGATCCGAGAGAGACTGACATGCCGCAACCTACGACGCGGGCGCGTCCCACCGGCTACCCCGGGTACAGCGAGACCCTGCCGCGCAAGCCGGAGAGCGCCGCCACCGCGCGCCGCTTGGATCGCGTCGCGTTTGCCGTCTGGGGGCTGGACGACCTGGCCGACGACGGCGCCCTGATCGTCTCCGAATTGGTGTCCAACGCCGTCCAGCACGCTCGGAGGGAAGCCATCCGGCTCACTGTTGATCGGCCGGGGCGGTCCGGGTGCGCATCGGTGTCGTGGACTTCTCGAAGGTGCTTCCTGTGCGCATTGAGCCGGCCTGCGCGGACGAGGGCGGGCGCGGCCTCGCGCTTGTGAATGAGCTGGCCGACCGCTGGGGCACCGAATTGCTGCCATGGGGCATGCGGGTGTGGGCAGAGCTGCGGGGCGGCGAGGGGGCATGAGCGGCACATCAGGTTGTGCGTTTGGGTCGTACAGGTCTCGCGTGCCCTGGCACGGTGGCTCGCTGCGTTGGAGCCGGAGCCGTGGTTTCCCCTCCCCTTTCTCTCTTCCGATTGACGGCACCAGCCCGTGCTTCCGGGGCCAGCCTGTTCCCAACGAAAGCCCCAGAAACGGTGATCGGCGCGGCGGGAATTGCCCCTGTGGTGGCCCGCGACCGTGGCGTGGAAGGCGATTCATACTCACCCGTGGGTGACTCCCTTGCCCATCGTGTCCGAGCCTCTCACTCGGTCGGCAACGGCGTCCGGCCGTAGCGCATGACCTGGCGCTTTGTTCAATTGGGCCTACGATCGCCTGATGGGAAACGGACATCGGATGGACCGGAACATGCGTACGGTGGACGATGTGCTCAGGCTCTTGGACGGCCTGTTCGCGCCGGAGGCCGACCGCTGGACGGCCGACGCGGCCTCCTGGTGGGACGGTTTCTACGCGGATCGCTCCAAGCCGGTTCCGTTCTTCGTGGCGAAGCCGGACGAGAACCTGGTCTCGTACCTTGACCACGGCCTGATCAGGGCGGGTCGCGCCCTCGATCTGGGTTGCGGCCCAGGTCGAAACGCGCTTTACCTCGCCTCGCTGGGCTTTGAGGTGGATGCCGTTGACCTTTCCCCGGCGGCCATTGCCTGGGCCGGGGAACGCGCCCGGGAGGCGGGAGCCAAGGTGCGGTTTCACTGCGGTGACGCATTCACCGTCGTCGGCGGCGAATTCAACGGCCCGTACGACCTGATCTACGACTCCGGCTGTTTCCACCATCTGCCGCCGCACCGCCGCATCAGCTACCTCGCCCTCCTCGACCAGGCTCTTGCCCCCGGCGGCCTTTTCGCCCTCACCTGCTTCGCGGCCGGCGGCATGGGGTCCGAACTCCCCGACGCCGACTTCTACCGCCAGTCCCGCCTCAATGGTGGCCTCGCCTACACGCCTGAGGCCCTGCGCTGGATCTTCTCCGATCTGACGGAAGTCCAACTACGCCGTATGCACGACGAACCCCCCGAGTCTCCCCGCTTCGGCGAACTCTTCCTCTGGACAGCCCTGTTCCGACGTGGCGCCAGGCCGTAGCTGCCGGGCGATCACGCCGCGCCATCTGCCGGCGCTCGGGGGCAGGGAACCCGAGCCGTGATCCGCCACGGATACGAGATGCCTCGTGGACAGGTGGACAGAAGAGCCGCATATCGCTCTGGTGGTGTTTCCCCGGCGGTCTCCCTGGCCAGGTGTGCTCGCTGGGAAGCCGAGGTGTCCTCGCTGTGAAGTGGGGAGTAGCGTGAGATTTAGGGCTCGGGCGTGCGTATAACGGTAGGTCCTCACCCGGACCGCTCGCACAAGAATCGGACACGCGGTGTACGGCACGACGCTGTCGCCCGACTGCCGAGAGCGAAGGGTGCCCCGTAATCCCTGGTGGATCAGCATCCCTGGTGGATCAGCGAGCGGCCGGCCAGGCCGAGGAGGCGATTTTGATGGCGAAGATCCTGTTCGTTGTCACGGGGGCGAGTTACTGGACACTGAAGGACGGCCACAGACATCCCACCGGCTTCTGGGCCGAGGAGTTCGTGGCCCCGTACACCGCGTTCACGCAAGCCGGTTACGAGGTCACGGTGGCGGCGCCCGGCGGCGTGGTGCCGCGAGTCGACACCATGAGCCTGTGGCCTGAGATGGCCGGCGGCGCGGAGGCCTCCCGTGATGAGGAGATGGTCCTTGAGCGTGCCGACGAACTGCGACACCCGATGCCTCTGCGGGATGTCCGCGTCGAGGACTACGACGCGGTCTTCTATCCGGGCGGCCACGGTCCCATGGAGGACCTGGCCTTCGACAAGGACTCCGCCAGGATCTTGACGGAGGCTCTCGCCTCGGGCAAACCGCTGGGTGTGGTCTGTCACGCCCCGGCCGCGATGCTGGCCACCAAGCGGGCCGACGGTACGTCTCCGTTCGACGGATATCGGGTCACCGGTTTCACCAACGACGAGGAAGAGGCGGTGGGTTTCCTGTCCCAGGCCAAGTGGACAATGGAGGACGAGGTCAGGAAACTCCGGGTGGCTTACTCCCGCGGCCCGGTCTGGGAGCCGTACACCGTCGTCGACCGCAATCTCCACACCGGTCAGAATCCGGCCTCGGCAGGACCGGCGTCCCGGGAAATCCTCAAAGTCCTCGGGAGATGAAACAGCCTGGTCGGAGCCAAGGCTCGGCAGGCTCGGCCGGTGTTGCGAGCGTCACAACGGTGAACGAACTGACGGGCGGAACCGTTTGGAAAGTGCAGGTTTTTTGCCTTATGCGCTATCCAGGAGAAGAACGATGCCCCGTACCGCCCGGACCGTCGCCACACCGACCGCCGACGTCGGTGTCCTGATACCGGTGGATGTCCACTTCGACGACCTGGACACGCTGGGCATGCTGCACAACAGCCGCTATCAGGTGCTGGTCGAGCGAGCCTGGGTGGCGTTCTGGCGGGACCGGGGTTTCGGTGGCGAGAAGGGCATCGAGGGGGACGGTTTCAATGTCATCAAGGCGTTCAGCATCACCTATGACGTCCCCGTGACGATGTTCGGCCAGTACGGCGTGCACCTGTGGGTGGAGCGCATGGGGACCACCTCGACGACCGCGGGCTACCGGGTGTGCTCCGCCGACGGGGGTACGACGTACGCGCACGGCAGCCGTACTGTCGTCCGTCTCGACAGCACCACACTGCTGCCCACACCGTGGTCCGACCGGGCCCGGGAGGTCGCCAGGACCATCGAGGCGCCGCAGGTCTGAGGCCGCGCGGCGCCCAGTCGTTGACGGTCTCAGGGTCTCAGGGGCTCAGCGGGATGGAGCCGCTCGCCGTCACGGACCGGTCCCGGCCGCTGTGGCCGAACGGCCCTCCACATACCGGACGGGAAACCGTCACCGGCCGCGGCAACGCCCCCGCCTGGTTCAGGACCACCACGCGGGGGCGCAGGCGTTGACCGCCTCGACCAGTGCGTCCCGCGTGATGGTCTCGTCCAGCAGCCATTGTTTGATCGCGCCGACAAAACCGTGCGAGAGGAACTGGGCCACGATCATATGACTGCTCTCCGGCACCGGTGAAGGAACCGATCGCTCGATGAAGGGCAGGCTGTACGCCGCGAAGTGATCGGCCAGCGCCGCGTAGACGCCCTGATCGGCCGGGTCATGAAGGGCCCGGCGATAGATGTCGGCGAAACGCAGTACGTGGTCGGCGATGTCCTGGGTGGCCAGCCGAAGCGCCTCGTCCCCCTGAGTGTCACCTGTCATGCGACGGGCTTCGTCCTCGTGACGGGCGGCAGCCAAATCCCTGCCCAGTACGTCGACCAGTACGTCGAGCGGTGTGCCGTAGCGGTTGTAGACGGTGGCACGGCTGACGCCGGCCCTGTCGGCCAGTTCGGAGACGCTGATCCGCGACGCTGGGCGCTCGCGGGCGAGAGTGACCACCGCCGCCTCCAACGCGCGTGCCGTGCGGCTGATTCGCGGATCCACCATGCCGCCCCTCCTCGCTTCTCTCCGCCTTCGCCGATGGTGTCACGCCGACCGCCCCGGACGGGCCGGGGCGTCTCGTGTGGACCTGGGGGTGCGGAGACGGTCTGCCCTCGTTGGGCGGTTACGGTGCCGCGCGTTAGTCTATTTGACAGGTGTCAAATAGATGGCCGCCGCTCAGCGCCGGCCACCCACGCCGTATCCGCATCTCGTTCCGCTGACCGCTCGGAGAATCACCATGGGAACGCACAACACACTCTCTGCTCAGGAAGGGGCCGACCGCCTCGCCATCCGTGAGCTCATCGACGCTTACGCGCACTGCGCCGACAGGCGTGACGCGGAAGGCCAGATGGCGCTGTTCACCGAGGACGCGAGCTTTGTCGTCCACATGGACAGCCGTTCCGCCGAGCCGTCACAGCGGCTGCGCGGGAGGGAGGCCCTCGCCCCGGTCTTCGGCAATCTGCGGACCTATGAGACCACCACTCATGTCAACGGCCAGAGCACCGTGGTCCTCGACGGCGAGCTGGCCACCGGCGAGTCGTACTGCCTCGCACACCATGTGTGGACCGTCGGCGGGCGGCGCACCCTCATGGTGGCCGCCATCCGCTACCTCGACACCTTCACCAAGCGTGACGGGCGCTGGTACTTCGCGGAGCGCAAGCTGATGGTCGACTGGACCGAGACCCGCCCCTTGGCTTCCTGAGGCCACCGGCCGCAGGGGGGAACGCCCGGGCCGCTGAATCCGGCCGCCCCTGTGGACCGGCTTGGATCGGCCCCCTGTTTCGCGTTCCGTATCGTCAGCGGCTGGTGTCAGGGGCGGCAGACGCGCTGGACGAGGTCCTGCCAGGTGCGGGCGAGCCGCTCTTCCACCTGGAGCGCGGTGCTGCTGAGCTCGGTCGCCGACATGTAGAGCAGGAGCGGGCCTTCGAGGGCCGCGGTGAGCTGGATGGCGAGCAGAGTGAGGTCGGCGGGGCCCAGGTCGATCTGCCCGAGCAGCATCCGGATATGGGTCTGGGACGTCTGGGAACCGGCGGGGACGGGTTGGCGGCCGTCGAGTGCCGCCCGCGCGATCTCGCGGTGCTCGACGAGGAAACGCACACGGGCCTGTCCGTAGGCGATGAGGCGCTCGACGGGCGGAGCGCCGGGGCCCAGTGGCGGCGGACCGGCCAGTATCTGCTCCTGCACGACGCGTTCGCCGTCGTCCAGCAGCGCCTGGAAGATCCCCGCCCGCGTACGGAAGCGGCGGTAAACGGTCCCCTTGCCGAGTCCGGACCGTTCGGCCAGAGCGTCCATGGTGAGCCGGTCCGCGCCGAGCTCGGCGAGCATCTCGCGCGCCGTGGCCAGCAGGTGCAGCCGGTTGCGGGACGCGTCAGCGCGTTCGTTGGGTGACGACGCGCCCCATGTCACAACTGGCCGGTTCATGGCGTCACTCTACTGCCCCACTGGCTAAGCGGGGTAAAGTCCGCTTATGCTCGTCGGGACGCCGTCGAGGCTGCGACACGCCGCGGCCTCGCGCTGTCCGGGGTTCCCGGCCGACGGTGCGGGACGCCGTCGGCCCGGCAGGACAAGAACGAGGCAAGGGGCTGGCAATGACCACAAGCGACACCATGGCGGACCTGATCAGGCAGCGGGTCGGGCGGTGACCGGGCGGGCGGCCGTGGGAACGGTGCGCGCGATAGCGGCCACCGCCTGGGGCGGAGTGGATGTCATCGAGGTCGTCGAGGTGGCGTCGCGGCCGCCAGGGCGGGGTGAGGCCGTGGTCGCCGTACACGCGACGGCGATCAGCCCGTTCGACCTCAAGCGCGCGGCGGGGATGATGGGCCGCGACGAGGACATGCTGCCGCTGCGCCTCGGCAACGAGGTCGCCGGCATCGTCACCGCTGTCGGTGCGGACGCGATCGGGTTCGACGGTGCGCCGCTCGCGGCCGGTGACGAGGTGCTGGGGCACTGGCTGCCCGGAGCGCAGGCGGACGAGATCACCGTGCCCGCGGACACGCTGCTGCGGAAGCCGTCCGCGCTCGGTTTCGCCGAAGCGGCCGGGCTGCTCGGCAGTGGCACCACCGCCGTGCACACCCTGGACGCGGCCCGTGTGCACGACGGGGACGTGGTCCTTGTGCACGGTGTGTCCGGGGCGGTCGGCGGCATGGTGGCTCAGCTCGCGAACCTCCGCGGTGCCCGGGTGATCGGCACCGCGTCACCGGGCCGCCACCAGCGACTGCGTGCCATGGGGGTGCAGCCTGTGGCCTACGGCGACGGCCTGGGCGAACGTGTTCGGGCGCTTGCTCCCGGGGGTGTCTCGGCAGCCGTCGACACCGTGGGCACCGATGAGGCGATCACGGTGTCCCTGGAACTGGTGGCCGACCCCGCCCGGGTCGTGACCATCGCGAACTATCAGGCGGCGCTCGCCGCGGGAGCCCAGGCGCTCGGCCCCGGACCCGAAACCGAACGCGTCCGTACCGCCGCCCGGCTGGACCTCGTACGCCTGGCCGCGGCCGGCCGGCTCGCCGTCACCGTCGCCGGCGAGTTCCCACTGGAGCAGGCCCGCGCCGCCTACACCGTCCTGGCCGGTGGTCATTCCGGCGGCAAGCTCGTACTCCGCCCGACACCATCCCCCGCATCGCGCTCATCACGATCCGTCTGAGCACCGCACGGACACGACCGGAGGACTCCATGCCCGACCAGTACGCGGACGCCAACGCCCGAGTGATCGAACAGTTCCGCGCCAACGGTGGCGAGGTCGGCGGCCCCTTCGAGGGGAAACGGCTGGTGTTGCTGCACCATGTCGGCCGCGCCAGCGGCCAGGAGCGGGTCACGCCCCTGGTCGCCGCCGGTGACGGGGACGCCTACCTGGTGTGCGGGACGGCGGGAGGCGCACCCCGGGACCCCGCGTGGGTGGCCAATATCGAGGCCGGACCCGGCTGGACCACCGTGGAAACCGGTCGTGGGACGCTCCGTGCGACGGCCACCGTCTTCCGTGCCGCCTCGCCGGAGTGGGAGCGGCTCTACGGCATCTGGTCGGCGTACTGGCCCGACAGCGCCCAGTACGAGACCCGCACCACCCGCACATTCCCCATCATCCGTCTCGAACCGCTCACGGGGACGCGGTGACTCTCGTGCCGCCCGCCCCGCCGCCGTGGTGACGTGGGGACCATTCGCCACGTGCGGACTATTCGCCGCGGTGCGGGAGCCGACCGCCACCGGTCCCTGTCGCGTCTCCACGGGGCGACTGACCAGCGAAGCGCTCAGTGAACGGTTCGGGCGGCAGCGCCTTGCGGCCGTCGAGCGGGCGGGGCGGCACGCTTCGACGTCCGAGATGAACCTTTATCGACCGATATGGCCGGGTAGGAGGCGAGGGAAGAGCAGGACGCTCCGTCGGGGAACGAAGGAGCCGCAATGGATGAACACGCCGATGCCATGGGTGAGCCGGGCTTCTGCTTCCCGGCTCCCGCCGTCGCGGTGCTGGACGAACACGGCGGGATCGTGGAGTGGTCCGCCGAAGCGGAGCTGCTGGTCGGTATGGCCTTCGCGGAGGTGGAGGGCCGGCCCTTCGACGATCTGCTGACCGCGCCCGCGACGCGGAAGTCCCAGCCGGTGGACGGGACGCACCCCGGGCCGGACCCGGCGGAGCCGGGCGGGTCCGGCGCCGGTACCCGCGCGGTCCTCGCGCACTCCGCGGCGGGCGGGCACACGGAGATCTATCTGTGGGACTCACCGCTGATCGGCCACGGCCGCCGGCTCGTCCTGTTCGTTCCGTTCGGCCAGGCACTCGGATGGGGGCACGGACTCTCCTTCCTGAACGCGGTATTCGGTCAGGACATGGTCGGCATGTCCTTCCATGACACCGATCTCGCTGTTGTGCGGACGAATATCACCCCCGAGATGTTCGGTGGCCCCCCGCTCACTCCCGGTGACCGGCTGGACGCCGTCATGCCGACGGATGACGCGGCGGCGGTCGAGGCGGTCCTGCGGCGGGTCCTGAAGACGGGCGTCCCCATCTTCGGGCACGAGTTCCAGATGCGTTCGCGGAGGCCCGGAGAGCGTCAGTGGACGCTGTCCCTGAGCGTGATGCGGATGGAGAACGCCCGGGGGGAACCGGCCGGGCTGATGGTGCTGGTCCACGACGTCACGGAGCAGAGCAGGATCCGGCGCCACCGGGATCTGCTGCACCGGTCCGCCAGCAGGCTCGGAATGTCCCTCGATGTCACACGGACGGCGCGCGTGCTGGCCGACATCGTCACACCGGAGCTGGCGAACATCGCCACGGTCGACCTGGCCCAGCCCATCCTGTCCGGCGGTGAACCGCCTCAGGTGTTCGCCGCCGGGGAATCCGATCTGGTCCGCATCGCGGTCGCCTCGACCGACGGCCCGTGGCCCGCGGAACTGCTCCAGGTCGGCGGTGTCTACACCGTTCCGCCGCTGAGCCCGCAGTTGCGCCTGTTGCAGAAGAACCGCTCCGTCCGGCTGAGCCGCGGCGAGGTGACCCGCGCGCTGGGGGAGCGGGCCGCCCTGTTCGTCCCTCCCGGCGCCCACACCTTGGTGGTCACACCGCTGCACGCCAGAGGCCGGCTGCTCGGCACGATCGCGGCGTGGCGCACCGGGCAGCCCGGGGCGTTCGACGACGCGGAGACGGAGCTGCTCGCGGAGATCGGATCCCGGGCCGCGCTCGCCATTGACAACGCGCGCCGCTACGCCAGGGAGCACCGTACGGCGATGGCCTTGCAGCGCCGGCTGCTGCCCTGGGCGACCACGGACACACCGGCGGCCGAGACCGCCGCCATCTACCGGCCGGCCCACGGCGGACACGCCGTCAGCGGAGACTGGTTCGACGCCATCCCGCTGCCGTCCCTGCGGGTGGCGCTGGTCGTCGGTGACGTCTTCGGGCACGGCCTGATCGCCAGTGCCACGATGGGACGGCTGCGCACGGCCATCCAGACCTTCGCCGATCTGGAACTGGATCCCGCGGAGGTCCTCACACACATCGACGACCTGGTGCACCGGCTCGCCGCCGAAGCACCGGCCGCCACGCGTGATGTGGTGGGAGCCACCTGCCTGTACGCGGTCTACGACCCGATCACCCGCCGGTGCACCCTGGCCAGCGCGGGGCAGCCGCCGCCGGTGCTGATCGGTCCCGAAGGCACTCCCCGGCTGATCGATGTCAACGCCGGTCCGCCCCTCGGAGTCGGCGGCGTCCCTTACGAGTCCGTGACCACCGAGATCGAACCGGGCAGCATCCTCGCTCTCTACACCGACGGCGTGCTCGGTCTGGAACCGTACGCGGACGGCGACGGAATGCGCCGTCTCCAGGACGAGATCGCCGTTCAGGCGCGCTCGCGGATGACACTGGACGACATCGGGCGGGCCGTCCTCGGCGACGCTCCGGGAGAACCGTCACGCGACGACGTCACCCTGCTGCTCTCCCGTATGCGAGAACTGCCCAGCGGCAATGTGCGGAGCTGGAGATTCCCGGCCGACCCGAACGCGGTCTCCGAGGCCCGCGCCGTGACCAGGCACCAGCTCCACGACTGGTATCTGGGCGACATCGCGTTCACGGCCGAACTCGTGGTGAGTGAACTCGTCACCAACGCCATCCGCTACGCGGGCGGGGGGCCGGTGGAACTGCGCCTGATCCGGGACGGGGCGCTGATCTGCGAGGTCACCGATCCGAGCAATACGCAGCCGCGGCTGGTCAGGGCGGGCGACACCGACGAGGGCGGGCGCGGACTGTTCATCGTGGCGCAGTTCACCACCCGCTGGGGCTGCCGCTACGGACGCAGGGGCAAGACCATCTGGACCGAGCTGCCGCTTGTCGAGAACGCGACCGGACAGGACATGGTCCTGCCGGACTGACCGCCGGACGTCAGTAATGCGTTGCCGGGAGTCACCGCCGGAGGCGATGATCGGGGGATGGTTTCCCTCGCCCAGGACGGCCGCGCCGGAATCGACGCCGCGCTGGTGAAACGCCTGATCGCCACGCAGTTCCCGCACTGGAGCGGCCTGCCCGTCACTCCGGTGGAAGTCGACGGCTGGGACAACAGGACCTATCGCCTCGGCGACGACATGACGGTCCGGCTGCCCACGGCCCCCGGCTATGTCCCGGCGGTCGACAAGGAGAACCACTGGCTGCCCCGGCTGGCCCCGGCACTGCCGGTCGCCGTCCCGCCGATCCTGGCCAAGGGCGCTCCGGGCGAGGGATACCCCTTCCCGTGGTCCGTGCGCGGCTGGCTGCGCGGCGAGACGGCGGAGCGAGGGCGTATCGATGACATGCCGCGGTTCGCGACCTCGGTGGCCGGGTTCCTCCTCGCTCTCCAGGGCTGTGGGACCGACGGCGGCCCGGTCGCCGGAGAGCACAGTTGGTACCGGGGGGCGTCGCCGGACCACTACGACGAGGAGACCCGCCGCTGCCTGGCCCTGCTCAAGGGCCGTGTGGACACCGGCCGGGCCGCCGCCGTCTGGGACGCCGCACTCGACGCCCAGTGGTCCGGGCCGCCCGTGTGGTTCCACGGCGACATCGCGTCCGGCAACCTGCTGGTCGCGGAGGGGGATTTGACGGCTGTCATCGACTTCGGCACCTCGGGCGTCGGCGATCCCGCCTGCGATCTGGTGATCGCGTGGGGGATGTTCTCCGGCGACAGCAGGAAGGCGTTCCGGCGCGCGGTCGGCCAGGACGACGGCACCTGGGCGCGCGCCCGGGGCTGGGCGCTCTGGAAAGCCCTGCTGGTCCTCTCCGAGTGCACCGAAGCGGATCAGGAGCGCGCTGCCCTCAACCGGCATGTGATCGGTGAGATCCTGGCCGACCACGACCGTTTCGGGTAACGGGCGGGGTCCGTCCGGTCAGTTCGCCGGAGGTGTGGACGTCGTCATGATGTGGCGCCAGATCTCCATGGAGGTGGCGGCGGCCTGCGCGAGTTCGTCACCGGGGGCACACGACGCCTGGTAGAAGCTGCGCTCCGTCATCCAGCAGAGCGCGCGGGCGAGGGCCGGGGCGTCGGCGGGCCCGGGCCCGTCGGGCACGCCCGCCTTCAGCAGCAGGCCCGTCATCGTCTCGGCGAAGAAGCCGACCGTCTCGTTCCACGACCGGCCGATGGCGGGGTGCACCGGCGCGTAGTCGACAGCAGCGCGCATCACGGTGCCGTGTTCGCGCCATGCCGTCTCGACTCGTCCTACGGCTTGCTCCATGGCGTCGAGCGGCGAGGACGCCAGGTCCACGGCGGTGTTGGGGGCCTCCGCCCGGATGGCGGCCATGGTGCGGTCGACCAGCGCCGCCAGCACCTCCTGCTTGGATCCGAAGTAGAAGTACAGCGACCCACGGGAGATACCGGCGCCCTTGGCGATCGCGTCGACTGTCATCTTCTCCAGGCCGATGCGCTCCAGCAGTGACTCCGCGGTGTCGAGCAGAGCCTGCTCCCGCTGGTCACCCTTGCTCGGAGCGCCGCTCCGTCTGCCCATCGCGTGTCCTCTCCCCAGGCCGGGCCCTCGACCGGCTCTCTGTGAAGGCTACCGCCACCCACCGACAAATCTACTTCGTGCTGGAAAAAATCTGCACTGTGTAGACTGGAGGGGTGTCGTCCCGCCTCGGCAATGGGCCGAGGGGCTTTCCACCAGGGAGGCGCGGGACTCCGGACACACCACAGGAGACACATCTCATGAATGACACACCGCGCAGGACATTTCTGATCACCGGCGTCAGCAGCGGGCTGGGCCGCGCCTTCGCCACCGCCGCACTGCGGGCCGGCCACACCGTCGTCGGGACCGTGCGCAAGGAGGCCGACGCCGAGGCGTTCACCGCCCTCGACCCCGCACACGCTCATGTACGTCTGCTCGACGTCACCGACGAACGGGAGGTCTTCGCGGTGGTCCGGGAGGTCGAGGAGTCCGTCGGAGCCATCGATGTGCTGATCGCCAACGCGGGCTACGGGCTGGAGGGCACCTTCGAGGAGACCACGATGGCCGCGCTGCGCGACCAGTTCGAGGTCAATGTCTTCGGCGCCGCCACAACCGTGCAGGCCGTCCTGCCCTTTATGCGCGAACGCCGCCGCGGGCACATCATGGCCGTCACCTCCATGGGCGGTCTGGCCGCCTTCCCCGGTGTCTCGGCCTACTGCGGCAGCAAGTACGCCCTGGAGGGCATCCTCGAGTCGGTGGGCAAGGAGGTCGCGGGCTTCGGCATCCATGTGACCGCCCTGGAGCCGGGCTCCTTCCGCACCGACTGGGCGGGCCGCTCGATGGTTCGCGCGCCTCGGACCATCGCCGCCTACGACGAGCTGTTCGACCCGATCCGCACCGCGCGCCGGACGGCCAGCGGACAGCAGCTCGGTGATCCCGACAAGGCCGCCGCCGCCGTCCTGAGCATCCTCGACGTGCCGCGTCCTCCCGCGCACCTGGTGCTCGGATCCGACGCCCTGCGCCTGGTCAGGGCCGGGCGTGAGGCCGTCGATCAGGACCTCGACGGCTGGGAGGAACTCTCCCGCTCGACCGACTTCCCGGTGGGCGCCGACATCAGGTGACCCAGGTCAGGCCAGGCGGACGGCGAGCAGGGCGATGTCGTCGGCCTTGTGCTCGCCGAAGGCCAGCAGCAGCGCGTCGCAGAGCTCCGTGAGCTCCGCCGGGCCGGCCAGCGCCGCGGCGCTGAACGCGGCGAGGCTGTGGTCGAGATGTTCGGTGCGCACTTCCACCAGCCCGTCGGTGATGAGGACGAGGCGGGTGCCCGGTGCGGTCTCGTAGGCCGTCGCGACCGGATGCGGCAGGCCGAGCCCCAGCAGCGGGCCGTGATCGTGAAGGAAGCGGGCCTCGCCGTCCGGACCGAGCAGCAGCGGCGGGATGTGGCCGGCGTTGGAGACATGAACGCGGCGCCCGCCCGGTTCGATCAGGATCAGGCACAGCGTCACCGTGAGCCCCGGCCTGGACTGGGCCAGCAGCCCTTCAAGGCGCTCATTGATGTGGTGCGGCGGGTGGCCCTCCAGGGCGTAGGCCCGCAGTGCGTGACGTACCTCGCCCATGACGGTGGCCGCGGCCAGAGAGTGGCCCGCGACATCCCCGATGGCGAGCAGGAGTCCGTCCGCCGTCTCCAGCGCCTCGTAGAAGTCGCCGCCGATCTCGGCGTGCGCGGAGGCGGGTACATACCGCACCGCCAGATCGATGCCGGGGACGTCCGGCAGGCGGTCCGGCAGGAACGTCCGCTGGAGGGCCAGCGCGAGCGAGTGCTCCTCGTTGTACGTCCGCAGCGCTTCCAGCGACAGGGCGCAGGCGTGCGCCAGCTGCTGGAACAGCTCCCGGTCGTCGGTGGTGGGCACGGCGTCGGCGGGGACGGCGAGACAGACGGGCGGCCGGCCGCGTTTGGTGCGGGCCACGACCAGGACGACATCGCCGTCGAGATGGTCGAAGGGCAGGAGCGCCCTCCACACGGCGTGCGGAAGCACCGCGGTCGCGGCCCCGGTGCTGGTGCCGAGCGAGTGCGCGGCGAGCTGTGCCAGCAGGTCCGGATGCGCGGGCAGGGAAGTGGGAGTGGCGCCGGGGGCGGCGACCGCGCTGTGGACGGCCTGCCCCTGCGGGGTCAGGAAGACCGCGGTGGCCGCGCTGGACATCAGTGCGGCGCTGCCGCTGGTCGCGGCGGCGGCGAAGGAGTGGAAGCCGATGGCCTTGTACACGTCCA
Source organism: Streptomyces sp. NPDC006923 (assembly GCF_040635655.1). Lineage (NCBI taxonomy): Bacteria > Bacillati > Actinomycetota > Actinomycetes > Kitasatosporales > Streptomycetaceae > Streptomyces > Streptomyces sp. NPDC006923. Next base: position 172,033 of record NZ_JBEYIF010000010.1, read on the forward strand.
GGGTCGTGCGGTTCAGGGTCGTCAGGCGTGCGGCCAGCCGCTCGGCCCGGCGGCGGGCCCTGGTGTACCGCAGGGTGGCGGTGACCGTGGCCAGCAGCTCCGCCGGGTCGATGGGCTGGTTGAGATAGGCGTCGGCGCCCCGGTGCAGACCCTCCGCGTGGTCCTCCGAGGTGATGGCGGCGGCCGAGACATGGATGACGGGCAGATGGGCGGTGCCGGGTGCGCGTTTGATGCGTTCGCAGACCTCGAAACCACTCATGTCGGGCAGCCGCACATCGACGATCGCGGCCTCCGGCTGAGGCGTGTCCGGAGAGGCCAGCAGCGCCAGGCCCGCGGCGCCGTCGCTCGCGTCGACCACCGTGTGACCGGCCCGTCGGAGCCAGCTCCCGAGGACATAGCGGTTCGTGTCGTCGTCATCGATCACCAGGACGGTGCCGGGCGCGTCGTCGAGCGTGGCGTCATCGCTCACTGGTCTGCCTCCGCGTGGTGTTCGAGGGGCACGAGGACGCCCATGCCGGCCGGACCGGCTCGATCCGCTCCGGCCGGACCGGTTCCATTCGCCTGGACCGGGGGAGCGGCGGCCGAGAGGTCCGGCAGCCGTACCTCGACGCGGGTGCCGGATCCCGGGGCGCTCGTCAGTGTCAGTGTGCCCCCGAGCAGCTCCGCGAGGGTGCGGGCATAGGGAAGACCGAGGCCGGTTCCCTGCTTGCCCCGCTGATGCGGGCCGGGCACCTGGTAGAACTCCTCGAAGACCCGCTTCAGCTCGGCCCGGGGGATGCCGACCCCGGTGTCGGTGATGGTGAAGGTCAGCCACGGCCGGGGTCGCGACCGGTCGGTGTCGACCGCCAGGCGTACCTCGCCCCGCTCGGTGAACTTCAGCGCGTTGGACAGCAGATTGCGCAGGATGCGCGTCAGCAGCACCTCGTCGGTGACCACGACCGGCAGGGCCTTCGGTTCGGGCATCACCAGGGCGACGTCCTTCGCGGCCACGGTGCTGAGCAGCAGCCCGCCGAGCTGACCGACCAGTGTGCGCAGATCGACCGCGCCCGGCTGGATCTCCAGTTGGCCCGACTCGGCCTTGGCGACATCCAGGAGATCACCGACCAGCGCGAGCAGTGTGTTTCCCGAGGAGGCGATCAGCGAGATCTGCCGCCTCTGCTCGTCGTCCAGGGACGGCGAGTCGGGGGCCAGCAGCAGCCGGGACAGGGCCACCACCGAGTTCACGGGCGTCCGCAGCTCATGGCTGATGTTCGTCCAGAAGCGTGTCTTGGCCTCGCTGGTCTCCCGTAGCTGGCGGGACTTGTCCTCCAGCTCGGTGTGGAGAGCGACGACACCGCTGTTGGTGTCCTCCAGTTCCTGGGAGAGCTCGGTGTAGAGGGCCAGCACGCCCTGGTTGGTCTCCTCCAGCTCCTCGTTGAGCCGGCGCAGTTCCTCGCGCTGGGCGCGGGTCTCCTCCAGGGTCGCGATCAGGTCCCGGGTCTGGGCCCGCAGATCCTCCGCCAGCGTGGGCAGTGTGCTCAGGCGCAGGGCCTCCTGCACCTGGACGTACCGGGACGCGGGCGGGAGACCGCCGGGCGGCAGCGGCTGCTCCACCACGATGCGGCCGCCCGCCCGGCCCGGCTCGTGCCGGACAAGCTGCACCAGACGGGAGGCCAGCTCCAGGGACTCGCGGCCCGGCGCCGAACCACCGGCCCACGCGAACGTCACCACGAGCGCCGCCGGTTCTTCGGCGCGCAGGGTGAACGTCACGGTGAGAGCCGCGCAGCCGAGCCGGTCCCGGCCCAGCTCGCTCAGCGCCGTCGCCAGCCGCACCTGGTCCTGGCGCTCCACACCCAGCGCCTCCGCGGCCGTCTGGCCACTGCGCCGCAGCGCGAACACGTCCTGCGCGGAGGACAGCTCGAACGCCAGGAGATGTCCCTTGTCCCGGAACGGCATGATCACCAAGCTCCCTTGACGACCACGATCCCGGCGTCGTCGCGGCGGACCGCCGCCTCTCTCAGCAACTGCCCGGCCACCACGGCCGGAGTGTGCTGGAGCAGGCCGGGCATCTTGTCCGTCGTCCACCGTTCGGTCAGACCGTCCGAATGCATGACGAGCGCCCCGCCCGGGACCAGGGGCACCTCGAAGGTGCGCAGGCTGCGCATCTGCTGCCCGACGATGCCCGGCGCCGACAGCAGCCCGCTGCGCGCATCGGGACCGATGAGGAAACCGCTGATGTTTCCGATACCGCAGTACAGCAGGCGTTGCGCCTCGGGTTCGATCCTGGCGATCGCCACCGCGCCACCACGCGTGCCGCGCAGAGCGGTGTGGACCTCGCGCAAGATCTCCTCGGGGCGGCGCGCCGGAGTCCGCTTGAAGGCATTGACGGCCGCCTCACCGGCCCTGGCGGCGAGCGGCCCGTGCCCGAGCCCGTCGCACACGATCACCAGCAGCGCGGGCCCGCGCGCATCCGTACGCGGCCCGTCGGGACGGTCGGCCGTACCGGGGTCGACGCGGACGGCCCAGGCGTCGCCGCAACTGGTCTCGCCGCTGATGGGCCGTGTGATGCCCGCCGCGACAGAGCCCTGGACGGCGGGCCGGCCGGCTGCCCTGGAGCCGGGGCTCCGGGCCCAGAACTGCGCGGCCATGACGGTGCCGCGGCCGGGAATCGAGTGGATGTCGAACGCGTCGGCGAGCCGGGCCACCGCGCCGAGCCCGATGCCGAGTGTGCCCGCCGTGGAGGTGCCGTCGGACAGCGCGGTCGCCACATCGGCCATACCGGGACCGGCGTCCACCGTGATGAACTCGACGCCCGCCTCGCTCTCGGTGCGCAGCACACGCAGCAGGAGTGACCCGTCGACCGCGTGCCTGCTCAGGTTTGTCGCCGCCTCGGTGACAGCCAGGGCGACCTCAGACGCGCGGTGGCTGTCCAGGCCGATACGGCGCGCCAGTGTGGCGGCGGCTCCTCGCGCGGCGGACGGCAGAGAGGGATCGTCGCGGAACCAGGCGATGTCCTCACAGTCCAGCACTACCGGCGTGCCGGTCACCGGGCCCATTTGATCACCGTCACGGTGGTGCCGCGTCCGGCCTCGGTGTCGAGGGCGAACTCGTCGACCAGACGGCGGGCGCCGCTCAGTCCGAGTCCCAGTCCGCCGCCGGAGGTCCATCCGTCCGTCATGGCCAGCTCGATGTCCGGGATGCCGGGACCGGAGTCCTCGAACACCGCGGCCACACCGAGCCGCCCGTTCTTGCGCACCAGCCCCGCGCGCAGTACGCCGCCGCCTCCGTAGACCAGAGTGTTACGGGCGAGCTCACTGGCCGCGGTGATGAACTTCGTCTGGTCCACGAGCGACAGTTTGCACCGCTGCGACAGGACTCGGGCCAGTTGCCGTGCCCGTACGACATCGTCGTTGCGTGTGATGGGGTGGGTCTGCGGTTCTTCCTCCGCGGTCCAGGGCGCGGTCATGCCCGGTCCGTGCGGCTGTCGGATCGCCGCAGCAGGGCCAGCCCCTTCTCGAGGTCGAGCGCGGTGCGTACACCGCCCAGCGACAGGCCCAGTTCCACCAGGGTGATGGCCACGGCGGGACGCATCCCGACCACAACGGTCTCGGCGTCGAGCATGCGGGAGATCGCCGCGATGGTGGCCAGCATGCGTCCCACGAAGGAGTCGACTATCTCGACGGCGGTGATGTCGATGACGACCCCGCGCGCCGCCCTGGCCACGATCTGTTCCGCCAGGTCCTCCTGGAGGTTCAGGACCGTCTGGTCCTCCAGGTCGACCTGGATGGAGACCAGCAGGACATCGCCGATCTGCAGAACGGGTACGCGTTCGGTCACCGCTGGCCGCCCTTGTGCGCCACCAGGTCGACGCCGGACTTCCGCAGCGCGAGCTGCAGGGCGTCCGCCAGGCTCGCCTTGGTGACGATGTCGCCGAACTCGATCCCCAGCGCGACGATGGTCTGCGCGATCTGCGGGCGTATACCGGACACGGTGCACTCGGCGCCCATGAGACGAGCCGCCACGATGGTCTTGAGGAGATGCTGGGCGACCTGGGTGTCGACCGCCGGCACACCGGTGATGTCGATGATCGCCTGTTCCGAGCCGGTGTCCACGAGCGCCTGGAGGAGCTTCTCCATCACGACCTGGGTCCTGGCGGAGTCCAGCGTCCCCACGAGCGGTACGGCGATCACACCGTCCCAGAGCTTGACCACGGGCGTGGACAGCTCCATGAGCTGGTCGGCCTGGGCGCTGATGAGCTCCTCACGCGTCCGCGTGTAGGTCTCGATGGTGAACAGGCCGAGATCGTCCAGCAGCCTGCTCAACCGCAGATACGCCTGGACGTCCTCCGTCGAACCGTCCCGCAGGATCGGTTCGATCATCTGCTTCAGCGCGAAGACACTGACCGCCGTCTCGGTCGGCGTGAAGCCCTGCCGTGCCCGGTTCCGGGACAACTCGGTGAGCAGCGCCCGCACTTCGGACATCCCCTCGGAGTGCGCGTCGGCGGCGCCGTTGCGCAGTGCCTCGACGAGCGCGGTGAACAGCTCGTTCAGCTCCCGGTCCAGCTCGGCCCGGCTCACCCGGCCCCTGAGGGAGTTCGAGACATGGTCCACCCACTGGGCCGCCAAGTCCTGGTCGTCTGCCGCGAGCAGTCTTACCAGCCCCGCGGTCGTGTCCTGCTTGGCCATGGCGCGCTCCCTTAGTAGTAAAGAGTTGAAGTATGGCAATCATTCGGAAGCGTACGGCATCGGCCGACCGCGGGATTTCGAGAGCGCGCGGTTCCGGCCCAGGGCCCGGCGCGGCCTTCCCGGCAGCCGGAGAACTGTCGGAACCCCCCTGACCGACTACCCGGGATTGCGCGGGTGACCAGGTGTCCTGCGTCACTTCGCCGGTGGCCCGCGGCATACGGGGCCCGGCGTCACCGGGTCCGCCGGCCGCTGTCGCCGGTGCCCGATATCGGCCGGTGTCAGTGGCGGCTGGGATGCTGCCGGTATGGACGAGCTGATGCGGCGCCGGGTGTACGGCGCCGACCATGATGATCCGGACCCGGGGCCTCAGCCGGGACACGTCTACCGGGAACTGGTGGGCGGCCCGCTCGACGGGCTGCTGCTCGACGTCACGGGCTGGCCGGACCGGCGGCTGCGCGAAGGGGCCGCGCTGCTCACCGAGATCGGTTCGTACGGGGCGGGCGGTCACGCGGAATACGGACCCCGTGACACCGATCCGCGGCGATGGGACTGGCGGGGCGACACCCCGTAGGAGACACCCCGTGGAGCGGCGTCACGGGACGCGGTGGTGCCGGGGCGTGGCAGCAGGACGGCATCGCGCCCAGGTAGGGGGCCCCGCCGTGGGTGGTCAACTCCCGTGCGGACAGGGGGCATCGGAGGCCGTTCCGCTGCCGCGCCGACGGCGGCGGAGAGCGTTGGGGCATCCCGTGCCCCCGGTGGGCGCGCGACGACAGCTACGGCGCTGTGGGACGCACCGCATCCGACGCCGCGCGCCGATCCACCGGGATTACTGTGCGTGCCCGCTCCGCGGATGCCGGACGAGAACCCGGCCCGAATCGGACCGCCCGGGCACCGGGCGGTTTTCCTCCACGGCGCGGAATTTCAGGAACACACCTGAAAGCACGGAGCGGGAAAGCGAAACATCGGGCATCCAATGAATTTCGCCTGAATACGGTCGGGGGTCGTCTCCTGTGCGAAGGGATTCGCCCCGGTGGCCGGAAAGCACTTCCGTGGACTGGTCGGGCCCATGAAGAGAAAAGATGAATCCGAGAATTCTCCCACGCTCAGGGTTTTTCCGTAATGTCCGGCGGATCGGCGCGGTGTCGGATGCGGTGCGTGGCAAAGCGCCGTAGCAGTCGTCGGACGCCCGCCGGGGATTACGGCCCTTAATACCAGTTGTTCCTCTGCCAGAAGCTCCAGGCCCGGCAGGGGGTCTTGTACCGGGTCTTGATGTACTTCAAGCCCCACCGGATCTGCGTGCGGGGGTTGGTGCGCCAGTCCGGTCCGGCCGATGCCATCTTGTGGGCGGGGTACGCCTGGGGAATTCCGTACGCGCCGGACCTGGGGTTCCCGGCTCGATGGTTCCAGCCGCTTTCGCGGGTCCAAAGACGGTTGAGGCACCGGTACTGCGCAGGGGAGAGCATATTGGCCGCGATGGCGCGGTTGCTGCCGGAGACGGAAGGCGAGGCATGTGCCTGCGTGACACATAGCGGGGTCGCCAGGAACACGGCGGTGACAGTGAGGACGGTGGCAGGACGCAGGGGGCGTCCGGGCATTTCGAGAATGCGTGGGGACACGTGGTGTCCTTTCTGCGGGAACAGGCCCACGGCTATCCGCGGGCTTTCCAGTTCCTACTACCGTAGGGTCCTCATAAATAGAGTGGGTTGTTATGAGAGGCCGTGTGGGTCAAGCACGCACCTTTCGTGTGGCTTGCCCCCCGGGGCCGTTAGCGCGCGGCGCGCCGGGTCCATGACGTCACGAGCCTCTCCACGGACCGCCGGGCGGGGCTGTCACCGTCGGCCTCCCACCGGCACCCGAGCCCGCTCCGGCTGGTCAACTCCCCTCGGCTCCAACCGTATTGGCCAGGGGGCAGGGCGCCTCGGGAACGGCCGGCGGCCCGCTCACCACCAGCCGCGACCGCCGTCTACGGTGGTCACCGTGATTGATGCGAATGATGTCCGCCGTATCGCGATGTCCCTTCCGGAAACGGTGGAGAAGGAAGCGTGGAGCATGCCCACTTTCCGGGTCGCCGGAAAGATGTTCATCACCGTCCCGGACGACGAGACGTCGTTCGCCGTACGGTGCCCGAGGCATGAGCGGGACGAGCTGATCGCGGCGGAGCCGGAGAAGTTCTGGGTGCCGCCGCACGAGGCGAGTTCCGCGTGGGTACGGGTGCGGCTGCGCACTCTGGAGGACCTGGACGAACTGCGCGACATCCTGGTGGACTCGTGGACCCAGGCCGCTCCGGAACGCCTCGTGGAAGCCTTTCCCGCGCTGCGGCCCGGGGCGGGACAGAGCGCCTGACCGACGGCGGCCGGGACCCGCCCCGTCCCGGCCGCCCCCGTCCGCCCGGCTGCGGCCGGTCCGGGCGCGGCGCCCGGCCGCATCACTCCATCAGGTGATTGAGCTGGGAAAACGCCCTCGACTCGGCGGGGATGCGAGATTCTCGTGCCCCATGCGACAGACCGATCTCGCGAGCCACTGTCCGCCGGACCCCGGCTCGCTCGGGCGGTTGCGTCCTGCGGGCCGGCTCGCGAGATCCGGTCCGGTGGACGGACCCGGGGCGCGGAGCCCCTGGCCGGTCGCGACAGCGAGTAGAGGAGACCAAGGGCATGCGTGTTTCGTGGAGGAGCGGTACGGCGTCCGTCTGTCTCGCCCTGGCGGTGACGGCGTCCGGTACGGCGGGGACCCACGCGGCGCCCGCGACGAACAACGCGGCGACAGGCGGGACACATGTGGCCGGTGTGGCGCCTCCCGCCGAGGAGAGGACCTTTGTCTCGACCACCGCCACCGCCACGTCGGAGACGACGCTGCGCGTGGTGCTGGACGCCAAGTCCCATGGCGTACCGCTCAAGTTGACCCGCGCGGAGAGGCAGCGTATCGCCGCGATCGTCCGCGGTCGGCCGGCCGGGGGCCGGACCGCCGCGCGAGAGTTCGTGTCCGGTGCCTGGCAGCCGGGATCCGGGGCCGGGCTGAAGAAGGGGCCGGGGACGCTCCGCTGCGACAGGAATCCGAGCTGGAGCGACGCGAACGGCACGCTGAGCGCTCGCTTCAACTGCCGGTACGGCACCATCAACTGGGGCTACAAGATCTCCACGCGGGTGAAGTCCCTCATCACCGGAAACGTCAATGAGCGAGGCGTCTCCTGGTGGAACAACGGTAAGAGGAAGCCGAAGAACGCCGGGCATGTGGTGGGCAAGAGCTACCATTTCCACGGCACTCTCAAGCCGGTCAAGCACGACGATCGGGTGCAGTTCCAGGACTACATGACCTTCCGGGTCAATATCGGCGGGAGGACCGGCACCGGCTCCCTCACCTGGGCGGCGGACGTCAGGGCCAAGAAGTGACGAAGTGGCGTGATGAAATTGACCAGCGCCTCGGCCCTGCGATGGGCCCACATCATTCTGCGCCAGCTCGGCGATCCCGCCGGCCACACGCTCCACGCGACGGCGGTGGTCGCTGAGCGGGATTCCGGGGCGCCGGCCACGGAGAGCGCCTTCTCCTCCCGTCTCCGCCTGAACGGAGAAGCGGAGCCCGGTGAATCGGAGGTGGAGGACGGCGAGGCCGTGCTGGTCACGCTCGCGTTCGACGACGACTCCTCCACCAGTGTGCTTCTGGAGGAGTCCCTGACGGTGGACGAAGCTGTGGCGCTGCTGGCCGAACAACTCCAGGAAGGTGTGCTGGAGCACACCGGGGGCACTCCGGCGCCTCCCTGTCCGGGCCACAGCCACCCGGCCGTGCCCGAGGTGGTGGACGGCGTGGCCTCCTGGACGTGCCCGGAGGACGGCAGCACGCGTCCGATCCTTCCCGTGACCGCAGTCTGACCCGGGACGGTTCACCGTTGCCCCGGCTCCGGTAGCGAGCGGGCCCCCGGGCGGGACATGACCGAGTCCCGCCCGGGGACTGTTCACCGGATGGCGCACGCGGCCATCGCCGTCCGGGCGCCGTCGCCCACCGTTCCTACGGCCCTGGCGAGCCCGGCGCCCCGGCTACCAGCCTCGGCGGTAATGGGGCCCCGAGCGCGCGGGGGCCGGCAGATATCCGCTGCGCAGCCTTGCCACCAGTGCGCGGCGCAGCTCCCGGTCCTCGTCCGTCTCCACCGCCATGTCCAGTTGGACGATGTCCACTCCGGCGGCCCGCAGCCAGCCGATGCGTTCGGCGACGCTCTCCGGTGAACCGACGAACGCGGCGGCGAGCGCCCGGCGCACATAGACGGTCGCCCGCTCCCGCTCACCGCCCGATCCGACGAGGCCACGCTCCCGGTCCCGGTCCAACTGGACCGCGTCCAGCCGGTGTCCCCTGTCCGGGTCCGTCGTCAGCCGTACGACATCCCGGGCGATGCGCCGGGCACGCTCCGCCGCCTCCTCGTCGGTCGCGGCCAGCACCAGCGTGACATGACGCCAGATCCGCAGGGTCCGGCCGTGCGCGGCGGCTGCCGCCCGGGCCCCGGCGATCCGCCGGCGGGTCGCGGACAGCGGTCCCGGCGCGACCGCGTACACCTCCGCGAACCGTGCGGCGAGGTCCACGCCCTCGGGGGACGAGCCCCCGAACGACAGCAGCTCGGCGCGCGGTCGCGGGCGCAGGCCCGACCGGGCGCCGCGTACCGCGTAGAACTCCCCCTCGAAGTCGAACTCCGCGCGCCCGGCCAGCGCCCTGGTGAACACCTCCAGATACTCGGCGGCCCGGCGGTAGCGCTCCGCCTTCGGCAGGGTGTCGCCGTCCCGTGCGACATCCGCGTCGCTCGAACCGATGATCACATGGGCCGACGCGCGCCCACCGGAAAGCCGGTCCAGTGTGGCGAGCGCGCGGGCCGCCGAGGTGGGCGCCGTCGTCCCCGCCCGGTGCGCCACCGATATCCGTAACCTGCTGGTGGCCGCCAGCGCCCAGGCGGCCACCAGCCAGGGGTCCGGCCAGGAGCTGGACTGTGTCACCAGCGCGCTGTCCAGCCCGTCCTCCTCGTTCTCCCGGGCGGCGCGCGCCACATGGTCCGGGTCCGCGTCGCGCTCGGGCGGGTCCGGGGCGAACCGCAGCGCCTGCCGCTCGTGCGGCGTGCGGCCGAGTACCGGAGCGGCCCGTACGCCCCCTCGCAGGTCGAGCTCCATACGCACTCCTCACCCTTTCCTTCGGCGGACCGCACACGCCCCGGATCACCGGGCGGCGGGCCCCAGCCTGGCCAGTGTGTCCAGCAGCCGCGCCCTGCTCACGAACACCTCGGGCGGCAGCGACACATAGAGCTGGACGGTGGTCACTCCGGGCCGGTGATAGCTGAGGATGCGCTCCCGGCACTCCTCGGGCGACCCGCTGATGAACAGCCCGTCGACCACTTCGTCGGGCAGCGCCTTCTGCGCCGCCTCGGGATCCCCGGCAGCCCACAACTCGTGTGTTTCCTTGAGGAGTTCACCGTGACCCAGCCATTCGTGGAATTTCCGGTACGGCTCGCGGTTGAGGATCCAGGCCAGGAACGGCCTGCTCGCGCGGTGCGCGTAATCGGTGTCCTCGGTGGGACACACGAACACCTTCACCACCAGCTCCTTGCCGGGAGGCTGCGGCCCCACGGCGTCCAGCACCTTCGGCACGTCCTCCGGGAAGAGGAGATTGGTGATCGCTCCGTCGCCCTCGGTGAAGCCCAGCCGCAGCATGCCGGGGCGCAGCGCGCCGAGGATCACCTTCACCGGGTCGGCGGGCGGATGCGGCAGCCGGTACCCGGTGATGGAGAAGGTGTCGAAGTCCCCGGCGATGTGCTCGCCGCGCAGCGCCCGGGTGACAAAGCGCAGGACGTCCCTGGTGCGTTTGAAGGGTTCGTCGAACGGGATGCCGTTGATGTCGGTGACATGCGCGGGCACCGAGGCGCCAAGTCCCAGCAGCAGCCGCCCGGGGGCGAGTTGGGCCAGGGTCGCGGCGGTCTGGGCGAGCACGGCGGGCCCCCGCGTGTGCACCGGCACGATCCCCGTCGCGATCCGCAGGGACGGCGACCAGGCGGCCGTCGCCGCCAGCGGTGTGAAGGCGTCGGTGCCGCCGCCCTCCGCGCTCCAGACGTCGGTGTAGCCGAGGTCGGGCAGCCGTTCCACCAGGAAGCGGTGCCGGTCTATGGTCAGCCCCGGCAAGGGCAGTGTGACGCCCCACTTCAGTGCCGGCGCGACGGCGGGATGGTAGTGCGGCGAGTGCTCGGCGGTCATGGAACCGGCCGTCCTTTCGTGCGGTACGAGGGGGTCGTGCGGGGTGGCTCAGTCGCCGACGCGGACGGTGGTGAGGTCGAGGAACCAGGACTGGGGCTGGACGAGGCCGTGGACGGTCGGGGCGAGCGCCCGTGGATTGCGGTCGTTGACGACAAAGAGCCAGGGCGCGTCCCTGGTCACCAGGGAGAGCGCCTGCCGGTAGTCCGCCTGCCGTGCCTTCCGGTCCGGTGAGGCCGCCGCCGAGGCGAGCAGCGCGTCCACCTTCGGATTGCTGTAGTGGCCGGTCCAGAACGGGCTTCCGCTGCCGATGAACAGCGGCAGCAGCGCCTCGGACTGGAAGAGCGTGGTGGACTGCGCGATGGCGTCAGAGCCGAGGGTGACGGAGCCCTTCGCCTCGGCGCTGATCAGCGTCGACCAGTCGGTGGTGCGGATCTCCGCCGTGATGCCCACGGCGGCCAGATCGCGCTGGAGCGCCTCGGTGATCGGGACCGGCAGCAGATTGCCGGAGCCACCGGTGGGGACGGTCACCGAGGTGCTGAAGCCGTCCGCGTATCCGGCCTCCGCGAGCAGCCGCTTGGCCTTCGCCGGGTCGTACGCGTAGGTGTCGCCGGCCTTGTCGTACGCGAGCGTGGCCCGGGGCGCGGCCTGGTAGGCCGGGTCCGCGGTGCCGTGCAGCAGTGTGTCGGCGATCGCCTCGCGGTTGATGGCGTAGTTGGCGGCCTGCCGGACCTTGAGCTCCTTCCAGGGGCCCTTCCCGGTGTCCAGGATCCAGTACCAGAGGTGGTCGTAGTTGTTGGTGACGACCTGCGCGCCGTCGGCCTTCAGGGTCTCGATGTCGTCCGGGTTCGGGTACTCGATCCAGTTGACCGAGCCGGAACGCAGCGCGGCGGTGCGGGCGGCGGCGTCGGGCAGGGCCTTGACCACCAGCTTGTCGAGCTTCGGGGCGCCCCGCCAGTAGGAGCGGTTGGCGACCAGGTCGATCTGCTCGCCCGCTCGCTGGGACACGAAGGAGAAAGGACCGGTCCCGACGGGGTGTTCGGAGAAGTCGGCGGAGCCGGTCGCGCGGACCGCGGCCGGGCTGGCGATCAGGACATGCGCGAGGTCCTCGGGAAAGTGGCCGTTGGGCGTTCTGGTGACCAGCTCCACCTGGCCGTCGGAGAGTTTGCGGTAGCGGGTGATTCCGCCGGCGTACTCTCCCGCGGCGGCGCCCAGGGCGTCGGTGTAGTACTCGCTCTTCTTGTTGAGATAGCGGTCGAGGTTGAAGAGGACCGCTTCGGCGTTGAACGGGGTGCCGTCCTGGAACGTCACGCCCTCGCGCAGAGTGAACGTCCAGGTCCTGTGGTCGGCCGCGACCTTCCACGAGGTGGCGAGCGCACCGGTGACGGAGGGCGGGGCGTCCGTCCTGGACAGGTCGTAGCGGGTGAGGCCCTCGTAGAGCTGAAAGCTGACCAGCCGCTTTCCCTCGAAACCGGCGCCGCCGATCATGGTGTCGGTGTTGGGCAGCTTCCCGGTCGCTCCGATGACGAGGGTGCCGCCGCGTCCTGAGGTCTTCGTACCGGCTCCGGCGGTGGAGCCGGGTGCGCAGCCGGCGGTGGTGAGCAGGAGAGCGGCGGCGGACAGCAGGGCCGCGGCGGGCAGGGCGGCCGCTCTCGCACGGAGGCGGTGGTGAGGGTGGCGGTGCGTCATGTGGTTCCTCTGGGTGCTGGTGATTCCGTGGACCGGTCAGCGTGGCGCGGACAGTTCGGTAGGGGCGGAAGTGCCGGCGACGGCGGTGGCAGAGCCGGCCCCGGGCCCGGCGCCGGTCGCCGCGGCGAGCAGGGCCCGGGTGTACGGATGACGGGGTGCGGCCCAGAGAGCCTCGGCCGGACCTTCCTCCACCACCCGGCCGTGCCGCAGCACCACCACGCGGTGCGCCAGCCGGCGGACCACCGCGAGATCGTGGGAGATGAAAAGATAGGCGAGTCCCCGGCGTTCCTGGAGCTCGGTGAACAGGTCGAGGATCCGGGCCTGCACCCCCCGGTCCAGCGCCGAGGTCGGTTCGTCGCAGACCAGCAGCTCGGGACCGGTCGCCAGCGCGCGGGCGACCGCCACCCGCTGGAGCTGCCCACCGGACAGCTCACGCGGATAGCGGCGCGCCAGCGCCGGATCGAGACCGACCTGCTGGAACAACTCCGCCGTCAGTTCGGGCCGTTCGCGTCTGGGAGTGCCGTGTGTCCGCAGGGCGAAGGCCACCGCGTCGCCCGCTCGCAGAGCGGGATTGAGCGAGCCCCTCGGGTGCTGGGGGACGAACTGCAACCGGGCGCGCACCGGACGGCCCGGCCGGCCCCGCAGCCGGTACGGGTCGTGTCCGGCGAACCGTACGGTGCCGTGCGTCGCTGCGAGCAGGCCGAGGCTCAGCCGGGCGAGTGTGGACTTGCCGGAGCCCGACTCGCCGACCAGGCCGACGGTCTCTCCCGGAGCGACGGTCAACGAGACCCGGTCCAGGGCGAGCCGGCCGGCCGCGCCCGGGTAGCGCTTGGACACGCCGGTGAGCGTGAGCAGGGCGTCGGTCATGGGCGGGCTCCCGGCTCTGCGGCCACCAGCTCGGCCGCGTAGGGGTGAGCGGGCCGGGAGAGCACCTGGTCCGCGTCGCCGGTCTCGACGATCCGGCCGTCACGCATCACCGCGATCCGGCCGCCCATCCGCCGTGCCACCGCGAGATCGTGGGTGACCAGCAGCAGGGCGATCCCGTGCGCGGACCGCAGGGACTGGAACAGATCGAGGACCTGGGACCGGACGACGGCGTCCAGCGCGGTGGTGGGTTCGTCCGCCACCACGAGCCCGGGACCGCAGGAGACGGCCAGGGCGATGGCCGCACGCTGGCGCAGCCCCCCGGACAGTTCATGGGGAAAGCTGCGGGCGATCCGCTCGGGTTCGCCGATCCCGGCCCGTGCGAGCAGGGCCGGTACGGCGGCCCGCGCCGCCCGGCGTCCCGCGCTGATCCGGTGGCGCAGCAGCACCTCGACGAGCTGGGGACCGATCCGGCGGAGCGGGTCCAGCGCCCCCGTCGGGTCCTGCGGTACGTAACCGATGTGCCGGCCGCGTATCCGGGACAGCGCGCGTTCGTCCAGCGTGAGCAGCTCGGTGCCGTCGAGCCGTACGCTCCCGGCCACCGCCGCGCCGCGGCCGGGCAGGCCGAGGACGGTCCTGGCCACGGTGGTCTTGCCGCTCCCGGACTCACCCAGGAGGACCAGCACACCGCCCCGCTCGATGCGCAACGACACTCCGTTCACGGCCGGTACCGGGCCGTCCGGCCCCGGGTGACTGACCGTCAGGTCGGTCACCGACAGGGCTTCGGCGTTCTGCGCGGGACGGTTCACCGGACGGCCTCCGGGAGCAGCGCCCGGCTGTCGCCGATCCGCCGGCGCAGGGCCTCGCCGAGGGTGTTGAAGACCACCGAGACAAGAAGGATGGTGACCGCGGGCAGGACCGCGACGGCCGGATGGGTCAGCAGAGCGGGACGCAGTTCGTCCAGCATCGCGCCCCACTCGGCGGCGGGCGGTGCCACACCGAGCCCGAGGAAGGAGAGCCCGGCCGCGTAGACGATGGACAGGCCGACGAGGGACGAGCAGTAGACGAGGACGACGGGCGCCACGACCGGGGCCACCTGACGCAGCGCGACGGATGTCCGGCCCGCGCCGCTCACCCGGGCCGCCTCCAGATACTCGGCCGTACGGATCCGCTGCACCTCGGTGAAGGCGACCCGGGCCACGGCCGGTGTGAGGACGACGGACAGGGAGAGCACGGTGGTGCCGAGCCCCGGCTCCAGCAGCGTGGCGACGGCGATGGCCAGCAGCACACCGGGGAAGGCGTACAGCACGTCGAGCGTCCGGAGCAGGGCCTGTTCGGTGATCCGGCCGCCGAGACCGGCGGCCGTGCCCAGCAGCAGGCCCGCGGTGGCGGCGACCGCGACCGGCAGCAGCCCGCCCGCCAGCGACGGGAGAGTGGCCGCGATCAGCCGGCTCAGCACATCCCTGCCCTGGGTGTCGGTGCCCAGCGGATGGCCGGGGCTCCAGAGGTCGAGCAGCCGGTCGTCCAGCGTTCCGGCGGCCGGGTCGTCCGGCGTGAGCAGCGGACCGGCGAGAGCGAGCAGCAGCAGGAGGGCGGCGCATCCTGCGGGCACCAGCAGCCCGGGCCCGTACCCCTTGAGGCGGCTCATCGCGCGTCCCTGATCCGGGGATCGACCAGCGCGTGCGCCGCGTCGACCACGATATTGACGCCGACGAACGCGACCGCGACCACCAGCACCCCGCCCTGGACAAGAGGGAGGTCCCGGGCGGTCAGCGCGTCGTACAGCAGCCGTCCGACACCGGGCCAGGCGAAGAGGGTCTCCACGAACACCACCCCTTCGAGGAGGTAGGCGAGCTGGAGCCCGCCGATGGTGAGCAGGGCGGGAGAGGCGTTGTGTACGCAGTGCCGCAGCACGGCCGCCCGGCTGAGCCCGCGGGCCCGCAGACTGTCCGCGAGGTCGGAGGCGAGCACCGAGCCCAGGGCGGTCCCGAACACCCGGGCGGTCAGCCCCAGCGGGACCAGCGCGGCGGCCACGGCGGGCAGCACCAGATGCCGGGCCAGATCGGACGTACCGCCCCCGCCGAACACGTCGTGCGTGCCACCGGCGGGCAGCAGACGCCACCACACGGCGAAGACGGCGATCAGCAGCAGCGCCACCGAATACTGCGGAGCGGACACCGAGAAGGTGGTCAGCGCGCTCGACAGCCGCCCCAGCGGCCCGCGCGGACGCAGGGCACCGAGTGCGCCGAGAACCGTGCCGCCGGTGATGACCAGCAGAAACGCCACGGCTGTGAGGATCAGGGTCTGGCCGAGCGCGGGCAGCAGCAGCTCCGCCACCGGCCGCTGGGCGGAGATGGAGACCCCCAGATCGAAGTGGAGCGCGTGCCACAGCCAGTTCGCGTACTGGACCGGGAGCGGCTCACCGAGGCCGAGCCGGTCCGCCAGCTCCCGCCGGGACTCGGGCGGCGCGCCGGGGCCGAGCAGGGCGCCGACCGGGTCGCCGGGGATCAGCGCGACCGTCGCGAAGACCACCACCGTCACTCCGAGCACGGTGGGCACGGCGAGCAGCAGCCGGCGCAGCAGGAATCCCCTCACCCTTCGGCCCGCCCGGGGCGGACACCGGAAGGACCGGTGGCGGGCGGACGGGAGTGGCCGGACATGAGTGGTCCCTTCAGCAGGCGGATCGACTGGCGCGGAGTGGTGACGGAAACGGTCCTGGGCGAGGGCACGGATCGCCGGCGGCGTCCGTCACTGAGGGCCGTCCGGACGGGACGTCGTCCCCGGCGACCCCCGGGTCGTCGACGGCCCGCGGGGCCCGGAGGGGTGGGGCCCGCCGCGCCGGCGGGCCGGACCGGCCGCTGAGTCGAACAATGAGGGATGTCAACAGGCCACAGCCAGGCAGCAGTTCATGCTGATACTCCGGGTCATAGGATCCGCGGGGCCCGGTAGGGCCGGCCCCGTGACCGGCGGTGCACCGGCCGACGTTGACCGGCGCCGGGCCCCTCATTACGCTGACGGCATGGCTATCCCGCGAACCGACTTCACCTTGGTCGGTATCGGCGGCTCGTGGCACCGCAGGTGCTTCGACGAGCTCTGTAGCGCACGCGTCGGGCGCTGACCTCCGGCTCATTTCCCCGGACAGTGGCGCCTCCTCCTCCGGCCGGGTCCTTCCCGTTCCCCGTGCGCAGGCTGGTCTCGGCCTGACCGCAGGTCAGCGGATACGCGGAGAGCTCCGGCATCACCGTCGTACCCGAGGGGAACGCACCGCGATGCCATACCTTTTCCGAGAACACGAACCAAGAACCACCGCCTCGCGCCCGGGAGGTGGCGAGCCGTGGAGCTGCTGACCGATGTCGTGGACCCGGGCGCCGCGCGCGGCAGACGGCAGCCGGGCCGCCGCCAGCCGCGCACCCCGCTCGCACAGGCCGGCGCCGAGGCACTGCACAACGAGATAGACAATCCGCTCGATCTGATCGCCGGCCACCAGCTCCTCGCCGACCCCGAGGACCGGGGGCCGGACCGGACCGCCCCCGCACGGCTGAACCGCGCGCCCGCGGGCTGCGCCTGCGGACACCCGCTGTGCACCGAATCCGCCCATGGCGGGACGTCGGCCACCCGGGTGTTCCTGGTGGAACGCCATCCGGTGGCGAGTGCCGGGCTGCGCAGCGTCCTCGGTCCCGTGCCGGACATGGTGGTGGTCGGCAGCTCCGGCGACGCGGGCCGCGCTCTCGAAGCCGTACGGCGGACCCGCCCCGATGTGATCCTGCTGGGAGGCGGCGACACACTCGGCGACGACCTGTCCGCCGTCGCGCGGCTGCGCGGCCAGGAAGGCGCCCCCGGCGTACGCATCCTGCTGCTGCGCCGGGCCGAGTCCACCACGGAGGCGAGCCGGATGCTGCTCGCCGGGGCGAGTGGCTGCTTCCCGCTCGATCTGGCGGAGGACCGGATCATCGGCGCCGTCTCGATGGTGGCCGCGGGCGGGACGGTCTTTCTGCCGGCGCCGCCGCCCGCCCGGGTCCATCCGGCCGGCCTGGACCGGCACGCCACCGAACCACTGCCGCAGAACTGCGGGCTGACGGGCCGGGAGCGCGAGGTGCTGGCGCAGCTCGCGCGGGGCCTGAGCAACGCGGAGATCGGCCGTGAACTCGCCCTGGCCGAGGCGACGGTGAAGAAACACCTCACCCAGGCGATGCGGAAGACGGGGCAGTCGGACCGGCTGCGGGCGGCGCTCTACGCGCACCGGCACGGCCTGGCCGGCTGACCGGACAGACCCCGGCCTGTCGCGCGTGGGGCCGTGGGACACACCCCGGCCCTCCACCCCGTCCGGTACGGATCTGACGCAGGCGGTACACCAGGGGCGGGCCCCTCGACGGCGGCCCGCTCCTGGCGTGTCCGGGACCGTTCCGTGCCGCCCCGGTACGGGCTACGCCATCGCACGGGCCCCGCAGGCCCGGCCCGGGGCGACCTTCGGAGCATGCGCCGTGAGCCGATGGTCGCCGTCACCGACTCCGTTCGGGGCTTCTGGGCGGCCCGTCGCCGTCCCTAGGTTTACCGGCGGACCAGGAGTTCCCGGTCCGTACCCCACCTCGCCTAGGAGATCCCGATGAGCGATGCGCCCGAAGGAGCCATCGCCTGCGCCGGCTCACGCGACATCGCGGCGCAGGGTGCAGGTACACCGGCCGGACCTGAGCCGGCCGAGAGCGGCAGGGCACGGACAACGGTGCTGCCCGGTCCTGACACGGACGGTGTCGCGGGAACGGACGCCGTCGTACGGCCCGAGAAGTTCCGCAATCCGTACCGTTCCATGCCCGACGCGGAACGCTCCGCGCTCTGGCGGCAGCGGCTCCACGAGGCCGAGGCCGGCCTCACCGGGCTGCTCGCCTCGCTCGGTGACGAGGTCCATCTGACCGACTGGTTCACCCTGCAGGCAGAGCTGTTCGCCGATCTGCCCGATCCGCTCACCGCCCCGGCCAGTGAATGGCAGCGTGTCTTCTTCCGGGACCAGGCGCTGATGGAGCGCTTCCTCGTGGCCCGCTACGGCGAGGAGATCCTCGCCGACTGGGCCCGCGCCAACGCCGGGATACACCGGCAGGTCGAACCCGATCGCGGCCGGGGCGCCGCCGATCCCGTCCACCGGATCGCCCGCCAGGCCGAACTGTACGGATCCGACTACGAATTCGACGACGACGCCGAAACGACGGGCCCCGGGCACGCGGCCGTGACCATCACACACTGCGCCATCTGGGACTACCGCGAAAAGGCCCGGCGCGGCGGAGTCCGGCTCACTCTGGCCTCGCCCTGCACCTACTGCACCGAGGCCCTGACCGCCAATATCCGGGCCAAGGGCTATCTGCCCGCGCACCAGCTCCGCAACGGGCCCACCGGCCACGGCTGCCGGTGGGAGGCCACCGCGCCCGCCGGCCCCGACGAACTCCAGGAGACCTGATGTGCGGAGTCACCGGCTGGATCGACTGGGAGACCGATCTGCGCGCCGAGGAGACGACCCTCCGGACGATGACCGAAACGCTTGCCTGCCGAGGCCCCGACGACTCCGGCGTCTGGCTCTCCCGGCACGCCGCACTCGGCCACCGCAGGCTCGCCGTCATCGCTCCGGACGGCGGCGCCCAGCCGATGGGAGACACCGCTGGGACCGGGCCGGGCGCCGTGCTCTCCTACAACGGCGAGCTCTACAACTACCGTGAACTGCGGCAGGAGTTGCGCTCCCTCGGGCATGACTTCCGCACCCGCTCCGACACGGAGGTGCTGCTCCGCGCCCATCTCCAGTGGGGTGCCGACGCGCCCCGTCACCTCAACGGCATCTTCGCCTACGCGCTGTGGGACGTCCGCCGCCACGAACTCCTGCTGGTCCGCGACCACTTGGGCGTCAAACCGCTGTACTGGCACGCGCACCGCACCGGTGTGCTCTTCGGATCCGAGCCCAAGGCCGTACTGGCGAACCCGCTCTTCCGGGCCGAACTGGACGCCGAGGGCATCGCCGAGCTGTTCGCCCTGCCCGCCGCCCCGACCGCGGGACACGGCGTCTTCCGGGGCCTGCACGAGGTCCTGCCCGGCCAGGTGGTGACCGTGGGACGCGCCGCCACGCGCACCACCCGCTACTGGCGGCCCACCTCCCACGTCCATTCCGACGACCCCGCGACCACCCGTGAGACCGTACGGGCGCTGCTCGCCGACACCGTGGAACGCCAGCTCCTCAGCGATGTACCGCTGTGCACACTGCTCTCGGGCGGCGTCGACTCCAGCGCAGTCACCGCCCTCGCGGCGGCCGCCCGGGAACGCTCCGGCCACTCCAAGGTGACCAGCTTCTCCGTGGACTTCCCCGGCAGCGCCGACCGCGCCCCGGACGCCTGGCGCACCAGCGCCGACGCGCCCTTCGTCCAGGCCGCCGCCGAACACATCGGCACCCTGCACACCTCGGTGCTGATCCCCGACGACGACCTCCTCGACGCCCGCGACGCGGTGCTGCGCGCCCGGGACCGGCCGGGCTGGGGCGAGATGGACGCCTCGCTGCACCTGCTCTTCCGCGAGGTCAGAAAGCACTCCACGGTGGCGCTCTCCGGCGAGGCCGCGGACGAGATCTTCGGCGGCTACCCCTACTTCCACGACCCCGCGGCGCTCGCCGCCGACACCTTCCCCTGGCTGCACGGGCGCACCACCCCGGCCGCACTGCTCCGTCCCGAAGTGGCCGCTGAGGTACGGCCCGAGGAGTACACCGCCGAGCAGTACCGCCGCTCGCTCGCCGACGTCCCCCGGCTGGACGGCGAGGGAGGCGCCGACCGCCGCATCCGCGAGGTCTTCCATCTCGCGCTCACCCGCTGGCTGCCGCCGCTCCTGGAGCGGGTCGACCGGGTCAGTATGTCCGTCGGGCTGGAGGTCCGGGTGCCCTTCTGCGACCACCGCCTGGTGGAGTACGCGGCCAATGTGCCCTGGGCCGTGAAAACGCCCGGCGGCCGGTCCAAGGGCCTGCTGCGCGACGCGGTGCGCGATCTGCTGCCGCCCCAGGTCACCGACCGGCCGAAGAGCGGATACCCCTCCACCCCCGCCGTGCGGTACACCGAAGTGCTCACCGCCCGCGCCCGGGACCTGCTCGCCGACTCCCAGGCGCCGGTCTTCGACCTGGTCGACCGCGACGCCGTCCGCCGTACCCTCGCCGAGGGCCGGCCCCTGCCCAGCCCGCGCACCGCCCCGAACCCGGTCGGCGGCCTCGACCACCTCGTCCAGGTCGACGAGTGGCTGCGCGCCTACCGGGTGGGGCTGCGGTGAGCCCCGCCCTGCGGCCCGTCCGGAGCGCCGAGGCGGAGTCGTACCGCGGCGCGGCCCGGCGCTGGACCACCGGCGTCGCCGTGCTCACCGCCTGCTCCGGCGAGGAGGTCTTCGCCAAGACGGTCTCCTCGCTGTGCACCCTCTCCCTGGACCCGCTGCTGATCAGCGTCGCCGTGGACGCCCACAGCCCGCTCGCCGCGGCCGTACGGGGCAGCGGCCGGTACGCCGTGTCCGTGCTCGGCGTGAACCAGGAGCCGCTCGCCCGGCGCTTCGCCGCTCCCGGCGCCGGCCGCGCCCTCGGCTTCTTCACCCACGCGCCGATGCGCGCCGAGGACACCGGGGCGCCCGTCCTGGAGGACAGCCTGGCCTGGTTCGACTGCCGGCTGCACAGCGTCCTGCCGGGCGGTGACCACGCCGTTCTCGTCGGCCGGGTGGTCGCGGCGGACGGCGGCCCCGGCGAGCCGCTGCTGTACCACGACGGCCAGTACCGCACCCTCGACCGCCATCCCACGACGCCGACAGGAGCCCGCGCATGACCCGACTGGACACCGCCGCACCGGGACAGGGCCGGGGAGGGGGCCCGGGCAGGGGCCTGCTCACCGGAGACCGCTACCGGGCCGAACTCGACGACGGACGCGAGCTCTATCTGGACGGCCGGCGCATCACCGACCCGGCCGCGCACCCGGCCTTCAAACCGGCCGTCGACGAACTCGCCCGGCTGATCGACCTCCAGCACGACCCCGCCCACCACGAGCTGCTGACCTGGAAGGACCCGGAGACCGGACAGCGGCTCGCCCGCGCCTACCAGCCGCCGCGCACCCTGGAGGAGCTGCGCGTCCAGCGGCGCAGCGCCGAATTCTGGCACGCCGAATCCCTTGGCCAGCACGGCCGTTCGCCCGCCTTCATGGCGTCCATCGCGGTCGGTGTCCACGACTTCCGTCATCAACTGGAGAACTCCCACGCGGGCTTCGGCGCCAACGCCGACGCCTGGTACCGGCACTGCGCGACCAACGACCTGGTGCTGTCGCACGCGCTCGGCGACCCGCAGATCGACCGCTCCACCGATCCGGTCGACGACCCCGACCTCGCGCTGCGGGTCCTGGAGGAGAACGACCGGGGCGTTGTCGTCCGAGGCGCCAAACAGCTCACCACCCTCGCGCCCCTCGCGCACGAGGTGCTCGTCTATCTCTCGGCGTCCTTCACCCAGCGACGCGGTGAGCAGTTCGTGGTCTGGTTCGCCCTGCCACTGAACACACCGGGCCTGGTGACCCTGTGCCGCGAACCGCTCGGCGGCGCCTCCTGGGGGCACGCCCACCCGCTCGGCGCCCGCTTCGACGAGCAGGACGCCATGCTGTTCTTCGACGATGTACTGGTGCCCTGGGACCGGGTGTTCCTGCTGCGCGACGGCGAACTGGCCCGGCGCGGTCTTGGCCGGATCAACGCCTGGAGCGCCTATATCGGCCATGTGCGCTACCGGGAGCGGCTGCGCGCCCTGCTGGCGACGGCGACCCTGGTCGCCGAGAGCATCGGTGTGGAGGGCTTCCGCAACATCCAGGAGGACCTGGGCCGGCTCGCCGGATACGCGGAACTCACCGAGCTCTTCCTGGACGCCGCGGAGGCCAGGGCGACGGTCACCGACAGCGGGCTGCTGGCCCCGGGAGACACCGCCGCGAGCCGTGTCTGGTCCGCGGAGGTGGCCGAGAGCGCGGTCGACATCGTGCGCCGGATCGGCGCGTCAGGACTGCTGATGCAGCCCACCGAGAACGACCTGGCCCATCCCGGGCTCCGGCCCCATCTCGACCGGTACATGCGCGGCCGGGGCATCGGCGCGGACCACAAGTCCCGGCTGTTCCGGCTCGCCTGGGAACTGACCGGCGACGCCTTCGGGCAGCGCCAGCACCTCTACGAGTACGTCCACCGGGGCGATCTCGCCCGCAACCGCATCAACCTCTACAAGCGCTACGACCAGAGCGCCGTCCAGGAGCGGCTGCGGCGGCTCATCAACGAACCCGCCGCACCCGCCGACCGCGCCGCACCCGCCGCCCCGGCCGGCTCCCTCCAGGAGGTCACTCCATGACCGCGTCCACCACCGAGATCCAGGCGCGCACCCTCGCCGGCTACGCGCACGCCAGCGCGCTGCGCCAGATCCACGACCGGGACTGGGTGCTCGACCGGGTGACCGGGGAACCGGAGATCCTGCTCGATCTCGGCAGCGGCATAGGCCAGTTGCTGCACGAGGCGCTCGAAAGGCATCCCTCGCTGCGGCTGGCCGTCGGCCTGGAGCGCTCCGAGCACCGTATCGCCGAGGCCGCGGAGCGGCTGCGGCCGTACGGCGAACGGGTCCGGCTGGTCCAGGCCGATCTCACCGCGCCGCCGCCGC
Organism: Streptomyces sp. NPDC006923; assembly: GCF_040635655.1. Taxonomy (NCBI): domain Bacteria; kingdom Bacillati; phylum Actinomycetota; class Actinomycetes; order Kitasatosporales; family Streptomycetaceae; genus Streptomyces; species Streptomyces sp. NPDC006923. Next base: position 195,123 of record NZ_JBEYIF010000010.1, read on the forward strand.
TTCCCGAGCGCGCCGACGTGGTGACGATGACCTCGGTGCTGCACTGGCTGTACCCGGGCGAGGAGACCGTCCTCCAGTGGATCAGCGAGCGGCTCTCGCCCGGCGGTGTCTTCCTGCTGACGACCTATCACCCGGAGCGCGACACGGCCGGACTGGGCGGCGAGGACGAGATCGTCCGTGACGCGCTGGTGTCTCTCGGCACCGAACGGGCCGCCGTGGCAGGGGTGTTCTCGGACGGCGACGTGCTGCCCATCGCCGTCCGGACCAGGCCCGCCGCCGAACTGGGCGCACTGCTCGGACGGTACTTCCACATCGAGTCGCACCTGGAGCGCGAGGCGGTCGTCACCGTCGAGGACGAGAGCCAGTACGAGCACTTCCACGCCGCCACCTTCGGCGACTACTACGCCCGGCTCGTGGACCCCGGGCGCCGCGCCGCGTTCTTCCGCGCGGTCGGCGAGAGCGCCTGGCGGCGGCAGCGCGAGCGGGGCCGGGTCAGCTCGATGCCGGTGCGGCTGTGGCAGCTCACTCCACGCCGGTGAGCACGCGGCTACGCTGAGCGCAGCCGTAGCCCCGTACCGACCCGCCGACCGATCCGGCCGAGGAGCCACCACCGATGTCAACTCCCCTTCCCAGCACGGAACTCGGCGCGTTCCTCCGGGCCCACCGCGAGCTGCTCAAGCCCGCCGACGTGGGCCTGGTGGCAACCGCCCGGCGGCGCACGCCGGGGCTGCGCAGGGAGGAGGTGGCCTCGCTCTCCGGGGTGGGCCTGGCCTGGTACACCTGGCTGGAGCAGGGGAGGGTGACCGCCTCCCGGCAGGTGCTGGGGGCGGTCGCCCGGGCGCTGCGGCTCGACGCCGCCGGCCTGCGGCACGCGATGCGGCTGGCCGGCTATCACGAGCCCGCCGCCGCGGAGGACGACGGCGGCAGCGGTGAACTCGCCGCCGCCGTCCAGCCGGTGCTGGACTCCTGGCCCGCGAGCCCGGCCGCCCTGCTGGACCGCCACTTCGACCTCGTCGGCTGGAATGCCGCCTGGAGCGCGCTCTGGGGCAGCCCCGAGGCCGTGCCCGCCGACCGCCGCAACCTGATGTGGCTGATGGTGGCCGACACCCGGCTGCGGACGGTGCTGCACGACTGGGAGCCGCTCGCCATGAACGTTTTCCAGCACTTCCGCGCCCAGGCCGGACCCGCCCTGGGAGATCCCCGTACCGGCGAGGTCTACCGGCGGCTGGACGAGGACGCGCCGGAGCTCCGCCACTGGTGGGGATGCCACTCGGTGGCGGAGCTGACGGCCCGTACGGTCACCGTGGAGCCGGTGGGAATCGGCAGGATCGAGCTGTCCCTCTCCTCGTTCCACCCGGTGGACGACCCCAGCGCGCTGGTGCTTCTCTTCACACCGGCGTCCGCCGAGGACCGCACCAGGATGGGGGCCCTCGCCGGACGCCCGCTGCGGGCCGTGGACTCCGGTGCGGGACGCCAGGCCGGCTGACCGCCCCGCCGCGGAGTCGCTCAGGCGAGGTCCGGGGTGCGGGCCTCGGTGTCCGACGGCTCACCGGTGTGCCGCGCCGCCTTGCCGCGGCCTCCGCCGAGCGTGAGCGCTCCGAGCGCCGAGACCACCGCCAGTCCGGCGCCGATCACCAGGGTGCCCGTCGCGACATCGGTGAACGACCCCACCGCCCAGGCGCCCACCCCGGTACCGGCGTACATCGTCGAGGTCAGCCAGGCACTGGAGGTCGCCCGCAGCTCCGGGCTGACCGTGCCCGCCAGCGTCTGCTGATCGGTGACGAAACCACCGCTCGCCACAAACCACACCGCCACCCCGGCGAGCGCGAGCACCAGACCCGGGCCCCAGGCCGAGAGCGCGATGCCCACCGCGAGCAGGACGCCCCACACGGGGAGCAGCGGCACCTGGTCGCGTCCCGCGGCGCGGGCCCGGTCGCCCAGCCGCCCGCCGATCAGCGAACCGGCCACACTTCCCGCGCCCACCAGAATGCCGATCAGGCCGAGTGCCGACACGGACAGACCGAAACGCTGTACGAGCAGCGCGCCCAGAAATGTGTAGGCGCCCAGATTCGCGGCGTTGAACACGGTGTTGACGGTCAGCGCCTTGCGCAGCGTCGGATCGCTCCACGCGGCGAGCACCGCCCTGACCGCCCCGACCGGAGCCCGCTGTCCGGCGCCCACCGGTAGCTGGCGCAGCAGCAGCGGCACCGCGACCGCCGTCGCCACGGCCATGGCGAGGAACGCGGAGCGCCATCCCGCCCAGCCGGCCAGGAGCGCGCCGAGCGGCACGCCGACGACCTGACCGCAGGAGAACAGCGCCATGCCCAGCCCCAGAGCCCGGCCGCGCACCCGGTCGGGCGCGGTCTCGGCGATGTGCGCCCAGATCGCGGGCCCGGCAGCGGCGGCGGCGAGCCCCGCGACGGCCCGGGAGACCACCAGCAGTGCGAGCCCGGTGGAGAGCGCGGCGATGGCGTTGGACGCGAGGAACAGCGCGGCGCCGGCCAGCAGGGTGCGCCGCCGTCCGAAGCGGTCGCTGAGAAGACCGAGGAAGGGCGCGCAGATCGCGTACACGAGGACATACGCGGTCACACTGGAGGCCGCGGCGGCCTCGGTGACGTCGATGTCGTCCGCGATGGTCGGCAGCAGGGGCGAGACCAGGAATGTCTCGGTACCGAAGAGGAACAACAGGGCGAAGACCCCCGCGTACCGCAGCCGGTTGAACGTCTCGGAAGCGGATGGGGGGTCGTGCGCGTCCGGGAGAGCGCTCAAGGGGGATCACTGCCTTTCCAGCCGTCGGGGAGGAGCCGGGCGGCCTTCGGTGGCCGACGGGATGGCGGTACGCGGCTCCGGAGGATCGGGCCATCCGGCGCCATCGTGCGCGGAGCGCGCGCTCGCAACCAGGCAGGCGTTCATCCTGTGACCGGCGGTCATAGGCACCCGTACGGGCCGGCACGCAGTCGGGGGATCCTTACCCGCCGCCGGGAGCGCGGCCCCGGCCGCGGCGGGCTGACGACGACGGCCGTTCCCCGGGCCGGGACCTACGACCGTTCGGGTCCTACAACCGTTCCCGGGGCCGGGACCTACAGCGCCCCGCCGAGCCGGTCCAGCCACTCCCGCAGCAGGATCGCCTCGCCGTTGCTGAGCGCCGGGGGAGGTTCATCCGCGAGAGCCGTGGAGAGCGCCACCGCCAGCGTGCCGATCCCGGGCGCCGCATCCGTGCCCGCCGGACGGCCCTCACCGGCGGGCCCGCGCTCGCCGCCGAGCCGGCTCTCATCGATGAGGTCACGCAGCAGGGCGTCGCGCACCCGCCGTGACAGGGGAGCGTCGGCGGTGGCATCGGGACGCGCGATCAGACTCAGGGTGACGCCGACATTCGCCGCCGCGATCTCCTGCGCCGCTTCGGCCGGGTCGACCCGCAGGCCACCGGCCCGGGCGACGTCGGTGAGCAGCTCCAGCAGCATCGCCTCGGCCTGCCCGGTCAGCGTGCAGGGCACGCCCTGCTGGATCTGTCCGTAGAGCAGCACATAGAACGAAGGGTGCTCAAGCCCGAAGCGGACATGGTCGTCCCAGCCGTGACGGATCCGCTCCACCGGATCATCCCCGCCGCCCGGCCGCTCTTCGTTCCTGGCCTGGACATACTGGGTGAAGCCATAGTTGACGACGGCGTCGAGCAGGCCCTGCTTGCTGCCGAAGTGGTGGTACAGAGTCGGCGCCTGGACGCCGGCGCGTTCACAGATGGCCCGTGTGGAGACACCCCTGCCGCCGGACGCGTGCATGAGTTCGGCGGCTGCCAGCAGGAGCCGGTCCCGAGTGACGCCGGACTTGGACGATGCTTTTTCTACGACGGGAGGAGCCACGCCGTAAGAATAGCGCTATATAAGCTACAGTGAGCGCTATAGCGTGCCGGGCCCGCCGGGTCCGCGGTGACCCGACAGGAAACACGTATGCCCACCGCCGACGAACTCCTTGGGCGCGGTGTCGCCCTGCGACTCATCGAGACGGTCGGCCGGGCCGCTCCCCGCCGCCCACTGCGCTCGCTCGGCGAAGCGGCCGACGCGCTGGACGGGCTCAGTCTGCGGGAGCGCAGCGACCTCCTGGCCGACGCCCTGCTCAGGGACCTGCCTGAGGACTACTGGGCGCTGGACAAGATCTTCCGGGCCGCCCTCGACGACGAACTCTTCACCGGCTGGCTGATCTGGCCGGTCACGGAGGCTTCCGTACGGGCTGCCCTCAGCGACGGCACCGCCGCGTCGTTCGACGGTGTGCTCGACCTGCTCGCCGACCTCACACCGCGCCTGACGGGGGAGTTCGCCGTCCGGCCCCTGCTGGAGGCGGACCTGACGCGCGCCCTCCCGCGCATCCGCGCCTGGACCCGGCACCCCGACGCCCATGTCCGCCGCCTCGCCAGCGAGGGGACACGGCCGCATCTGCCCTGGGCGAAGAAGGTCAAGGCGATCCTCGCGGCACCGGAGAGCACCGTCCCGATCCTCGACGCCCTCTACCGGGACCCCAGCGAGTATGTGCGGCGCTCCGTCGCCAACCATCTCAATGACATCAGCAGGAACGAACCGGATTTGGTCGTCGCCACCGCCACCCGCTGGCTGGAGAACCCGGACGCCCACACGCGGTGGGTGGTGCGGCACGGGCTGCGCACCCTGGTCAAGCGGGCGCATCCGGGCGCCCTCGCTCTCCAGGGCTATCTGCCCGCTCCCCTGGTGACGGTCGCCGGCCCCGTCCTGGCCACGAACACCGTGGCGGTGGGCGAAGAACTCGCTTTCGAGGTCACCCTCACCAATACCGGCGCGGAAACGGCCGCGCTGGCCGTCGACTATCTGGTCCATCACAGGAAAGCCAACGGAGCGCTGCGTCCCAAGGTCTTCAAGCTCACCACCCGCACCCTGGAGCCGGGGCAGAGCGTCACGATCGCGCGTCGCCATTCCTTCAAGAAGATCAGCACGCGGACCTATTACGCCGGTGAACACGCCCTGGAGATCCAGGTCAATGGCAGCGTGGCCGGCCGCGGCGCGTTCCGGCTCGTCCTGGACGCCTGACCCTCCAGGCGCGGGGGCGGCGTCCGGTACCGCCGCCCGGCGCCACCCCCGCACCGCGCCCTCAGGGGGCGATCTCAAGCCCCGCGATCAGCCCGTCCCGCAGCGTGAAGCGGTAGGTCAGATCCACCGTGCCGCCGGGGAAATTACCTTCGAGACGCGTGCGGACGACATGGCCGTCCGTGCCGACGGGCTCTGAGCCCAGCACCGCGACGCTGTACTCGTACGCGGCGGCGGCCCCCTCCCGCCACCGACGGATCTCGGCATGTCCTCTGTACGCGCGGTCCTCGTCGGTCACCTCGGCATCCCGGGTGAACCAGCCCAGAAGAGCGTCCGAGTCGCGTTCCCTGTCGGCCTTCAGATACCCGGCGACAGCGTCCGGGAGGTCTTTCACCATGGCGTACGTCCATTCTCGTTTTCGGGGACACACATGTCGGGACACATAGGTGTGCGTCCGTGTTGATCGGCAGCCTCGCTATAGTCGCTACATTCGTCACTGTAGCAAGTGTGGCAGAGTGGAGAGGACGACACGGGCGGCCGTCAAGGGCCGCCGTCATTCCCACGTAACGGACAGGTCGATGTACACACCCCTGAATGAGTCCCTGACGGGCAAACGGGCCCTGGTCACCGGCGGCACCAAGGGCATGGGCGCGGCGATCGCCCAGCGCCTGGCGTACGGCGGAGCCACCGTCCTGGTGAGCGCGCGCTCCCTGCCCGACGGCCGGCCCGCGCCTGAGCTGTTCGTCCAGGCGGACGTCAGCACCGCCGACGGCACCAGCAGGCTCGCGGCCGAGGCGCTGGAGCGGCTGGGCGGTGTGGACATCCTGGTCAACAATGTCGGCGGCTCGGGCGCGCCCTCCGGCGGTTTCGCGGCGCTCGGCGACGAGGAGTGGGACCGGGCGCTGAACGCGAATCTGCTGGCTGCCGTACGGCTGGACCGCGCCCTGCTCCCTTCCATGATCGAGGCGGGTTCCGGCGCCGTCGTGCACATCTCGTCCATTCAGCGCCGCATGCCGCTGTACGAGGCCACGCTGGCCTACGCCGCCGCCAAGGCGGCTCTGACGACATACAGCAAGGGGCTGTCCAACGAGGTCGCTCCCCGCGGTGTCCGGGTCAACGCCGTCTCACCCGGTTTCATCCGGACCACGGCGGCCGACGCGCTTGTCGACCGTCTGGCCGAGGGGGCGGACACGGACCGCGAGGGGGCGCTGAAGATCCTCATGGACTCTCTCGGCGGTATCCCGCTCGGCCGGCCCGGCCTGCCGGAGGAGGTCGCCGAACTGGTGGCGTTCCTCGTCTCCGACCGCGCGGCGTCCATCGTCGGCGTCGACTACGTCATCGACGGGGGCACCGTCAGCACGGTCTGAGCCGCGCCCCGACGGGCCGGTCTCTCCCGCCCCGCTCCCTCGGTGTGCGGCGGCGGGGGCCGGCACGGAACAGCGAGCTGCCGTGCCGGCCCCGGGAGTGCCGGGAAACGGGTCCGCCCACCGGGCCGCCCCCGTACGGCGGCCCGGTGCTCAGCGCTGCGGTACCGGGAAGGACACCGGTCCGCGCAGGCCGGCCCGGTTCACCGCGCGGACACCGAAGAAGACATTGTCCTTGGACAGGTCCACGGTGTGGCTCGTCGCGTCCGCCGCCTTGATCACATGCGTCCACTCCGGCGCGGTCGTCTCGCGCCACACCACCTCGTGGCCGGCCAGACCGGGGTCCGTGCCGGGCTCCCACACCAGCTCGGTGGAGTTGGTCAGTGAACTGGTGACGATCTTCACCCCGCGCGGTGCGGCCGGTGCCTGGGCCAGGGTCCACAGGGCCGCGCCATTCACCCGGGCCACGCGGGCGATGTAACCGAAGTCGCAGAACTCGGGCAGGTCGCCGTACTGCTGACCGCCCTCCACCCGTACGTCCTGGTGCTGGTGGGCGAAGTCCTCGGTCGGCTCGGTGAAGCGGGCGGCGGCATAACCGCGTTCGAGGAAGGGGATGTGGTCGCCGCCGCGCAGATAGCGGTCCCGGCGGTAGACGACGCGGACGTTCATGCCCGTCGCGTCGTTGTCCGCGACGTCACGGACGAACCGCGCGAGCTGACGGGTCGGCGAGTCGTTCTCGCCGCCGACCGAGCGGCGGGTGTCGGCCTGCTGCGGTGTCTCGGAGGTGGGCACCCCCTCGGCGAAGAGACGCACGCTGTACGGGTCACGCGTGCCGTCGTCCGCCCGGGGACTGCCGACGATGTCATTGGTGAACATGGCCTGGACGTTCGCGCCCGCGGCCTTGAACCGCTCCGCCATATGGGTGGACCCGTACAGCCCCTGCTCCTCACCGGCGACGGCGGCGAAGACGATGGTCGAGGCGGGACGCCGCTTCGCCATCACCCGGGCCAGTTCCATCGCCACCGCGACCCCGGAGGCGTCGTCGTCGGCGCCCGGTGCGTCGCTGACGGCGTCCATGACATCGGTGGCACGCGAGTCGTAGTGGCCGGAGACGACATGAACACGATCGGGGTCGACCGAACCCCGCAGTGTCGCGACGACATTGGTGATCCGTGTCGCCACCGGGATCCGCGAGGCGGGCTCCTGCACATACGACTGGAGCTCGACGGTCATCCGGCCGCCGGAAGCCGCGGCGTACCGCTTCAGCTCGGCGTAGATCCAGTCCCGGGCGGCACCGATGCCGCGCTCCGGATCGTCCTGGGTGGACAGTGTGTGCCGCGTCCCGAACGCGGCGAGCCGGCGCACGGTCGCCTCGATCCGGTCGCGGTCGATCTCCTGGAGCAGTTCCCGCAGCTCCCGGCCGGGGGACTGGGCGGTGGCGGGACGGTCTCCGGACCTCCGTCCGGTGGACGCGGTCGCGGAGGCCGCCTGGGCCACCGAAGGCACACCCACCACAGCGGTCGCGGCGGCGGCCGACAGGACGGTTCTTCGGGGCGTCCCTGCGGGGTTCTGGGGCATGGCGAGTCCCTTCCACGGCTGCGTCAGTGACATGGCGCTCCATAGTCATGGACAGATCAACGACTCGCAAGGTCGCCCCACGGGCCACGCCTGCCCCGGCCCGCCCGCACCTGCGGGAAGCCTCGGCCACCCTCTCGGCGTTCAACCCCACTGACACCGTTCCCGGGGGCGTCCTCCGGCACATGACACCTGATCCGAAGGACAATGACGACGTGACTGTGCCACCGGCGATGCCCAGCCTCTCCGGCCAGACCTCCAGCGGCGAGGACATGCGGACCCCGCTGCGTGACTTTCTGCGTACGGAGACCGGCAGCGCCGCCTTCCTGCTGGTCGCGGCTCTGGCCGCGCTCGTCTGGGCCAACGCCGGCCCGGGGACCTACGCGGCGTTCTGGCACACCGAACTCGCCGTCCGCGTCGGCTCCACCGGTGTCTCGCTGGACCTGCGCGAGTGGGTGAACAGCGGACTGATGAGCCTGTTCTTCCTGGTCGTCGGCCTGGAGGCGCGCCGCGAGTTCGACATGGGCGAATTGCGCGAACGGAAGCGGGTCGCGCTTCCGCTGCTCGCCGGCATCAGCGGCATGGCCGTCCCCGTCGCGATCTACCTCGCCATCAACGCCGGCCACGACTCGGTGCACGGCTGGGGCGTCGCCATGTCGACGGACACCGCGTTCGCCCTGGGCATCCTCGCCCTCTTCGGGAGGCGTCTGCCGAGAGGGCTGCGCGTCTTCATCCTCACCGTCGCCGTCGTCGACGACTTCGTGGCACTCGGTGTGATCGCTATCGCGTACAGCGGACATGTCAATGTCGTCGCGCTGGTGGTCGCCCTGTGCGTCTTCGCGGTGATCCTGCTGGTCCGGGCCACCGGTGTGCGCAGGGGAGTGGTGTACGGGCTGCTCGCGGTCGCCGCCTGGGTCGCCCTGCTGAAGTCGGGCGTCGATCCCGTTGTCACCGGCCTCGCGATGGGGCTGATGACCTACGCCTATCCGGCGTCACGCAGCGATCTGGAGCGCGCGAGCGGTCTGTTCCGGCTCTTCCGGGAGCAGCCCACACCGGAACTGGAACGCGAGGTGCGGCTCGGGCTCGCCTCCGCGATCTCCCCGAACGCGCGACTGCTGCGGATGTACCACCCCTGGACGAGCTATGTGATCGTGCCGGTGTTCGCCCTCGCCAACGCGGGCATCACCCTGAGCGCCGACCAGCTCGGCCGGGCCTTCACCTCGCCGATCACGCTCGGCATCCTCTTCGGCTATCTGCTGGGCAAGCCCGTGGGCATCACCGGCGCCTCGCTGCTGACCACCTGGCTGAGCCGGGGACGACTGCGCCCGCCGGTCGGCTGGGGCGCCACCGGGGCCGGCGGCACGATCGCGGGCGTCGGCTTCACGGTCTCCCTGCTGATCGCCACCCTCGCCTTCAGCGGCAGCGATCTGGAGCAGGCGAAGATCGGCATTCTCGCCGCCGTGATCTGCTCCTTCGCCGCCACCTGGCTGGTCACCGGGGTCATCGGAGCACTGCCGCGGCGCAGGCGCGCCCGCGCCCTGCTCGGCACCTCCCAGTCCATCGTCGATCTGGCCGTCCCGGTCGACCCGGACCGCGATCATGTACGCGGTCCGCGGGACGCGCCGGTGACCGTCGTCGAGTACGGCGACTTCGAGTGCCCGTACTGCGGCCTGGCGGAGCCCGTGATCCGCGAACTCCTCGCGGGCGCCGGGGACATCCGGTACGTCTGGCGCCATCTGCCGCTCAACGACGTCCACCCGAACGCGCAGCTCGCCGCGGAGGCGGCCGAGGCAGCCGCCCTGCAGGGCCGCTACTGGGAGACGCACGACCTCCTGCTCGCCCACCAGGGCGACCTGCGCCCCGCCGACCTGCTCCGCTACGCCGAACAGACAGGACTCGACACCGACCGGTTCCACCGTGACCTGCGGGCCCACGCGGGAGCCGACCGGGTCGCCGAGGATGTCGAGTCCGCCGACCTGAGCGGTGTGTCGGGCACGCCGACCTTCTTCGTCAACGGACGGCGCCACCACGGCGCCTACGACATCGACGGCCTGTCCGCCGCCGTACGAGCCGCCCGCGAACGATCCGTCATGATCGCCTGATCCGGCCCGGCGCGCCGAGAGGAGCCGGTGCGCCCGCTCACCCGGGGCGGCTGTCGCTCGACGGGGAGCTCTCCTCCTGCTCCGTGCGCTCGGCGCCGCTCAGATACTCCACGGTGCCGGTCACCTCCAGAAAGCGCCGCAGCGGTGCCTGTCGCTCGGTGAGCACCAGGTACGCGCCGGCGGCTTCCGCGAGGCGTCTGATCATGAGCAGGGCCGAGAGACCCGTCGAATCGCACAGGGTGAGCCGACCGCAGTGCAGCTCCAGCCGGCGTACGTCCGGATGGCTCACCAGCAACCGCCGCACGGTCTCGACGGCCTCGTGCGACGTCTCGTAATCCAGCTCGCCGTCGAGTCCGACCACGGCGGTGCCCGGCCGGGGAGTGGAGACGAGAAGGGTCAGCGGATCGGGTAGGGACGACGTCATGCCGTGAACCTGCCCGGTCCGTGTCCTCCTACCGCGCTGAGATGCGTCCTTCGCGGCGCCGTGATGGCGACCAGGGCCATGTCGTCGTGCCGCCCGGAACCCACCCAGTCGGCGGCGATCACCTGGACGTGTTCGACGATCGCCTCCGCCGGCATCCCGGCGCATTCGGCGAGCGCGGCCGACAGCCGGTCCTCGCCGAACATGTCGCCGCCCGACGGCCCGCCCCTCGCCTCCGTGATGCCGTCGGAGAAGAGCAGACAGGTCTCACCCGGCTGGAGGACCGTGCGGAACGTCCGCGCGGACACCTCGGGGAGCGCCCCGATCAGCGTCCCTCTCGTACGCGCCACCTCCACGCCCCCGTCCGAACGGACGATCAGCGGAGCGGGATGCCCACCACTGGTCAGACGCAGCTCGATGCCGTGCGCCAGCCGCGCCACCGAGGCGAGCACCATCGTCGCGAACCGGGTGTGCCGGGAGGAGAGCAGCGCGCCGTTGAGGAGCTTCAGCAGCCGCTCGTGGTCCGGCTCGACCAGCCGCAGCGCCTGCAGGGTGTTGCGGATCTTCCCGGTCAGCACGGCCGCTTCGAGCCCCTTGCCGCAGACGTCGCCCAGCACGGCCTGGGACTCCCCGCCCTGCTGCTCGGCCGGATAGAAGTCGTAGAAGTCACCGCCGACGTGCTGGTCCTCCCGCGAGGTGCGGTAGCCGCCGGCGAATTCGACCCCGTCGTAGTGGTGAAGCCGGGGCGGCATCAGGTCCCGCATCAGCAGCTCCGTGACCGAGGACTGCTCCGCGAACAGCAGAGCGGCGGAGATCGCGGCGCCGGCCCGCGCGGCGAAGATGCCGGCGAGGGCCTCCTCGCTCTCCGTGAACGACGTCCGGCCCGCCCGGCGCAGCAGGATCAGCGCGCCCGCCGGGCCGCCGCTGCCCGGCAGCGGGGTGATCATGACGGAGCCGAGCTCCCCGAACCCGCCGGGGGCGAGCCACGGGGGAGCGGTGTCCGGATCGATCCAGCGCGAAGGCACGGGCGGAAAGCCCTGGAGTGCCTCGGCGAGGCCCGGCATGTCCGCGGGATCGGCCGTCAGGACGTCATGGGTGACCTGCCCGTCCTCACCGGCGCGGACGAGCGGCGCCCGGCGGCCCGTCCGGGGCCCGATCACGACCGTGGCGTCGGCCAGCCGTCCGGCGGCGAGCAGCGCCGTGGTGTCCATGCAGGTACGGGCGTTGAGAGAGGAGAGCAGCCGAGTGGACGCCTCGACGAGAAACGCGGTGCGCTCCCGTTCCAGGTCGAGCGCGTCCCGCGCCGCCCGATGGTCCGTTTCGTCGCTGAGCCACCAGGTCATCAGGCCCTCGGCGTCCGCCGTGACACCGCTGGCCCGGTACGAGCGCGCGCCCACCGGGCCGTGCGCCGTCCGCTCCTGGCCGGCATGCGCGTCGGCGAGCCACCGCGGTCCCGGGCCGGAGAGCTCCGAGCCGACGGCGAGGCCGGGCAGCAGCGCGGCAGCGGCCGCGTTGGCGAGACGCACCACACCGGTACGGTCGGCCACGATCACCGGGTGCGGCGAGGACTCCAGAACCGCGTCTCCCACGGCCGGGCCGGCCGCGGAGGTCGTCTTCGGCGAATCCGTCACATGGTGGAATGCCGTGCACTCGGCACGAATCCCGTTCACCCTCTCACAGTTCGGCTGCACTGTTGCTATTCTGCAACATTCCTTCCCCCGGTCGGAGAGCGCAATCCCTCCCGGCCGGAGCAGGTGCCGCCGAGGGAGTGAACCGGCGGACGAGCCGGCCGCGAGCCGGCCTCGGTCAGCGGCCCAGCGCGCTGTCGAGATCGGCGGCGACGGGAAAACGCCCGGCCGTCCCCGTCACGTCGAGCAGCCGCCGCACCGAAGGCCGCAGCGGGCCCACGATGCGCAGCTCGTACCGGCGCGCCGCGGCCAGCAGCAGATGAAGCACCGTCGAATCCGCGAAGGTCATCCGGGACAGATCGATGACGACCCGCCGGGCGCCGAACCGTCCCGCGTCGCTGATCGCGAGCTCTATCTCGGGCGCGACATCGACGTCCACTTCGCCCGCCAGGGTCACGACGTACGCATCTCCCAGGGGGTGATGTGTCACGACGGCGTGATCCGGTGCCTGAGGATGGTCGGGACTCATGGGGCCACAGCATGCCATGTGCGGCGGGCCGCCGCCGGAGTGATCACTTGGTGGTCGGCAGTGGCAGCGAAACGGTCGTTGAACCGGCCGGACGGGCGACGGGCCGGTCAATGACGGATCAGCGCCGTGATGGCCTTGCCGCCGTCCTCCAGCGGGAGCACCGTGACCTCGGCCAGTTGGTGCACCAGCGGCCAGCCGTAGCCGCCGGGCAGCCAGTCGTCGCCGTGCTCCTTGTGCCGGGGCAGCCGCGGACTCGCGTCCCGCACGGTGATCTCCACCGCTCCCGTGCGGGCGGCGATCCGGAAAGCCGTCACCCCGTCGGCGTGCCGAATGGCATTTGTCACAAGCTCGGACACGACGAGCAGCACATCGACCGCGGTGCGCTCGGGCACCGCCGGCTCGTGACGCTCCAGGAAGGAGCGCGCCAGCGCGCGGGCGCCGGCCGTGTCGGCGGGCCGTGCCTCAAGCCACGCAGGTGGTCCCGTGACGGCGTTGTCCGCTCCGTCGTCGACCGTTGTCATCCCCGCACCCCCATACGCGGCTGTAGATTCATGCCGGTGAACTCGTGCCGTGCTTGTGCCCGGTGTCACGTGCTTGTTCCCGCTCCATCACGCGGTGAACGCGATCGCGTGGTCCTGGGCCCGGCGGAGAGCATCGCACGTTTCCTCCGTTCGTGAACCGGAGTACGTGAACCAGTGTGCGTGGATATGCCGTTCCGTCCGGCCGGTTTGCCACAAGTGCACCCCTGGGGAGCGTTCTCGCACCGCGAGCGGAATGACGCTCTGGTTGTCGCATATGCTTCCGGCCGATACGACGCCGGGCGGCCCGGCGCCGCCGGGTGAGGGGGTGGAGTGTGGTCGAGTTGCCCGTAGGCCTCTCATCGCGTCCCGTGCGGGGCGCGCACAGCGCTGGGGCCGTGCCGTCGCAGGACGTTCCCGCGACCGTGCGGGACTCCCTGTGGTCGGTCGACGCCGTCATGCTGCTCGTCGAGGACGACTCCGGCGACGCGCTCCTCGTCGAGGAGATGCTGCTGGACAGCGACCTGGACGCGCCGCTCACCTGGTGCAAGACGCTGGCCGAGGCCCAGCGGTTCCTCGCCGCCTGCACCACGCCGGTCTGTGTGCTGCTCGACCTCCACCTGCCGGACGTCCACGGTGTCGATGCCGTCACCCGGATCGTCGGCAGCGCTCCCGGCGCCGCCATTGTGGTCCTCACGGGCCTGGCCGAGGGCGAGGCCGGGCTCTCGGCGGTGGCCACCGGCGCGCAGGACTATCTCGTCAAGGGACGGTTCGACCCGGAGGCGCTGAGCAGAGCGGTCCGCTACGCCCTCCAGCGCAAGCAGGTCGAGCAGGCCACCGCCGCCCTCCGCGCCAACGAGCTGATGGCTCAGGAGAACGCCCGGCTGGAACGGGGCCTGCTGCCCGTTCCACTGCTGCGCGGGGACGAATTCGAGGCGATCGCCCGCTATGAGCCGGGCCGCGCCCACGGCCTGCTGAGCGGCGACTTCTACGACGTCGTACAGACCGCGGACGGCACCGTCCACGCGGTGATAGGCGATGTCTCGGGCCACGGGGCCGCGGAGGCGGCCCTCGGCGTCTGCCTGCGGGTCGCCTGGCGCACCGCCGTGCTGTGCGAGACCCCGCCGCTGGAGCAGGTCAGACTCCTGGAGGAGATCCTGGTCGCGGAACGCTCCGACCAGCATGTGTTCGCCACGGTCAGCTCACTGGTCTTTCCGCCCGGCGGCCGGGAGGTGCGGGTCGTGCGCGCCGGTCATCCCGGGCTGCTCGTACGGCACGGCTCCGAGGTCGGCTGGGAGGAGCCACAGGTGGGCATGGCCCTGGGGCTGTTGCCCGGCATGGGACGCTGGACCGAGACCGTGCTGCCGCTGCCACCCGGAGGTCATGTGGTGCTCTTCACCGACGGCCTCTTCGAGGGACGTACGGGCCCGTCGAGTCGGCTGGGTGAGGAAGGGCTCCTCAGGGTGGCCAGAAAGCACGGCGCGCTGCCCGCGAGCGCGTTCATCGACGCGCTGGTCGACGAGGCCACCGAGGGAGCCGCCCCCTACGGCGGCCTCGCGGACGATGTCGCCGTGCTGCATCTGGGCTGGGGCGGGGCACCATGACGACGGACAGCGGGACGCGAACGGAGAACGTGACGAGTACCGGTACGGAGAACGCGACGCGCGCCGAGCGGCGCCCCCGCCGGGCCCTGCTGTGGCAGACGACACAGGCCCGGCTGTCGGTGCAGGGCTGGGTGCAGCTCATCCTTGGCGCGCTGGTGCTGGTGGTGTGCTGCTGCACCGTCGTCGGCGGCGTACTGCTCTCGCAGACGAACGACCGCACCACGGAACTCGTCGACCGCATCCAGCCGGCCCGTTCCAATGTCTTCCAGCTCCAGAAGTCCCTGCTCGACCAGGAGACCGGCGTGCGCGGATTCGCGCTGACCGCCGACCCGTCGTTCCTCGCGCCGTACAACCAGGGCCGCGAGGACGAGCAGCAGATCACCCGTCGGATCAGAACCATCGTCTCGTACGACCCCGAGGCGGTGGAGGACCTCGCCCGCATCACGCGCGCCGCCGAGGAGTGGCGGCGTGAGCAGGCGGAGTCGCTGATCGCGTCCGTGCGGACACGGGGCGCGGAAGCGGCCTCCGCCGACCGGCTGACGCAGAGCAAGGCCAAGTTCGACGAGGTGCGCGAACTGTTCGCGGCCCAGCAGAACCATCTCGACGCCGCCCGGGACCGGGCGCGTGCCCAGCTCGACGCGTCCCGTGACCTTCGTGACCTCGTGCTGATCCTGATTCTCTGCGTCTTCGCCGTCGCGGTGGTGTCCCTCGCGCTGGTGCTGCACCACATGGTCGGCCGGCCGCTGAACGCGCTGCGCGCCGCGTCCGACGGCGTGCGCGCCGGAGCGTTCGACCGGCGTATCGAGCCGGCCGGGCCCTCCGACGTCCGTGCCGTCGGCGCGGCCGTGGAGGACATGCGCCGGCGCCTCGCCGACGAACTCGCGGCCACCCAGTCCCGTGAGGCCCTGCTCGCGGACCAGACCAGGGAACTGCGCCGTTCGAACTCCGAGCTGGAGCAGTTCGCGTATGTGGCCTCGCACGACCTCCAGGAGCCGCTGCGCAAGGTCGCGTCCTTCTGCCAGCTCCTGGAGAAGCGTTACGGCGACCAGTTGGACAGCCGAGGCAAGCAGTACATCGACTTCGCCGTCGACGGTGCCAAGCGCATGCAGATCCTGATCAACGATCTGCTCACCTTCTCCCGGGTCGGGCGGGTGCACGACGCCGTGCAGACCGTCGAGCTGGACCGGGTCCTGGACGGCGCCCTGGGCAATCTCGCCCTGGTCGTCGAGGAGTCCGGCGTCACCGTCCTGCGGCCCGACCCGCTGCCGACGGTCACCGGCGATTCGACCACGCTCGCCATGCTCTGGCAGAACCTCGTCGGCAACGCGGTCAAGTTCCGCAGGCCCGACGAACCCGGCCGGATCGTCATCGGCTGCACCCGCGACGACGACGAATGGCACCTCACCGTCACGGACAACGGCATCGGCGTCGCGCCCGAATTCGCCGAGAAGGTCTTCATCATCTTCCAGCGGCTGCACGCCCGGGACGAGTACGAAGGCACCGGGATCGGCCTTGCGCTGTGCCGAAAGATCGTAGAGTTCCACGGGGGCAGGATCTGGCTGGAGCCGGTGACGGAAGGCGGCACCCGGATCCACTTCACCCTGCCCGTCCGCAGAGACCCCGCCGTGACCGCCGGTCCCGGCGCCCCTGCCGCCTCGCCGGAAGACGCCCCATTGACCGCTACGCCCACTCCGCCGGGAGCCGCCCAGTGAACAGCCCCGCGCGCGCCATCGAGGTCCTGCTGGTCGAGGACGACGCCGGCGACGAGCTGATGACCCGCGAAGCCTTCGCGGACAACAAGATCCGCAACACCCTCCATGTGGTGCGCGACGGAGAGGAAGCCCTCGACTTCCTGTACCAGCGCGGCGCCCACGGAGGGGCTCCCCGGCCCGATCTCATCCTGCTCGACCTCAATCTGCCCAAGTACGACGGGCGCCAGGTCCTGGAGCAGGTCAAGACGGATCCGGAGCTGTCCCTGATCCCCGTCGTCGTACTGACCACGTCCTCGGCGGAGGAGGACATCCTCCGCAGCTACAAACTGCACGCGAACGCCTACGTGACCAAGCCGGTCGACCTCGACCAGTTCATCGCGGCCGTCCGCCAGATCGACGAATTCTTTGTCACCGTGGTCCGCCTTCCGGGGCAGACGTGACGCCCTTCACGGAACCGGTCCGCATACCGTCGGCGTCCGGGGGCATAAAGGGATCCGAGAAGGGGGTCCCCGATCGCCCTCACCGGCGTGGGGCAGGAGCGCATGAACGAACAGACCATTAACACCCCGGCCTTCGCGGCCATCGGGCCCGAAGCCGTGCAGCCGCTGCGCCGTGCCGCCGAATTCAGCGGAGAGCCCGGCTGCGCCGCCGAGGCGCGGCTGCTCGCGGTGAGGTTTCTGCAGCAGCTCGAAGCTGAGTGGTTCGCCGCGCTCGGCGACCGCACGACCGGCGATCTGCTGCTGGTCGTCAGCGAACTGGTCACCAATGCCGAGCGGCACAGCCACGGCCCCTATCTGCTGGAGCTGGAGGGCACCGACCGGCAGGTGACCGTCACCGTGTACGACAGCAGCTCGACCCTTCCGCGCCGCTACCCGCGGGACCCGGGCCGGGTGGGCGGTCACGGCCTGGAGATCGTCCATACGCTGAGCGACCGGCTCAGCGCCGAACGGGTCCCGGTCGGCAAGCGGGTACAGGCCGCGTTCGACCTGGGACGCCACCGGGCCGGGGTCTGATCCCGGCGCCTGCCGACGCGACGGCCCGAGGCCCCGCACCGGACCGGCACGGGGCCGACAAGCCCGGACAGCGCCCTCTCACGGCTCCGGGCAGCACAGGGCCCGGCTCAGCCCGGCCGCCCGGCCGTCCGGCTGTCTTCAGTCTTCCTTTCTGCCGAACCAGTCCAGGCACAGGACCAGCGCGTCGTCGGTCGACTCGGCGTCGCGGTAGGCCGCCAGCTCGCGGAGCAGCGCGCGCGGCACCATGGCGGCGGGCAGCAGGCTCGTGGAGCTGATCGCGCGGGCCAGCGCACGGTCCCCGTAGACCTCGCCCTGTGGCGAGACCGCCGCGTAGACCCCGTCACTGACGAAGACCAGCCGGTCGCCCGGCAGGACCTGGAACGTCTGCGCCACATAGTCCGACTCCTCGAACATGCCGAGCGGAAGCTGTGCGTCCAGCTCGATGCGTTCGACGGTCTTGTCCCGCTGCCGCCAGAGCTGTGGCGACCCGGCGTCCACCGCCTCCACCTTGCCGGTCGCCAGGTCGAACCGGAGCAGCAGCGTCGAGACGTAGGAAGCGCCCCGGTGCTGCTCGTACAGGGCCTGGTCCGCCAGCGCGGCCTGGTCGGCGATGCCGATCCCGGCCCTGCGGGCGTTGCGCAGGGCGTTGACGGCGAGATTGGTGAGCAGGGACGCCTGGATGCCCTCACCCATGCCGTTGGTCACCGCGAGCGTCAGCTCGTCGGCGTCCGACGCCCAGTCGAAGTTGTCGCCGTGGATCGCGTAGGCGGGTTCGAGCTGGGCACCGACGGCGTACTCCTGCGCGGTGCAGGCACGCGCGGGCAGCAGCTCCCACTGCATCTCGGCCGCCAGGGTCAGCCGGTTCACCCGGCGGGCGCGCTGGTAGAGATCGGTGTCCCGCTCGGCCACCAGGATTTCGTGGCCGAGCAGTTCGGCCATCTGAGTCAGATCCTCCACGGTGTCCGGGGTGGAGCGGTCGCCGGGGAGCTGGACCGTGAGGATGCCGAGCCGCTCGCCGCGGACGGTGACCGGGAGATGGTGGTCCACCGCGTTCCGTTGCCTGACCTGCTGCACATGCCGCTCCTGGCTGCCGAAGGCCCGGCCCTCCGGGGTGTTGTGCAGCGACAGCGCCTCGGCCGGGTGGGTGGCGGTGTCGACCGGCTGGAGCACCGTGAGCCCGTAGTCGGCCAGGTAGAGCTGTACGGATGTCGCGCCGTACGCCGCGGCGAGCCGGGCCCGGAGGGTGTCCACCAGGGCATGCGGCGCCGCTGTGCGGACCGCTCTTTCCACATCCGAGAGTAGAGTCACTGTCGTTCTGGCCTTCTTCTTCCAGGGTCGGGTCCGTCAGGGCTGACAAAGGCCCGTGCCGGATGAAAGAGTGGATCGATGTCCCGCTTCACCGGTAAGCCGCACCAACGCGAGCAGGTTGCCGAGGCCGCCTGCGCCGCCTCGGAACTGCTCGAGGTGCTGTGGGGGCGTGGTCAGGAGGCCGCGCCTTCCGGGCCGGTCTCGCCTTCCCAACTACGGGCCCTTCTTGTCATCGAAAAACATGAGGGTGCGAATCTGCGGACGCTCGGAGACGTCCTGGGCTCGCGTCCCTCCTCGCTGAGCAGGCTCTGCGACCGGATGGAGGCCATGGGGCTGGTGATCCGTTCGCCCAGCCCCACCAGCCGCCGTGAGGTGGAGCTCCGGCTGAGCCGGCGGGGCCACCAGGTGCTGGACGAGTACCGCGCCTTCCGGAGCCGGGAGGTCGAGCTGGTGCTCGCGGAGATGGATCCGTCGGACATCGTCATGCTCGCGGAAGGGCTGATGGCGTTCCGGGCCGCGGCGACCCGGCGTCTCAGTGCCGCGGACAGCGCACCCGCCGCGTCCGAGCGGAGCCACGTGGCGGACAGCGCATAGCTTCATTCGGGCCCACTTCCTGGCATTGACACGTTACTCTCCGCGCAAGCTCATTGCGTGGAAGCAGTGAACAGATTGTTGCCCACCAGAGAATGTTGTCAAATGACAACTATCGCTTCTATCGTGGTGGCACCGTGTAGTGAGCCGTGGGGCCGGGCGGCACCGTCTCCCGTCCTCCTCCACCAGTCCCTGAAGGATCTCCGTGCAACCTCCCCACAGTGCAGGACAGGCCATGGCGATGGCGGCGAGACAGGACGGCGACGCGGTCGTTCTCGCTGTCAGCGGCGATCTCGATCTGGACAACATCACCCCCCTCGCCACCGCCCTGACCGAGGCGGGCGAAACCGTGCGGGGTCCGGTCGTGGTGGATCTCTCCGGTGTCAGCTTCGCCGACTCCACGACGGTGAATGTGCTCCTGCGCGCGCACGGCGCACTCGGCCCGAGACTGCGGCTCGCCGAGCTCTCCTCCTTTGTGCAGAGGCTGTTCTCGGTCATCGGGCTGGAGCAGGCCCTGCCTGTGTACGGCTCCGTGGAGGAGGCTCTGACGGCCGCGTCCCCGCCCGGCTCAGGGCCGCTCGCCACCGGGCCCTCTGACGGCGGCGAGTGACCGCGTGAAGGACCGCAGCCCGGTCAGGAGCCGGCGCTGGTCTCCCGCCGGCATCCGGCGCATGACTTCGGTGATCTCCGCCGTCCTGCGGGCCCGGTAGTCGGTCAGCAGGGCCTCCCCCTCCGGGGTGAGCGACAGCCCGATCTCCCGGCGGTCGGTGATCACGGAGTGGCGCTCCAGCATGCCCTCCGACTCCATGCCGCTGCACACGCGGCTGGCACGCGGGAGGGGCAGCCGTACGGCCTTGGCCAGTGCCGTCAGATTGATACCGGGGTGGGCCCGGATGATGCGCAGGACTCTCAACCGGTGGGGGAGCAGCCGGGGGTCGACGGCGGCGGCGGCGTTCGCCGCGATCTCCGCGACGGCCTCAGCCGACAAGGCGAGCTGTTCCGCGGCCTCGTGCAGCCTCTCGGCCGGCGTGGAAGAAGATGCCGCCGGTGCCGCCGAAGCCGCTGGTGATCCTGCCGCTTCGGCACGATGGCCTTCCATGTGCCCATCCGTTCCGCGTGTGACAACGGGTCAGAGCACGGCCGGAGGGACTCCGTACGGAATGCCGGTCCGTGGGAAGAGCCGGATCCGGACGCGCTGTCTGCCCACTGCCATGCCCGCTCATCCGGATTTCACACGAAGGCGGTTCATCTCCAAGGCGGCAGCGGCCGGGGAGTTGGTGGGGATGGGGGGAGTTACCCGGGGCGGGGTACTCCTGGCCGGGTCGCTTCACCGGCCCGACCGCCGGTGCCTGAGCAGGCTCCCGTGTCCAGGGCCCCGGCGAAGTCCTCGTCGCCTGCCGGGGCCGACACGTACCGGGCGGGTGGGTCAGACGGTCAGCGCCACTGATTCCGCCGTGGTGGCCGATGCGCCGGCCTGCTCGGCAAGCGCGCCGGCCAACTGCCGCTCCGCGACGGCGAGAGCGTCCTCGACGACGCGGGTGCCGGTCGAGACGCAGAGCGTGTAGGTGATGTCCTCGAGTCGTCTGCGCGTCTCGAAGCTGTTCGTTTCGGCGTGCAGAACCTGGAGGGCTTCGTACTGCTGGACGAGATTGCGCAGTATCGCGGGGTGAGCCATGAGCACGGGCATGCCTTCCTTCGTAGGCCGGACTGTCGTGCTCGCGTCTGCCCCGGTACGTGAAGACCATGTGCATCCATTTCGGCCTTCTGTCCTACCGACGGGTATTCCTTCTGCATACCGCCGGGTATGACGGGCCCCGGCGAGCGCGGGCCGGGAGACAACGCTCACCTGGAGACTCATGGGTGCCGATCGCGGGGGTAAACGACCGCTGGAGACGGCCGTAAGACGAGTTCAACCGACGGGGTGAGCCATATGCACCACCCGCACGTGACCGGAAATCAGTCCCGGCCCGAGGGCCAGGTCTTCGCCGAGTGTGACTGCCGGCCGCAGTTGGCGGCCGAGGCCCGCGACATGACGTACGGCTTTCTGGCCGGGCTCTGTCCCTCGCCCTCGGCGAACATGTCCCAGAATCTGATCCTGGTGGTGTCCGAACTGGTGACCAACTCGCTGCGGCACGCCGGCGAGGTCACCTCCTTGCGACTGCGCGCGGACCGCCGGAGCCTGCAGATAGTGGTGGACGACCCCAGCCCGGCGCAGCCCCAGGACCGTACGCCGGATCTCACGGGCCGGACCGGCGGCTTCGGCTGGCCCATGATCCAGCGGCTGGCGGAGAAGGTCACCGTCCGGCCCAGCCCGAGCGGCGGCAAGAGCATCGTGGCCGTTCTCGCGCGGTAGGGCGGTCCAGTCCTCGACGTGGGCCGCGGAGCACCGTCGTACGGCCCGGGCCACGCGCGTGACAGCACGGCGGAGGCGGGCTGCGGCAGGTGGCCCGGCACGGGCCGGGGCGTTGACGCGGTGGTCCGGACGCTCTACGTTGCGTGCGGAAAGCGCTTGCTGTGCCGCGGTGCTTGCTTGTGCCGCTTGGCGTGCCGTGCCTGTGGAGGGAGAGTTCGTGACGTCTCCGAGCGAGGTGACGGACGCGTCCCGCACCACAACCGCCCAGCGCCCCGGAGAGCGGCCGTGACGACGCCGGCGGCCGGGTTCGTCGGACTGCCGGGGGCCGTGGCCGTCTCCCATCTGCGGGTGTACGACTGGGAGGCCGCCGACGGATTCCGCGGTGGCACCCCGCATCTGCATCTCACCTGCTCCGAGGGGTATGTGGTGACGGCGGGCCGCGGCGCGGTGCACACGCTCAGGCCGGGCGGCTTCGACACCACCGCGCTGGAGCCCGGTGCCCTTGTGTGGTTCACACCCGGCACCATCCACCGCCTCGTCAACGACGGCGGGCTGCGTGTCGTGGTGCTGATGCAGAACAACGGTCTGCCGGAGGCCGGCGACGCCGTGCTCACCCTCCCGCCCGACCACCTCACCGATCCGGAGACGTATACGCGGGCCGTGCGGATCCCGGACGGCTCCGAGGCCGAACAGGCCGCCGCCGCGCGCCGGCGCCGGGACCTCGCGGTGGAGGGCTTTACGGCGCTGCGTACGGCGTGGGAGGCGGGCGACCAGCGGCCCCTGCTGGACTTCCAGCGGGCAGCCGCGGCGCTCGTGGCGCCCAGGGTGGCGGCCTGGCGGGCCCGCTGGGAGGCGGGCGCGGCGGAGGCCACCCGGCAGACCGGCGTCCAGCTCAACAGGCTCGCCTCCGGCGACCCCTCGTATCTGGCCGAGGCGCGGCTGCGTGCCCGGCTCCCCGCCGCGCGCGGCGTGTTCGGCATGTGCGGACGGCTGGACACCTACGACACCGCGTGACGACGTCGCACGAAGCGGCGGAAACACCCGGCAATTCTCACCGGAACGGAAAGGCGGGTGGGCCGGGACACCATTGTCCCGGCCCACCCGCACGTTTGTCGTGGAGATCGCTTTCGTGGTCTTTCTACGGCCGCTTTTCTACCAGCGGTACCAGCGGCCACGCTTGCCGCCCGAGGCGGTCGGCCGCACCAGGAACCCGAGCAGCCATACGACCAGCACAATGATGGCGATCCACCACAGCGCCTCCAGTGCGAAACCGGCTCCGAAGAGAATCAGAGCCAGCAGAAGTACGAGAAGAAGGGGAACCATAGTTATCAACCTCCAGTCATCCGTGTGCCCGGGCAAAAATCCTTCATGCCTCCTGGAATCTCTTTTTTCGGATGAGGTTTGACCGGCGTAATCGGGGTGATGCGATGGGTGGCCAGTGAAAGTCGAGTAGGGCAGGACGTGAGTGTCGTGACTGACCACGAGAAGACGGATGCCAAGGTCGAGCAGGTCAAGGGCAAGGTCAAGGAGACCACCGGCCGGGCTGTGGGCAATGAGCGTCTGACCGCCGAGGGCCGAGCCGAGCAGGCGAAGGGCGATGTGCGTCAGGCGAAGGAGAAGGTCAAGGACGCCTTCAAGCACTGACGGTGACATCCGCGGGAGCGGTGTCGCCCGGAGAATTCGCATTACCTGTGACAGGGGCCCGGCTATAAGCCGGGCCCCTGTCGCGATGAGGTGCGCCCACCGCTTCCGCTTTGTCGCGGGAGGGACGCGGACCGCTTTTCGAGCGGACGGTCACTCCCGTGACACGGGTCAACTCGTGTATGCCTCCAGTTCGGAAAGCTGTCCGGCAGGCCAGCCGGTGTTACCGGTGAAGGTCAGCCGCAGATAACGGGTCGATGTGCCGTCCAGATTGATCGTCACGGTGTTGTTGCTCGACGGGTTGAAGGTGTAGCCCGCCGAAGCCTTGAGCGTGGTGTAGGGGAGGGTGTTCGTGGTGCTCCCCAGCACACTCAGGGTCTGCGTGCGGGTGGCCCACGCCGACGACGGAGGGAGCTTCAGGACCACACGCTTGACCGCTTTCGCGGAGCCGAGGTCAACGGTGAGGGACTGGGGCCAGGCGTTGTTGGTGCTCTCCCAGTAGGAGTTGGCGTTGCCGTCGACCGCGTTGCCCGCGCCGTACACGTCCGCATGGCCGGTCTCGGTGATCGGACGGCCCTGGGCGATGTTGCCCGTGTCCGCCGGCGGGGTCGTCGGAGGAGTGGTCGGCGGGGTCGTGGGCGGAGTGGTCGGCGGGTCGGTGGGCGGGGTGCCGCCACCGGGTACACCGCCGTTGGTCCACACCGGGGCCGGCCATGTACCCGAGCACGCAGGCGGGTTGGCGTACCAGCCGGAGTTCCCGGCGCCCTGGGTGATCTGGAAACCGGATCCCACGCAGTTGTGGATCGGATTGGACTGCGCGATGTGCGTGGCGGTGACATTGGTGAACGAGGCCGTGCCGGGCGCCTGGATCTGCAGCGCGTAGGTACCGGCGCCGTCGATCTTGATGTTGTTGAAGCGCAGCCCGTTCGTGGCGCCCTCGATCAGGTGGATCGCGGCGTAGGAGCTGTCCAGGATCTCGCTGTCGCTGATGTTGATGGTGGCGTTGATCGGTTCGTTGAGACCGCTGAACCAGACCGCGCCGACACCGAACTGCCAGTTGTAGTCATTGTTTCCGGTACGGATCAGGGTGTTGCGCGCGGCGGTCGTGGTGCCGGAGACGGCCGTTCCCTGACCGGAGTTGACGCCCGGGTAGCGGTTGGCGATGTGCAGCCCGCCGCCGTTGGTGATGGTGTCCGACATGACGTTGTCGGAGATCGTGATGTCCTTGCCGCCGTAGGTGACGATGTTGTTCGCCAGGATCGGCAGGATCACCGTGTTGAACGTGAACTTGTTGTTGACGTTCGGGACGGCCTCCGCCCACATCGCCAGACCGTCGTCACCGGTGTTGCGCACAAAGGTGTTGGTGACGGTGGAGTTGGTGACGCCCATGTGGAAATTGACGCCGTCGGCGGTCTGGTCGAGGATGCGGCTGTTCTTGATGGTGAAGTTGTTCATGGGGCCGTCCATCCACGCCCCGACCTTGGTGTGCTGCATCCACACGTTGTCGACCGTGGAGTCGGACATCGCGCCACCGATCGCGTTGACCTGGTCGTTGTCCACGCGCTCACGGATGTCGCCCATGATGGCGAAGTCCTTCAGGGTGACGTTCTTGCTGCCGCCCGCGTTGGCGTACTTGCCGTACACACCGACGGCCTTGGCGCGGTTGGACGGGTCGCGCCCGGTCAGCACGCTGTACCAGGGGCCCGCGCCCGCCAGCGTCACCTGGTCGACGACGATGTGGTCGCGGACCTGGAAGGTGCCCTCGGGGATGTAGACCTGCCTGCCCTGGGTCCGGCCCGCGTCCACCGCGGCCTGGATCTTGGCGGTCGAGTCGGCGGCCCCGGTCGGGTCGGCGCCGAAGTCGCTCACCACGTCCAGCGCGCCGGCGGGCTTGGCGATCGCCGCGCCCACCTGCTCGAAGTCGGCCAGGTCGATGGTGAAGGTCGGCGACGCGGCCGTCGAGGAGACCTGGAGCCGGATCTTCGTACCGGCCGGCAGGGTGGACCCGAACTTGGTGCGGGTCTCGTCGTAGAAGTGGTGCGGGTTGGTGTCACCGGGGTTGTTGTTGAAGGGGTAACCGCCGTAGTACCAGCCGTACTTGGAAGTCACCGGCACGCTCTTCAGGGAGGTGCCGTTCACCCGCAGGTCGATGGTCGCGTCCCGGCCGGTGCCCGCCGCGTTGTCCGGCAGCGAGTACCGGAACGACATGGCGTTCGCCGGAGCGGTGAGAGTGAACTCCACGTACTCGCCGACCGCGTCGAGCGTCACGGCCTGCCGGCCCGACGCCTCGGAGGGCAGCGTGCCGTAGAGGCGGTTGGGACCGATCAGGGTGCCGTTGGTGGCGGCGTACTCGGCCTCCTGCTCCTTGAACGGCACGGTCGCGCCGCGACCGGGGACGTTGAGCGGAGAGGGTGCGGGAACAGCCGCCGCCTGGGCGGAGGGTGCGGTGGACATCACCACCGCTGCGGCCGTCCCGGCCACAGCGAGTGCGAGGGACACGGATGCGGATATGCCGCGCCGGAGCAAGCGGCGTCCAGGGGGGAGTGTCACAGACATACGTCCTTGCGGCTCGGGGGGGACTCTCTGCGGACGCGAAAAGGCTAGAAGTGAGCCCGCAGGAAGTCTATGAATCTGCGCAAATTTTGAAGACAGAAGTAAAAATCTTCGACCCGGGCCAGCGTTCTGAGCGGAACATACCGGTTGCTTCTTCTCAACTCCCCAACGGGGCGGGGAGGATGAACGGCCGTACGCGGGGCCCATGACTTCACGGCCCGCTGCGGACACCCGTCGCCGCACGTTCTGAGCGTCGGCCCTTGCGTGTTTTGTGATGGGCGCTTGCGCTCGGCCGTCATCACGCGTTCAGCGAACGGGGTCGTTCCGGGATGTGTTTGCGTTGCGGCGCAATCATCGGGCGGTATGCCGGGGCCGCCGGTCACTCATCCGCCACGGAAGCGGAAACGGGGGCGTGACGGGCCACGGGGCAATCATCGGCTGCCGTCGCCGAGCCAAGGGCCGTCTCCTGTCCGGAGGGCGCCGGGCTCGCGCCGTCCGGCCCGGCTCATCACGGCAGGTGACGCAGCCGATGAGCCCCTCAGTCGCGCCGCAGCAGATAGGCGTCCATGATCCAGCCCTTGCGGGCCCGCGCCGCGGACCGCAGCTCCACGATCCTGTCGGCGACCTCCGAGAGCCGCCCGGAGACCAGGATCTCGTCCTCGGTCCCCACATACGCACCCCAGTGGATGACCGGGTCGGCCGCCAGATGGTGCAGGAACGACTGACGCGCGTCCAGCATGACGACGACGTCATCGGCCCCTTCTGGCCAGCCTTCCGCCAGTCGTCGGCCCGTGGTGATCTGCACCGGCCGACCCACCCGGGTCAGCCCGACGCGATGCCTGGCCGCCAGCGCGGAGACGCTGCTGATGCCCGGGATCACCTCATGGTCGAACCGCACGGCGCCACGCTCCAGGACCTCATTCAGGACGGCGAGCGTGGAGTCGTACAGGGCGGGGTCACCCCATACGAGGAACGCTCCGGTCCGGTCGCCCTCCGCCTGCTCGTCCAGCTCGTCGATGATCATGCGCTCATAGAGGTCGGCCCGCCGGCCGCGCCAGTCGTCGACGGCTCCGGGGTAGGCGGCGCCGTCGGCCGCCCGGTCCCGCGCGGGGTCGCGGACCTCGACCAGCCGGTAGTCGCCGTCCCCGATGTGCCGCCGCAGGATCTCCTGCCGGAGACCGACGAGGTCGGCCTTGTCCTCACCCTTGTCGACCAGGAAGAACACATCCACCTGACGGAGCGCCCTGACCGCCTGGACGGTCAATTGGTCCGGGTCGCCCGCTCCGATACCGATGACATAGATCTTCCTCATCGGTCGAGTCTGCCTCATGGTCCGTACTCCCTGCCGCCCAGCTCCCCGAGCATCGGACATCCATCGGATGTCTGATGATCCATCACACATTTCGCGGGTCTTACGCAGGCCGTCACATGCGACATATGCTCCGCCCATGCGCGCCGCTCTCTTCGTCACCTGCGTCAATGACGCCGTATATCCGTCCACCGGGATCGCGACCGTGCGGCTGCTCGAACGCCTGGGAGTCGACGTCGACTTTCCCGAGGCGCAGAGCTGCTGCGGCCAGCCGCAGTTCAACACGGGCTACCGCCGTGAGACCGAGCCGCTGGTGCGTCGCACGGTCCGGGCCTTCGAGGGCTACGACTATGTGGTGACGCCGTCCGGATCCTGCGCCGCGATGGTCCGGCAGCACTATCCGAAGATCGGCGACGCGGCCGCGGCGTCCCTTGCCTCACGCACGTACGAGCTGACGGAGTTCCTTGTCGACGTGGTGGGGGTGACAGACGTCGGGGCGTACTTCCCGCATGCCGTCACGTACCATCCGTCCTGCCACGGGCTGCGGCTGCTGGGGCTGGGGGACCGGCCGCGAAAGCTGCTCGAGGCGGTGAGAGGGCTGGAGCTGCGGGAGCTGCCCGGGGCGGAGGAGTGCTGTGGCTTCGGCGGCACCTTCGCGGTCAAGAACTCCGATGTTTCGGCGGCGATGGGCCAGGACAAGGTGCGCAGCGCTGTCTCCACCGGGGCCGGTGTGCTCTGTGGAGCGGACAATTCCTGCCTGATGCACATAGGTGGGATCGTGAGTCGTGAGGATGCCCCGCTGCGCGCCGTGCATCTCGCGGAAATCCTGGCGTCGACGGAAGAGGAGCCCTGGTCATGAGCGGCACATATCTGGGGATGCCGGCGTTTCCGGTGGCGGCGAAGGACGCGCTGGGCAATGAGACGCTGCGCGGAAATCTGCGGCACGCGACCCATACGATCCGCGACAAGCGGGCGAAGGCGGTGGCGGAGCTGGACGACTGGGCGCTGCTGCGGGAGGCCGGAAAACAGATCAAGGACCACACGCTGCGGCACTTGGACCGGTATCTGGTGCGGTTGGAGGAGTCCGTGACGGCGGCGGGCGGCGTGGTGCACTGGGCCGCCGACGCCGCCGAGGCGAACCGCATTGTGGCGGAGCTGGTGAAGGCGACCGGTGAGTCCGAGGTCGTCAAGGTCAAGTCGATGGCGACGCAGGAGATCGGCCTGAACGAGGCGCTGGAGGCCGAGGGCATCTCCGCGTACGAGACCGATCTGGCGGAGCTGATCGTCCAGCTCGGTGAGGACCGCCCCTCACACATCCTCGTTCCGGCGATCCACCGCAACCGGGGCGAGATCCGGGACATCTTCCGCGACCGCATGGGGTCCTGGGGACGGGCCGCTCCGGAGAACCTGTCCGACGAGCCCGCCGAGCTCGCCGAAGCGGCGCGGCTGCACCTGCGGGAGAAGTTCCTGCGGGCCAAGGTCGGTATCTCCGGGGCCAATTTCATGGTCGCCGAGACCGGCACCCTCGTCGTGGTGGAATCCGAGGGCAACGGGCGGATGTGCCTCACGCTGCCGGAGACGCTGATCTCCGTGGTGGGCATCGAGAAAATCGTGCCGACCTGGCAGGATCTGGAGGTCTTCCTGCAGACCCTGCCCCGCTCCTCGACGGCCGAGCGCATGAACCCGTACACCAGTACGTGGACCGGCACCACGGACGGCGACGGCCCCCGGGTCTTCCATCTGGTGCTGCTGGACAACGGCCGGACCGACACGCTGGCCGACGAGGTGGGCAGGCAGGCGCTGCGCTGCATCCGCTGTTCGGCCTGTCTCAATGTCTGTCCGGTGTACGAGAGGGCGGGCGGGCACGCGTACGGCTCCGTCTATCCCGGTCCGATCGGCGCCATCCTCAGCCCCCAGCTCCGGGGCACCGAGAGCGAGATCGACGCCTCACTGCCGTACGCGTCCTCGCTCTGTGGCGCCTGTTACGACGTGTGTCCCGTCGCCATCGACATCCCCGAAGTCCTGGTGCATCTGCGCGAGCGGATCGCGGACCAGGGCGGCAGGGGACACCGGCTGGAGAAGGTCGCGATGAAGGCGGCGGGCTGGGTCTTCGACCATCCCCGCGTACTCGCCGCCGGGGAGCGGGCCGCGTCCAGGACCCGCCGGCTGCATCCTTCGAAACCACCGGGTGCCGGAGCCTGGACGAACACGCGGGACCTGCCGGAACTCCCGGCGGAGCCCTTCCGCGACTGGTGGAAGAAGAACCGCGAGAGCGACCGGAAGAAGAACCGCGAGAGCGACCAGAAGACCGACCGCAGGGACGAACGCGTGAACGACCGTAAGGACAACGGGACATGAGCACCGGTACGAGCTCCCGCGAGCGGATACTCGCCCGTATCCGCACCGCCGTCGCCGATGCCCCGGACGTCCCGGAGGTCACTCGCGACTACCGTGACACGCACATCCCGGACGACGGTGTGATCGACCTGCTCGCCGAGAACCTCGCCGATTACCGCGCGATTGTCCACCGGACGGACGTGGAGGGGCTGCCCGCGGTCATCGCACGCCTGCTCGCCGAGCGCGGCGCGCGGACCGTCCTCGTCCCCCCGCTGCTCCCGGCTTCCTGGCTCTCCGCGACAGGAAGCGCGATCACCCGGGTCGACGACGAGCCCGAAGCCACCGCCCAGGAGCTGGACGCGGTCGACAGTGTTGTCACGGGCTGCGCGCTGGCCATTGCCGAGACCGGCACCCTGGTGCTCGACGCGGGCCCCGACCAGGGACGACGTCGGATCACCCTCGTACCCGATCACCACATCTGCGTCGTACGCACCTCCGACCAGGTGGTGGCCTCCGTGCCCCGGGCCATCCCACTCCTGGACCCCACTCGGCCGCTCACCTGGATCTCCGGACCCTCCGCCACCAGTGACATCGAACTCGACCGGGTCGAAGGAGTCCACGGCCCACGCACCCTCGAAGTCATCCTCGTCGACGACTGACGGCGGTGACTGACGCCGGCGACTGGGGGCGCCGTTCGCCGCCACGTGTGCCGCGACGGACGGCGTCACATCAGCCGGGGCGCCTCGTCGGCCGCGTCCACCGGGCCGTCCAGCCGTCCGGCCAATTCCCGCGCCCACTCCATCAGCCGGGCCACATCGATACCGTGCGGGCGCCGATACGCGGCGATCCCGCCCGCGCCCCGCAGCAGCAGCCGCGCGCCGCCCGCCGTATTGCCCCGGGCGGCGTGCGTCAGCCCGACCGCGAGCTGGGCCATGCCCCGCCACAGCGCACGCTCGTCATCGGGGCCGGACTTCCACGCGTCCTCGAACACCTCGTGCGCGTGGAAGGGTTTGCCGGCGTCGAGCAGCCGCTGTGCCTCCCGGACGGTCTGTTCGGGTGTGCGCAGCACGCCCTCGGGCTGCCGTTCCACTCCGGCTGCCCCGTACGGCAGCGGCCGCCCCAGCCCGTCACGAGGACGCGCGTTGCGCGCCCGCCCCTCGTCGTCACGGTCCCGCCGGTTTTCCTTCATATGCCGATTGTCACCCGGACAGGGGCTGTCTTCCCGCTGCACGGAGTGAGGTAATGTTCTCTTGTGTGGTCGGCCGGGGAAGCCCCGGTGTGACCGGGCATCGGGACGTGGCGCAGCTTGGTAGCGCACTTGACTGGGGGTCAAGGGGTCGCAGGTTCAAATCCTGTCGTCCCGACCAGCGTTTTCGCAGGTCGTAGGCGGTATCGGAGAAATCCGGTACCGCCTTTCCGTGTTTCGTGGGGGCCGGTTGGGGACCAGTGGGTCTAGCGGCGGTGTCCGGAGGCGGGCTGGACGGCGAGGCTGATTGGGTCAACGACCTGAGTCCCGGTCCTGCTCGGTCAGAAGCTGCTGCCTCGTCCCAGCTCCAGGGCGGCCACTCACGATAGATGCCGTCCTTGCCTTGCCAGGTTACCGCCGCCTCGTCCTCGACCCACGCGAGTACCCGCTCGATCGTGTGCCCGTGCGCGGTCTCGATCAGGGCTCTCTGGCGCTGGCACCGCCGTGCCTGCTGGTCAACGGCGCGACACTCTGGTCGGTTGCGTGTTCCTTTTGGCACAGCAGTGGGTGCTCGGCCAGGTCACACCGTGGCGTTGCCCAGGAGCCGGGAGATCTCAGTCGCGCTGCGCAGCACCTCGGGCACGACGCGTCCGACGAACGTCTCGAAGGATTCTCCTGAGGTGCCCGAGGAGAGAGCCAACGCGGCCACCACTTGCCCGGACGCGTCGACGACAGGCGCGGCGGCGGCACGCCGGCCCACTTCCACATGCTGGTCGACCGCCGCCCACCCCTGCTCGCGGACGGTGGAAAGGCGAGCGGTGAGCTTCTCCGCCGAGGTGTATGTCCTGTGGGTCAACGGCGCGAGGTGGGCTTCCGTGAGGTCCCGCCGGACGGTCGGCTTCGTGCGGCCGGTGGCATCCGAGTGCCGATCGCCAGATTCACGACGGTGGCCTGGTGGGGGCTGTTCGCGGTTCTCCCGCCGCAGCCGCCGCAGTTCCTCACGCTCGGCGCTGGTCAGCTCGCCGCCCCGGCCCTCGCCCCGGTCGGCCTCGGCCTCGCGGTACCAGCCGCGCAGGGACTCCGAGCTGATGCCGAGCTCCCGGGCCACGGCGGTGACCGCCTTGCCCGAGGAGCTCGGAGGATGTCACGGGGAAACTTCAGCCGCCGCGGCGATGCCGCGTTCGCGGCCGGCTCGCTTGAGGGCGGCTTGAAGCTGTGTGCGGGTCAGCTTTGCGGCTCGCGCCGGAGTGGGGGCGAGGCGGAGAAGTTCGCGGGCTCGGGCCGGCACAGGCCCTTTTTCCACGACTCAACGGCCATCAGGGCCGCGGGGTACTACTACCGGCGCCGGACAGCCGCGGACGGGGCCGCCCGGCAGGCGGCCGACGCACAGCTGGCCGCCCGGATAAGGGCGGTGCACCAGGAATCGGACGGCACCTACGGAGCCCCGAGAATCACCGCCGAGCTCCGCGAGACGAACGGTGAGGCAGTGAACCACAAGCGGGTCGCCAGGATCATGCGGGCGTCCGGGATCGAAGGGGTCCGGTTGCGCCGCCGGCACCGCACCACCGTCCCCGACCCGGCCGCGGCCAAGGCCCCGGACCTGATCGGCCGCGACTTCACCGCGGATAAGCCGCATCGACGCGGACGGCGCTTCGCGGAACGCCGGTTACAACTACCGGACCTGACCTGAGCTGACGCCTGCCGTCCGGTGCCACGATCTGACGTGGATATCACCGGCCAGATGATGGCGCGGGCGGCCGAACCGGGCGCCGAACTCGACAGCGTGTCGGCGTACGGACTTAACTCCCCAGTCGCGTATGTTTGAACGTCCCCAGCTGTCAGGCCACTTCGGTCTCTCGCTCGATGCCATGAGGCGGTTCTTCCAGCCGGTGGCTGAGGCCGTTGAGGGACACGACCTCGCAGTGGTGCGAGAGGCGGTCGAGGATCGCGGTGCTGGAGCCGGGCGTTCGAGCTGCGTTGATGTCTGACGACTCCTACGCACGACCGTGTACTGCTTGGCCGGTTGCCGATCCTGGGGAAGAACGCGGCTGGGAGCGGAAGGTGCGGCGGTAGGTGTCCGGGGGCACGCCGAGGGTGCGGTTGAAGTGTCGGCGCAGCGTCGTGGCAGTGCCCATGCCAGTGGCCGCTGCGATGGTGTCGATGCTCTCGTCGGTCTTCTCCAGCAGTTCCTGGGCGTGGCGGATCCGTTGGGTCAGCAGCCATTGCAGGGGGGTGGTGCCGGTCGCCGCGTGGAAGTGGCGGCCCAGGTGGCGTGAGCTCATCCGTGCATGGCGGGCCAGGTCCTCCACGGTCAGCGGCTGGTCGAGCCGTTCGATGATCCAGGGGAGCAGGGCGGCGAGCGGGTGGTCGTCCTGGGTGGGCACCGGGGCGGTGACGAACTGGGCTTGGCCGCCGGCCCGGTGCGGTGGTACGACGAGGCGGCGGGCGACGGCGTTGGCGATCGACGAGCCGTGGTCGAGGCGGACGAGATGCAGGCACAGGTCGAGCGCGGCAGCCTTGCCTGCGGAGGTGAGCACGCTGCCGTTGTCCACGTAGAGGACGTCCGGGTCGACCTCCACGTTGGGGTAACGGGAGGCCAGGTCGTCGGTGTGCGCCCAATGGGTAGTGGCTCGCCTGCCGTTCAGTACGCCCGCGGCGGCCAGCACGAACGCGCCCGTGCACAGGGAGACCACGCGGGCGCCCGCGTCGTGGGCCGCGCGTACCGCCTCGACCAGTTCGGCGGGCGGGGCCACGTCGACGTCGGCCCAGCCTGGGACGATCAGGGTGTCGGCGCCCTGGAGCCGGTCGAGGCCGTGGTCGGGCTCCAGCCGGAACGGGCCGAACCGCACCGTGTCCGGCCCGCAGACCGAGATGTCGTACCAGGGGACGGTGACTCCGCCCGGGGCGGAGCCGAAGACTTCATGGGCCACGGACAGTTCGAAGTGCAGCATCCCGTCGGTGACGGCCAGCGCGACAGTTTTCATGTCCGGAATTGTATGGGAGATGTCGTTCCAGACACTCACGGCTGAAGCTTCAACCGCGCCAGGATCGTCGCAGTTGATCGGTTCAAGCACAGGAGAGAAGTCATGGCGGCGAGGCAGATGGTGACGGTGTACGGCGCGTATGGGCACACCGGCCGGTTCGTGGTGGCACACCTGCGGGGGCGCGGATTACTCCCGGTCCTGTCTGGGCGCGATGCCCACAAGCTGAAGGCGTTGGCGGATGAGTACCCCGGAGTCGAGGTTCGCCCTGCTTCGGTCGACAACCCGGCGTCGCTCGACCGCGCACTGGCAGGTGCGGCAGCCGTCATCAACTGCGCGGGCCCCTTCGCCACGACGGCCGCCCCGGTGATCGAGGCGGCCCTGCGTGCCGGGATCCCGTACGTCGATGTGGCGGCCGAGATCGAGGCCAACGCCGATACGTTCGCGCATTTCGCGGACCGTGCCCGCGACGCGGGCACGGCGATCGTCCCCGCGATGGCCTTCTACGGCGGCCTCGGCGACCTGCTGGCCACCGCAGCGATGGGCGACTGGACCGAGGCGAACGAGGCGCACATCGCGTACGGGCTGAACAACTGGGCCCCCACAAAAGGGACGCGCGCCGCAGGCAAGGTCTCCGTCGATCGGCGAAACGGCCGCCGTGTCCGCTTCACGAAGGGGCAGTTGGAGTACCACAACGATGACCTGCCCACCCTGAAGTGGCCCTTCCCGGACCCGTTGGGGCTCCGGGCCGTCATCGGCGAGTTCACCATGGCCGACGTAGTCACCATCCCCAGCCACCTGTCCATCCCCGAAGTACGCACCTACATGACGACCGAAGCGGCCAGGGGCGTGTCGGCCCCGGACACGCCGACTCCCACTGCGGTCGACGAGTACGGGCGGTCCGCACAGACCTTCCTCGTCGACGTCGTCGTGCGCTTGGGCGACACCGAACGGCGCGCCGTGGCCAGAGGCCAGGACATCTATGCCGTCACCGCACCGCTCGCGGTCGAAGCGGTCGACCGCATCCTCACGGGCCGGACCAGGACAGTCGGCGTCGCCTCCGCCGGCGCGATGTTCGACGCGCCCGGCTTCCTCCGCGCGCTGTCCTCGCACATCTCCCTGGTACTGCATCCTTAGTACTCCAGCGGGATTTCGTGTCCTGAGCTGGTTCTTCGGTTGTAGTGGCAGCGTTGTGCTGTGGCTTGGTGTTTTCTGCGCCAGTGGGACCAGTTCAGGGCGTGCGTGTGAGGGTCCCGGGGCGGGGAGGAGAGCTGCCAGGAGCCTTCGGATCTCCGCCCCACGGTGAGGGGGATGAGGCTGGTGGATTCGTTTCTGCTGCCCCTTTTACGGGGGTGTCTGTGCGGGCGGTGACTACGGTGAGGAAGGCGTGCGCGAGCATGGCGAGGGTGATGTGCCGATACCAGCCCGGATAGCGCCGAACCTCGTACTGGTCGAGTCCGCACTCGTTCTTCGCGGCCTGGAAACACTCCTCAACAGCCCAGCGCGCTCCTGCGATCCGCACGAGTTCGGTCACGTCGGCAGTGGTAGGGGCATAGGCCATGTAATAGGCGGTCTCCGCCTGATCGGAGAGGCTACGGCGGGCCAGAACCCACCGGTAGTGGGTTGGCGGATCGGGGTCGAAGACCAGGTTGACCGGGATTCTCGCGGCGGCCCAGTCGTAGAGGCTTCGCCGCTCGCCACCGTTCCCGGTCTGTCGTCCAGGACTTCGGGAGGTAGAGCTCACGGTCGACCAACGCTCTGCCACGGTCGGTGGCACAGGCGGCGAAGACCCCGATCTGACAATTGTCGATCTTTCCCGATGTTCCGGTGTACTGCCTGCCCACGCCCGCCGAGGCGGTGCCCTTCTTGATGAAACCCGTGTCATCGATGATCAGCACACCATCCCGTCCGAGGTGCTCGACAACATAATCGCGCACCTCGTTACGCAGGCCCTCGGCATCCCAGCAGGCCCCGTTCAAAAGGTGCTGGAACCCTCCGGGAGTGCGATGGCCCGCGTATTCGGCAAGCTGCCAGCCGTTCTTGCGGGCCACCGGGCCCAGCAACCCGCGGACGTAGTCCCGCATCCGCCACCGCAGATCAACCCGCCCGAACAGACCCGCCACCCGGCCCAGCAACGACTCCAACTCAGCTGCCCACACGTCTACTTCAACAGTCCCCGCCATACCCCGTACAACGCACAACCCCAGCTCAGGACACGAAACCCCGCTGGAGTATAAGAACTCCTAACGAAATGAGACTGGGGCAATCTGGTTGTGGCTGCAGCTCTGCTTCGGCACCATGAGCTCTCGCGGGTGAAGGTAAGCAGAGCAGAGGGTGCACGGTGGATCTGATCAGCCTCTCGGATGGTGACAACGGCTTCCGGGTGCGTGTTCTGGGGCGTCGGTCGCCGGGTGTGCTGCATCTTCACGACCAGCTCGACGCAGAGGTCCTGATCACGAGCAGCTTCGTCAACGGTCGGCTGGGCATGTCCCTGTTCCCTTCCGACCTGGAGGACTGGTCCCGGGCTCTGGATCTCCTCGCTGCAGGGCAGGACATCTGCTGGAGGGACGACGACCACAGCCCTGAGATCAGGATCCAGCCGCACAACGAAGAGCACGAGACTCCCGCTGTCCATGTAGAGGATCCGGGCAGTTCGTGCGTCTCCGTGTTCCTTCCCATGAACCTTGAAGAGGGTTGGATCGACGAGCAGCGAAGGCTGCTTGGGCAGGTGATGAAGGAGTGGCCGAGCGAGGTCCTGCGGTCCTCACCGGGTGTCTATGAGTGGCGGCGCTGAACTGCTGCCAGGCGTCGCCAGCAGATGAGTGCGCATCCGAGAGTGAGGAAGGCTTCGTGGATGTCGTCGCGGATCTCCCAGCGGATCCGCAGGCGACGGAACCAGTGGAGGTGGGCGAACGCGCGCTTCACGACCCAGCGTTGGGTGCCGAGCCCGGAGCCGTGCTCGGTGCCCCGGCGGGCGATCAGCGGTTTCACGCCGAGGCCCCAGACCAGACGGCGGTATTTGTCGTGGTCCTAGCCACGGTCGCCCAGCACCACGTCCGGGCGGCGCCGGGGCCTGCCGCGCTTGCCCCGCACGGGAGGCACAGCCTGGAGGAGTGGGATCAGCTGGGTGACGTCGTTGCGGTTGCCGCCGGTCAGGGTGACGGCGAGCGGGATGCCGGTAGCGTCGGTGATCAGGTGGTGTTTACTACCCGCCCTGCCCCGGTCTACAGGGCTTTGTCCGGTTTTGGATCCCCCTTTAACGCCCGGATGTGGGAGCCGTCGACCGCCGCCCGGGAGAAGTCCAGGGCGTTCGCGCCGCGGAGCCTGGCGAGGAGGAACTCGTGCAGCCGGGCAACACGCCGGCCTCGGTCCACTCGGCCAGGCGGCGCCAACAGGTCATGCCCGAGCCGAAGCCGAGTTCCTGCGGGAGGTGTTCCCAGGAGATCCCGGTATGCAGCACGAACAGGATGTTCTGGAACACCAGCCGGTCCGGATGCCGCTTGCGTCCCGGATGCCGGGCCCGACGCTCAACCTTGGGCAACAGCGGCTCGATCACCGCCCACAACTCGTCGTCAACTTCCCACGGCTTCGGCCGAGCCACCCCACACCCCCAGATCGACGCTCCCGGAGTGATCCAACCACCTCGAAGATCATTTCGTTAGGAGTTCTTAGCGGGAAGGGCGCCAACGCTGCGCGCCGGACGGGTGTGGTCGTGGCGCGTCTCCCTCATCGGCAGCCCGCCCAGACGGGCGATGCACTTCAGCCGTGCTTCCAGGGCCTCCTCGCCGCACCGGCGGGTGGTGACGACCAGCTACGGTGTCGGCACCCCCTGACGACGGACCGCCACGAACCCTCTCCTCGCGCCAGGATGGGCTCGGCCCAGCTTCGGTGAGATCAGAAACCGCCCTCCGTCGCCCGCCCTGTCCGATCAGCAGAGTATCGAGCAGCAGGTCTCACCGCTCCAACACTGTCCACGTTCGTCTGTACGCGGGTGGGGGCGTTCATGTGTACGCCGACACAGCGACCTCAACCTCATCACCAGTGTGGGCGCGGCCGTCACACAGGCCGGGCACCACCTCCACGCCCACCTGAACCCCGCGTCGCCGGCGACGGTCTGCCTCTGCCCCAAACCCCGCAACACTCGGCCACACGATCGGCGGCGGCCCTCGGCTGATCCGCTGAAAGCCGGAGTCCGTCCCCGAGTCTGTTGCTCGGGGACTGGGGACTCCGGCTTTTCAACGGGCCTCTTGCTGGTCAGGCCGGAGGGCGGGAGTGTATGTCAGCCCTCGCTTTCAGTAGTGCCGGGTTCCTTGCCGCCGTGCGGGGCTCCGAGGCTTCGAAGGTCGGGCTGCCGCCCGGACAGCGGTAGGACGGGCTCGTGCCAAAAGGACCGGCCGTCGGATGAACTTGCAGACCCGGCGGGCGGGGTGTCGGCGCGCGTGTCGTATTCCGCGCGGGCGTCGTCGATGAGCGCCAGGTGCTCGGCACTCCATTCCAGGAGGGGCAGGGCGGCTTCGCAAAGCGTGCTGCCCATCGGGGTGAGCGCGTAGGTGACATGGGGCGGCATGACGTTGTGGATGGTGCGGGTCAGGATGCCGTCCCGTTCCAGATTGCGCACGGTGACGGTGAGCATGCGCTGACTGATCCCGTCGACGGAGCGCTTGAGTTCGGAGAAGCGCCGCGGCCCTTCTTTGAGGTTGCACACGACCAGAAGCGACCACTTGTCCCCGACCATGCCGAGGACGACGCGGAGCCGGCTTGCGTCCTGCCGCTCCGGAACCGGCTCACTGTCCGCCACGGTCATCGTTACCTCCAGGGAACCATGGCACTGAAATGTGCCCTATTGCCCGGCCCGTGTCGGGCACACCATGATGATTGCGGTTCCCAAAGGGAACCCAGATACGAATGGTAACTGCTGTTTTATTCCGTGCATCTCGATGCCCCGACGCCTCAAGAAAGAAGATTGTTCCTGTCATGTCAGTATTTCTGCTCGTCCACGGTGCTTGGCACAGTGGACAGTCCTGGGAGCGAGTGGTTCCGCTGCTGGAGTCGGCCGGACATCGTGTGCTCGCTCCGTCGCTGACCGGCTACGGCGACAAGGCGCATCTGCTCAGCCCTGAAGTAGGGCTCGACACACACGTCGACGATGTCGTCCGGCTGATCGACGAAGCGGACCTCACCGACGTGGTGCTGGTGGGGCACAGCTACGCGGGGGCGGTTATCTCTTCCGCGGCCAACCACGTGCCGGACCGGATCGCGCACCTGGTGTACGTCGACTCGATGGTGCCGGAGGACGGCGAGACCCCGGTCGACACCCTGCCCGAACTACAGGGTCTGATTGACCTGGCCGCGGAATCCGATCGCCCGTGGCTCATTCCGCCGCCCCCGGAACAGCCGCCCCCGCTCGGCCTGTTCGGAGTGACCGACCCGGCCGATGTCGCGTGGCTGCGCACGGTGATCTCGGATCACCCGGTGCGCTGCATCCAGCAACCGGTCCGGCTGGACAACCCGGCTGCGAACGCGATCCCGCACACCCACATCCGCTGTGACGGCGGGAACGCGGAAGGCTTCACTCTGCCGCCCGTCCCCGCGGTACAGCCCAACGGTTCTCCGGCGCGGGTGTGGAAGCTGCCGACCGGCCACGATTGTATGGTCACCATGCCCGGCGAACTCAGCGCGTTGCTTCTCAAGGCTGCCGTCAGTCCCTGACATTCGCAGAGGACTTCGTATCGAACCTGGTTTGCGCTGCCTCGCCTCTTTCTTCCTTCGCGTGATCTCATCGCCCGCCATTCGTCATGCGAGCCATGCGGACTCCTTGCGACGTATGCGTGGAGAGATGTCCGAGCCGCATGCGGCAGCGGACGTGCCCGTGGTGCCGGGTGCGGCCGAGTACCCAAGGTGCCGGTGCACGAAGTGGATGGCCATCGCGCCCTCACCGGCCGCCGAGGCCACCCGCTTTACCGAGCCGCTACGGACGTCCCCCACCGCGAAGACCCCGGGCAGGCTGGTCTCCAGGGTCATGCACGAGCGCCCGCGCTCGTGCCACACCTCGGGGTGGGCGCAGGCTTCCTGGGCCTCCGGGCCGGTGAGGACGAAACCGCGGGAATCGAGGGCGATGATGCCGGCGAGCCACTCGGTGTGGGGGTCGGCGCCGGTGAAGACGAAGAGGCGCCGTACCGCGAGTCGGCGGTGCCCACCCGTGCGGTTGTCGACCACGTCGAGCTCCTCCAGCACCTCCTGGCCGGTGACCTCGGTGACCTCGGTGTGCGGCATGACCTCCACCCGCGGATGCCGCTCGACCTGGTCGACCAGGTAGCGGGACATGCCGGCCTCAAGGCTGGGTCCTCGGACCAGCAGGTGCACCTTCGACGCGTACCCGGCGAGGAACAGCACCGCCTGGCCCGCCGAGTTGCCCCCGCCGACGACGGCCACCGGGTCGGTGCGGCACTGCTGGGCCTCGTAGACGGTCGCCGAGTAGTGGACGCTCGTTCCCTCCAGGCGTTCGATACCGGGCACCTGGAGCCGGCGGTAGCGGGCACCCGTGGCCAGGACGACGGCGCGGGCGGCGATCTCGCTGCCGTCGGCGAATGCCACCACGTAGTGGTCCTCGTCCTTGGGATGGAGTGCGGTCGCCTCCACCGGAATGCTGATCCGGGCGCCGAACTTGTCCGCCTGGAGCACGGCGCGTTCGGTGAGTTCGGCGCCGGAGATGCCGGCGGGGAAGCCGAGCAGATTCTCGATGCGGGACGACGTGGCGGCCTGGCCGCCGGTGGCCATCGCCTCCACCACGGTGGTGCTCAGGCCCTCGGAGGCGGCGTACACCGCGGCAGCGAGGCCGGCGGGTCCGGAACCGACGATGAGGACGTCGCCGTGACGGCTTCCGGCGGGCAGTGACGGCAGGCCGATGAGCCGGGCCAGCTCCGCGTTGCTGGGATTGCGCAACAAGGTGGTGTACCGCCAGATGACCAGTGGTGTCTCCTCCGGGCCGACGCCGAAGCGGCGCAGCAGCTCCTCGGCCTCCTCGTCGGTCTCCAGGTCGATCCAGCGGTGCGGCAGCCGGTTGCGGATGGCGAACTCGCGCAGCCGCCGGGTGTCGGGCGAGTAGCGCGAGCCGATGATGCGGAAGCCGACGCCCTGTCCGACGAGCAGCGCGCGACGGCCCAGACAGGCGCGCAGCACGACGTCCCCGAGGGTGGAGTCCTGGGCCACCAGGTGGCGCAATTGGTCCAGGGAGACGACGAGGACCTTGCCCGGCTCCCTGGCGACAGCGGTGTAGAAGGCCACCTGTCCGTGCAGCAGGCCGAGTTCGCCGATGAAGCGACCGGGGCCGTGCACGCGCAGCACGCGCTCCTCGGGAGTGCCGTAGTCCTCGACGACGGCGACGGTACCGCTGAGGACGACGAAGAACGTCTCGCAGCGCTCGCCCTCCTGGATCAGCACGTCGTTCGGAGCCATGCTCCGGCGTTGCCCGTGCTCCGCCAGACGTGCCACTTGGTCCTCCGTAAGGCGCGGATACGCGCCGTAGAGGTCCGGGGTCTCCCAGAAGACGGCCTTGTCCGCTTCCCCCGGCACCGGGTTTTCGCCCGGCAGCGACTGGTTGCCGGGCATCAGACGAACGCCTCGTGGACGTAGCACCAGCGCCATTCCTCGCCGGGCTGGAACGACTGCACGATCGGATGGGCGTCGGTAGCCGCGTGCCGACGCGCGTGCTTGTTCGGCGAGGAGTCACAGCAGCCGACGTGCCCGCAGGTCAGGCAGAGCCTCAGGTGGACCCACGGGGAGCCGAGCAGGAGACACTCCTGACACCCTTCTGGGGTCAGCGGCTGGACCGGCCGGACAAGCGAGAGATGGGGGTCTGCGTGCAGGGTCATCCGGATCACCCTTCCGGGGCCGTGATCGGCTGTTACACCCACTGGGCAGAGCGGGGGGCGGGCACCCCCCCCGCCTGCCGGGCGACCGTCTCGCCCGGGTCGAGGACGAGCAGTGCCGGCACCGCCTGGACCTCAAGCGCCGCGACAGCCGCGGATTCTTGTCGACGTCGACCTTGACGAGTGTGATGCGGCCGGCGAGATCGGTGGCGACCTTCGCCGCATAGGTCAGCCCCGCGCTGGAGCCGCCCCGCTCGGCGACCTCGGTGAAGTCGTCGTCGCCCGCGTTCACCACCCACGGTAGGGGCTGCTCGCAGTGGCCGCACGTGGGGCGCCCTCCGCGGCCACGGGCACTCGGTTGGTGTGCCCGCAGTTCGGACAACCGACGGTCGCTGCCTCCCTCGTGTGATCGACGGCATACGGTTCCGGGTCCGTACCGGTGTTCCGTGGCGGGACATGTCCGTCGAGTAGGGGCCCTGGGGCCGGGTCTACGATGTGTTCCGCCGATGGCAGTGTGCGAGCCGGGCCGCGAGATAGGGCGCGGTGGCGCTGCGGCGGGCCCTCGCCACCTTGGCCGGCGGGCCCGCCGCCACGACCCGCCCGCCCGCGTCACCGCCGCCCGGCCCGAGGTCGATGACCCAGTCGGCGGTGGCGATGGTGTCCAGGTCGTGCTCGACGAGGACGACCGTGTTGCCGGCGTCGACGAGCCGGTGCAACTGTCGCAGCAACAGCGCGATGTCCGAGGGGTGCAGCCCCGCCGTCGGCTCGTCGAGCAGGTAGAGCGCGTGCCCGCGGCGCGCTCGCTGCAGTTCGGTGGCCAGTTTGATGCGTTGCGCCTCACCACCGCTGAGTTCCGTCGCGGGCCGGCCCAGCCGCAGGTACCCCAGTCCCACCTCGCGCAACGTCTCCAGACTGCGGGAGGCGGCCGGGACGGCGGACAGGAACTTGGCGGCGGCGTCGACGGACAGCGCCAGCACTTCCGCGATGTTCTTGCCGCGGTAGGTGACGTCCAGCGTTTCGGCGTTGTACCGGGCGCCCTCGCAGGTCGGGCACGGCGCGTAGGTGCCGGGCAGGAACAGCAGTTCCACCGCGACGAATCCTTCGCCCTGGCAGGTCTCGCACCGCCCTTCGGGCACGTTGAAGGAGAACCGCCCGGCCGAGTAGCCGCGCGCCCTGGCCTCGTCCGTCGCCGCGTACAGCTTGCGCACCGCGTCGAACATCCCCGTGTACGTGGCCAGGTTGGAGCGAGGAGTTCGGCCGATGGGCCGTTGGTCGACCCGGACCAGCCGGTCGAACGACTCGACCCCCGACGCGTCCCGGACGTCGACCTCAAGCTGCGCCTCGTCGGACTCCTCGGGTACGAGTCCGAGGTGGCCGCGGACGACCTCGGCGAGCACCTGCGTCACCAGCGTCGACTTTCCGGAACCGGACACGCCCGTCACCGCCGTCAGTACGCAGAGCGGCACGTCGACGGACACGTCGTGCAGATTGTGGCGGGAGACACCGCGCAGGCGCAGCCAGCCGTGCGGTGTGCGCGGGCGGTGATCGAGCGGCTGGGCGCGGCCGAACAGATACTGGCTGGTGGCCGACTCCCCGACCCGCTCAAGACCGGCGACCGGGCCGCTGTACAGCACACGTCCGCCGCCCTCGCCCGCGCCGGGGCCGATGTCGACCACCCAGTCCGCCCGCCGTACGACGTCCATGTCGTGCTCCACGACAAACAGCGAGTTGCCCGCCGCCTTGAGGCGGTCCAGCACGTCCAGCAGCGGTTCCGCGTCAGCCGGGTGCAGGCCCGCGGAAGGTTCGTCGAGGACGTAGACGACGCCGAGCAGCCCCGAGCGCAGTTGGGTGGCGATCCGCAGGCGCTGCGCCTCGCCGGGCGACAGGGTCGTCGAGCGGCGCCCGAGGCTGAGATATCCGAGCCCCAGGTCGAGCAGTACGTTGATCCGCGCGACCAGATCGCCGCAGATCCGGACCGCGACCTCGGTCGTCTCCCCGGATCGGGCGGTCGGCGTGGTGGCGTCGGCCTCGGACCGCCCCGCGATGGGCCGCAGCAGCGCCACGACCTCGGTGAGCGGCATCGCGTTGATCTCGGCGATGGAACATCCGGCGAAGGTCACGGCGAGCGCCTCGGGCCGCAGTCCGCTGCCGTGACACTCGGGGCAGGGCACACTCCTGACGAACCGGAGCGCCCGTTCGCGCATCTTCTCGCTCTTGGAGTCGGCGAGG
The DNA here is from genome assembly GCF_040635655.1 of Streptomyces sp. NPDC006923. Lineage (NCBI taxonomy): Bacteria > Bacillati > Actinomycetota > Actinomycetes > Kitasatosporales > Streptomycetaceae > Streptomyces > Streptomyces sp. NPDC006923. Next base: position 238,993 of record NZ_JBEYIF010000010.1, read on the forward strand.
ACGTGCATGACGTGCTTGCGGGCGCTCCAGAACTTGCCCTGGTAGCCGTAGTCGACGCGGTCCTCCTCCGGCTCGATGTACACGGAGGGCTGCTCGTCCGTGTACAGCAGCCAGTCCCGGTCCTTCTTTCTGAGCCTGCGCCACGGTCGGTCGATGTCGATCCCCAGGCCGCTCACGACACTGCGCAGGTTGGCGCCCTGCCAGGCGCCCGGCCAGGCGGCGATCGCCCCCTCGCGGATGCTCAGCGAAGGATCCGGGACGAGCAGGTCCTCGGCGACGTCGTGCACAACGCCCAGTCCGTGGCACTCCGGACAGGCGCCGGCCGCGGTGTTGGGTGAGAACGACTCGGCCTCCAGCCGTGCGGCCCGGGGCGGATAGGTGCCGGCGCGGGAATACAGCATGCGCAGCAGATTGGACAGCGTGGTGATGGTGCCGACCGTCGAGCGCGAGCTGGGCGACCCGCGTCGCTGCTGCAGGGCCACGGCCGGTGGCAGTCCGGTGATGTCCTGTACGTGCGGTGCGCCGACCTGTTGCAACAGCCTTCGGGCGTACGGTGCTACAGACTCGAAGTAGCGCCGCTGGGCCTCCGCGTAGAGCGTGCCGAACGCGAGCGAGGACTTGCCCGAACCGGAGACGCCGGTGAAGGCGACCATCGCGTCCCGCGGAACGTCGACATCGATGTTCCGCAGGTTGTTCTCACTGGCGCCCCGGACATGCACGAAGGGGTCGGTCGCGTCCTTGTTCACCGTTCCTGATTACCTGATAGCGCCGGGAGGCGCGCGACAGGCGGCCGGCCCGGGCCTCGCTCACACGAGCGACCGTACCGCCTGGACCTGCGGGGAGGGGCCAGCGTGTCACGCGGCGGCGGTGATACCTCGGGGGCATCCTGTGCGCACGGGCGATCGCGGGGGCAGCCGACGAGAAGGAGTCATGCGGATGTCGTCTCAGGGCGTTACGGTCGTGGCTCTCCTGGCGGATCCGGACGCCCCCACGGAGATCGCGCAGCGCATGGCCCGGATACTTCCTGCTCGGCTCGCCGACAGGTCTGGCCAGGGGCGACGGTTCGACGTCGAGGTGGTCAGTGAGCCCTTCACCGCGGGGACCGAGGACCTGCCCACCTTGATGCGCCGGATCATGGACCGTGGAAGTGCGCGGAATTGGGACATCGTCGTGGCCCTCACCGACCTTCCGCTGCACTCACACGGGCGCAAGCTTGTGGTGGATCTGAGTCACGAACACGGCGTGGCACTGCTGTCTCTTCCTACGCTGGGGGGCTTGCGGTTGCAGACGAGGGCCCGGCGGGCCGTGGAAGAAGCCGTGCTCAGTCTGGCGGGTCGGCGGGCCACCGGGGTGGCGGGACCTCCGCGGAGTCAGCCGCTGCTGGCTCCCTTCGTCAGTCGTTTCGCGCCTATTCACCCGGGCCAGGTCGGTGCGGAGGAGACCGCTGATCTGCGGTACGTCGTCAGCGGGCCGCGCGGCTACCTGAGGCTACTCGTTGGTATGGTCCGCGCCAACCGGCCGTGGCGCTTGGTGCCGGGCCTGTCGAAAGCCCTGGCGGCCGCCCTCGCCACGGGAGCAGTCGCCACCGTGAACTCCACCATCTGGAACCTGGCCGAGTCCCTGAGCGCGCCGCGCCTCGTGATCGCCACGGTCGGGTCGGTCGCGCTCATGATCGGCTGGCTGATCGTGGACGCGCGGCTGTGGCATCGAACGGCAGAGCACTCGCCCGAGGCGAGGCAAAGGGCGAGGCTCTACAACGCCTCGACGGTCATGACCGTGGGTATCGGGGTGATTGTCTGCTACGTGGGTTTGATCGTCATCAACCTGGTGTGGGCCCTGTTCATCCTCAACGGCCACGTGTACGCCGCCACAACAGGAACCCCGCTGCACGCCGCGGAATACTGGACGTTGTCCTGGTTCGTCGCTTCGGTCGCCACCGTGGGCGGAGCGCTGGGATCAGGCCTGGAGAGCGACGAGGCGATCCGGGCAGCCGCCTACTCCAAGCGCGAACAGGAACGCCGCCACATGCTCCAGGACGACGACGGCGCCTAGCTGGCTGGTGACCCGCGCCGGAGATGGGTTGGTGGTCGTCCGCGTACGAAGATTCCGCTGACCGACCGGTGCGTGCTTGTTTCGCGTCAAGGGCCGACGGGGGGACTCGGACGGCACGCCGCCGGAGCGCCGAAGCCCAGCCGGCCAGGCCCACGGCGGCACCACCGTTCCACCTGGACTGGGTGAACGGCCCACAGAGGCATGCCGTAGCCATGGACCCCGTCGCACCAACTCCCGGCAGTCAGGCGCTGTACGCCGTCTCCATCGCATCCGTGCTGCGGTCAGAAGCCGAGCTTCGTCGTCTCCGACGAACTCAGCCTAGACGAGGCCCCCACCGCCTACGACCACTTCGACGCCCGTGACGATGGCTGGACCAAGGTGGTCCTGCATCCGAACGAACACGGGAACAGCCACAAGCGTCCAACTGATTGTTTCAGAATGACGTTCGGAGTCGTCGCAAGCAGATGATGCCGCAGGCCAGTTGGAGCAGGCCGGGTGGAGGTCCGCGCGTATGTCGTAGCGGGTCCGCAGCCGTTTGAACTGATAGGGCGAGGGGAAAGTCCGCTCCACCACTCAGGGGGTCTTTCCCAGGCCGGAGCCGTGGGTGATGCCTTTGCGGGCGATCTTCGGTGTGATGCCGCGGGCCCGGAGGAGGCGGCGGTACTTGTCGTAGTCGTAGCCCCGGTCGGCGAACAGGCGCCCGGGCCGGCGACGGGGGCGGGCCGCGGGTCCCGCGGATGTGCGCGATCGCGTCCAGCAGTGGTGTCAACTGCGTGGCGGCAGGGCAATTTCCTGCCGGTCAGGGACACGGCAAGGGGTGTTCCGTTCCGGTCGGTGATTTGTTCGAGGACGGCGTCTCGAACCAGGCAGGCGCCCCCCGGCAGGGCGTTCCGGCGTGCGTCGCGAGCTGTAGGCATACGACCAGGAACTCGACGTCGACTTCACCCCTCTGGGTGAGCAAAACCTGGCCGAGCCGGCTTCAGAAAGCCGCCCGACCTGGCCACGACCGGGTCCAGTCAAGTCAGTGCGCACGCGACCGCGGATGCCATGTCCCTATGACTGTGAGCGTCACTGCCTGGCCGGGTTCCTGCTGTCAGTTTGTTTCGGCGTCAGCGGATCGTCCTGCGGCCTGCGCTCGATACCGCCCTGGTGTGGTGCCGAACTCCCGTTGGAAGGCGTGTGAGAGTGCGTACGGGCTGCCGTATCCGACGTGGCCGGCGATGGTGGCCAGGGTGTCCTGGGTGTCGCGGAGCAGGGTGGCGGCGCGGATCACGCGCCACCAGGTGAGGTACGCCATCGGAGGGCGGCCGACCAGACTGCTGAACCGGCGCGCGAGGGTGGGACGGGAGACGCCCGCCTCCGCCGCCAGACGGTCATTGCTCCACGGCGCGGCCGGGTTCGAATGCAGCGCCCGCAGTGCGGCGGCCGCCACCGGGTCGCCCAGTATGCGGGGCCAGGCTCCGCAGGGGGCCTCGGTCATCCAGGCGCGGATCATGTAGACGAGGAGGAGGTCGAGCAGGCTCGGGAGCGCCACGCAGGAGCCGGGTCGCATCTCATCCAGCTCACCGGCGAGCAGATCGATGGCGGCACGGAGTTCGAGGTGGCTGCTTACTCGGCTGGGAAGGTGGACGACATCAGGCAGCTCTGCCATGAGCGGGTGCATGCGGCTGCAGTCGAGCCAGTACTTGCCGCAGAGTATCTCTGTCTCGTAGCGATCGGGCCGGGTTCGCGGCTCTGCCCCCACAAGCCATTGCTCGAACGGCACCGCCTTCTTCTTCGCGACCGCCGCGTCGACCGGGAAATCGGCGATCACGTGGCCTGTGCCATGGGGCAGCAGCACCGCGTCACCCACGCCGAGAGGTATGGGGGCGCCGCCGTCGGTCAGTAGCCAGCAGTGGCCCTTGAGGACGACGTAGAAGCCCGCGCCGTCGTACGGGTCCAGTCGCGCGCACCAACTCCCGCTTATCCGCAGCCGGTGGGACCGGGGGTGCCCGAGGTGCACGGCAGAGATCGCATCGCTCACCACATCCATCCGGCCAGGGTATATCCCGAATGAAAGATGAGACGGATTCGTATTTTCTTGAGCTGAATGCATATTGAGGCGATCGTTCGACGGTCCTTAAGGTCGAACACGTGACGAACGAGAACGAGAGTGCGCAGAGCATGATGCTGGGAGACGTCGAGGTCATCCGGGTTGTTGAGTGGTGCGAACCATTCCTGCCTGCCTCCGGGATGTTCCCGGGAGCTGCCGCTGATGTGTGGAAGGACAACGAGGACTGGCTGGCACCGGACCACTGGGAGCCGGAGAGCGAGCTCGTAGTGCTTGCTTTGCAGAGCTGGGTGCTGCGCAGCGCGGGCCGGACCGTCCTGGTCGACACCGGAGCGGGGAACGGGCGCGAGCGGCCGGGCATGGGGCCGTTCCACCACTCCCAGAGTGATTTCCTCGGCCTCCTGGCGAGGGCCGGTGTCCGCCCGCAGGACGTCGACGTCGTCGTCAACACTCACCTCCACGTCGACCACGTCGGCTGGAACACCGTCGACGCGGACGGGCAGTGGGTACCGACGTTCCCCAACGCCCAGTACCTCATTCCGGCCGCGGACGACTTCCACTACGGTCCGGACCACGCCTACGGGAACGGCGCGCGGGAGGTCGACCGCCTGATCTACGAAGACAGCATCGCGCCCATCCACCAGGCCGGACAGGCCGTGCTGTGGAACGGCCTCCACCGCATCGACGAACACCTCACCCTGGAGTCCGCACCCGGTCACACTCCCGGCTCATCCGTGCTGCGACTCGTATCCGGCAGCGATCGGGCGGTCTTCGTCGGAGATCTGCTGCACAGCCCGGTGCAGATCTTGGACCCCTGCTGCAACAGCAGCGCCTGCCTGGCCCCGGAACAAGCGGTGGCCAGCCGTCGTCGGATTCTCGGGCGGGCGGCTGACGAACGGGAGTTGCTCGTTCCCGCGCACTTCGGTGGCGCAGGGGCCCTGGAAGTACGACGGGACAGTGACCGGTTTGCCCTTGGCCCATGGGCAACAGCAAGCCGGGAGAAGAGTGCTGACGCGGGGTAAATGCCTACCCGGCCTACCGGCACACCTGCTGAGCACGTCAGGTCGTCTCCTCGTCCGGCCGAGGCACATCCGGGTCACGTGGCGGGCGCGGGGGATGAACCCGGAGTATGCCGAAGCGGGGGCCTGGACCAGCACCAACGCGCCGTCGAGGCGCACCGCCAGGCCGCGGCGCCGGCCCGGGGCTGGATCCGGACATCGCGGAGGCGGCGGAGCAGCAGGCCAGGGCGATGCGGGAGCTGTCGCCAAACCATGAGCGCGACCAGGAGGGCGGCCTTCGCCGGCCGCCAGGCACTCGTCGAGGCAGTGGCGCTCAACGGCTTCAGTGACGTCGCCGCAACGCCCCCGTTCACCAGCCCTCATTCACAGCGGGTGTCGCCGTCGCGGTCGGAAGCTGAAACGTGGTGTGCCGGCCACTGTGTCCACGTCGCACTGGACCTGGAAAACCTCGCTCAGGCCTTCACCGGTGAGGACCTCGGCGGGCTCCCCGCATGCGACGGCCCTGCCGTCGGCGAGCACCACGGCGCGTGGGCGCGCCCCTACGAGGTGGCGCCCGCCGATGGAGAGATCGGCGTGGGCGCCACCCATGTCGCGGGCGTGGTCGCCGAGCGCGAGGCCGGCTCAGTTCCGCACGATGATGCCGACGGCGATCGGCTACGCTGGGGGGCGTGAGTCTGAAAATCAAATCTATCGAGGCCGGTGGCGGCCGTGGCTGCCCCATCGCCGCCGCACTGGACATCGTCGGCGACCGGTGGTCCCTGCTCGTGCTCCGCGATCTGTCCCGCGGAGTCCATCGCTTCAATGACATTCAGGCCAACACCGGTGCGCCCCGCGACAGGCTCACGACCCGACTGCGTGAGCTGGAGAAGGCGGGAGTGATCGCGCGCCGTCGATACTGCGAGCACCCGCCGCGCGACGAGTACATCCTCACAGACGCGGGCAGGGCCATTGCGCCGGTGCTCCGTGAGCTGGAGATCTGGGGCGAAAATCACGCCTTCTGAGGCGTGATTCAACGGTGGTGTCGTCCGCCCGCGGGGCCGGGCTCGCGGTGTCCGGTGCGTGCGATCGCACGGCAGGGGACCGTCTGTGTACGGGATGTACATGGATGAATCCGACACTCCCCGGGGCGGCCCGGTCCAGAGAAACACCCCCGGGGACGACGCCTGGAGGAGTCCAGTCGTCGCCGGCGGCTCCGTCTGCGCCTGATGACACCTGGCCGAAGCACGGGCCGAGCCCTCATGAGTTGGTATGACTTCCAAACTCGGTCTACAGTGCAAGGAGTAGTGAGTGTGAAAGTCAAACCAAGTCCCGCAGGCCCATCCGGCGGGAAGAGCCCCTCGGGGCTCGCACCGTAGCCCGGCGCACGCCCGCGCTGAGCCGTCCCGTTCAGGAGTAAACCCATGTCCTTCAGGAGTAAACCCATGGTCCCGATTCTGATCGCCGCTCCCGAAGGCATCGGCGGTGTCACCGCCGGGCTCGCCCAACACACAAACCGCCAGGAGATGTCATGGCATCAGTACTGATCACCGGAGCCTCCAAGGGAATTGGCCGCGCAACAGCGGCGGAGTTCGCACGCCGGGGTCACCGAGTCGTAGCCACGGCACGTGATCCCCGGTCGCTGGCCGGCCTCGACGTCGATCAGCGGCTGCCGCTCGATGTCACCGACCCGGAGAGCATCAGCGCTGCGGTGCGAAACGCCGGCGAAGTCGACATTCTGATGTCGAACGCAGGGGTGATCTTCTTCGCTGCCGTCGAGGCCACGCCCCCGGAGAAGCTGGCGGAACTGTTCGACCTGAACACGCTGGGGTCCCTTCGGGTGGCCCAGGCAGTCCTTCCCGGCATGCGGGCACGCGGGCATGGACGCCTGCTGTTCATGTCCAGCGTCGTCGGACGCATCGTCGCGCCGCCGGGAGCCGCCTACCAGGCGACGAAGTGGGCGCTGGAGGGGCTGGTCGAGGCACTCGCCATCGAGGTCGCCCCGTTCGGCCTCGAAGCCGCCCTCCTGGAGCCGGGAACGGTCAGCTCCGGAGCGCTGGACGCCGTGACCAGCTATACGCTTCCCGGCGACCCGTACGCTGCGATCGTCGCACGGGACCCCGACAGCGGGGCCAGGGCGGGGATGATCACGCCGGAGGAGGCCGCCGTCGAAATCGCGGATGCCGCCGAGTTGCCGCAGCTCCCGCTGCGCGTACCTGTCGGCGATGCCGCTCGCGCGATTCTCGCGGCGCGACGTGAGGCGCCCGACACCGTTCCCTTTGTGCCGGGCCGGCCGGCCACGACGACAGGAGTTGAAGCATGAGCGGGCTCATCATGGTCACCGGCGCGAGTGGTGAACTCGGGCGCCAGGTCGTGGAGTTCCTGTTGAAGCTGATTCCCGCCCATCGTGTCGCGGCTCTGGCCCGCCGGCCCGAGGAACTCGCCGACTTCGCCGATCGAGGAGTCTCCGTGCGGCGCGGCGACTACGAGGACCCCGATGGCCTCGAACGGGCCTTTGACGGTGTGGAGAAGCTTCTGCTGATCTCGGCGAGGACGTTCACCGATGTCAAGGCGGAACACCGGAACGTGATCCACGCCGCCAAGACAGCCGGGGTGCGACACGTCCACTACACGGCCATCCAGCGCCGTGCGGGGTCGACGTTTGAGATTCCCCAGGTCACGGAGTGGGACGCGTACACCGAAAAGGAGCTGGCAGCGTCCGGGCTCGATGTCACCGTGCTGCGCAACTCGCAGTACCTGGAGTCGTTCGACATGTTGATCGGCGAGCTGGCTGCTGACCGCGTCATCCGGGTGCCCGCCGGTCACACCCCGACCGCACTGGCGACGCGGACCGACATGGCCGAGGCGACCGCTGCTGTACTGGCTACCGAAGGCCACGCGGGACACAGCTACACGCTCGCGGCCTCCCAGGCTTTCACCCTCGACGACGTCGCCGTGATTCTCGGCGAGGTCACCGGCGCGCCCGTGACCTACCAGGACACACCGGTCGAGGATTACGTCGCCGCACGTGTGGCGGCCGGGATGCCGGAGCCCTGGGCGTCGTTCGCCGCCGCGTGGTTCCGCGCCATGGCCGAGGGCGAGTTCACCCCCACCGATGACATCGAGCGGCTGATCGGCCGGCCCACGACGTCAATCCGGGAGTTTCTCGGACAGCGGCGGTCGCGCCAGGTGCAGTGATCAGAAGCGGTGCTGACACGGGTGTCGTGATCATGGCGAAGACCTCCGGCGTGGCGAGGTGCGCGGGCACCACACCACGCGCGGAGGTTTGCCATGTCAGGCGGCGTACGGGGACGGTGTGGCAGACGGCGGCCTGGGGAAGACCCCGCGCCGCTGTGTGGCCGTGCGTCCCACCGTGGTCAGGCCGAATCCGCCGGGCGTGCGGCCCCGTTCGCGCTGCTCGGTCGGTTGCCGTGTGGTCGCAGGGCGGCGGTGAGCATGGTGTCGAGCGCCTGCTGGGACGACTGGAGCTGTGTGATCGCGTCGGTGATACGGCGGTGTTCTCGCCGCAGGCTGGCGATCATTCCTGGGCAGGTCGACGGTAGGACTCGTTCACCGTCGTCGTGGACGCAGTGCAGTAATCGCGCGATGACCGTGGTGGGCAGCCCGGCGGCCAACAGGGCGCGGATGTGCCGTACACCGGCGACGTCCGACGGGGAGTACTCGCGGTAGCCGTTGGCCAGCCGCAGCGGCCGGAGCAGCCCCTGCTCTTCGTAGTAGCGCAGCAACCGCCGGCTGATCCCTGTCGTCTCGGCCAGTTCACCGATCCGCATATGGCGCCCCCGCCCAGAGGTTGACCTTCACACTGATGTGACACTTTAACGTTCCGGTGGTCGGTCGTGTCGTCCAGTGGAGGAGTCAGCGATGCCGGGAGCGATAGTCATCGGAGCCGGTCCGGGGATCGGCCGTTCGGTCGCCCGCCGGTTCGCGCGGGAGGGCCTGCCGATCGCGCTCATCGCACGGACCGCCACGACACCCGCCGACGCGGCCGAAGAGGTCTCCCCTTCCACACGGGGAGTGCCCGTCGTCCCGCTGACCGCCGACAGCACCGACGAGACGGCGTTGTGTGCGGCACTCGACGCGGCGGTCGACGCGTTCGGCCTCCCCGATGTCGTGGTCTACAACGCGGCGGTCATCCAGCCCGACAGGCCCGGAGAGCTGTCCGCGCGCCGCCAGTTGGACTCCTGGGCGGTCAATGTGGTCGGAGCCCTGACCGCCGCCGCCCACATCGCACCCGAGATGGCGCGACGCGGCAGCGGTTCCTTCCTCATTACCGGTGGAATGCCCGAGCCGAAGGCTTCCCATGTCAGCCTCTCGCTCGGCAAGGCCGGAGTGCGCACCCTGGTGGCCCTGCTCGATCAGGAATACGGGCCCTCGGGAGTCCACGTGGCCAGTGTCACGGTGGACGGTCCGGTCGCTCCGCGTACGGCCTTCGACCCGGACGACATCGCGGAGCACTACTGGCGGCTGCACACCCAGCCGCGACACCGGTGGCAACGGGAAGTCCTTCACAGCGGCCTCGCCTGAGTCCAACGCCGCTTCGGGGAGGTGAGGTCGGATCACCCGGCCGACGGTACGTGGGGCCGGCCGATGGCCACCGGGCGTACGGCCGAGTGCGCGGCCCCCTTGATGCGGAGGGGGAGAATGATCGTCGCTGAGAGATAGACCTTGTCGGCGGCGAGTTCGGCGAGGGACAGATTGTGGATCTGGTAGATGCCGGCCTGCGTCAAATTCTGATGGTGGACAAAGAAGGGAAGTTCGGCGGGCGCGTCGGACGGTGCCTTCGCGGCCCCCTCCAGGAATCCATCGCAGACGGCATCGATGAAGGGCACATCCATCCCCACGCAGACGATCTCCTTTTCTGCGATGTAGAGCGCGGCGTCGTGTGAGATTCCGGGCCCTGCACGGTAGTACTCGGTGCTCGCCGGGTCAGGATTTTCGTCCAGCCATTTTTCCTCCCAGCCGGTGTGGATGAAGAGAGCGTCTCCCGGCAGCAGATCCCGCAGGCGCTGCTTCTCGATCATTGTTTGCAGGTCCGCCGCGGTGAGTTGCTCTCCGGCGGTCATGCTCCTGCCCTTCAGCCTTGTGGCGTCGAGCAGCACACCGCTGGTGATGATGGGGGGTACTTCGTCGATCCCGAGACGGAGCAGCGGTGACTCATCCGTGGGCTTCACATCGGCCTGCTTGAGTCCGCCGTAATAGGCGACCTGGCCGTTGGAATCCCTGTAGCCGAAGTGACCCAGGGCATCCATTTTTGTTCCCTGGCTGCCCAGTTGGCCCGTCATCACCTCGCCGTTTCCGGCGTGGGAGGCGATATAGTCGGTCGGGTTGTACGTGACGCTGATCCGCTCCGCGAAAGGCGACTGAGGCATTCTGTCGGAGTACACGTGCGACAGCTCGTACATCCGGCGTTCCCTGCCGCCCCGGTTCATTTCTTCGGCGGCCCGGGAAATCGTCGCGTCGCCCTGCGTCGCGCCGTTTCCCGCGTCATTTCTGTGATCGCCGACCATTTCCATGCTCTCTTCCATTTCGGTTTTCCTCCGGGCGGTCTGGGGCTGGGGCATTGTGGCGCGCTGCACGGGAGCGGCGGTCCGGATCAGGAAGAAGAAGTCACCGAGATGAGCTTCTGGGCGACATTGCGACCGGACGCGCCATTGACTCCGGGACCGGGCCAGGTCGCGGCACCCGTCTGCCACAGGCCGGGGACCGCGGTGCGGTAGCCGCCGCCGTGAGCGGCGACAGGGCGTCGGGTGAACGCCTGCTCCAGGGAGTTGTCGCCCGACGCGTGGTCGCCGGGTCCCGCGTTGGGACTCTGACGTGCGAGATCCGCGGGTGAGGTGAGGTGGCGCCGCACGGTGAGGCCGGTCAGGCCGGGGGCGTGGAGTTCGGCCTCGGCGATGACCCGGTCCGCGAAGGCTTCAGCGGTGTCGGAATCCCATCCCCGCGTTCCGTACGAGCTGCCTGCCGCGTCGCCGGTCGGGCTGAGCGGTGTGTCGAGGACCTGTAGTCGCAGGACGGCGTGGCCTTCCGGGGCGCGAGTGCTGTCGACGGCCGTCGGTTCGTGCCAGGAGATGGACGGATGTTCCGGCAGCAAACCGGCCTCTGCCTGCCGGACGGAGTTCACGAGAGCGTCGGTGCCGCGCCCGAGATTGATCGCACCCCCCTGATCGAGCCGGCTGTCCCTGAAGTGAGGGCGGCCGGACAGGGCCAGATTGATCTGGAAGCAGCCACGCCGGTAGCGGTAGGCACCGGCCTGGGACCGTAGCTCCGCCGAAATGCCGGGCACGTTGCGCAGCAGCCTGCCGTAGAGGCGGTCGGGCGTCGTCGAGGCGACGACCGCCTCGCCGGCCGTCACCGTCGCGCCGTCACTGGTCCGTATGCCGACCGCCCTGCCGTCGCGTACCAGAACCTCGTCGACGTCGACGCCGCAGTGTATGGACCCGCCCCACTCGGTGACGAGGGCCGACAGTGCTTCCGCGAGGCGGCCGCTGCCACCCACCGGGGTGGGGTTGCCTCCCGCGAAGGTGGCCAGGGCGACGGCCACCCAGAGGGCACTTGCCGGGTCCTCCGGACCCGCGCCCAGGTGCAGCGGCCACGGCGCCGCGAGTGAGCGGAGTTCCTCGGTCCTGAAATAGTCGTTCACCAGTCCCACGGCGTTGCCGGTGAGCAGCCGGTCGAACGGCAGTGTGCTCGTACGGGTGTCACTGCTCAACGCGGCGAGCGCCGCTTTTGCCTCGGCGCTGTCCAGGCCGCCGCCCAGCAGACCGAACAGTGAGGGGAGGTATGGTCCGATAGAGGAGAAGAGCGAGCCCCAGCCGGCCGACTCTCCGAGCCGGTCGAGTTCAGTGGCAAACGCCTCCGGATCGACCGGCGCGATGGCGGTGCGACCATCCGGAAGGGAGGAACCGCCGGCCAGCGGGGCCACCACGTATTCCAGGCCGTGACGGCTGAGCTGTGGCCCCAGTTCGGCCCAGACAGGACCGCCGACGAACGCCGGGTGCAGCGATGACCAGCGATCGTGCAGGAAGCCGGGTGCACCCAGCTCCTCCGTCCGCACCCAGCCTCCCGGCTTCGCCATCCGGTCGACGAGGCACACACTGCGACCTGCGTCGAGCAGGTAGGCGGCGGCGACCAGGGCATTGTGTCCAGCCCCGATGAAAACGACATCCACTTGTCTGGGAAGATCCGTCATATCGGTGGATGCTAGGCACGCCGGGCACGGGACGACGGGTCGGTGACCGGTCAGTGGACACTTGTCGCGCATTTCCCTGCCGGGGGCAGTGTGGAATGGCAATGTTTCGCTCGTGGGAGGCAGGATGGATCGATGAACAGGATGGGTCCAGGGGCGGCCGACGAGTCTGCGCGCCCCGTCATCGGTGCCGCGTTCGCCCTTCTGGCGTCCCTGCGCGAGCGGGGACCGGCCCGGGTGAGCGAGCTGCAGCGCGACTGCGCACTGCCCCGTACGACCGTGCACCGTCTCCTCGGCCAGCTCCACGACGTGGGCGCTGTCGAGCGCGTCGACGGCCTCTGGCGCCTCGGCCCCACCCTCCTCGACCTCGGCTCGGGACCCGCCGCGGAACCCCGGCTGTATGACGTCGCACGCCGCCCCCTGATGGAACTGGCCAGAGCCACCGGCGCTCTTGTCGCCCTCAGTGTCGAGGCCGCCGGCCGGGGACTCGTCATCGATGTCCTCCCCGGCGCCCGACCCCTTGAGCAGCGCGAGCCCCGCCCCGGCATGGTGCTCCGCCAGGACGAGTTCGCTGCCGTCGGCGTCGATATCGCCCGCGTCGCGCCGGTCCGGGCCCACCGACAGGCCCGCCACGGCGATTTGCGCCCCGTCCTCGATCCCGGCGACGCCGACCCCGCCGTGGCGTGCGCCGCGGCGCCGTTCCGGGTGTCCCGCCACGACACCGGAGCCATCTGGCTCATGGTGCCCGGCGGCGATGGCCTTTCGGACTCGGCCGTGACCGCGGCGCGACGGACGGCAGGCAGAATCGCGGCCGACCTGTCACGGAGCAGACCGGGCGCGCCCGTACCGCGTCGCTGAACCCCCGGCCGACAGCGACGCCAACTCGCCTTTCGCCAGGTCCTACTTCAGCAATTCTTGCCGCGCCGGAAAACAACGGCGGTGGCTCAGGAACTGGCCATGTGCGGGTTGACCGGCCACGTCGGGCTGGGCCACACCGGCTGCTCCCGATGTCTGCCGCGCCACATCAGACGACGTCGACGACGACCTTGCCCGAAGCCTCGTGGTTGGCGACCGCGTTGTGGGCGTCCGGCGCGGTGTCGAGGGTGAAGTGCCGGGGGTCGAGAACGGGGCGGAGCTGACCGGCGTCGACCAGCGAAGCGGCCTCGCGCAGGATCTCGCCGTGCCGCTCGCGTCCGCGCCCCGTGAGCATCGGCGCGAGGGTGAAGATGCCCGAGTAGGTGGCTCCCCGGAAGGAGAGCGGCGCAAGGCTGTGTGTTCCCCAGCCGAGGGCACTGAGGACATGGCCGGTATAGGCGCGGACGGCTCCGAAGGAAGCGTCGAGTGTCGCCCCGCCGGCCGTGTCCAGGATGATGTCGAAACCCTCTCCGCCGGTGTGTTCGGCGACATACTCCTCCACCGGAGTGGCGCGGTCGACGGCGGTGCCGCCGAGGCGGACGACATCCGGAAGCCGCTGGGACGAAGCGGTCCCGAAGACTTCCGCCCCACGCGCCCGGGCGACCTGGACGGCGACGTGACCGATGCCTCCGGCAGCGCCGTGGATCAGTACCTTGTGCCCGGCACCGACACGCGCCCGGTCGACGAGTCCCTCCCATGCGGTGATCACCACAAGCGGAAGCGCGGCAGCCTCCCGCATGCTGAGGCTGCTGGGCTTGTGCGCGAGGAGCCGGGCGTCCGCGGCCACGTACGGGGCGAGTGTGCCCTGGAGGTCGCCCACGCCGCCGACCAGGCCGTAGACCTCGTCGCCGGGCGCGAAACCGGTGACGCCGGGACCCACTCCCTCGACGATGCCCGCGACGTCCATGCCCAGGATTGCCGGCAGACTCTTGGGGCGCCCCATGGAGGGACCACCCCGGCGGACCGCACTGGCCTTCAGCTTGATGTCGAGGGGGTTGACACCGCTGGCCATCACACGAACCAGCACCTGACCGGGTCCCGCGATCGGTTCCGGTACCTCCCCCACGACCAAAGGGCTTCCGAACTCTTCCAGCAAGACCGCACGCATGGCGGCACCTCTTTCCTGTGGTCGCTGTCGACCGCGCGCACAACCTGGGCCGTCTGCCGCACGGACACCCTGGGCTCCTGAGCGTCCCATTAATCGAACAGACTAGTTCGTTCGATTAAGCGCGGCAAGTCGTCCGAGGCCACTGCCGGGCCGCCCGGTCAGGAGCGGGCGGCCCGTGGAGGTGACGAAAGACCCCCCTTCCAGGGCTGTCGGCGGGCGGACAACGCTACTTCTCGACACGCCCTACGATGGGCCGATGGCATCGATCAAGCAGGTCCAAGTCACCTTCGACTGCGCGGAACCTGAACGCGTCGCTCGTTTCTGGTCCGAGGTGTTGGGGTACGTCGCGCCGCCGCCGGAGGGCTTTGACACGTGGGACGACTTCGATCGCGCTCTGCCCCAGGAGCGTCAGAGTCCAGCGTCCGCATCATGCGCTGATCCGTCAGGTGTGGGCCCGCGACTGTACTTCCAGCGTGTTCCCGAAGGGAAAGTCGTCAAGAATCGGGTGCATCTTGACGTGCGGGTCGGCACCGGGCTCGTGGGTGAAGAGCGCCTGGCCGCACTTGAGGCCGAATGCGCACGGTTGATCCCGCTCGGCGCGGTACGCGGGCGACTGCTGGTGGCCGATGGGGTCAACGAGTCGTGCCTCGGGATGCAGGACGTCGAGGGCAACGAGTTCTGCCTCGACTGAGTGGCCGCGCAGTGGTTCTCCGGCCGCGGAATACCGGCCGCGAACCGGCCCGCCGGCAAAGCACGGTCGCGGTTGGCGTCATGCCGCCGACACCTCGGACCCGTTGGTTCCGGCACTCGGCGGCTTGGCGTGCGTCCCGTCAGGACGAGGAGTTGCTCCGAGGTGACGTGTGTTCGGCGACAAGGCGCCGTACCGCGTCCTTGGCGTCGTCGACGACTGTCCGATCCTGCAGAAGCCTGCCGGACGCCAAGGTGCCGTCGATGAGCAGCCCGATATGGCGTGCCAGCGCGGCTGGTTCGCGCGCGCCGGCCGCTTCCGCGAGCGAGGTCAGCCACCTCTGGCGGCGTTGAGTGTGCTCGATGGTGATCGCGCGTGCTTCGGAATCCAGCGGAACCTCGACGGCCACGCTGACGAAGGGGCACCCGAAGAAGCCGTGCCGATCGAACGCGTCTGACAGGGCGTCGAAAAGCCCGACGAGCTGATCGGCGGGAGACTCACCGGCGCGTTCGGCAGCGGTGCGCAACTGCCCCGTCCACGACTCGTCCGTGCGGCGCAGATAGGCCGCGACGAGGGCGTCCTTTGTGCGAAAGTGCACGTACAGAGTCGACTTCGCGACGCCACACGCCGCGATGACCTGGTCCATGCTCACGCCACGGAGACCGTGTGTGTAGAACAGGTCCGAAGCCGTGCTGAGGATCCTCTCCACGGTGTTCGTCCGACGGGTCACTGTCATGAGGCCCATCCTAATCGAACGGACTAGTGCGTTCATCTTTCGTGTTGATCTCCACCTTCCTCTCTGGGGGAGTGGGGCTTGGACCGTGAGACGGAGACATTGGCAACAGGTGTGGATGGGGCCGTTGATGTCTACCGAGACTGCTCCCACGCGGTACGGGTGAGTTCGTACTCGACTTCACCGTGCTCGGAGCCCTTGATCGCCTCCGGCCAGTCCCCGGTGAAGTTCCGGACGAAGGACAGGCCCGATTTCTCCATGACGCGACGCGAGCGGGTGTTGACGGCCATGGTGTTTGCTGTGACCCGCTCGACGCCCAGTTCCGCGAACCCCTTGTGGACCAGGGCCCGGGATCCCTCGGTGGCATGGCCGCGCCCCCATGCCGCCCGGTTCAACCGGTAACCGAGTTCGACCACGGCGGGGCTGTGCTCCTCCAACGGCCGGAACTCGAACCAGCCCAGGAAGGTGCCGGTGGGCTTCTCCTGCGCGGCCCAGTAGCCTCGGGTCTTCCAGCATGGGTAGTCGTGCAGGAACTGCGGGAGCGTCCTGGTCTCGATCGAATCCCGACGTGTGGGGCGGCCACCGTTGATGAAGCGCATGACCTCGGGGTCGTTGTCCAGGGCGAGCAGGTGGTCGATATCGGCCGCCGTGAACGCGCGCAGGACGAGCCGGTCGGTCTCCAGAAAGTTGGCCATGCCGCGATCCTCACCGCGGGTTGACTGGGCCTGCCACCGATTTTCAGACGGGCGAGTTCGGTGAGGCGCTCGCCTTCCACGACCGGTATCTCTCCCGCAGGCAGGTTCCGCAGGGGCGGTAGCCGGCGGCCAGCGCGGTTGCCTCGTCCGCGAAGAACACCCGGTGGGTGACATAGCCGCCTCGCTCAATGGCGCGAAGCGCGCTCGGGCAGTCGAGGCGGCCGTAGACCCGGCCGCCACGGTGTCCACCGAACGTCCCTGGTTCGGTGCTCTCGTAGGAGCGCCCGTCGGCGCCGAGGAGTGTGTACGTGTTCACCCTCACGGCGCTGCCTGCTCCGCCCTGCCTGCTCGGCCCCTTCGCAGCGGCCGTGGGCACCGGCCCGCTGCCGGTCACGATCTGCTCACAACGGTGCTTGATCACACTCCGCAGACGAACCGGATTCGGCACACGTGAGATCCGGCTTTCAGGAGTGCCGGACCGACCCCTGTGGGGCGCGCTCCGCCGGACACAGCAGGACATGCTGTTCGAGTTATGGGCCGGCGCCGGATGTGGCGTTTCCTCGCGGTGGCCGGTTCGTTGAACGGGTGCACGGATGAACGGGGTTGGGGCGGGAGGGAGCGGTTGTGCGGGTGGAGGACGTCCATCATTTGTGTGGTGGCCCACGAGTGTGCCGGGACATCGGCCAGGACACGGACCATGCCGACCGGTTGTGGCGAACGCGGGGCGGCGTCCCGTACGACCCTCGGGAGGAGATCCGGTGAGGGGCGTCCTGCGGTTGTTTGTCATTGCCACGCGCTACGGCCTGATCGAGCATGCGCGCAATCGGTTTGCCATGCTGCTGGTGGCCCTCTTCATTCCCGCGTGGGTCTCCCTGGTCCGCCTGGCCATCTCTGATGACCCGGTGCGGTTCCGGCTGCAGGCGACCGGAGGCGTCCTGGTCGCCAACGGAAACCAGATCACTCAGATCACCGGCGCCCTGAACGCGGTCACGCTGATTGTCGGATTCATGATGTTCGCCGCCACCTTCAGCAGCGGGGCCTTCGACCGGCGGCTGTCCATGGCCGGGTATCACCGTGTCCCGCTGGGCCTGGCGAAGGTCGCCTGCCTGGCCCTGAGCGCGGCGGCCGTCGCCGTGTACGCCACCGTTGTCATCTGCCTCCAGTGGTCGCCACGGCAGCCGGTGCTGCTTGCCGCGGCGCTGTTCTGCGCCGCGACGACCTACGGCGCGCTGGGTGTCGCCCTCGGTACGCTGCTGCGCCGGGAGGTGGAGGGCATGTTCGCCATCGTCATGATCAGTGTCATCGATCTCGCCCTGCAGAACCCCATCGCCAGCACCGGCGCCAACGACGGCATTGTGCGGTGGCTGCCCTCCTACGGCGCGATGCAGGCCAGTGTCGCGGCCAGCTTTTCCGCCAGTACGCCCCTGGGATACTTCGCTGTGCAACTGGCCTGGTTCGCCGGGAGTGCCCTGGTCGGCCTGCTCGCCTTCCGTCGACGCACCCGGTCCGCTCTGCCGGGCGATACGCGGCTCCTCCGAAGGGTGCCCGGGCGCCGCGCGCCCGCGCGAGCGGGGGAGCGCTGAGGCGGTGTCCCGTACGGCTGCCGACACCGCCCGGGACACCGCCGCTGCCCGGCTCCGGGGCCTACGGGACGGAGTGGGCCGGGGCGGCCGGGGCGCAGATCTCGCGGCGCAGGCGCTCCAGATCCGGTCCCGGCGAAGTCGCGGTCACCCGATTGCGGTCGAGCCGTCGAAAGAGCGAAAGCCGGCTTGCCAGGCTCTCGTAGAACGACGCGATGTCCCTCCCGTGACTGGACAGGCCCGGGAGCATCCGCAGGATCGCGGGCGCGTGGGCTGCCACGGCATCGAGCTGAGCGCGCTGCTGTGCCACATGGCGCTCCACCCGTGCGACGCCTTCCTGGAGCGTGCATCCGGTCTCCCGGCGGACAGCCCTGATCAGGTTGTAGGGGACCCGGTCGGCCTCGTCCTGCTCCGGTGTGGCCAGATCGTTCTCGATGAGGGCCACCGAGAAGACGAGTTCCTCCAGGCGACGGGCCACAGGGTGGCTGCGCACCTTCGGCGGGATCTCCCGGTCCTGCCACACCTCGTAGAAGGCCAGGGCGATGTTGTGTCCGCTGGTCGCCATCCGTAGTGCCGGACAGTCGGCGGTGGAGGGCACAAAGCCACTGATGCGGTGGTGCGCCTCGCGCTCGGCGGCCGCACACCACTGTTCGAAGCTGTCGAGGAACCTTTCCCGCCAGTCGGTGGTCCTGCCCTCACACAGCCGCGGCCACAGCCGCGCCCACGCTGTCGGGATCGCGCCTCGCGGGCCCTGCGGGTCCTGGCGCAGCGTCGCCACCAGCGCGCGCCTGAGCGCGGTGACCGCCCGCGGGTCCGTCAGCCGCGGGTCCTCGAAGAGGTCGTCCCACAGCGCGCCCAGGGCGAGCAGACCGACGGCGGTCTCGGCCCGTTCGGGATCGGTCCGCGGCAGGGCGGTGGCCCGGAAGTGGAACACATCGGCGAGCCGGTGGTGTTCGAGTTCGGCCGGGTCGGCCGCGAGGCCGGAGTCCAGAAACCAGTTCCTGACCCAGTGCATGGTCCGGCGCGGCGACGCTTCCCGGCGCTTCAGGGAGGAGTTCTCCCCGGGCTGTCGGGGTACGGCCTGGCCGGGGGCGCGCCGGTCGAGGACGGCCCGGCCGTAGCCGGTCATCGCCCGGCGGATCCGTGGTGGGCAGGCCAGTGCGCCGAGTTGCCCCCCGGCCTGCTCCACCAGGCCGTCCACCACTGTCTGTGCTTCGTCCATGACACCGGTGGCGACCACCAGTTCGCGGACATGTGCCGCGTCCTCCGGTGTCATCCCTTCGCGCAGCAGGCGGCGCAGGCCGGCGTCCCGGGCGGCGGCCCGGATGACGGGAAGGGAGTAAATGCCCTGCGACAGGTCCGCGTTGACGGGTTTGCCCATCTCCTCGGCGGTCGAGGTGAGGTCCAGGATGTCGTCGCGCAATTGGTAGGCGAGCCCGATGTACCGGCCGAACCCGGCCAGCGCCTCCTCCTGCTCCGGGCCCCGGCCGGACTGCATCGCCCCGACCCGGCAGGCCAGCGACATCAGACCTGCCGTCTTGCCGTCGATCGAGTCCAGGTAGGACTGCTCGCTGCGGGAGGCCATGTAGCGGTCGGCGGTCTCGGTCACCATGGCCATGCACATCAGCTCGCACGTGCTGGTACCCGCGAGAGCCTCGCGCCCGCCCAACTCGGCCATCATGCGCAGGCCGGCGGCCGTGACGCAGTCTCCCGCCAGCACGGCGAGGGGCGTGCCCCACACCGCGTTGGCGCTGGCCCGGCCCCGGCGCTCGGGGGAGTGGCCGATGACGTCGTCGTGGTAGAGGGAGCCCTGATGCACCAGCTCGACGGCCGCCGCGGCGCGCACCGCCCGGTCGTCGGCCGGCTCGGTGGGATCGGTGAGCACGTAGTACGACAGCAGGGTCAGGGTGGGACGGACCAGGCGGCGAGATGTGTCCGACTCGTCGCCGGTCAGTGCTGCCAGTTCGGGCCGGCCCGGTATCCGTACGGGGCCAAGAAGATCGCGAACTCGGTCCAGATCAGCGGCCAGACAAGGGAAGGCGGTGGGATCGATACCGTATGACACGTGTGCGCTCCTGCACTCGGCGGCCCCAGGTGGGGCGGACGCCGCCCCACCTCTTGCGGCCATTAACAGAGACACGGCCGGAGTCACGCGGGCGGAGTCTCTAAAAATCCCCTGATCGTATGAACGGATCGTCGTCAGGTTCACCGTTGCCGTTCCGCGTCACGCAAGAAGCGTGCCGCGCCGCTGCCCGTAGCTGGGACCGCAAAAAAACGGGGGCGGCGACCGGCGTGTCCGCGTACCGTGCTCCCGTGCCCGAACCCGCACTTGACCTCCTGCGCCCCGATCACGCTCCCGCTGTGCTCGCGTTCGAGCGGGAGAACCGGGCGTACTTCTCCGCGTCCATTTCGGACCGTGGCGACGACTACTTCAGTGGCTTCGACGCCCGGCACGCCGAGTTGCTCGCCGAACAGGGCGCCGGGCTGTGCTTCTTCCACGTTCTGGTGGACGGCGACGGCGCGGTGCTCGGCCGGATCAACCTTGTCGACGTGGCGGACCGTACCGCCGAACTCGGCTACCGGATCGCGGAGAAGGCCGCCCGCCGGGGCCTGGCTACCCGGGCCGTGCTCCGGATCTGTGCGCTCGCCTCCGAGCGGTACGGTCTCACCACGCTGAGGGCCGTGACCACCCTCGACAACGCGGGCTCGCGCACGGTTCTGGCCCGGACCGGGTTCGTACCGACCGGCGAGACCGTGATCGGCGGCCGTCCGGGTACGCGCTATCTGCGGCACCTGGACCGGGACCCGGCGGCGCTGGACACCTGACCCGGTCCTTCCGCGCCAACGTCCGGGGACGGCTTTCCAGGTGCTTGCCGTCGCGACCCAAGGGCTGTCCCGCCCCGTCGCGCCGTGGCGCTGGTTCGGCCGGCGACCTCTGCGGCCGGGCCGGTAGCCGGGGTCCGGGACGAACTTTCCAGCCAGTCGGGTGCGGCGATCCACTGTCGGTGAGTCGTCCGGGCTGTCAGCATCGTAGACTTGCAGAGTTATGCAATTTGCCAGTTCAGGATCTGGGTGGGGGTTGTGGTGTGGCCGGGTTCGCGGAGATGACCGGCGGCGGCAGACAGGAGGCCCGGATGTACGAGATCACCTATCTGGACGCCGGCAGCGAGTCCCTCACACATGTGGGAGACGTCCACGAGGTCCGCGATGTCCTGGAACGGGCGGGCCGTGATGGGGTGAAGGTCCGCGTCCGCCCGTATGTCCGCCCGGACGGCGGGCACGAGTCCGCCGGAGCCGGGAGAGCGGAACCGCAGCCCTGACCCGGAAGGCAGCCGCAGCGGTGGCGGGCCGTCCGGGCGGGGCTTTCGCGGCGCGCCCTACCGTGGGCCGGTGGCGCGCAGGTCGGCCAGGAGCTCCGCCTGGCCTTCGAGGACGCCGGAGAGGATGCCGCGGGCGACACTCAGCAGTTCGGCGATGCGTGGGCTGGTGAGCCGGTAATAGACGGTGGAGCCTTCGCGGCGGGTGACGACGAGGTTGGCGCGGCGGAGGACCGCGAGCTGCTGGGAGAGGCTGGCGGCTTCGACGCCGACCTCGGGCAGCATCTCGGCGACCGCGTGCTCGCGCAGGCTGAGCAGCTCCAGGACACGGATGCGGACCGGATGGCCGAGGTTTTTGAAGAACTCGGCCTTCAACTGGTAGAGCGGCTCGCTCACCTGGGTGTTCCCGGCATCGGCCGGGTCGCCTGGCATCCCGGCCGCTTTGCCCGCGCGTGTACCTGGCACTTTGTCCACCCAATGCTTCTCGCCGAGGGGCCCTGTGTGCCCCCGTCCACCATCTGCGACCTCCACAATTGCAGATTCTTGCAACTTCCGGGCCATCGTGGTCCGGTTTGGGACGCCTGGCTCGTGTGAAGGCCGTGCCCCCGCACGGGCCGGTGCCGCTGATCCCGGCCGAGCTGGTCACCGGCGGTGTCCGGCACGTCGCGTCGTTCACGCCGACGATCACGGTCATCTGTGGGTGGTGCGGGCCGGGGCGGTCATCGCGGTGCCTTCGGGACGGGGTGGGGCGGGTGCCGGACGGGCAGCAGTCCGGCCTGTTCCAGGTAGGCGCGGGCTCCGGCGATGGCTTCCGGAGTGGTGGAGTACTCCCGGCCCTCGTGCTGGAGGAGTTCGAGGGCGCCGACGGAGTCCAGGGCCTGGCGCTGGGTGGGGCGGATGCCGGAGGTCATCACGGCGATGCCGCGCCGGTGCAGTTTCTCCACCGCGTCCTTCAGCACGAGGGCGCCGGTCGCGTCCATGGTGGTGACCCTCGACATGCGCAGGATGACCACGCGCACGTCGGACACCTCGGAGAGCACGAGGAGGAAGCGGTGGGCGTCGGCGAAGAACAGAGGTCCGTCGATCCGGTACGCCACGATGTGTTCGGCCAGCAGCGCGTGCTCCTCCGCACTGTGTTCGCCCGCCAGGTCCGGACGGAAGTCGACCTGGTCCAGGCCGGCTTGGGCGGCCACGGCGCGCAGAGCGAGGGCGTGGGCCACGACGAGGCCGATGATCACGGCGTAGACGAGGTCGAGAGCGAGCGTCGCGACGGCGGTCAGCACGAGGACGACGGCGTCCGACCGGGTGGCCTTGGCCATCGCGCGCAGGGAGCCGACTTCGACCATACGGATCGCGGTCGCCAGCAGGACACCGGCGAGCGCCGCCAGAGGGATCTTCGAGACAAGCGGGGCGGCGGCGAAGACGATCACGGCGAGAACGGCGGCGTGGGTGAGGGCCGCGAGGCGGGAGGACGCTCCGGTGCGGACATTGACCGCGGTACGGGCGATCGCCGCCGTGGCCGGGACACCGCCGAAGAGCGGGGCGGCCAGGTTCGCGATGCCCTGCCCGAACAACTCCCTGTCGGGATCGTGTTTCTGACTTACGGTCATACCGTCCGCGACCGTCGCCGACAGGAGCGATTCCAGCGCCGCCAGCGCGGCCACCGCCACCGCCGGGGCGATCAGCGGGCCCAGCGCGGACGGATCGAGGAAAGCGAGGGAGGGCGCCGGCAGCCCGGAGGGCAGATCCCCGATCGGAACCGCCGCGTCCAGACGGAAGACCTGCGCGGCGAGGGTGGCCGCGACGACGGCGACGATCGAGAACGGGACCGCCGGCCGCCGGCGGGCTCCGAGCAGCATGACCGCCGCCACACCGGCGGAGAGCCCGACCGCGGTCCAGTTCGGCTCCGCGAAGAACTCCGCCACGGCCCGCCAGGCCACCACCACGACCCTCTCGCCGTCGGGCTTCGCCACCCCGAGAGCGCTGGGCATCTGCTGGAGGCCGATCACGCAGGCGATCCCGAGGGTGAAGCCCTCCACCACCGGCGCGGGCACGTACCGCATGTACTGACCGGCACGCAGCAGAGCCAGTGTGATCAGCAGAACGCCGGCCATCAGACCGACGGTCAGGACGCCGCCGGGCCCGTACTCGGCGACGATCGGCACCAGGACCACGGTCATCGCGCCGGTCGGTCCCGACACCTGGAGGTTCGAGCCGCCGAAGAGAGCCGCGAGCGTCCCGGCGACCACGGCGGTGGCCAGCCCGGCCTCGGCGCCGAGCCCGGAGGACACACCGAACCCGAGGGCCAGCGGCAGGGCCACGATCGCGACGGTCAGTCCGGCGAGCAGGTCCCGGCGGGGAGCGCGCGCCATGAGGGCGAAGTCGGCGCGGGCGGGCAGCAGAGCGCGGCCCCGGCCGGCCAACGCGAGCAGCAGCGTGTTCACCGTGCGGGGACCTCGCCGTCGCGTGGCTCCAGCGGTTCCGTCCGCCCGGCCCGTACCGCGGTGTGGATCCGCCGGGCCGCGAGGTGCTCCCGTACGAGCGCAGGCCCGCCCCGCACCGGCTCCTGTACGCGTACGCGGATCGCGTGTCCGAGCACGCGGAAGGACTCGGCTCTGGCCCGACGCGGCGGAACCGGCATGTCCGGCCACCCTTCTGATCACTCAGCTCTGATCACTCAGTCGCGGGGAAACAACGGGGGCTGTGCCCGCGGCTACCTGCGGGCACAGCCAGCTAAGAATGTATGTAATTGCAGATTTTTGCAATTCGTGAAGCCGTCGGGCCGGTCGTGGGGTCCGGGGTGTGTGTCCTCTCCGGCGGCTATGGGCCCCGTCGGCTCCGGGGCCCGGCCCCGGCTACGTGAGGCGGGCGGCGAGCTCTTCGAGATCGGTTACGAACCACACGTGCCGGCCCCGGTTCGATTCGCGGACAAGATCGGGGAGCGCCGTGCCGGTCCTCAGGCGGGTCGTGATGTCTCCGACGACCACCAGGCGCAGCCGGTAGTTCACGAACTTCTGCGTAATCGCCCCGGCGAGCCCGGTGCTGAGGTCGAAGAAGCTGTTGTCGAGGCGGCCCACCGGGACGGCGACCACCTCCGCGTGCTGGAAGGCCGCGCCGATCAGATGGTCGAGCGCGTCCTGCGCCGTGGCGATCGGCGGGCCGCTCGCGTCGCAGACGAGCACCGGTACGCCGTGGTATTCCGCGAGGAGGTCAGGCATGGTGTGCCTCCTGCTCGCCCTGGGACAGGAACATGTTGTTTCCGGGTCCGAGTGCGCCGTCGATCAGGTGCAGTACATCGCTGGTGGCAGCGGCATTGCCGAGGATCACGATCTTCATCCGGGTGCGCTCCTTGTCGTAGACCGTCTGGATGCGCAGCGGATCCGGAGTGTCCCGCCCGGACTGGGCGCCGGCCGTGACAAGGGTGCTCAGCCTGCTTGCCGCGTCGGGGCCGATCGCGTCGATCTGCACGATGCTCGACACCTCCACGTGCCCGCGCGCAGCGGCGGTCGCCGGGCCGGCCTCCGGGGTCCCTGGGCCGGTCAGGGCCTCGAAGTCCGCCCGGCTGATCCGGTACTGCTTGCCGATCCGGACGGCCTTGAGCCGGCCGTCGCGGACATAGTTCCGGACCGTCCGCACATGCAGTCCCAGCCGTTCGGCAACCTCGCCGACCGAGTACAGCTCGCGTTCACTGTTCTCCATGTGTCCGTATGCTACCTCAAACAAACTTGAACAAAGGACGATAGGGAATGTTGAGGAAGGATGGACCTCTGTGCTCGTGGGGCTTCTTCAGTCCTCGCCCACCACGCTCAGGTCGTCGCCCAGCGCGGCGGCTATCTCGGCGGCACGGGAGTGGTCCGCCAGCCGGCGTGTCAGATAGGCGGCGGCGTGGTGGTGCTTGAGCGACCACCAGGCGGCCGAACCGCCGATCCCGCCCTTGGCGATCTTGCTTCGGTCGCGTAAGAAACCCAGCGTCCAGGTGAGCCTGGTGCCGAAGACCTCGTCATGGCCGGTCACTTGAGCGGTGAGGAACTCGGTGTGCAACTCGGGACCGAGCAGGTGCCGCACCGGGCCGTCCGGACTGTTGAGGCAGGCGAAGAAGCCCGCCATGGCGCTTGCGGTCGTGTGCAGATTGGCCGCTCCGAAGACCGCCTGCCGCCAGGGCCGGGAGTTCGTCCGCTCGATGTCCAGGGCGCCGGCGGGAATCCCCAGCCAGGGCGCCGCGGGGAGTCGGCTCGGCCAGTCCCGCTCGGCGTACTCCAGGTCCGCGACGCGATGCAGGGCGTTCGCCGGCAGGCCGAACCAGGCGTCCAGGTCCAGCGCGGGCCGCACGACGTCATTGAACATCTCGCCCAGCGTGGTGCCCGCTCCGGCGCGGAGCAGGCCGTCGATCAGATGGCCGTAGGTCAGGGCGTGTTCTCCGAGGCCCGTCCCTGGGGCATACTCCGGCGCCGCCTCCGCGAGACTCGCCCGCAGTCCGGCGTCATCCAGCAGGTCAAGGCGGGCGGCCTCGGCCGGGAAGCGGGGCTGGCCCGCCTGATGCGTCAGTATGTGACGCAGTGTGGTGTGTTCCTTGCCCCGGACGCCGTACGCGCGCCAGTGGGTCGCGACCGGTTCGTCCAGTGCCAGCGCGCCGTCGCGGACCGCCACCAGGGCGGTGAGCGCGGCAAACGGCTTTGACAGCGAGTAGGGCTGGACCAGAGTGTCCCCGAGCCATGGGCGGCGCCGCTCGGCATCGGCCCAACCCGCGCTCAGCCGGACGACCTCCCGGCCGCCCCGCCAGACGGAAAGTCCCGCCCCCGTTTCCCGGCCGTCGTCCAGCAGGCGCTGGAAAAGCTGGCGCACCTCTTCGTATCCGGCTGCGGAAAACCCCTCGACCATCACCACGTACGTCTCCCTCGTCCCGCAGCGCGGAGCGCTGCGGCCTGGACCGGCCGGACCGCGGACCCCCCGGGCGCATACGCCCAGGGGGTATTGACCCGCTCTGAGAAAATACCGGGGAGGGGTATCCTTGGCAATCCGTCGTCGGGTGCTCGGGCCCGGGGCGGTGACCGGTCGGGTTCCGGCTCCGTGAGTGTTCCGGCGAGAGGTGCGTCGGTGTGACGCCGTCGGTGCTCCGTTCACACGGAAAGGGGAACGCCGAGGCCGCCGCCGGCAGTACATCACCGACGGCGGCGTCCGGCGCACAAAAGGGTCGTGCGGCGGATCAGTGTGTCAGCGTGCGACGCCCGTGCGCGACGCGGAGGGCTCGGCGACCTCTGAACGGGCGGTCGTGTCACCGTCCTTCGTCACACGGGTCGCCGAGAGCGCGCCGCAGTTCGAAGCGTAGGTCCAGGTCTCCTGGTTGCCGATGCCACCGGCCCAGTCGACGCACAGGCCCCGCCCGTAGGCGTAGACCGGTCCCGCGTACGAGTAGTAGTAGTCCCCGTCGTACTGTGCCTCGCCGGTCGCGGACACCGACACGTAGGAGAACATGTACACCGGCGCTCCGCTGGTCTTGCGGATCGTCACCACACAGTTCTGGCCGTTGCGGGAGTTGTAGGTCAGGTACACGGTGCCCTGCTTGCCGATGTCGGCCGAGTTCACCACCGAATACCCGCTCCCACAGGCGCCGTTGTACGCGGCCTGAGCCGACGCCGCAGCCGGGGCGGCGGCGGCGGGCTGGGCCAGGACGGTGGCAGAGCTCGCCGCGGCGAGTGTGGCCAAGGCCGCCACCGCTGCCGCGCGACGTGATTTCCGCATGTCTTTCCCCCAGTTCTTTGTGGATGCCTCTGCATCTCGTCCAGTCAGACCCATGGATCACGCACACCGTTGTACGGAACGACGTCCCCTACTTATCGCCCCCTGCCGGGGCGGCGGCGCCCAGGGAACAATCGGGGCCGACGGCCCCGCGGAGGTGGCCGTGCCCGGTGTGTGTGCGGGCGGCGAGTCCCGTGTGGTGAGGCCGCCGGGGCGGGGTGTCGGCCGGAGCCGCCTCCGGGGACCTCGACGATGCCGGCGGCGATGGGCAGGCCCGAGGCGTGTCCCCACCTGCCGTCCGGCGTCGGGCCTGCGGCCCCGGCCGCGGAGGTTCACCGCGAGCGGGCGCGGCGGCACACCATTTCCGGTGACGGGGGCGGGGCGGTTCTTGGGGGCGGTCCGGCCGGGCTTCGGTATTCAGCCCCTGGCGTCGGCGTCAAAGGCCGAGGCTGCCGCCTCGGCGATGCTCTGGTCCTGCTCGACGGTGCCTCCGCTGACGCCCACCGCGCCGACCACTTTGCCGTTCCGCAGCAGTGGGATGCCGCCCGGGAAGATCACAATGCGGCCCTGGTTGGAGGTGTTGATTCCGAAAACAGGTCCTCCGGACGCGGCGTTCACCGCGAGTTCCTTGGTGCTGACATCCAGGGCGCGCGCGGTGAAGGCCTTGCCGATCGCCACGTCGATGCTGCCGATCCAGGCTTCGTCCATCCGGACATGGAGCACCAGATTGCCACCGTGGTCCACCACGGCGATATTGCAGGGCTGTCCGAGCTCCTGGGCCTTCTTCTCCCCGGCGTCGATCACCTTGCGCGCGTCAGCGAGGGACACGGTCTCGAAGCTGATCATGCTCGGTACCTCCTGAGCGCCGCTCCGGGAAGTCGGCCCGGCACGGGATCCCTCCCGCGGGAGAGCATCCCTTCCGTCACTAGCGTCGCACTCCGGTGAACGCTGTCAAACCGAAGGGCGTTTCACCGGTTTTCGGCAGCGTGTGGTCCCGGCCGCGTCCCGCGTGCTGAACGACCGCGCGGACCAGCGGGGATCTCCACGCGGCCACGATCTTTTCCCGCGGACCCGCGTGTGCGCCGGTCACGCACGGGCGCTGGTTCGTATCGCCGACTCTCAGTGACATCGGTTACATCCGTGCGAGGAGGCCGTCTCACGACGTACGGTTGGAAAATCGGTATAAAAGACGACTAAACGCTGCTCTGCCGCAGTGATTCCAGTTGCGAGAGGTGCCGCTTTGAGAGACCGTGCGATACCGGCTACCGCACGAGGCCGCTCCGGAGTCTCTGGGCTGTGTGGACCGGGCGTCCGGGGTCCCGCCCGACGTCGCCTGTTGTGGTACGCGCCGAAGGTGATGCCACTGGCAGTGCTGTGCTCGGTGGCGGTGGCGGGCTTCCTTGTCCCGATGGACATACATCTGGCCTCTCTGCTGGTCGCCGTCCCCGCTCTCACAGCCGGGCTCGTGGGCCCTCGGTTCACCGTGGGGCTCACCGTGGCCGCCTGCGCGGCAGCCGCCACCCTCGATGTCTATGACGGCCTGCTGGACTCGCCGATCCTGCCGATCCATGTCCTCGACCTGCTGGTGGTCTGCGGTCTTGTGGTCGTGTTCTGGCGGCTGCGAGATCTGGACTCCCAGGCGCTTCTCCAGGTGAGAACGGTCTCGGACGCCGCCCAGCGCGCGGTGCTGCGGCCACTGCCCCGCCGGATGGGGTCCCTGCGCATCGCCTCCATGTACCGGTCGGCGGCCGCCCAGGCCCAGATCGGCGGCGATCTGTACGCGGCCGAGCGGGTCAAGGGGGCGGTCCGGCTCATCATCGGTGATGTCCGCGGCAAGGGCCTCGCCGCCGTCGACGACGCGGCCGCGGTGCTCGGCGCCTTCCGGGAGGCCGCCCATCGTGACGCCGCGCTGTCCGAGCTGGTCGCCTCACTCGAAGGCAGCGTCCGCAGGCATCTGCGATCCGTCGGCGAAACCGACCGGGACAGCGGTGAACATTTCATCACCGCCCTGGTCCTGGAGATCCCCGACGATCCCCCCGTGGTCCGCCTGATCAGTTGCGGCCATCCGCCGCCGCTGCGATCACACGACGGTCGCGCGCTGGCCCTGCGCTCGCCGCAGCCGGCGCCTCCTCTGGGCCTGGCCGGAGCCGGAGAGGAATACCACGTCGACACCTTCAAGTTCGATGCGGGAGACACACTGCTGCTGCACACCGATGGGCTCCTGGAAGCCCGCGACGCGACCGGGGCCTTCTATCCGGCGACCGACCGGTTCGCGTCCCTGCGGTGGCGCGATCCGGATCAGCTCCTCCAGCGCCTCGTCATGGATCTGCTCGACCATGTCGACGGACATCTGGAGGACGACGTCGGCCTTGTGGCCATGGAACGCGTCGAGGAGAACACCTCGTTCCCCGAGCAGGCATGCGAACGCTGATCCCCAGTGCCTTTGCCGGTCCGCGTCTGCCCAGCACGTCCGAGGCCCCCTCCCGCGCGGGAGGGGGCCTCGGACGTCCTGAAGCGGATCAGAGGGTGGAAAGATCGGACGGTACCTGGTCGCGCCGCGCCTGCTGCTCCGCGTCCGTCCGCTCGTAGTGAGCCAGGGCCAGTCCGAGTGCGAAGAAGGTCGGTGCCCACTCGCCCACGAAAATTCCCCAGCGGTCGGCGCGGTCCACGCCACCGGTCGGCTCGTACTTCATGGAGCCCACCCAGGAAACGAGGGTGAGGCCGATGGACGCGAAGGCCGCGGTGTACATGTGCTCGCTGCGGAGCCCTTTGGTGTGAAGCATCTTGACGATCATGACTCTCCCCGGAGGATTGAGTGCACTCTCTTCATCTACCGTCACCCAGCGCATGCCTCGCCGCATCCGGAGGTCGCACCTGCGCGACGGAACACACTGGCCAGGCGCCGTCCGGATGCCGGTGGATTCCCGGCCGGGGTGTACGGGGGAGTGCCCCTGCCGCACCGTGCGGCAGGGGCACTCCGGAGCCATGTCGGTGGCCGTGCGGGACGGCGCGGCCTCAGCCCTCGCTGTGATCGATGATCCTTTCGGCGATCTTGCCGAGGAGCGCCGGGGTGTCGTCCCTACCGGTGCGGGCCTCAATGAAGATCAGCCGGTCCGGGGACGCGGCCGCCGTCGCCAGCGCCATGTCCAGCTCGGCCGGGGTATGTGCGGCCAGGACCACGGCGTCGTCGGCGCCGAGCGCTCCGGGCACGGCGGACCAGTGCCAGGTCGCGATGTCGTTGTACTCCTGGCGGGCCCCGTGAATGGCCCGCTCCACGGTGTAGCCGTCATTGTTGACCAGCACGATGACCGGATGCAGACCGTGACGGGCGATCGTGCCCAGTTCCTGGATGGTCATCTGGGCGGAGCCGTCGCCGATCAGCAGGAAGCCCCGCCGGCCGGTGTCGGCCAGTTGTGAACCGAGCAGCGCGGGCAGTGTGTAACCGATCGAACCCCACATCGGCTGCCCGATGAACCGCGTCCCGGGCGTAAGCCGCTGCGTGCACATCCCGAAGAACGAGGTGCCCTGTTCGGCCAGCACCGTCTCGCCGCCGGTGAGAGCCCCGGCGATCCCCTTCCACAGGTAGTCCTGGGTCAGCGGCCCGTCGCGGTCCACGGACGGAGCGCTGAGGTCCTGCTGGTCACCGGCGACGGGCGGAGCAGCGGGCCGTGTCCGCGACAGCTCCGTGAGCACGGTGAGGGCGGCCGTTATCGGCACGTTCTCGAACAACTGCCCCTCGACCATCGCGTCCGAGGGGCGCAGGTCGATACCGGCCTTCTCGTCGAAACCGTGGCTGAACCCGCCACTGGTCGTGTCGGCCAGTTGTACTCCGGCGCGGATCAGCAGGTCCGCGCCGTCGATGGTGTCCCGGGTGCGGGGGTCTCCCAGGACTCCCGAATACAGCCCGAGGAAGCCGGGGCCGGTCTCGTCGAGCATGCTCTTTCCCATGGCCATGACGGCGTGGGGCAGCGGCCCGGTCGCCACCAGTTCGGCGAGGTGTGTACGCGCGCCGTAGCGGTCCACGAGCGAGTCGGCGAGGACGGCGACCGTACCGGCGTCCGCCAGCAGAGGCCGGGCGGCCGAGGCGAACGCGGCCAGATTCGCCGCGTCGACCGGCGGCGGCTCGATGGCGAGCGGCGCGGAGGCCGCCCGTACGGCCGTCGTGGCGACATCGCCGGGAAGACGGAGGTAGCCGGGGCGCCGCTCCCGCACCGCGGTGAGCAGGACACGGTCGATCTCCGCCGGGGCGTTGTCCGGGCTCAGGACCGTATGCGCGCACGAGACCTGTTCATGGGCTCGTGCGAACCGGTCGAAGTCGCCGTCGCCCGCCGTGTGATGGACGGCGGCGTGCGCCCGTTCCGCCGACTGCGAGGGACCCACGGCGATGTGTACGAGGGCGACGCGTTCGGCGAAACTGCCGGCCACGCCGTTGATGGCACTGAGCTCGCCGACTCCGTACGTGGTGAGCAGCGCGCCGAAACCGCGTACGCGGGCGTAGCCGTCGGCGGCGTACGCGGCGCCGAGTTCGTTGGCGGTCCCCACCCAGTCGATCCGTGGATGGTCCACCACACTGTCCAGCATGACGAGGTTGTAGTCGCCGGGAACGCCGAAAAGATGGCCGACGCCCAGCTCCGACAGCCGGTCGAGGAGGTAATCCACCACGGTGGTCGTGTCACCCGGACCGGAGCCGCCGGGGGAGAGAACGGCCGGGCGCGGAACGCCGGAGATGGCAGAGGGATGAGCCTGGTCAATGGTCATGGACGGTCCTCGTGGTGATGCGGACGTGTCCCTTCCAGAGTGGCCCCGGCCGGGGGCGCCGAACCAGGGCCGGATCCGAGATTCGGAGGTGCTTGCCGTTGTGTTTTCCACAATGCGGGTGTTCACGCCGGGGCCCAGGAAGCGCGCGTTCCGGGATGGGTGCGCCGCCCGGCCCTCTTTCGCGCGCCTCGGCTCCGACCGGCCGAGTACCCTTTACGTGGAATCCACGGTAAGGATCTGCGATGGCGAGACCGCCCGCATTCCACGGTGAAACCGCAGAGGCCGGCCGCTCCGAGGGACCTGTCGAGAGCGCGGACTGGCAGCCGATCGCTGAGCTGTGCGCCGCCGTGGCGGCCGATCTGCCGAGTCTTGTGCCGGGCATCGCGGAGGTCATCAGGCGCGAGGTCCCCGAGTACGCGGTCGTGCCCCGGGCAGCCCATGAAATCGGCATCGCCGAGCAGTACCGGGGACTGCTGACCGGGCTCGCGTCACGGCGCGGGCCCTCGTCCGAGGAGCACGAGCGGGCCAAGGCGCTGGGGCAGCGCCGCGCGGGCGAAGGACTGCCGGCCCAGGCGCTGATCAGCGCGTACCACGTCGGCTACCGGGAAATGTGGAATGTGCTGCTGGCGCGGGCGAACGAGGGTGACGCGCAGTCGAGCGCCCGCCTGGTGTGTCTTGTCGGCCCCGTGTGGAGCTGGGTGCAGGAGGCGAGCAGTGCCGCCGTCCAGGCGTTCGGCGACGCCGTACGGGCCGAGGACGCCACGCAGTTGGGACTGGCCTACCGATTCCTCGACGCGTTGTACGCCCCCGCGTCCGCGCGCGGCGAACTGGCGCATCTGGCGCGGGCGCTCACCTTCGATCCCTCGGGTGAGTTCCAGGCCGTGTGCGCTCCGGCGTCCGCCTGGACGGATGACCAACTCATCGCGTTGCGAAGGCGGTTCTCGGGCGGCCCGGGAGTGGTCCGCTGTGTGGGCCACGGGTCTTCGATGACGGCTGTCGCCCAGGGACTGTCCGCCGACACGCTGGTGGCGGCGATGGCCGAGGCCAACCCCGCCACGCCCGTCGGCATCGGCCTCCGCCGGCCGGGCACGGACGGCGCTGCCGCCAGCATCGTCGACGCCGAGGAAGCTCTGGACCTCGCCGCTGAGCTGGGCGGAACCGTGGCGTTCGAACAACAGTGGATGCTCGCCACCCTGGCGCCCCGCGGCGGCCGGCTGATCCCCCTGCTCAAGCGCGGCCGGGACATCGCGGCGGAACATCCGGATCTGACCTCGGCCGTTCACACCTTCGCCGACAACGGATTTTCGCTGACGGCGGCGAGCAGGGTCATGCATCTGCACGCCAACACGGTGAAATACCGCCTGGACCGCTGGCGGCAGCTCACCGGCTGGGACGTACACACCTGGGAGGGGCTGAGCAGCAGCATGGTGGCCCTGGGCCTGCCGCTGTCGCGCCCGGATGCCCCAGTCTGAGAGACGGCCGGAACACCACCTTCGGCGACGCCGGCTTCGGCTGGTTCGGCGTAATCATCGGCAACGCGGGAGCAGCCGGTGGCGGCGCCGGACTCGTCATCACCTTGCTGATCGGCTTCGCGGTCCTGGGCGGCGCGGTCCTGATGCGGAAGCGGGTGGTCGAGACGGGCGGGGATCCCGGCGCCGCACGCGACGCCCTGATGCCGAGGGAGCCCGATGCCGAGGCGGCCGCCGGTGGGCAGACCTCCTTCGCGAAGATCGCGCCGCCCGCCGGCGCACCGGCACCACCCCCGGCCCGCTGAGGGGGGACCGGTGACACCTCGACGGATGATCACTCGTGGACACGCCCACTGTGAGTGGACGCCTTGCGCAGGTGTGAGCGCGGGTGGCGTCCGGCTTCGGCCGCGTGGCAGGTCGCGCAGGTGATCCTGCGGACGTTGTGGGGCTGCGTGGCCGGGCCCAGTCCGGCACGGCGCTGGATGGGCTCGGCCCCGACATGCATGTGATCGGCGCAGACAGCGACTCCGCAGCGACGGCAGATCGCGACGGCGGGGGCGGTGGCCTGGTGGGTGAGGTGGCAGTCGAAGCAGTTCATCGAGGATCCGTCTCGGTCGGGTCGTTCTGAGCGGTCGGGTTCGCCTGACCGGCCGGTCCGTTGTGACCGGTCGAGTCGGTCGGGCGATGCGAGAGTGGATGACGGTCGGGGCGCGCCGGAGTGTGAGACGCGGTGCCGGCGGGCCGAGGGGATCACCACCGTACGGAGCGGCGTTGATCCGCGTGTCCGCGCGGCTCTCCATGACAGGCGGCACCCCGTGTACCGTGCTGCCTTTTCCGTGTGGTCGGAGACGGTGCGGCGAAGGGCGCGGTATCGACGCTGATGCCGTGCCGCACTTCGCCCGCTGGTCTTTCGCCGACTGGTTCATGGACGGCGCACCGAGATTCGCTCATGAGCGCCCCGGCGACGGGAGAGTCGGCTCCGTCGTCGCTCTCTCGGCGGTGGCTTCCGCGCCGCGCGGCTTCCTGACTTCTTCGATCAGGAACCGTTGGCCCGTGGGGGTGGTCCAGACTCTGGGCCCCGGCGAAATCCCCCGCCTGTGTGCCAGTGAACTGCGCCCCATTGCCCGGGTCAAACGCGGCGGTCCGGTGGGAGGGCCCGGTGACGCCGTACTCCCGTACGGCCTCCCGTAGTTGGGAGCAGTGGGGAGCCCGATACGCGGGCCCGGTCTCCCCGCGAGCGGAAACCGCCGACGGATGCCGACGGATGCCGACGGACGCCGACGGACGCCGACGGCCGGGATCCGGCCCTTCGGACACGGGCGTTATTCGTCGCCCGGTCGTCCTGAGACCTCCTCGCCCGAGTCCTCACCGGGAGGTGGGGCGTCCTTGTCACTGCCGCGCGCGGCGCGGTCCTTCATCGCGGTGGGCCGCGCGGCCGGGTGCGCCCGGGCCCCGCGCCGGCGCCGTACATGCCGGCCGATCAGGAGTGCGACGACCAGGCCGGCGACGGTGATGGCGACAGCCCGGCCCACCGTGTGCTCGATCCTGCCGTAGGCCGCTCCGGCGTAGTAGCCGAGGAGCGTGAAACCGACTCCCCACACCAGCCCGCCGAGCGCGTTGAACAGCAGGAAGGTGCGATAGGGCAGATGGGAGACACCGGCGAGCGCGGGCATCATCGCGCGGAAGAACGCGAGGAAACGGCCGATGAACACCGCTGCGGCCCCTCGCCGCCGGATCATCCCGCGGGCCTGGCCGATACGGTCCTGATGGTTTTTCAGCGCCCGGATCTCCAGGATCCTGGGCCCGAAGCGGTGACCGATCTCGTAACCCACGGAGTCCCCGAGGATTGCCGAGACCACCACGGCCGCGGCCAGCCAGTACACGGACACCCGGCCCTGACCGGCCAGAACACCGCCGATGATCACCGCGCTCTCGGCGGGGAGGACGAACCCCACGAAAATGGCGTCCTCGCAGAAGACCAGGGCGGCGACCACCGCGTACACAGCGGCCGCCGGCAGAGCGGCCAACCAGTCGCTGATCGAACTCATCGCGGTCCTTGTGGTCGGGGTGGTCGGGCGGCCTCTGGGGTCTCGTCGGCCGGTCGTCACCGTGCGCCACTCGGCCGACCGGTTTCCGATCTACTGTGACATATGTACGGAAGGCGCAGCCGAGGTCGTGAGGAGGCGGGTCTCATGAGCACGGAGTCCCAGGTGTCCGACCTCAAGGACGCGCTGGGGAGGACCTCACTGCGACTGCGCTTCCTGGCCGATGTGAGCAGCGCGCTGGCCGGCAACCAGGACGCGGAGGAGGCGCTGCGCAGTCTGGCCCGGCTGGTGGTGTCCTATCTGGCCGAAGCCTGTGTGGTGGATGTGCTCGACGGTGATCTGGTACGGCGGGTCGCTGTCGCGCACCGTGATCCGGAACGGGCATGGCGGGTGCCGGTGGGCGAGTTCCTTCCCGTGGCGGATTCCACGGCGCCGCTGGCCAGGGTGTTGCGCGGGGCGGGGCCGCTGCGGCTGACCGACTTCACACCGTCGGCGCTGCCCGGGCCGCTGGGTGTCGCGCAGCAGGAGCTCTACCGCACGCTGGAGGCGGGAGCGGCGCTCATTGTGCCGATGAGCGCGCGCCGTCAGGTGCTGGGCGCGATCATCCTGGTCCGGCCGGTCTCGACGGCCGGCTTCGACGAGGAGGACATCGCGCTCGCCGTCGACCTCGGACATCGCGCGGCGCTGGCGCTGGACAACGCCCGGCTGTACGCGTTCCAGCAGCGTACGGCCGAACAGTTGCAACGCTCGCTGCTTCCCGAACTCACCGGTGTGGAACGGGTCCCGCTGGAGGCCCGTTACGTGGCTTCCCGGGAGCGGGCCGAGGTCGGCGGCGACTGGTACGACGCCTTCTCGCTGACCGACGGATCCACCGTCCTGGCCATCGGTGATGTGGTGGGCCATGATCTGGTCGCCGCCGTCCGGATGGGGCAGATGCGCAACATGCTCAGAGCTCTCGCCTATGACAGCAAGGGCTCACCGGCGAATGTCATGCGCCGCCTGGACCGGGTCATGCAGGGCGTGAGCACGGTCGAACTCGTCACCGCGGTGATCGCGCGGGTCGAGACCCCGTGTGCGGGGCCCTGGCTGCTGCACTGGACCAATGCGGGACACCCGCCGCCGCTGCTGATCCGCGACGGTGGGACCTCGCAGTTCCTGGAGGGCGCTCTCGCGCCCGTGCTCGGTGTGGATCCCGCGCTCCGCCGCCGTACCGCACGCGTCAGCCTCTTCGCCGGCTCGACACTGCTGCTCTACACGGACGGACTCATCGAGCGTCCCGGGGAGGACATCGGCAGGGGGCTGACCCGCCTGCGGCAGCACGCGGCGGTGCTGGCGGACGAGCCCCTCCCGGTGTTCTGCGACGAACTGCTCGGCAGGCTGGCCATCGGTTACGGTGACGATGTCGCCGTTCTCGCCCTGCGTGTACCCACGCCGTAGGACATACCGCCGGACTCACGGCCACACCGTCCGGCAGTCCCCTCGCCGTGGCGGGAGTGTTCCGGCGCGTCGGCCGTACACACCGTATGTGATGGAGTGGTGGACCATGGCCCGAGGTGATCGGAAGCCCGGCGGAGTCGACGTGGACCGGTCCGAAGGGTTCGGGGAGCGGCTGCTGGGGGTGCTGCTCGACCGGGCGCACCGGATGCCGCCCCAGCTCATCGCCCCGCTGATCGCGGAAGAAGTGGCCAGTATCGGTGGCCGCGACATCTCGATCCTCCTGCAGGACTACGAGCAGCTCGTGCTGGTGCCGCTGCCGGGGAAGCGGCTGGCCGTCGGCGACCCCGAGCCGATCAGTGAC
The DNA here is from genome assembly GCF_040635655.1 of Streptomyces sp. NPDC006923. Classification (NCBI taxonomy): domain Bacteria; kingdom Bacillati; phylum Actinomycetota; class Actinomycetes; order Kitasatosporales; family Streptomycetaceae; genus Streptomyces; species Streptomyces sp. NPDC006923. Next base: position 276,139 of record NZ_JBEYIF010000010.1, read on the forward strand.
TCTCCGGCGGGGACGGCGTTCCTGAGCGGGGCCGTGGTCGAGGTGCCGGGCGACGGCGGTGTGCGGATGTATCTGCCGCTGCTGGACGGCAGTGACCAGGTGGGCGTGATGTGCCTGACCCTGGACGTGGTGGACGACGACGACCGGCGGCTGCTGCGACGGCTCGCGGGCCTGGTGGCCGACATGATCGTCACCAAGGACACCTACACCGACCAGTTCTTCCGGGCCCGGCGCCGCGCGCCGATGGGCGTGGCCGCGGAGATCCAGTGGTCCCTGCTGCCGCCGCTGAAGATGTCCTGCCCGCAGGTCGAGGTGGCCGGGATCCTGGAGCCCGCCTATGACGTGGCGGGCGACAGCTTCGACTACGCGCTCAACGACGACATCCTGCATGTGGCGATGATCGACGCGATGGGGCACGGCCTGGACGCCGCGACAATGGCGACGGTCGCCATCGGCGCCTACCGGCACGCCAGACGCGCCGACATCGGCCTCGCCGGGATGTACGCGTTCATGGACAAGGCGATCGCCGATCAGTTCGGGCCCGACCATTTCGTCACGGCGCAGATGATGCGTCTGAATATCGAGAGCGGCCTGCTGCGATGGGTCAACGCGGGTCACCCGGCGCCGCTGCTGATCCGCCACCACCGGGTCGTCCAGCAGCTCGAAAGCCCCACCACCCTGCCGGTCGGCTTCGGCGGCGACGATCCCCAGGTCAGCGAACAGCTACTCCGGCGCGGTGACCGGGTGCTGTGTTTCACCGACGGCCTCATCGAGGAGCACGAGACCGGCGCGGCGCAGTTCGGCGAGGGGCAGCTCATCGACTGTGTGAACCGCGTCGAGCCGACACAGGACGGTGTGCGTGCGGTGGTGCGCTCCCTCTCCCACGCCCTGAAACGGGAGCGGGGTGGCCGCACCACCGACGACGCGACTCTCTTCCTCATCGAGTGGCGCGGAGACACCGCCGACCACCTCACGATCATCGACTGAGTCGACCCCTATTACCCCATTCGTCCTAGTTAATACCAGGTCTCACCTTTTCTCGTGATTCCATCTGTTTCACGGAGGTGCTCATACGATGAGCGGAGACCGACAGCAGGATACGTATACGCAGGCCACCACCCCGCGTCGCCAACTGCTGGCAGCGGCAGCGCTGGCACCGGTGCTGGCCGGAGTGGGGTACGCGGGCCACGCCGACCCGACCGGGAAGGCCGGCACGGGCAGCAGCCCGTTGGAACCGGTGCACACCACCTTGGCCGACTGGAAAGGCGTCGCGAAAGCGCTGGGCCGTCCGGGCAACATGATGCGCGATACGGCCTATCACACGGGCTTTCCGCGCGAAGACCTGCGCGTGGTGTCATACGGCATCACGGTCACACCGGGGCTCGCCCTCGGTTCACACGTGGCCTTCGTCCGCTATGACGACGGCAGCACGATGGTGATGGGGGACCTGGTGGTCGCCGAGAGCGAGCTGCAGCAGGTGACCGACACCCTGCAGGCGCGGGGGATCGAGCAGACCGCGATCCACAAGCACCTGCTCGCCCAGGCACCCGACATCTGGTGGACCCACGTCCACGCCCATGGCCGGGATCCGGTGGCCGTGGCCCGTGGCCTGCGTGCGGCGCTCGACCGCACCGGAACTCCGCCCGCCCGGAAACCGGGCCCGCCGAAGGCCGTTGACCTGGACACCGAGGGCATCGACGCGGCGCTGGGCATCAAGGGGTACCGCGACGACAACGTCTACAAGTGTGTCTTCGTCCGCCGCGAGACCATTACCGACGGGGGCATGGTGCTGCCCGCCGGAGTGGGTTCGTCCACGGCCTTCAACTTCCAGCCACTGGGCGGCGGCCGGGCCGCGATCAGCGGTGACTTCGCCATGGTCGCCGACGAGGTCCAGGAAGTCCTCACGGCGCTGCGGCAGGGCGGGATCAGCCTGGTCGAACTCCACAACCACGGGCTGACGGACGAACCACGTCTGTTCTTCACCCACTTCTGGGCCGTGGACGACGCCGTCGCACTCGCCAGGGCGCTGCGCCCCGCGGTGAACGCCAGCAACATCAGACCGGCCGGCTGACCGTGCGGAGCGGTCGGCGGACAACAGCGTCGCCGGGGACGGCCCCGGCGCTCGGTTCACCAGCACGGCTCGCCCGTAAGCCCGTTCCGTACACGGGGGCGCCGGCGACGCCCTGAGACAGGGTGCCGCCGGCGGTGAGCCGGCGGCACCACATCGCCGGGGTCCTCCGACCCGGATTCCGGTGTTGCGTCAGCAACTGAGATTGCCGCCCGGCTCGACTCCGAGGATCTGGGTGAAGCTCGTGTAAAGGTTGATCCGGCTCTGCACCTGTGCCGGATTTCCGCCATTACATTCGAGGCTGCCATTGATGCTGCGAATGGTCTCGCCGAATCCGGCGCCGTTCACGATCGCGTTGTGCGGGGTCATTGTGCCGGGACCGCTCTGGGTGTTCCAGTACCAGAGGCCGGTCTTCCATGCGACGGCGGAATCGTTCTGCACGAGATCGGGGTTGTTCAGCAGATCGATGCCCAGGGCATCACCGGCGGCCTTGTAGTTGAAGTTCCAGCTCAGTTGGATCGGGCCGCGGCCATAATATTTGTCCTGGCCCGCCGGGCAGCCGTACGGCTGCGAGGCGTCGCAGTAGTGCGGGTAGTTCGCCGTGTTCTGCTCGACGACATGGACCAGGCCGCCCGTCTCGTGGCTGACATTGGCCAGGAACGCCGCCGCCTCCTGCTTCCTCACGGTGTCACTTCCCGTGCCGGAGAACCCCGGATAGGCGCTCAGCGCGGCGGTGAGACCGCCATAGGTGTAGAAGGAATTCCGGTTCGGGAACATCTGATTGAACTGGGCCTCGCTGACAATGAAATCAGCGGCCTGTGTGCTCGGTGCGGGTGCGGTCTGTGCCGCGGAGGACGGTGCGAGGGACAGCAGACAGAACGCGGCTGCCGAAGCGGTCGCGGTGAGCAGTCCCAGAATGCGCTGGCGCACGTGTCTCACTCCTTGGATGCGGCCGCCGCGGACGGCGGCCCTATGCGTGCGTGTGGGGGGATTCGGGCGCGCGCGTGCGTGTGCCGGCGGGCGGCCCGGTGGGGGAGAGGTGTGTACGGACGGCACGGGTGAGCCCCGGGGTGGGGTGCCGGGGCTCACCCGGATCCGCTCCGGCGGAGTGCCTCAGCCGCCGACGTTCACGTCGATGCAGGCGTAGAAGGCGTTGGTGGTGTCCGCGACATTCCAGACCGCCAGCACCTTCTGCTTGCCGGACAGGCCGCCGAAGTTCACCTGGTGGGTGACGGTCGCACCCGGCTGCGCTCCGTTGTCGTTGAATTCGGCGATCTTCCGGCCGCCGGCGAAGTACTGCCAGGTGCTGGTGGAATGACGCGCGGTGAGCTGCCACCGGAATGATGTCGTGCTGCCCACGGGCGTCACGGTCCATCCCTTGGAGTCGTTGTCGAGATCGGCGAACCGTGAGTTGCCACCGCTGCAGCTCGTGAGCCCCTTGGGCCCCTCCACGCTCTGCGGTTCGTATGTGATGTCACCGCAGCTCACGGTCTTCGCGGCGCACTGGGCCTGCCTGCTGGGCGGCGAGGAGATATAGCCATGGGCACTGGCGGAACTCGCGGGGAGGCTTATGGCGAGAGCCGGGGCGACGACCGCGCCGAGGGCAGCGGCCAGCTTCCTTTTCGAATGCACAATTACTCCTTCACATCAGGTCTTCCCGCGCGGCACCGGATTGTGGGGAACCCGAATGCGGCGGGTCGGCCTCTCGAGTGTGGGGGCCAAGAGGCGCGAAGGGCGGCGGCAGATTCCATATCCGCACGCAGCGGGAATGACGTTGCGTTCGGAAAGGCTCGACCACTTGGCCTAGACCATACAGGTCGAGGTGTCCCCGTCAAGAGGGCTGTGTGAAGCGGCAGTTGAGGCGGCGGGCGGCCGGGGCGCGCCCGGTGGAAGCCTTGGAGGGATTTCCGAGTCGTAGTGGATAAAATGCTGACATCAGTCACCTCACACATATGTTCAGGCCCTCTGGGGGAACGCATGAATGCGCCTGGGGCGTGTTGTGAAAGTCCCGTCCTGCTCATGACGCCCGGCACGCGCGCTCGCCGTGTTGTCGGAGCCGTCCGGTTACGCCTCGTACGCGAACGATCCTCCGCCCCGCGATCGCACCCACCGGACGCCGTGGGCCCCGCCCCGCGGGCGGACGACGCCTTCACACCACGCCCCAGCGGCTCGCACATGAAAACGCCGGGAAGCCCGCTCCCCCTTCGAGTGGCCCTGCGGAAAACCACCCGCACAGCGGGCCGCGCGCTCCCTAGGCTCGGGGTCCGCCGACCTGAGGGAGCCCGCGATGGAGATGCAGCCCGGCACGCAGCCCCCGGCCGTGGAGGTCGCCCAACTCGCCTGGGCGGTGCTCCTGCTGGAGCAGGCGCAACACCTCCTCAAGGGAGCCGAGGACACCTGCCGGCTGCACTCCTTTCCCGGCACGGAGTCGGAGCACCAGGCCGGGCTGTCCCTTCTCGCGGCGGGAGCGGCCGAGGCGGCCGTCACCATGGCCTCGGCCCTGGGCTTCGCCACCGCCGGTCTGGAGACCAAGGCGTCCTGGAAGCTCCGCAGCGCTCGCCACCTCGGCAATCTCCCGGCCGGTGTCGGGGGCGTCGACCGGCCGCTGGAACCAGCGGTGGCCGACGCCCTCCTGCTGGTACGGCAGGTCGCCGAGGTCTACAACCCGGACACGGCACGGGAGATCGATGCCGCGCTCGCCGCGCACGCTCCCACCCCGCCGCCCGCCGACCGGGACGCACGGGAGCGCGAGCGCCGCAACAGGACCTGAACCAGGACACCGGCCCGACCGCCGCCCACGAGAAGTTGCCGCAGCCGCCCGCCGGGCGGATCCTGCTGACAGGGCTGTTCTTGTGGCACAAGTCCGACCGGCTTCTGGCCTCCATGGCACGAACCGAAAGAGACGCATGCGATACCGCACCCGAGTGACGGCACCCACGGCCGCACTCCTCGGCGCAGCAGCAGTACCCGTCCTCGCCCCAGCCGCACGGGCGCGGAGCGCCGGGGAAGACGGTACGACGGCCGGCACGGCGGGCGAGGAGGGCCTGGGCGACCCGGTCTATCCCCGCCTCGGCAACGCCGGTTACCGAGTCTCGGCCTACCGGCTGGACCTCACGTACCGTCCGAGTACCAAGCTGGTCGACGCGAGCGTCACCATCAGCGCGTACGCCACAAAGGATCTTTCCCGCCTCTCCCTGGACTCGGTCGGTCTCGGCATCCACGGCGTATGGGTCGACGGCCGGAAGGCGGCCTTCGAACAGCGCCCGGACAAGATCGTCGTCACTCCGGCCGCCCGGATCGAGAACCGCGCGAAACTGCTCGTACACATCGACTACACCGCCGATCCCCGCAAGCTGCCCGCGCCGGGCAACGGCTGGGTGCCCACGCCCGACGGATTCGCCGTGGCCGCTCAGCCGGACCTGGCCCGCACCGTCTTCCCGTGCAACGACCACCCGAGCGACAAGGCGGACTTCCGCTTCCGTATCACCGTGCCCAAGGGGCTGACGGCCGTCGCGAGCGGTGCGCTCGTCTCCACCCGTCGGGCGAAGAACGGCGCGACCACATTCGTCTACCAGTCGCGCGATCCGATCGCCACCGAGCTGGTGCAGATCACCGTGGGGGACTACCGGCTGACCGAACGGCGCGGACCTGGCGGGATGCCCGTGCGCGACGTCGTACCGAGGGGCCGCGCCAAGGCCCTCGAACCGGCCCTCGCGCTGACGCCCGGTCAGCTCCTCTGGCTGGAACGGCGGCTCGGCCGCTTCCCGTTCGAGACGTATGGCCTGCTGCCCGCCAACACCGACGATCCGGCCGCCTTCGACTTCACGGGTCTGGAGACCCAGACCCTGACCCTCTACAAGCCGGGCTTCCTGCTGCAGAAGGAGAGCCAGATCGCTCCGCACATGGTGCACGAGCTGGTCCACAGCTGGTTCGGCAATATGGTGTCGCCCGCCACCTGGGCCGATCTGTGGCTCGACGAGGGCCACGCGGACTACTACGCGCTGCTGTACCGCTACGAGCGCGGCTGGCCCGACTCGCTGGGCCTGGCCACCATGGAAGCCCGGATGAAGGACGTGTACGCGCGGGGCGACCAGTGGCGCAAGGACTCGGGCCCGGTCGCCGCGCCGACGGCGTCCAACCTCTTCGACAACCAGCGCTACGCCGGTGGCTCGCTGGTCCTGTACGCCTTGTGGAAGCTGGTCGGCGACGACACGTTCGCCCGTGTGGAGCGGACCTATCTCGATCGCTACCGCAACTCCAACGCCGCCACGAGCGACTACATCACGGTGGCCTCGGAGGTGTCCGGGCGGAATCTCTCCGGCTTCCTCAACGACTGGCTCTACGGGACGAAGACACCGCGGATGCCCGGCCACCCGGACTGGACCGTCACCCCGCCGAGCGCCGTCGCCGCCCGCAGGGAGCAGCGGCGCTCTCCCAAGGACCTGGCGAGCGCGACGCTCTGACCAGGAGCACCGGCGGCGGAACGGTCAGCTCCGCTTGCGGATGCGGAATCGGCGGGCAGCGGCGAAGGTGGGAGTGATCACGTTTCGAGCGAGGAGCCGAACATGTCGATGCTCGACAAGCTGAAGGGCCTCATCAAGGGGCACGAGGACACGGCCCGCCAAGGGGTGGAGAAGGGCGGTGACGCCTTCGACCGGAGGACGCAGAACAAGTACAGCGGCCAGGTCGACACCGCCCAGAAGAAGATGGACGAGCAGCTCGGCAAGCAGGATCCGCCGTCGGGCCACCGGCCGCCGCAGGTCTGACTGCCGCCGTCGCGCGTGTGCCGCTGGGCCGCCGATCGCTCGTCGGCGGCCCAGCGGCACACGCCCGCGTATCAGGCGGCCTTCGCCGGTCCGCCCTTCCTCTCGCTCTTCTTCTCCAGGGCGACTCGTACCAGCGCGTCGGCGAAGGTGGCCGGGTCGGTGTCACCACTCAGCCGGGCAAGCTCCTCGGGCTCGCCCGGCAGCCCGAGACGGCGCGCTCCCTGGAGGGCCTTCTCGTCCAGATACGGCGCGATCTCCGGCCAGACGCCCTGCACCTCGCGCAGGAAGATGTCCGCACCGACGGGACCGAGACCGGGCACCTCCCGCAGGAGGTCGCGCAGGGTGTCGATGTCCTCGCCCGCCGCTTCCCGCATCCGGCGCAGATCGCCGCCGTACTTGTCGAGAAGCAGCTCGGCCCCCTTGCCGAGCTGGGTGGCCGTACGTTCGTCGTAGCGGCGGTATCCGCCCTCGCCGAGTGCGTCCACCCGCTCCTGCCAGGTGGCGTCGGCCATGCGCCGGGCAGTGCGCAGACCGGCATCGGTGAGCGCCCGGGAGGCCGCGAGCGCGATGCCGCTGCGGATCCGGGCGCTCAGCAGACAGGCCAGCACCAAGGACTGGTAGAGCGGCTGGGGGGTGTCACGCAGATGGATGTGCGCCTCGTCCGCGTAGGTCCGGCCATGGGTGTCGAGCAGCTCCCGCACGGCCTCCTGTTCGCTGGTCTTCACCACCGCACACCTCCCGGGGCGGGACGCCCGGGACACGTCCTAATCCCGGCCGCCCTTGCCATTGTCACTCGGCCAGGTCCCGGTCGCACGCTCGATGGCCTTGGCTCCCGAGCGGTCCACGGCACTGCGCACGACCGCGAAAATCGCGCCCTGAACGGCGGCCGCCAGCAGCACCTCGCCCCAGCCGCGATTGCGGTCGAGTGCGTCCGGGGCGTCGTCCTCGTGCCGCAGCGCCTTCCATGTGGTCTGGAACGCCAGGCCCGCCAGCGCTCCGCCCGTCCATCCCAGGACGAATCCGATCGGCCTGTAGGCGAGCGTGAGTTTCTGTTTCTTCCTCACCCGCGTCTCCCTTCGCTGACGGCGGCCGTGTCCGGCCGGTTTCGCGATACAGGAGGCATGTGCCCGCCCCGCGCGGATACACACAGGTGCGCGCCGTGGCGCCTACAGCAGCACCGGGGTCAGATCCGGGCCGGAGCCGTCCTCGTACGCGTCCTCGTCGAAGGGATACAGCGGCCGCTCCACCCGGTGGTGGCCCAGACGCAGCAGATCCTGGTCGACTCCGCCGGGCGTGAGCGCGAGCAGCCAGTCTGCCGCCATGTCGTACAACTCCGGCTCCAGATAGCCGATCTTGACGACGACCAGGTCGAAGGTGCGCGGATCGATGCCGAGGCCGCCCTCGGCCGGCCCGGTGAAGTCCGCGACGGTGTGGAACGGCTTGCGGCGTTCGGTGACGACCACGGTGAGGCCGCCGGTGGTGATCGCCGCGAGGTCGCAGCCGAGGTCGTACGCGCCGCCCTCCGCCCGGTCGGTCCTGTCCGCGGCGCGCTGGAGCCCGGTCACCACACCGGTCAGCCGGTAGGGGCCGCCATGGTTCGGGTCGACCTTGCCGCCGACGTCGAGTGTGACCGTCGCGCCGAGGCCGGCCTCGAAGCAGGCCCGGACGGCGGCGGGGTCGGTGATCCCCGGGTGCACCGCGGTGACCCTGCCCGAGGCGATCTCCTCGTGGTCGAGCAGTTTCCCGAGCATATGGGCGAGATCACCGGCACCGCCCGCGGTGGGATTGTCGCCGGAGTCGCTGATCAGAAACGGGCGCTTGTCGGAGGCGACGGCCCGGGCGACACACTCCTCAGCGGTGCCGGTCGGGCCGACGAAGCGGAAGTCGCGGCGGACGTCCCAGTACTGCCGCGCCAGCGACTCGGCCTCGGCGACGGCGAGTCCGGCGTCGTCGCCGGTGACGACGACCGCCGCCCGGCAGCGCGGCTCGTCCGCCCAGGCGTACCCCACCCACACCGACGCGTCGACGATCCCGGGCTTGGACTCGATCCCCGCGAGCCGTCCGTACAGCCCCTTGGCCGGTTCCAGACGGGTGCTGGTCTTCTCGCCGGGAAGCAGTACGGGAACCTGCACCCAGGCGCGATGCGGACGGCGTGACCCGGCGGGGAGCCGCAGCCGCTCGACCAGTTTGCGCGCCGCGCGCTCCCGTGTGTCCCAGGCGTCCTCGTGCGGTGCGAGCCGGTGGGCGGTGAGCAGCTCGACGTGTTCGGCGAACCGGCGGGAGACATTGCCGTGGAGATCCATGGCGGCCGAGATCATGGGCCGGCCGCGCACGGGGTCCTCGGGGGTGCCGACCGCGTCGAGGGCGGCCCGTACGGCTTCGGTGAGATCACCCTCGGCGTCGGTGAGGCCGACGACGCTCATCGCGCCATGGATGTCGTACACCAGGCCGTCGAGCGGGCCCGCGGCCCGGATCCGGGTGACGAGTTCGTCCTTGAGCAGCAGATACGACTCCGCCTCCACCGGGCCGCCGGGCAGGGCGGTGGCGTGCAGCAGGGGCACCCACTCCACCTGCGTGGCGAGGTCCGCGCCGGGCCGGGTCCAGGTGTAGCGGTCGAGGAGTTCCGTGCCACGGGTCTGCCGGAAGTCGTCCGCCGTGGAGCGGTGCGGACAGAAGGTGGACGACTCGATACCGATGCCACCGATGGCGATACGCGGACGGCGGGAGGGAACGTCGCTGGTCATGAGGGTGCTCTCCGGTCGGGGGGACGGGATGTGGGGTGTACGGCCGGGGCTCAGGAGGCTTCCGGGTGCGGGAGTGTGTCGCGCAGGACGGTCAGCCCCGCGCCCAGCAGACCCGCGTCGGGCCCGGTGACGGTGGTGGTGATCTCAAGGCCCGCCGTGGCCATCGGCAGACAGCGTTCGTAGAGGACGCCCCTCACCGAGGCGACGAGCGGTTCGGCGGCGGCCAGTGCGCCGCCGAGGACGACCGCCTGCGGATTGAAGAAGTTGACGACGACGCTCAGCACCGTGCCGATGTGCCGGCCGGCGGCCCGGACCAGTGTGGTCGCGTACGGATCGCCGTCCGACACCAGACGCAGCAGCTCGGCCGTGCCGTCCACCGCCGGTCCGTGCAGGGCGAGTTCGCGTTGCAGCGCCGCTCCGCTGGCGACCGTCTCCAGGCAGCCGATATTGCCGCAGCTACACGGACGTTCCTGGGCGGCGTCCACGCGCACATGACTGATGTCGCCGGCGCAGCCGTTGGCGCCGCGGTGTGCGCGCCCTGCCGAGATGACACCGCAGCCGATGCCCCGGCCGATCTTCACGACGACCAGATGGTCGAGACTCTGACGTGCCGTCAGATGTTCGCCGACGGCCATCAGGGTGGCGTCGTTGTCGACGGTGACGGGCAGCCCGAGGCGCTCGGTGAGGACCTCGCGGAGCGGAAAGCGGTGCCAGCCGGGCATCCGCGAGGGGGCCAGTACGCGACCGGACACCACATCGACGGGGCCGGGAAAGGCGACGCCGACGCCCGTGACGGTACGGCCCGCCTCCCGCTGCCGCTCGGCGAGCGCGGTGAGCCGGTCGACGAGCCAGTCGACGGCCGGTTCGGGGCCGGCCGTGAGGTCGTGGCTGTGTTCGGCGGTGTCCATGACCGTGCCGTCGAGTCCCACGGCGGCCATCCGGCCGTGGTGGGAACCGAGATCGGCGGCGAGGGCCACACCGTCGTGCCGGGTGACCCGTAGCAGCCGGGGGCGGCGCCCGCCCCGGGAGACACCCTCGCCCGACTCCGTGAGCAGCCCGGCGGCGACGAGTTCCTGTACCCGCAGCGAGACCGTCGACGCGGCCAGTCCCAGTTCCCGTACAAGATCGGCCCGAGAGGCCGCCGCGCCGGAGGACACCAGGCGCAGGATGTCCTTGGCCGAGGCGCTGTCCGTCATCTCAATCCCTTGTCTTGCTTCGAACTGTCGAATTAAGAGGATGTCTCACGTGGTCGTGTGCTGGTGCGGCATGATGTTGCACCGTGAGGGTTGATCTGTCGCGTCGGCTCGTGCCGGACGAACTATGG
>NZ_JBEYIF010000011.1:0-110704 GCF_040635655.1 Streptomyces sp. NPDC006923
GGACCGGCAGCGACAGGGCCGAGACGGAAAGGCAGTCCCCGTGCGCAGTGTCGGAGTGGAGGAGGAACTCCTCCTGGTGGACATGGAGACCAACGGGCGAGAAGTCGCCACGCCGGGTCGTCACCCACAGGAGCGATCGCGGCACGGAGGGGCGGTGCGTGGACGCACCGCCCCTCCGGTCGTCCGCGGTCGTCCGGTCGCTGTACGAGCCGTCAGACGGCCGCGTGGTCACGGCGGCGACGGCGTATCAGGCCCGTCCCGCCGAGGACCGCGAGCAGACCGGCGCCGACCGCGGCGGGCACCGCCACGGAGGCCGGCATGGTGCTGGAGTCCGCCGCGAGCCGGGCGGAGTCGACGCCGCCGGCCGGGCCGGTGATGGGCAGCTCGACCGGCTTGGTGGTGTTCTTCCTGGGGATCGCCACGATCTTCGACACCGCGCCGTGCTTGTCGAGCAGCACCTGGACGTTGTTCGGCTTCTTGAAGTCGAAGGCGTTCAGCAGGGTGCCGGCGCTGGTGTCCAGCGAGCCGTCACCGATCGTCCCCGTCTTCCAGTTCCGCTCGATGAACGAGGTGATCGACGTCTGCTGGGTGAGCGTGTGGTCGATGTGGTTCACCTTGGAGTACGGCGAGATCACCAGCAGCGGCTGGCGCGGGCCGGGGCCGCAGCGGTCGGCGTAGCCGCCCTTCGCCTTGGGGCCCTGCCGGCACGCCGTGCTGTCGGCGGGCAGGCCGTTGGACCCCTGGGTGGTGTCCTTGGAGCCGTTGAGCACCGGCGGCGAGACATGGTCGTACCAGCCGTCGGAGTCGTCATAGGCGATGACGACGGCGGTGTCCTTCCACTCCGGCGACTTCTGGATCTTGTTGATCGTCGAGATCAGGAAGTTCTGCTCGTCGATCGGGTCCGAGTTGCCCGGGTGGCCGTCCTGGTAGGCGGCGGCCTTGAGGAAGCTGACCGCGGGAAGCCGCTGGGCGGCCAGCGCGGCGTCGAAGTCGGTGAGGTCGTAGTTGTGGTTGGCGCGGCCCTGGTGGCCGATCTCGTCGACGGAGGCCGGCGCCAGGTGGTGCGGGTTCGACGTCGACTTGTAGTACTCGAACGGCGAGTGGTGCGGGCTGTAGTCCACGACCGCGGCGCCGCCCACATTGGTGTGGGTGGTGTCGCACTTGGCGTAGGTGCCCGGCGTACCGTCCCAGGCGGTGCTCGGACGGAAGCCGCCCTGGAACCAGCCCCAGCTCACCTTCTGGTCGTTCAGCAGGTCACCGATGTTCTTGCCCCGCATGGCGGCGAGCGAGCTGGTGCTGGTGTGGTCCTTGCCTGAGCAGTCGTCGTACGCCGGGTCCGGGTCGTTGACGACCGTGCCGACGCCCTTGGCGTCGGGGGAGGACAGCACGGCGGTGTCCGGCCGGGCGGTCTTCTCCGGCTTCTCGGTGCCCGACGCGGGGTCGACGGAGACGGCGCCGTGCGTCTGGCCCGAGATGAGGTTCAGCGCGCCGGGCGTGGAGGGACCGAAGCCGGTGCTGTAGGAGTTGTCGCTCAGCGTGTAGTGCTGGGCGTAGTTCCACAGCGCGGTGACGGTGTTGCCGTCGTAGTAGTCCATGACCAGGCCCGGCTCGCCGAACAGACCACCGGAGCACTGCGAGGACTCAGTGTTCTCGACGAACTTGTCGGCCTTGCCGTTGTTGTACGCGAGCTGCTCGGGGCTGTAGCCGTGGTTCTGCGAGCAGGTCATGGCCTGGGACGGCGAGAGCCGCTTGGGCGCGTACTGGTTCGGGTTCTTCTTCAGCAGCTTCGCGTTGACCAGGTTGTTCACCGATGTGGCGGGGGTCTTCGACGACGCGGTGAAGGGTGTGCCGTCGGTGTTCGCCGCCTTCGGGTAGGTACCGAAGTAGTGGTCGAACGACTCGTTCTCGTCGAAGAGGACAACGAGGTGCTTGATCGGGGTCTCGGTCTTGGCGCTGTTGTCCTTGGCCTTCTCGATGACGGCCGCGGAGGCGGGGGCCACCGAGCCGCCGAGCGCGATCAGGGCCGCGGCGGCGGCGAACACGGCTGCTCGCCCCGTCCCGCGCCGGCCCGGCCGGGCCTTGGCTTCTGCACTGAACATGTGTTGCCTCACGGTGGGGTGCGCACCCACCCGCCCCCCCTCTGGTGTCGGGTCGTGCGCTCTCGGATTGACTCAGCGATGCTCGGCCACCGGTGCGGCCCCGGGCGTGACCCGCCCGTGGATCCGGAATGAACGCTTGGTCAGCGAACTGCCATATGTCCGTATCGGAAAGGTATTGCCGCAGGTCAGGCGAGTAGGGCCCGGCCCAGCCAATCGGTGTCGCCGCGCACTCCCGGCAGCGCGAAGAAATAGCCGCCGCCATAGGGCCTGATGTAGTCCACCAGCGGTTCGCCGGCGAGTCTCCGCTGTACGGCGGCGAACTGCCGGTCCAGGTCCTGCTGGAAGCAGCAGAACACCAGCCCGGTGTCGAGGTCGCCGTTGTCCCGCACGCCCCGGTCGTAGTTGTAGCCGCGCCGCAGCATCCGGCTGTCCGCGGACCGAGGGGTACGGGGGTTGGCCAGCCGGACATGGGCGTCCAGCGGAATGACGTCGCCCTTCGGGTCCTGCTCGAACCGCGGCGCGTCGCTCTCCCGGCGGCCGTCCAGCGGGGCGCCGGTGTCCCGGGCCCGGCCGATCATCCGCTCCTGCTCATGGAGGGAGACCCGGTCCCAGAATTCCACCAGCATCCGGATCAGCCGCACCACCTGGTAGCTGCCGCCCACCGTCCAGTCCGGCTCGCCGGTACCGGCGGGCACCCAGACCAGCGTGTCCATCGCGCGGTCGTCGCCGGTGTCGGGGTTGGCGGTGCCGTCCTTGAAGCCCATCAGGTTGCGGGGGGTACCGGACGGCCGGGGCGGTGAGACAAAGCCCTCCATCCGCCACCGGATCTGCATCGCGCCCCGGGTGTGCCGGGCGATGTCGCGCAGCGCGTGCGCCACGGTGTCGGGATGGTCGGCGCAGAGCTGGAGCAGCAGATCACCGTGGCACCAGGCGTCGTCCAGGTCGTCGTCCGGGAAGACGTCCATCGCCCGCAGCCGGCGCGGGCGCCGCGCCTCCAGCCCGTACCGGCCGTCGAACAGCGAGGCGCCCACGGCGACCGTCGCGGTCAGCCCGTCGGCGGGGACGACCGGTCCCAGGACGCCGGAGTCCGGCTGCGGCCCGGAGATGCCGAGCGGCTCCGGGACGCCGCCGCCGGTCAGAAAGCGCAGCCGCCCGGTCAGCGTCCGCATCAGCTCGGTGAGTTCGCCGCGGTCGCGGGCCGTGATGTCGAACGACGTGAAGACCGCGTGCCGCTGGAGGGGAGTGAGGATGCCGGCCTGATGGGCACCGTGGAACGGGACCACATGACCCTCGGAGGAGCGCTCACCGTCCGCCGCTCCGGCGGTGCCGATGCCGACCGCGCCGGCGGCCGCGCCCGCGGCTCCGGCGGCCAGCGCCCTCCGCAGGAAGGAACGCCGTCCCACCCCGCCCGGCGCGCCGGATCCGAAACCGGCCGGGCAGCCGGCGGAACCGCTTCCGGCCGGGGCGCCCGCCGCGCCGGCACCGCCGGTCGTACCGTCGTCCGCCGGGCCTCCGCCGTCTCCTCGCAGGGTGCCGCCGGTCACGATGTCCTCCGTACGTCGAAGATGACGGCCACCGGTGCCAGGCGCTCCGCCAGCTCACCGAAGTCGGCGTTGACGCGCTCCCGCTGGGCCCGGGTCAGCGAGCCGGGCGGGCGCCAGGCACCGTCGGAGCGCAGGGCGTCGAGATCCTGTCCGGCGGCCCGCAGTCGGCTGTCCAGCCCGGACAGCCCCGGGTCGCGTGGTGCGAGCAGCGGGCGCAGTACCTTCAGGAGTTCCGCCGTGCCGTCCAGGCCGGCGCGTGCCGTCGCCAGCGAGGTGCCGCTGCCGTAGTCGGAGCGGCCGGTGAGGTCGGCCTGGATGCTGTCCTCGGTGATCTCGTGGGCGCGCAGGCCGGTGTCGAGCGGGTCCATCCTGGTGTCCGCCCACTGGTCCCGCAGTGTGCGCAGGTCGTGGGCCAGCCGGTCGGCGGGGCCGCGCAGTTCCCGTGCGGACTGGCCGTGCCAGAGTCCGTACTCCACCCGGTGGAAGCCGGTGAACCCCTGGTCGCGCACGCCGTCGGGCAGGCCCGCGTCGGTGCCGTCCACGGCGGCGCCGAGATCGCCGAACGCGCCGTACGCGCCGCCGAGCCGGGTGTACGCCTCATGGGCGGGGAGCCACGCGGCGCGCGCGGCGGACAGATCGCCCCGGTCCACCGCGTCCCGCAGCGTGTCCGCCTTGTCCACCACGTCCCCGAATCGGTCGGCCACCCAGCGCTGGTAGGCGAGCGTCGGCGGGATCAGGTCGTGCCGGCTGGCCGGCCGCACGGCGGGGCCGCCCGTGGCCGGGCCACCGGTGATCCGCACGGCGGGCCCGGTGACGGCCGCGGTGTCCTCCACCAGACAGCGGAAGGTGTAGCTGCCGGTGCCCAGTCGCGCCTGGATCGGCCGGGTCGTGCCCGGGGCCAGTCCGTCCAGCTCGCCGAGGAGCGCGCCCGAGCTGTCGGTGAGATAGACCTCGGTGGCATCGGTCGTGACGTTGTGTACATCGAAGACCTGGAGTCCGGGCCGGGCGTCGTGCCAGCCCCGTCCGCAGTCGGCAGCCGAGTCGGACGCCTCCACGGCGGTGTGCGGCAGGCCGTCCGCGTACACCCGGGCCGGCGCGGGGCCCCGGTCCCCGTCACCGGTGAGCGCGAGCGCGAGGCCGCCTCCGGCACCCGCCACCACCAGGCACGCGGCAAGCAGCGCCCATCCGCGCCGGGAGCGGCGGCCCGGCCTCCCCGTAGGGGGCGCGGGCGCGGGCTCCGGCGGATGCTCCGAGGAGGAGTGACGGAGGATGCGGCGTTTCGGCACGGTAACGGATGCTAGTTCCGGCCCTTCGGGGCGATGCGGCTGGACGGTGAAGTTCCGCTTAAGTTCTGGTGCGGCCGGGTCCGGCAGGTCTCGCGCACGGACGTGAGCGCGCGCTATCCGGCGGCGAGGCCGCCCAGGACAACACCGAGCAGGGCGCCCAGGATCATGAACGGACCGAAGGGGATCGCCGATGTACGGCTCGCCCGGCGGAGCAGCATCAGGGTGACCCCGTACAGCGAACCCAGCAGAAACCCGGCGAAGGCGCCCGCGAACAGCACCGGCCAGCCGTACCAGCCGAGCACGACCCCGAGGGAGAGCGCGAGTTTGACGTCGCCGAAGCCCATCCCCCGGGGATTGATCACGAACAGCGCGAAGTAGCAGGCGCCCAGCACCACCCCGCCGAGCAGCGCCGTCGGCCAGGAACCGCCGTCGCCGGGCAGCAGCGCGGCCGGGCCGAGCAGCACGGCGGCAGCGGCGGCCAGCGGCAGGGTCAGCCGGTCGGGGAGCCGGTGCACATTGCGGTCGACGAGCGCGAGGAGCAGGGCGAAGGGCGCGAGGAGCAGCCAGACCGCGAGCTCGGGGCGGGGGCCGGTGGCCGCGGCGAGGGCCGCGCAGACCAGGGCGCCGATCACGGTGACCGGCAGGGAGGGGGCGTAGCGGACACGGGCGCCGCCGGTGGGCGCGTCGGCGCCCCGGCCCCCCGGGCCGCGGTCGCCGGTGCCGCTGCCGGGCCGCCACCGGATACGCGCGGGCCCCGGGCCGGCGGGCACGGCCGCGTCGCAGGTCGCGCATCCCGCGCCGCCGAGCCACCCGCGAGCGGGGCCGGTGATCGGGTGCCCGGCCGGGCAGCCGTCGCGCCACTCGTCGTCCGGCTCGACCGAGAGACGGTACGCGGCGCGCGGCAGCAGCCGCCCGGTGACGGCACCCCAGAGGACGGCGACGGCGATCAGCGTGGCGTACACAGCGACGACCCTAGGCGTGTTTCGAAAGGAGCGCCGCCCGTCCCCTGGGGCGGGGCTCGCGGCGCCTGGTGCGTGCGATCGCAAGGCGGAGGATCGTTCGCGTACTGGACATACTGTTACGACTGGGACGACTGGGACGACTGGGACGACCCCGACGACCCCGACGACCCCGACAACGCGGCGAGCGTGCGGGCCAGGTGTCGCGAGCCGGGCGGGACTTTCGCAACACGCCCGAGAGCGGAGGCCGGCCGCGGTCCTGGGTCCTGGGGCCCAGATCCGTCCGCCGGGGCCCGGCGCGGCACGCCGGGCGCTACGGTCTGGGGCCATGGGGAAATGGCGTGACGGACACGGGACGTTGACGGTCGCGGGGCGGGACGGATCGGTGGATCTGGAGATCGCCGCCTCGTACCGGGCCCGCAGGCGGGGGCTGCTCGGACGCGACGGGATCGACGGCGCGCTGCTCCTCACGCCGTGCAACAGCGTGCACACCTTCCGGATGCGCTTCGCGCTCGATGTGGCCTATCTGGACAAGGAGTTGAAGGTCCTCCAGGTCCGGACGCTCAAGCCGGGACGGCTGCCGCCGCCCCGTCTCCGGGCGCGCCATGTGCTGGAGGCGGAGGCCGGGACGATGGCGCGGTGGGGCGTACGGACCGGTGCCCGGCTGGGGCTGAGGGGGGACGACGGGCCGACTAAGTGAGTTTGGCGGCCTGCGCCGTGAGCAGGGCGTCCGGGATGCGCGGAGTCGTGCCGTCCTCCAGGTTGGCGGTGTAGAACGTCGCCACCGTGCCGCCCACCCGCAGGACATGGAAGACCAGCGGCACCGGATCGCCGTCGAAGTCGCCCGTCACCTGGTAGGCGAGCGTGTCGTCACCGGCCCTGGGCGCGGCGAGCCGTTTCACCCCGGTGTATGTGGAGGTGCCCTCACCGCCGGCGCCGCTGAAACCGTCCTCGCAGGCCGTGACCGCCGCGCGCAGCCTGCTGAACAGGACGGCCGCCCCCTGTGCGCCGTGTGTGGTGAGGAATTCGAAGACCGCGGGGCGGCCGTTCTCCGCGCCGATGAGCTGCCGGTACACGGCGGCCTTCGCGAGCGGCTCCGGGCGGCCGTTGATCACCGCCACCAGAGGGGCGCACTCGGACCTGTCGGCGCGCTCACCGCCCGCCGGCGGCGCCTCCGCCGGAGTGACCGTGAACTCCGGTACGTCGCCCGGCGCGAGCACCGCCCGGTCCAGCTCGGCCCTGGTCAGCACCCGCCCGCCGGCGGCGCCCGCGCCCGTCACGGCCGGCTGTGGCGACCGGGTGGCCGGCCGGTCCGGTGCGGGCGCTCCGGACCGGACCGGACCACTCGTACCGGTGTGCTTCGCGGGCCGGTCCCCCGCCGCGCTGCCGCCGGAAGTCTCCGCGCCTCCGCAGGCGGCCACGAGCCCCAGCGTGAGAGCGACCGCCGTCGCGGCGAAGGTGACGCGCTGCCCCATACCCACGGTGCCGGCCCTCATCCGTTGCTCCCTCTCCGCTTCCGCTGAGCGCCGCCGGGGTGACCGGCGGCGCTCAGCGGAAGCTAACAGCCCTTCTCACCGCCGCGCATGGGCCCAGGGGCCCAAAGCCGTCCGCGCTCAGCCCTACGGCCGCCGTTCCGGCACCGGCCGCAGCGCGGGCCAGCGCGCGAGCATCCTGGCCCTCAGTTCCGTACTGAGCCGGCCGAGCCCGCCAAGTGCGGCGCTGTCACCGGTCATCCGCGCGACCACGCCGAGGCGGTGCAGCAGCCGCTGCCGGGCCGTGGCCGTCCCCCACTCCCAGTCCTCGCGCGTGAGCCGGGCGAGTTGGTCCACGGTCTCCCGCTGGGCGCGCTGGACGAGCGCGTCGCCACGGATCAGCCAGCCCGCGCAGGCGTCGGCCAGGTCGCCTTCCGCTTCGAGGCCGGTCGCGTCGCGCCAGGCCGCGCGGTAGGCGGCCTCCGCCGTGTCCAGCAGCGGCTCCGGAGCGGCGGTGACACACCAGCAGGTCGGGAAGCCGATCCGCAGATAGGCGAGTTCCATCAGGCCGTCGCCCAGGGAAGCCTGTTCGAAGTCGACGAACCGGATCCCGTCCTCGGTGTGCAGATCGTTTCCCGGACAGGGATCACCGTGCAGCAGGGCGGGACGGCCCGGCGGCCGGCCGAGGCGCTCGGTCAGCGCGCCGAGTTCGTCACGGACGGCCGACGGTGCGGCGGCGCCGAACGCGCCGGCGAGCGCGAGGAAGGACTCGATGTCGTCGCCGGTCGGCCCCTTCCAGCGCGGCAGCGGCGCGGCACCGTCGGCGGGAGCGGCGGCGTGCAGCCGGGCCAGCGCCGCCGCGTACGCGACCTGCCATCCATTGGCCGGTGGCCGGTGCTCCAGCCACTCCAGGACCAGCACCCGTTCGCGCTCGTCCGTACCGAGCAGCCGCGGTACGACGGAGGGCCCGACCCGGCCCGCGAGCCGCAGCCCGGCGACCTCGCGGGCGTACCGCTCGGCGGCGCCGGGGCCTTCGGTGAGCTGTTTGACGACGGCGGGCGTGCCGTCCGCGAACTCGACCCGCCGGACCAGCGAACGCGGGCTGCTGCTGAGTTCGCGCACCCGCCCCGGGACGCCCAGCGCGGCCCGCAGCTCCGCCCCGAAGGGCACTCCCGCCACTCTCATCCGCCGCTCCCGGGGCCCTCGGGCGCCGACCCGCCGGGCGGTGGTGACGTGCCGGGCGGTGAACCGCCGGACTGCGAACGACCCGGTGATCCGGATCCGGCGGGCCACGGCAGCCGCCGCGGCCGTCGCCGCCACCACCAGCCGCCCCCGCCCGGTCCGGGCGCCCGCGACATCGATCCGGTGTCGTCCACCGTGTACCTGCGGAACAACTCGTCCAGCTCCGCCACGGCACGCAGCAGCGACTCCCGCTCCGGGGACGCGCATTGGCCGATCTGCCGGTCGAACGCGTCGCGCGCCGACAGATCCTCCGCGTACAACTCCGGCAGATAGCGGCCGGACGGCGCCCAGCCGCTCTCCATCCGCCGGCCGAGGCGCTCCCAGACGAAGAGCGACACGGCGGCCGGGCTGTCCGAGCCGAGGGCCTCGGCCACCGGGGCCGGGACCGGCTCGGACCGGAGGATCTCGGCGAGCGGAGTCACCTCGGCGCCGGGAAAGGCGGAGACCGCCGTCTCGACGGCGTCGACGGTGTAACGCGGCGGCTCGTCGTCCGACGCCACCAGCCGGGCCCTGGTCACCGTGCCCCACGGGTCCGCCAGCCAGTAGGTCTCCGGGTCGGCCCGGTCGTCCGGATAGAGGACCGCGACCCCCGTACGCCCGGCGAAGGCCGCCGCCAGCTCCGCCTCGCTCGACGGCGCGCCGGCCGGCCGGGCACCCGGCTCGTCCCGTACCTGGATGTCCAGGCTCATCACCACGTCGCCGCGCACAGAGTGGTACGTACAGAGCACCGGAGCCTGCCAGTCGCGCCCGGCCTGGTCGTCGTCCTCGCGGCGGACGTCCGCCCGCCCGGCCGGCACCCGCGCCGCGTCCGTGAGCCCCGCCGCGAGCTCGGCCGGCTCCAGGCGCCGGCCGAGCAGGAAATTGCAGATCACTTGTACGTTCCCTCGTAGATCTCTCTGGCCTTGGCGACCGCCTGAGGATTGTTGGTGAACTTCGGGTTCTTCTCAAGCTGCTGCAGCGACTTGGGATCACCCTTCGCGATCAACTGGAGCGCGGAGTATTCGACACGGTCCAGATTGACGAGTCCCGGGCCGTCCTTCGGGAAGACCGTGCCGTTCGGCTTCACCTCGTAGGAGCGGCCGTTGATGCGGTACGTGTTTCCGTCGGGGTCCAGTCTGGCCCTGCCCTCGGCGATGCCCTTGATGTCGTCGTCGACCTGCTTCTCCATCCCCCGGAGGATGATCGTGTTCGACGGCTTCACCTCGCCGTGCGCGGCGCCGCCGACCGTGTGGCGTTTGTTGGGCCGTTTGAGAGTCTTGCCCGCGGCGGGGCCCTGCACCCCCTCCGCCACGGACCACTCGCAGTCGTTGTTGTGGACGAGCGCCGCGGCCGTGCCGACACCGACGTAATAGGTGTGGATGCCTTCGACCGCCAGGTCGTAGGTCGTCTGCCGCTGGGTGTAGTGCCTGGTGGCGAGGACCTTCAGCGAGCCGCCGCGCTCGGTCCGCAGGACGTCGCCGGGCCGGATGCCACCGGCGGCGGCCCAGCGGCGCCGGTCGGTGAGCCAGAAGGGGTGGGTGTCCGTGGCGGTGACGAGCGCCGTACCGGAGCCGGTGCGCACCGCCAGCCGGGTGAACTCCTTGTCGGCGTGCGTCACAAAGGTGTCCGTCACACTCCTGGCCGTCGTCCGCCCGGTGACCGGGTCGGTGGCGCTGACCAGATCCCCGGTCCGTACCCGCTCGATGGGCCGGCGACCGCCGTCGGCGAGGAGCACCGGGGTACCGGAAGGGAAGCTGTGGCTGACCGGACAGGCCGGCGGTCTGTCGCCGTTGGCGCCGTCGTCGTCCTTCGGTGTGCCCTTGTGCTCGGCGTCGAGTTTCCGCTTCGCGTCGGCGAGCCTGTCCTCGGCCTCGCCGACCTTCTTGCGGTTCTTGAGCAGCCCGGTGAGTCCGTCGTACAGATCACCGCCGTGCTTCTTGAGCTTCCCGACCAGCTCGACGGCCTTCTTCCACTTCCACGGCGCTCCGTACTTCGCCGCGAGTTTGCCGACCGCGCCGCCGATGACACTGAGCAGCACATTGATCAGGGTTTCCGTGCACGCGCCCATGTCGCCCTGGGTGACACAGTCCAGGGCGTCGGTGATGCCCAGCTCGTCCGCCAGGATCTTCGCCAGCTCCTTGGCGGCCTCGGCCGCCTTGTCGGCGTCCGACTCCTCGGCGGCGCGGGCGTCCTGAAGCGCTTTCAGCGCGGCCTCGTAGTCCTGCTGAGCCGGCGTCCTGCCCTCACCGGCGACAGCGGGATCGCCCGCCGGGCCGGCGTCGGCGGGGCGGTCCTCGGCAGGGCCGGCGTCGGCGGGGCGGTCCTCAGCGGGGCTGTCCCCCGCGGCCCCGGCCTCGTTGGCCCCGCCACCGCCGCAGTCGCCGCCCGTGATCCGGCACACCTGCGTCCTGATGCCGTCCGCCAGCGCGGGGCCGACCCCTGTCGCGACCAGCGCACCGACGATCGCGATGACGACCGCGAGCAGACCCACGTACTCCACCGCGGTCTGCCCCGACTGCGCGCGGCGCAGCCCCAGCAGACGCGTATCGGTGCGCGGCAGGCGCTCCCGCGCGCGACGGCACAACCGGCCCACAACCCCCGTTGGCGACATGACCACGACGCTAGGCGGCGAAGGCCGCGCCGTCGTGGGCCCCAGGACCCAATCCCGGGCTCAAGCGCGGGCGTGGCGGGGGCCCGTCCGCGCCGGCACGCGGAACGGGCCCCTTCATGGATGTCTCAGTTCACGGCGGTCCCGCTCCCGCCCCGGGGGAAGGAGACCTCCACACGGCGGTTCTTCTTGCGGCCCTCTTCGGTGTCGTTGTCCGCGATCGGATACTGCTCGCCGTAGCCGCGGATCTCGTAGGTGATCCCGGCGGATGCCAGTTCCTGTTCCAGAATCCCGTGCACGGCCTCGGCACGTTGTTTGGAGAGCACGTCCCCGTGCGCGGCCGAACCGAGGTCGTCCGTGAAGCCGAAGACCCGGACCCTCGTCGCACCCTGCTGCTTGATCTCGTCGGCGATTGCGGCGATACGGGAGTTCGCGGCCGGGGAGAGCTTGGCGCTGTCCTTGCCGAAGAGGACCTCGGCCTGAAGCGCGAGCTTCACATTCTCGTTGGTGTCCTCGCGTCGCTCCTCACCGCCCTCGGACTCGATGACGGAGACGATGTCCAAGACCTTCGCGGGCGCGAGCGTGGCTCCTTCGGGCAGCTTGAGGTCCGAGTCGTTTGCGTCTACTTCGACGGGGGGCGCCGCGGACGCGGACGGATAGGGGTTGTCGTCCGCCATGGCGTTCGGGACGGCCATGAGCCCGAACACGAGGACGCCGGACAGAACGGCGCTTGCCGTTCGCACTCTGGCCCTTCGGCCGCGGACCGTGACGTCGCTCATCAGGAGATCTCAATCGGCGCGTTGGGGAAGCCGGGGAACTGGAGATCAACCTTGGTCGTCGACTGCGGCGGCGCCGGGAACTGCGCGAAGAAGGAGAGACTCTGTCCCGCCTTGATGCTGGGCGTGAAACCGCTCGTGGTCAGCGGCCGGTTGTCAGTGTCCCGCAGGACGTAGTAACGCTTCTTCTCCTGGGAGTCCACCAGTGTCATGGCGGCCACCGAGCGACCCGTCCCCGCGACGGCCTGTTCCTGGCCGCTCCACTGGACCGGGGTCGTGTAGACGCTGCCGCCGGTGTTCTTCAACTCGCCGCTCACCGTGAGGAAGCCACCGTCGTCACGCTTCGCCCCGTGGATGACCATCTCGATCCCCTGGTCGCCCTTCAGGGTCGCGAGGATCTCGCTGGTGTCCGGCAGTGTGGTGCCGCTGTCGGTGGGAGTCTTGTCCTTGCCGCTGTCCGCGGCCGCGGAGTCACCGGTCTCCCGCTGGGGAGGCTCTTCCCCGCCGCTGCCACAGGCGACCAGGGAGACGGACAACGTCAGTGCCGCGAGGGTGGCCGCCGCTGCCCGACGGGGAGTCGCTCCATGCCACATACTCATGAGTGATGTTCCTTTGCGTTCATTGGCGGTCAGTCCTCGGCCAGTCGAACGGCGAAGAGGTCGTTCATGTCGGGAAGGAGGTCCAGATGGGTCGGGTCGATGATCCAGGGCTTGCCGTCGCAGACGAACGTGCCCGGGGACGGCTTCTCGTCACCCCCTTCCTCGCCGCCGTCCGGCGGCTCTCCGGCGTCCTCGTTGGGCTCGAAGGCGCAACGAGGTTCGACGACGGCGGTCGCCTCGGCCTCCGCGTACATGCTCTCGGTGCCGCTCAGAACGGTGTCGCCGACCGGGTCCTGAGACCGCACACTGACCATGACACCCCAACGGCCGTCGTTCAGTGAGGCGCACCCGGTGACCTGGGCCTCGTTGCTCGCGGCGAAGGCGCCTGCCGCACCACAGCCGGGCGGCCCGGTGACATTTCCGTCGAAGATGCCTTCCAGGTAGCCGTCGTCCAGGATCTTCGAGAGGAAGTCGTCCCGTAGCTGATCCCGTGACTCCTGGGCGGCCGCCAGGGCTGCCGCGTCGGCCGCCGACTGGGCTCCATTGCGGACCACGTCGGCCTGGCCGAAAGCGAAGAAGGCCAGGGCGACAAAGAGCAGGCCCACCACCGTTGTGATGTACAGCGGTGTGGCCTGCCCTGTCTCGCTTTGTGGCGGTCGGCTCACCCGCCGAGGACCGAGTTGATCTGCGTGGTGAACGCGTTCGCGATGGTGGCGCCCAGGTCGGTGTTCAGCAGCGCGACGACGATTGCCACCACGAGGATCGTGATGCCTACATACTCGATCGCGCCCTGGCCCGCGTCCCGGCGGCGCTTCATGTGCTCGACCGTCGTGTTCGCCCAGCGGCCCACATAAGTCTTGGTGGCGGCGGCCTTCGTCGTGATGTTCGACATGGTGTTCCCCTCCAGTGTCGGCCGGCCGCTTGCCGGACGACTCGTATGAGTCTTTGTCGTCACTCGCGCTTCCGGCTTCCTCCCGGCCGGAGTCACTGGCGACATGAGAACCGTACGACGGCAAGGCGCTTCGCATCATGGGTCTCAGGACCCAAGTGCGGACCCAGTCGGCGGGCTGGGCCCCGGGCGGAACTCTTCGGGCCCGCAGGCCCGTTACCCGTTCAGACATTCCTTGCCGACCCCCCTCGGGCCATGCCGTGCCAGAGGGCGATGGCCTCGCCGCGACTCCCGGCATTCAACTTGGCAAAGATGCGGTTGATGTGGTTCTTGACGGTCTTCTGACTGATGAAACAGGCGGCGGCGATCTGCTGATTGGTCATTCCTGACGCGATCAGGTCCATGATCTCCACCTCCCTCGCGCTCAGCTCGGAGTACGGGGCACTGGACGGCAGCTTCCCCTGAGAAGAATGTGCCACGTCTGCTTGCGAATGCGAAGCGAATTGCGAAGATTCTTTTGGCCTCGACGCCGAGTCGACTTCCCTTTGGTGAGAACCTGTTGACCGGATCTGCTCGGAATGGCCCGGCGGCGAAGTATGTGCGGATGCAGATGGTTGCATCGGCGCCACGGGCGGCTGCCCGGGCGCTGTGAACGCCGTGCCCACACCCGCCGGAAGCGTTCCGCTCGCGCCCTCGGGTTCCCGGCCGCGTACGGTCGCCAGCAGGGCGCTGGACGCGGAGTACGTGAAGTGCGGCCGCCCCTGTCTGATGTCCCGCACCGCCGCGACCAGTTCGTCGGCCGTGAACTCACCGTGGACGAGGTAGCCGCCCGCACCCAGGCGCAGTGCCTCGTGGACGATCTCGGTCTCCCGGCTGTACGTCATCATCAGCACGGGCGCCAGACGGACCAGGTGCGGCAGGGCGGAGATCCCGTCGACCCCCGGCATCCGGACATCCAGCAGCACCACGTCCGGGCGGTGCCGGACAGTGGCTTCGTAGGCCTGACGGCCGTCGGCCCCTTCCCCGACGACCTCGATGTCGTCGCGGCCGGACAGCAGGGCCGTCAGGCCCGCGCGGACGACGGGGTTGTCGTCTGCCACCACCACCCGCAGCGGCGGGGCGGGGGTCATGTTGTCCGCGAAGACGGGAAGTTGCGGTGCTGCCGCGGGCGGCACGGGCGCGGCGGGTCCCGGCATGCGATCCGTGCTGAGCGGTGCGGGACGCGAGGACGTGTGCTGTGCACCATGGTTCCGCCGAGTCCGGGGCTGCCCAGAACTGTGCGAGATCTCATCCGTCATGGTTGCGGCCTCCTCTCTGTCAGGGAGCGGCGAAGGGAAGGGACAGTGGGGCGGCGTGCCGGACCGTCGGGCGCGGCTGAGCGGGGCCCAGCGCGGAGACGGGCAGATCCAGTCGGACCTCGGTGCCGTTCACAGCGCGGCCTCTGCCGATCCTGATGCGGGCGCCGATGGACGCGGCACGTTCGACCATTCCCACCAGGCCGAAGTGGCCCGCGCGTCTGAGGTCCGCCAGGGAGGTGCCCGGCGGCAGGCCCGCTCCGTCGTCGTAGACGCTGATCCGGAAGGCGTCGCCGACGACACCGGCCGAGACATCCACATGCGTGGGGTGCCCGTGGCGGTGGGCGTTCTCCATGGCCTCCGTGGCGATGGTCAGCGCGTGCCGGGCGATGACGTGCGGCATCGGCGGGACGGGCCCTTCGCCGAGCCGGCGGAAGGTCGCCTTCAGGCCGTGGCGGCGCATGAAGTCACCGGTCAGGGCGTCCAGCTCGGTCTGGACATCGACGCCGCCGTCCAGGTCCGATTCCCGGCGCAGGTCCGAGAGGAGCTCCCGGGACTCCGCGGCCGCTCTGCGGGCGGAGCGTGCGACAAGGGCCGCCTGGCGTTTGACCACGAGCGGGTCCAGACGGTCGGCCGTACCTGCGAGACCGTCGGCGGCCAGGGCGATGCCGTGCAGGGTCTTGGCCACCGAATCGTGCATCTCGCGTGCGAGCCTGGCACGCTCTTCCTCCACCGCCCCGGTGACGGCCAGCCGGGCGCGGGCCTCGGTCAGAGCGTGGGACGCGGCGCCGAATCCGAGCAGCAGGTTGCGCAGCGTACTGCCGACCGCTCCGGCGATCACGCACAGACCGGCTGTCAGTAAGGACGAGGCGTCCATGTCGACCCGGGCGTTGACCCCGTACGCGGCGCCGATCAGCAGCGCCTGAAGAGGCGCGAACACAGCGGCTCCGCGCCAGCCGTACACGAGGCCGGCCAGCAGCGGAGTGCAGACGGTCACATAGGTCAGCGTCGAGCCGGGAGAGGCGCTGAACAACAGCAGCGCTCCGAAGGTCATGTCGACGGCGAGCAGTGTGGGATGGCGCAGCAGCACCGGACCGAAGCGCTCCCAGTCCCGCAGCAGCGCGTAGGACATCATGACCGTGACAAGCACCGCGGCGCCGACGAGCCAGCCGCCCAACTCGGTGTCGACCCCGGCGAGGGCGAACGGCGCGGCGAGGGCGGTCATGGCCAGACGGAACCCGAAGACCTGCCTGCAGAGCGCCTGGAGGGCGTTCACCTGGATCGGCAGCGCGGGCACATGCCCGGGGGTGCTCTCGTCCGTGCCCGGCCCACCGGTCAGGGACGTGCGGCTCATCCATATGGGCATTGGCCCGGTCACCTCCTCCTCTCGGCCTTCGTTCCTCCGAGCCGGGTCTCCTTCAGTCCACTGCGGCTGCCGGTTCCTCAGCCTCCGAAGACGCTGTTGAAGTCGACCCCCGACGCGTAGTAGAAGCCGACAGTGATCAGGATCATCGTCCCGGGAAGCATGAAACTCGTGACGATGAGCGTGGCCTTCGGGACAGCTTTGGCCGCCTTGCGACGGGCGTTCTGGGCATCCGTGCGGCGCATGTCGTTGGCGATCTGGATGAGGGTGTCGACAATGGGCGCGCCGAGTTCCTCGCCCTGCTGGAGAGCACTGACGAACATGGAGACCTGCTCGGAGTCATTGCGCCGCCGCAACTGGTCGAAGGCGTCACGACGACTGACTCCCATGTCCATCTGGCGCAGCGTGATGCGCAGTTCGTCGGACCAAGGACCCTGGTACTTCTCCGAGACGCGTTCGAGGGCCTGGCGGAACCCGAGCCCGGCGGAGACCACGACCGCGAGCACATCCAGGAAATCGGGGAGGGTGCGCTCGATGTCCTCCTTGCGCCGGCCAATGGCGACCCGGATCAGGGCGTCGGTCCACAGAAAGCCGTAGACGAGAAAGATGACCGCGAGGACGACCTGCCCGCTCATGAACATGGTGAGGGCCGTCAGGGAACCGAGTCCGCTGTACACGGCGCGGCGCGCGGCGTACCGGTCGACCGTCATACCGCCGGGGTTGCCCGCCATGTCGAGCTTGCGCCGGACTTTGTCGACGCGCTTCGGGCCCATCATGCGCAGGACGGAGGGCGCGTACCGCATGCCCAGGCGGTCGATGG
The DNA here is from genome assembly GCF_040635655.1 of Streptomyces sp. NPDC006923. Lineage (NCBI taxonomy): Bacteria > Bacillati > Actinomycetota > Actinomycetes > Kitasatosporales > Streptomycetaceae > Streptomyces > Streptomyces sp. NPDC006923. The sequence continues at coordinate 16,932 of NZ_JBEYIF010000011.1, forward strand.
CGGAGCCCGTCGCGCTGGTGCGGCTGGCACCTACTTCGAGGGCCACCGCCAGATCGCCGGGGAGCTTGGCATCGGCCCGGTACATCCGGAGGCCGTGGAAGACCCCGTACACCGCGAGTGCGGCAACGGCGGCGAGCAGCAGTTCCATGTGCGAGCCCTCCTTTCAGGCGCGGACGCGGGTGAGTCTGTTGATGAGGAAGAATCCGAGGGCGTAGAGGGACGCGGACACGATCACCGCGATCTGCCCGAGGGTGGCGCCGGTCATGTCGTCGAGGGCGCCGGCCCGCATGCTGTTGATGATCAGCAGGAAGCCGAGGCCGAGCACCGGGACCATGACGGCGGTGACCTTGACCTGGGAGAGCAGCGTGCTGACCTCTCGCCGGGTCTCCTTGCGCTCCTCCAGCGTCTCGGTGAGATTGCGCAGCGAGGAGACGATGGTGCCGCCCGCCCGGTTCGACAGGATGAGGGTGGTGACCAGGACGGTCAGTTCGCGTGACGGCAGCCGCCCGACGAGTTCGTTCAGGGCGTCGTCCAGCGAGTGGCCGACTGCCAGTTGATCCGCGACCCTTTTCAGTTCCTCGCCCGCCGGGTCGTCCAGTTCCTCCGACGCCATGGCGAGGGCGGTGCGGAGTGCCAGGCCCGCCTGGGTGGCGTTGGCGAGGATCCGGGTGAGCTCGGGAAGCTGGTTGATGAATCCCTCGGTGCGCTTCTGGATCTGCATATTGAGGAAGGCGTTGCCGCCCCAGAGTCCGGCAACGGCTGCGAGAACCCCGAAGAACGGGGCGAAGACGGAACCCGCCACAAAATAGAGGCCGATCAGCGCGGCCAGGAGATAGACGAAGTACTCGCCCGGTGTGATGTCCAGGCCGGTGGCCGAGAGTTTGCGCTCGATGCGCTTGCCGAGCCCCGTCCGCCGCAGCCTGCGGTCGACCGCGCCGAACCGCCTGCGCCGGTACCCGATGTCCTCCAACTGCCCGGTCTGGGACATGCGCTGGACGAGCGCCTCCCGCTGGGCCCTGCCCGCGGAGAAGACGTGCACGCCGATGACAGCGAGCACACAGGCGAGCAGCGTGACTCCGACTGTCAGGAGCGGGAGATTATCCATGGCGGGCGGGACCTTCTCGGTGAGCGGCGGACGGGGACGGGCGGGCGGTGCGTGAAAGCGGTCAGGCCGCGGCTCTGCGCAGTACGAGCTGCTCCTCCGAGTGAGCGACGCCGAAGGCCGCGGGGATGGCCTCACTCCGCAGGTAGAGACGCTCGGCGACCCGGCGGGGCAGCGGGTAGTACTCGAAGTTTCCGTAGATCCGGCCGTCGGCTGCCATGGGCAGGGCGTTGTACCGGCAGACGGTGACGATGCGGTACTCCTCGCGGCCGTAGGAGTCGACGATCGCCATCTCGGTGATCCGGCGGGAGCCGTCGGCGTGCCGGGTGAGCTGCACGATGACGTCCACGGCGCTGTTGATCTGGTCCTTGATCGCCACGAACGGGATCTCGACCTCCGACATGGAGGCCAGGGTCTGAAGCCGCATCAGCGCGTCCTCGGCGCTGTTGGCGTGGACGGTGGCGAGCGAGCCGTCATGACCGGTCGACATCGCCTGGAGCATGTCCAGCGTCTCGCCGCCGCGGACCTCACCGACGATGATCCGGTCCGGGCGCATACGCAGGGAGTTGCGTACGAGGTCGCGGATGGTGACCTGTCCCTTGCCCTCGACGTTCGCCGGGCGGCTCTCCAGGGTGATGACATGGGACTGCTGGAGCTGGAGTTCGGCGGAGTCCTCGATGGTCACGATGCGCTCACCGTCGGGGATCAGCCCGGACAGGGCGTTGAGCAGGGTCGTCTTGCCGGTGCCGGTGGCCCCGGACACGATGACATTGAACTTCGCCCTCACCAGACCGGCCAGCATCATCATCATGTGCTCGTCCAGTGACCCCAGGCCGATCATCTCCTGCAGGGTGAAGGCGCGCGGGAAGCGCCGGATCGTGAGGACGGGCCCCGTCAGGGAGAGCGGCGGGATGATGACATTGACGCGTTCCCCGGACGGAAGGCGGGCGTCGACCATCGGATTCGCCTCGTCCACCCGGCGGTTGACCGTGGAGACGATCCGCTCGATGGTCTGCATGAGCTGTTCGTTGGAGGCGAACCGCATCGGCAGCAGTTCCAGGCGACCGCCTCGCTCGACGAAGACCTGATCGGGGCCATTCACCATGATCTCGCTGATGGACGCGTCTTCGAGCAGGGGCTCCAGGATGCCGAGGCCGAGGGCCTCGTCGACGACCCGCCGGATGAGCTGAGACCGTTCGGTCGTGGAGAGTACGGGCCCCTCACGGCTGATGATGTGGCCCAGCACCCGTTCGAGGCGCGCCCTGCGCTCGGCGGTCGCGAGCGCCGACATCTCGGCGAGGTCGATCTCCTCGAGGAGCTTGGCGCGGTAGACCCCGACCAGCCGGCTCTCCTCGCTGTGCCCGTTCGCCGGCTCGGGGCTGGTGATGCGCGCCCGAAGGCTCATGTCCTCAACTCCCTGGTGGTACTCGCGTGCTGCTGCTCACGACACTCTGATGGATCGCATCGGCTCTGTCAGTCGCGCGGCATGGTCGCGCTCCTCTCCGCGTCTCCGAACGTGATCCCAGGGAGAAGGGAGGGGATCCGCACCCTGGCCGTCACCGTGACCGCGTCACCGGCGGTCGGCGCGGTGAACTCCGCGTCCTGGGCGAGCCAGCCACTCATGGCGGTCCTTCCCGCGGTGTCGTAGTCGACATCGATGTAATCGCTCTGGGACGCCACCCTGGCCGCGGCCCGCGAAGCCGTACCGGCCTGCTGTACGGCGAAGATCGCGAGCCCGAGCTGGACCGCGGCCAGAGCGACGAGAAGCAGCAGCGGAATCCAGCCGACCAGTTCCACGGCGGCCTGGCCGCGGTCGTTGCCACGGGTACGGTTCCGCATGATCAGCTCTCCCTCGCGGCAGCGGACCTGCCCTGGACATCGAAGGGGAAATCGAGTCCGCCGGGAAAGAGGACGGGAACCGTGAGGGTGAATTCCGCCGTGACCAGATCGCCGTCGGAGAAGCACTCGATGGTGGCCGACTGGTCCCAGGCGGCCGGAAGATCCTCACGGCCGGCCGTCTCACAGGCGGCGTCCCGGTCGCCGCCCTCGGTCGCCGCGGCCGCGCGTACCGCCTTGTCCGCCGCGTTGCCCGCGAGTGAGAAGGTGTATCCGACCAGTGCGGCCTGCCAGAGCAGGATGAGGGTCACCAGGATGAGCGGAACCACCCCGGTGAACTCGATGACTGCCTGGCCGCGATCGTTCCACGGTCGCGGCTCTCTCTTCTTCGGGAGTGTTCCAGGTCCTTTCATACGTCAGGTCTCCCCCTCAGCCGTGTCACTTCGACCGTCCCCCGCGCATGCGGATGGACCCCCGGTCACCCTTCATCTTCCGCTGCCCCTCGCCCGCCGGGGGTGCCTTTACCAGACCCAGTTCTCCCGCCAGAGCCCACAACGCCTGTTTCACCGTCGACTTGGACTCCAGGTCCTGCATCCGCCCCGCGTCGACCACGGCCTGGAGTTCCTTGAAGTTGGCGGGAACGACCACCCGGGACACCCGGGTGGCGGTGATCCGTTCGATGAGAGGCGGCTGTATCTCGGTCCCGCGCGTGTAGCGGTTGACCACGACGACGGTCTCCTCCGCCTTGCGGATCTGGAGCCGGTCCCAGAGCCGGACCATGCGCTTGGCCGCCCGGACGGACACCACGTCCGGTGTCGTCACCAGCAGGGTCGTGTCAGCCATTTCGACCGCTGCCGCGTTCGCGGTGTTCATCTGCGTACCGCAGTCGACGACCACGACCTCGTACCGGTTGCGGAGCGCGCTGAGGATCTGCCGCGCGGACCGGTCGGTGATCTCCTCGCCCCGCTCGCCCTCTCCCGGTGCCAGCAGCAGCCCGATACCGCTCTCGTGGATGAAGACCGCGTCCTGGAGGACTCTGGGCGATATGTCCTGGATGGATGCGAGGTCCACGATCGAACGGCGGAACTGCACGTCAAGGTACGAGGCGACGTCCCCGGCCTGGAGGTCCAGGTCCACGAGCGCGGTGTTCATACCGGACGCCCGCGCCGCGAGCGCCAGTTGAACCGCGGTCAGGGTGGTGCCGACGCCGCCCTTCGCCCCGCTGACCGCGACGACGGTGCCGCCGGGACCGGTGAACACGTCGCCGCCCTGGCCCAGATGGCGTCGTACACCCACGGACCAGCCCGCCGCGGCCTGGACGCGCTGGGCCAGTTCCTCGTACGAGAGCGGAAGTCCGACCAGTCCTCGGGCGCCGGCGTCCATCGCGGCCGAGAAGAGGCCGGGGCTCGCGTCCACGGTGACCAGGACGACCCCGACCGCCGGAAACCGGAGGGCCACCTCCCGGATCAGTTCCAGGGCCGGCACGGGACCGATCCGCTCATGGACCAGTACGACCTCGGGCAGTTCGTCGATCGACTCGGCGGCCAGCCGTGCCAGGGTGTCGATCAGTGAGGTCGAGTCACCGATCGGCGCGGCCGGCTCCGCGTCGGGGAGCTGGCTGAGCAGAGTGGTGACGGACCGGGCCGCGTCGGCGTCGCCGACGACCGGCAGGATTCGGGTGGTCATTCGTCCCTCACTTGTCCCCTTCGAGGGTGTAGGTGTTCTCCCCGGGGCGCAGCGTGGACGGGCTGCCGTCGGCGAGGAGCGCGAGCCGTACGTGCTCCGCGAAGGATTCGGCGTAGGCGACGCGCTGGGCGTCCTTCGTCTTCAGCGCGAACGTGATCGGCACTGCCTGCTCGGGTCCGCTGGTCCTGTTGTTGTCCTTCGGCTCCAGTGCGGTGAGCCGGCCGACGTCGATGACCTTGGCATTGGCGACGATGATCCGGGACTGGGCCCTGGCGCCTTCGTCCTCAGCCGCGAAAGTGGCGAAGATATTGACCAGGGCGCCGGGAGTGATCTTTCCGGCGACGCCGGTGGCGGCGTCGATCATGATGGCGATCTCCTGCTCGTCACTGGCGAGCTCGGGGCGCTTGACGATCATGTCGTCCTGCAGCAGCGAGCCCTTTTTGAGCTGGGTGACCGCGATCTTTCCATTGACGACGGACAGGTCGGTCACGGCATTCTCGGAGAGCCAGCGCTTGGGCATCGTGATCTTCACGAACTGGCCTTCGCGCAGCGGTGTGTAAGGCGCCACATCGGACTTGATCTGATAAGCGGCCACTTCCGGCCCGACCTTCGAATTCACATCACTGATCACCGAGAGTACGCCCGCGAAGGCAGCGAAGGCACAGAGGACCGAAAGAAGAAGAAGTATGATGCCGCGGCGCTGCCGTGAATTCATGAGCGGGACAACCTCGTTCGGAGACGTCGGGGACGTGGGACGGGAACATCGGACAGGTCGCGGGAGATGGGCGGGCAGTGCGGACACGGGGCGGGCCGCTGGTGCGGCCTTCACCCGGAGGCGTCATCGGTCCATTCGAGGCCGCGTGCGGATTACGGGCCGTGGCGCACGGACTGTGTTCCGATGCTCAGGACACGGCCTGGCCGGGTTTGGTTCTCGGGCGGCACAAGCGGTGCCAGGCAGAATCCACAACGGTCACCTATGAGTTCGAAACCGCACCAGGAACACATCTCCCGTCGGACAGAGGAGACCAGTTGGTAGAGGACGGAGATGTCCGGCAGGTACGCCGCGAACTCGATCATCCTGGAAGTCCCCCACCAGCCCGGAGAATCTTTCGGCAGCGCACTCTCCTGGATTTTCTGGACGCGCCACGCGGGCGCGAGACTCGCAGTGACCCATTCCGACTGCAACTGACCTTTCGCGAAGATCAGTTGTGTGGCGAATTCAGGGCCCGCGAGTTCGCCGGTGCCGATCTTCACCAACTGCGGATCCGGGTTCGCCAGCACCGCGAACTGCGACCCCGGCACCCAGGACTTGGCGTGCGCCTTGAGGCTCACCGGAACACGGTCCAGCCTGGCGACGGAGCTGAGGAGCGCTCCGGCGTAGACATAGTGCGAGAGCAGCCGGGCGGCCGAGGCGACGACCCCGGCGCTGAAGTCGCAGATCGACAGCTGCCGGATCTGCCGGACGAGTACGGCGACGCCCAGCGGCGGCAGATCGAGTTTCAGGAGGGCGATACGGTCGCTCTCCATGACGGAGCGGATGGTGTGCAGCCGGCGCTCGTGCGCCACCGGGATATTGGCCGGATAGAGCACGATCACATAGCCGTGCTGCTCCAGAAGTACCTGCATGTCGGCGAGCGCGGCATCCAGCGGCTGGGTGTCCGGCGGCTGCAGCAGCGCCGCGCTGGGCGTCTGCTGATCCGTCGGTGGTAGCACCAGATCAGGGCTGGTGACAGCAATCGCGGTCGGCACGCTGGTTCCCCGTTCAGCTCCGGCCGCCGGAGTCCCGACGACCGCAGATCTCTCCTGCTCCGTGCTCCTGCCCCCTGCACTTTATCGGCGTCTTACGGTGCAGAGAACACTTTTCAGGTGTCCGTACGACAGCCCACGCATGGCAGGCACAGCCAAAATCGGGCGAAGCAGTCAGCAGTTGACTCCCGTTTCAATTGAGGATGCGTCCGGCACGGCTCGCCGGCCCAACTGAACTCGTTTTGGGCCCCGGTTGGGTCCACGGGCCCATGCCATGGCGGCCCCGCGTCCGTATCCTCCCCTTCCGATTCCGTGTGCGATGCGATCACGGCGCGCGGCCGGTGCGGGGCGGCGGACCCCCGGAGGAATGAGCGGCCCCGGGGCGGGCGCGGGTCGCGGGTGCCGGGGAGCCGCGCCCGGCCGTGCGGGGCGGCGCGGGCGGGGGCGGGAGGGCACCGCCGTATACGACCTGCTGCCAGAGGTCTTGACAACTTGATTGGTCTGGACCAGTTTTACGCCCGGCGGTGGCCACCGTTCCCCTCATCCCGTACCTCCATCCCCGAACCCAGCGGAGGCAGCAAGTGGAACGTGCACCAGGCGGCAGAGGACGCATAAGGACCTGGATCGGCGGGGCGGTGGCTGTGGTGGCCGCCGGTGCGCTGAGTCTGACCGGGCTGGTCGGGACGGCGCAGGCCGCCGACATCAATGTGGCCAAGAACGCGGGCTTCGAGTCCGGGCTCGGCAACTGGACGTGTTCCGCCGGCAGCGGGGCGACCGTCGGATCGCCCGTGCACGGGGGCGCCGCCGCGCTGCGCGGCACGCCGCAGGGGCAGGACAACGCCAAGTGCGCGCAGTCCGTGGCCGTGCAGCCCAACTCGACGTACACGCTGAGCGCCTGGGTGCAGGGCGGCTACGCCTATCTCGGCGCCGAGGGCACCGGGACGACCGACGTGTCGACCTGGACTCCGGACAGCTCCGGCTGGAAGCAGCTCACCACCAGCTTCAGGACCGGCGCCTCGACCAGGTCGGTGACCGTCTACACGCACGGGTGGTACGGGCAGAGCGCCTACTACGCCGACGACTTCTCCGTCTTCGGCCCCGACGGCGGCGGGGGCAGCGACCCCGGCCCGCAGGTGCCCGGGACACCCGCCGGACTCGCGGTCGGTTCCGTGACCTCGTCGTCCGTCACGCTCAACTGGAACGGCGTGTCCGGTGCGACCGGCTACAACGTCTACCAGGCCGGCACCAGGGTCCAGTCGGCGAGCGGCACGTCCACCACGGTGACGGGCCTGGCGGCCAACACCTCATACCAGTTCCAGGTGAGCGCGACCAACTCCGCCGGTGAGTCCGCGCGGTCCGCAGCGGTCACCGGGAAGACGGCCACGAGCGGCGGCAACCCGGGCAACCCCGCGGTCCCGAGGCACGCGCTGACCGGGTACTGGCAGAACTTCAACAACGGCGCGGCCGTCCAGAAGCTGCGTGACGTGCAGTCGCAGTACGACATCATCGCCGTGTCGTTCGCCGACGCGACGACGACGCCCGGCCAGATCACCTTCAATCTCGACCCGGCCGTCGGTTACGGCTCCGTCGCCGACTTCAAGGCGGACATCGCCGCGAAGAAGGCCGCCGGCAAGTCCGTGATCATCTCGGTCGGCGGCGAGAAGGGCAGCGTCTCCGTCAACAGTGACGCCTCCGCGACCGCCTTCGCCAACAGCGCCTACGCGCTGATGCAGGAGTACGGCTTCAGCGGTGTCGACATCGACCTGGAGAACGGCCTCAACTCGACCTATATGACGAAGGCGCTGCGCCAGCTCTCCGCCAGGGCCGGATCGAGCCTGGTGCTCACGATGGCGCCGCAGACCATCGACATGCAGTCCACGGCCGGTGAGTACTTCAAGACCGCGCTGAACGTCAAGGACATCCTCACCGTCGTCAATATGCAGTACTACAACAGCGGTTCCATGCTCGGCTGCGACGGCAAGGTCTACTCCCAGGGCTCCGTCGACTTCCTCACCGCTCTCGCCTGCATCCAGCTCGAAGGCGGCCTCGACCCCTCCCAGGTCGGCATCGGTGTCCCCGCCTCCACCCGGGGCGCGGGCAGCGGCTATGTCTCACCGTCCATCGTGAACAACGCGCTGGACTGCCTGACCAGGGGCACCAACTGCGGTTCCTTCAAGCCGTCCAGGACCTACCCCGGCCTGCGGGGCGCCATGACCTGGTCGACCAACTGGGACGCCACGGCCGGCAACGCCTGGTCCAACGCCGTCGGACCGCACGTCCACAGCCTTCCCTAGGCACGTTGCAACAGTCCCGGCCGGCCGCACCACGGGCCGGCCGACCGAGGCCCCCCACAGGGCCGGCAGCGCCGTCGAACCCCACCCGACGGCGCTGCCGCGCGTCCGGGCCCGGCCGGAGCGGGCCCTCCTACCAGGGCAGATCCCGTACCTGCTGGACGCACAGCACGACGAACAGCAGCCCGGCCGCCGTCAGCATCACATTGCTCACCATGCCGTTGCGCCACCGTGCCGGGGTGCGCGAGGAGTTGAGCAGCCAGAGCAGCGTCAGCGCCAGGAACGGCATGAAGAAGGCGCCCAGCACGCCGTAGACCACAACCAGGCCGAACGGCTGGTCGAGGAAGAGCAGGCCGATCGGCGGGAAGGTCAGCCAGAGCAGATACGCGCGGAACGGCAGCGAGCGCTCGCGCTCACCGGCCGCGACCTCCTGGACCATCCCCGTCGCCCCGTCCGCCGGCGTGCCCGCGCGCTCCTTCCTGATGCGCTCCACGAAGTCCGCGAACATCAGGCTCACGCCGTGCCACACCCCCATGAGCGCCCCGAAGGACGTGGCGAAGAAGCCGATCAGGAAGAGCTTGGCGGTGACCACGCCGAACCGGTCCTCCAGGACCGAGCCGAGATCGATCAGCCCCCGGTCGCCCGAGGTGAGCGCGATGTGGGAGGAGTGCAGCAGCTCGGCGCCGATGATCAGCATGGCGACGACAAAGAGTCCGGTGGTGATGTACGCGACGCGGTTGTCGAGGCGCATCACGCTCATCCAGCCGGAGTTGGTCCAGCCCTTGGCATTCACCCAGTAGCCGTACGCGGCCATGGTGATGGTGCCGCCGACACCGCCGATCAGCCCGAGGGTGTAGAAGAGCGAGCCGTCGGGCAGGGCGGGGGCGAGCCCCGCGAAGGCCGCGCCGAGGTCGGGCACCACACGGACCGCGACATACATGACGATCAGGAACTTCATCCCGATCAGCACCGTCATGACCTTCTCGAAGACCGCGTACCGGTTGAACCAGACGAAGACCAGGCCGGTCAGCCCGGTGATGACCGCCCAGGTCTTGAGGCCGGGCCCGTCGGGGAAGAGCGCGACGAGCGGCAGCGCGCTGGAGGACATGGCCGTCGCGCCGTAGACAAAGCCCCAGACGACGACGTAGATCGCGAAGTAGACGCTGGTCCAGTGGCCGAGGCTGCGCCAGCCCTCGAAGAGCGTGCGGCCGGTGGCGAGATGCCAGCGGCCGGTGGCCTCGGCGAGGGAGACCTTGACAAGACAGCCGATGATCGCGGCCCATAGCAGGGTGTAGCCGAACGTGCTGCCCGCGATCAGGGTGGCGACCAGATCGCCCGCCCCGACGCCGGTCGCCGCGACAACGATGCCGGGTCCGATGTACCGCCAGCTCGCCTTGCGGGGAGGGGCGTCGTCGTCGCCCCCGGGCGGACCCGGCTCGCCCGTGCCGGACACCGGGGAGTACGTTCCGCGCACCCCGCCGGCGCCCGTCTCGTCCGTACCGGCCCGGGGCGGGCCCGGCTCGCGCGTCTCCGCCGGCTCCGTACCACGGTCCGCGGTGTCTGCCATGCGTCCTCGCCTTCCACTCGTCCCCCTACGTGACCCACGTCACCAAAGCGGGGTACCGGTGATCGCGCAAGAGGGCGAACGGGACGACGCCCCGGACATCGGCTCCGGGGCGCCGGCGACGACCCGGCCGCGTGCGCCGGTTTCCCGGTGGTTACGGCTTGGGCAGGGCGCAGCCCGCGCGGTTCAGATCGATCCTGCTGCCGGTGCCCACGCAGGGCACGATCAGATAGGTCTCCTCGGCGTAGTTGATGCCCTGCCGCACGGTGACGGTGCCGTTCTCGTCGACCTCGCACGGGTTGTTGAGCGTGCAGCGGCCGCCGTCCTCATTACCGGTGTTGTTGACGGCGACCACCTTGCCCGTGGCCTCGTCGATCACCGGCGAGCCCGAGGTGCCGCCGATCGTGTCGCAGGCGGGGGTGTAGCGGATCGAGTCCTTCCAGGTCCACTCGCCTTCCTTCAGGCGGTAGACGAAGCCGTCGATGGCGCAGGTGTAGATGCGGTTCCAGTAGCCGGAGACGACCTTGATGGCGCTGCCCCGCACCGGGCGGGTGGCGTTGAGTTCCAGCGCGGTGATCCCGTACGCGCTCTGGATCTGCGCGTAGGTGCTGGTCAGTTGGTAGAGCGAGATGTCGGTGTCCGTCATCGTCGCGTACGAGAGCTTGCTCGCGCGCAGCGTCGCGACCCTGCTGCCCGCCGAGTTCAGCAGGCCGAAGGTACGGGTGGAGCGCTGGTCGACGACGACCTCCCCGGCGCCGGGGAAGCCGCTCTCCAGGCAGTGGCCGTTGGACAGGACCAGGGCGGGGTCGCCCGGCTGCGACCCGGGCACCCGGACAACGGAGCCGGAACAGTTGCTGAGCGCCACCGTTCCGGCGAAGTCGACCGCCTTGGCCCGGATCTGGGTCGTCCGGTCGGCCTCGGTGGTCCGGGTGGACGCGTTCGCCGGGCGGCTTGTGGCCGTCGCGGGCGCCGCTCCCGCTCCGAGGAGCAGGACGGCGACGAGCGCGCCGAGGAGAGGCTTTCTCATGTGGGGCCCCCTCTGTGGCCGAAGTTTCTCCGGCTTGTCATGCACATTGTGGATGGTCATGCGCATTGTTGACGCAAGCCGGGCGACCGGCAACCATGCCTCGTGGATTCCGGACGCGCGGGCGGGAACGGGGCGGCGGCGCCCGGCGTGTTATTCATCGCGCGGGGGACGCGGCGGAATCGCGTGCGGCAGGGGGAGCTGAGGCATGTCCGGGGTGAAGATCGAACGGCTGGGCACGGACGACCCGGTGACGCTGGGGCCGTACCGGATCATCGGCCGCCTCGGCTCGGGCGGAATGGGCCGGATATATCTGGCGCGCTCCGCCGACCGCGGACTGGTGGCCGTCAAGACGCTGCTGGCGGAGGGGCTCGTCAGCGCCACCGACCGGCGGCGGTTCGCCCGCGAAGTGGCCCTGGCCCAGCGGATCGACAGCAGCCGTACGGCGCGGGTGCTCGACGCCGACGCCGGTGCGCCGCGCCCCTGGATGGCGATCGAGTACATCGCCGCGCCGTCCCTCGCGGAGCTGGTACGGACGGCCGGGCACCCGCCGGCCTCGGCCGTCCGGTGGGTCGGCGCCGGAGTGGCGGCCGCGCTGGTCGCCCTGCACGACGCGGGCATCGTGCACCGGGACATCAAGCCGCCGAACGTGCTGCTCCCGCTGACCGGTCCGCGTGTCATCGACTTCGGGATCTCGCACGCCAGCGACCTCACCAGGACCAGCCTCACCCTCGGCACGATCGCCTTCACCTCGCCCGAGCAGGCCCGAGGTGAGCCGTCCACGGCGGCCTCCGACATCTACTCGCTGGGCGCGACGCTCTTCCATCTCGCGGTCGGCCGGCCGCCGTACGCCGACAACGGCGACACGCTGGGGCTGCTGGCCCGGGTGTCGCGGGGCGAGCTGGATCTGAGCGGACTGCCGCGCGAGCTGGAGCAGTTGATCCGCACCTGTCTGGCGGTGGACCCGGCGGGCCGCCCCCGGCCCGCCGATGTGCTCGCGCAGTTCACGTCGGGCCTCGTCGGGCTGCCGGTGTCGGAGAGCGGCACCCGCTGGCTGCCGCCGCGCTGGACGGCGCTGATCGAGGAGTACGAACAGCAGGGCCGGGCGCTGCGGGAGGGGCCTGACCCGGGGGCCGGCGGCGGCACCGACGCCGACGCGCCGACCGTGGACCAGCGCACCCGCGCGGTGCCGGACCCGGGGCCGACCCGGCAGTACACCCGGGCGCGCGCCGACGGACCCTCGGCGGACGACGTCGGCCGGCCGGGACAGGAGCGGGACGAGCAGGAGAGAGAAAAACAGGAGAAGGAGAAACAACAACAGGAGCGACAGGAACGGGAACGGCTGCGGGCGGCCCGCGAGCACGACCGCGCCGAACGCGAACGGGCCGAACGGCGGGCGCAGCGGGAGCAACTCGCCCGGGCCGTGGCCGCGAGGCGGGCCGACCAGGAACGCGCCGGGCGGGAGCGCGCCGGGCGCGAGTCGCGGTCGGCATCGGCCGCCGGTCCCGCCGCCGACGGGCAGCGGGCCTCGGCCGGTTCCTCCTCCGGGCAACGCTCCTCGGCGGGCTCCCGGAACGGCTCCGCGGCGGGAGCCGGGCCCGCGCCCGCCGTCGGCCCCGCCAAAAAGTCCTCCGGCTGGGGAGGCGTCTTCCTGGCCGCCCTCGCCTTCTTCGTCCTGGTGGTCTGGCAGCCCTGGGAGACCGAGGAGCCCACCAGCGGTCCGGTGGGCGGCGGTTCATACTCCAGCCCGTATCCCGGCAGGGACCTGCCGGACACGCCCGCCCCCAACCCCACGGATCTGGCGTTCCAGGCCGTGGTCACCGGGGACTGCCTCAGCTCGCACGACAACGGGCACGGCGGCTGGAGCGACGCCGCCCCGGAACGCGTCGACTGCGAATCGGCCGACGCCTACAACCGTGTCGTGTCCGTCGTCTCGGACAGCGGCCAGGACTGCGCGTCGGACGACGAGGAGCGCTGGACGAACGTCGGTGACGACGGTGCCGTCACCCGCCTGTGCCTGAAGCGTCAGTACCGGAACGGTCAGTGCTTCATCGCCAGGGCGGAGGGCGACGGTGTCGGCGACGGCAGCCTGATGACCGTCTGGAGCTGCGCCGCCGACTCCGTGCCCCAGGGCTACCGCTATGTCATGCAGATCACCAGCTACTACGCCATGCCGTCGGACGGGAGCGATCCCGAGTGCCGTGCCTTCGCGGGGGATTCCACCCGTTATTACTGGTACGAGGTGGACGACGGGGAGAACTACGTCTGCGCGAAGGCCGTCTGAGCCCGGCGCGGTACGGGCGGGAGGCGCGCGTCCCGCCGCGGCCTCCCGCCCGTACCGTCCCGGGCCCCCGTCCCCGGACGGCCCTCAGATGACCAGGCTGAGCAGCGCCGCGACCACGAAGCCCGCCACCGACAGGACGGTCTCCAGGACCGTCCAGGACTTCAGGGTGTCGCGCTCGGAGATGCCGAAGTACTTGGCGACCATCCAGAAGCCGCCGTCGTTCACGTGCGAGGCGAAGATCGAGCCCGCCGAGATGGCCATGATGATCAGGGCGAGATGCGCCTGCGAGAGGTCCTGGCCCTCGACCAGCGGCACGACGATGCCCGCGGTGGTGACAATCGCGACCGTCGCCGAGCCCTGCGCGACACGCAGCACGACCGAGATCAGCCAGGCCAGCAGGATGACCGGCAGGCCCACGTCGTTGAAGGTGTCGGCCAGCGCGTCCGCGATACCGCTGCCCTTGAGGATCGCGCCGAAGACTCCGCCGGCGCCGACGACCAGCAGGATGTTGCCCACCGGCTTCAGGGAGGCGGTGGAGACCGTCTCCAGCGACTTGCGGGACCAGCCCCGGCGGACTCCCAGCAGGTAGTAGGCGAGCAGCAGGGCGATGGTCAGCGCCACAAAGGGGTGGCCGAAGAACTCGATGACGGAGCGGCCCGTCGACGGGTCGAGGGCGATGGACGAGAAGGTCGCCAGCAGGATCAGGACCAGCGGTGTGCCGATGATCGCGAGGACCGTGGCCAGCGAGACCGGCGTCTCGCGGGGAGTGACGCCCGAGGCGCGCTGCTCGGCGGCGACCGCGCTCTTCGCCTCCGCCGCGGCCTCGACCATGTCCTGCGGGACCTCGACGAAGATGCGCTTGCCGATCCAGGCCGCGTAGGCCCAGGCGGCGAGGACGGACGGGACGCCGACGACGATGCCCATCAGGATGACCCAGCCGAGGTCGACCTTGAAGAGTCCCGCGGCGGCGACCGGCCCCGGGTGCGGAGGCAGGAAGGCATGGGTCATCGAGAGGCCGGCCAGCAGCGGCATCGCGTACAGCAGGATCGATTTTCCGGAGCGCTTGGTGGCGGCGTAGACGATCGGCGCGAGCACAAAGATGCCGACGTCGAAGAAGACCGGGATGCCGAAGACGACACCGGTGACACCCATGGCGAGCGGCGCGCGCTTCTCGCCGAAGAGGTTCAGCAGCCGGGAGCTCAGCACCTCGGCCCCGCCGGACACTTCGAGGATCGCGCCGAGCATGGTGCCCAGCCCGATGATGATCGCGACATGGCCGAGGATGCCGCCCATGCCGGATTCGATCATCGAGACGGCGGCGGACTTCTGGACCGTGCCGAAGAGTTCGGTGACGGAGAGACCGGCGGCGAGGCCGACGGCTATGGAGACGCCGAGCAGCGCGACGAACGGCTGTAGCCGGACCTTGATGATCAGGATGAGGAGCAGGGCGATACCGAGAGCGGCGACGGTCAGCAGACCGGCGGTGCCGTCGATGAGGAGCAGCAGGCCACCGGTGTGGGGTGGGGCTTGCGGTGGCGCGTCAGCGGCGAGCGGCATGAGGGGGACCTTCTGTTCTGGGCAGCGGGAACCGCGGCACGGCGCCCCGGAGGCGGGCGCGCCGTGCCTTGCGGCGCGGGGTGCGGGAAGACGGCGGGCCGAGTCCGGCGGTGCGGGCGCGCGGGAGGGTCAGCCGAGCACGGCGAGGGCGTCGATCTCGATCAACAGGCCCTTGGGCAGACCGACATAGACCGTCGTCCGCGCGGCGGGGGCCTCCTTCAGCCCCTGCTCCTCGAAGTACGCGTTGTAGATCGCGTTCATCTCGGAGAAGTGGTCGACATCGGTCAGGTAGACACGCATCATCATGACGTCGTCCCAGCTCGCGCCGCCCTCCTCCAGGATCGCCTTGACATTGGCGAAGGTCTGGAGAGTCTGCTCACGCAGGGTCGGGCCGGCCGTGGTGGGCGCCTGGCCATCGACGGCGGGGAGGAAGCCGACCTGGCCCGCGACCTGCAGGATGTTGCCCTTGCGGACGCCGTGCGAGAACTTCGCCGGCGGGGCGGTGTGGGTGGCAGGGGTGAGTGCGGTCTTGTCGCTCATGACGCTTCCTTGGGGTGGGTGGTGCCGGAGTACTCCCCGCTGATCGCGGCGGCGGTGCGGCGCAACAGCGGGAGGAGGGTGAGGAGTTCCTCGGCGGTGACGACGACATTCGGCGCGGAGACCGACATGGCGGCGACGGCCCGGCCGTCCGCACCGCGGATGGGGGCCCCGATGCAGTTGATGGACTCCTCGTGGCCGCCGAGATCGGTGGCCCAGCCCTGTTCGCGTACGGTCGCCAGTTCCTTGAGGAAGGCGGCCGCGTTCGGGATCGAACGGGGTGTGTACATGGGGAATTCAAGGCGCTCGGCCAGGGCGCGGCGCTCCGCCTCGGGAAGGTCGGCGAGCAGCAGCTTGGCGACGGCGGCGACGGTGATCGCGACCGGCTTGCCGATCCTGGAGTACATCCGGACCGGGTAGCGGCTCTCGACCTTGTCGATGTAGAGGACCTCGTTCTCCTCGTACACCGCGAGATGGACGGTGTGGCCGCACTGTTCGTTGAGCGCGACGAGATGCGGGTGGGCGATGTCGCGTATGTCGAGGTTCTCGACGGCTTCCTGGGCGAGCGCGAAGAGCCGGGCGCCGAGGCGGTAGCGGTTGTCCTGCTGGCGGTAGACGAGCCCGTGCTCGTGCAGGGTACGGAGCAGCCGGAGCGCGGTGGACTTGTGGACGCCGAGCCGGTCGGCGACCTGCCCGAGGTCGGCGGGTCCCTGGGCGAGCAGCGGAAGAATGCTCAGCGCTCGGTCGACTGTCTGGCTCATGGGGTACGTACCTCCTGCTCCGTGGCCGCCGTCCAGCCGGGGCCGAGACGAAGTCTCCCCCAGTCGGCCGCGGCGAGGTCCGCGAGCCGGTCGGCGTGAGCCCGGGAGGGCGGGGTGCCGAGATCACCGGGCGCGGTGAGGGCGGCGGCGGCCATCAGATGGCCGTGCCGCAGCCGGGCGGCGGCGGGCAGATGGCGCAGGGTCGCGGAGAGGAACCCGGCGGCGAAGGCGTCTCCGGCGCCGACCGGCGCGACGACCTCGACGTTCAGCGCGGGCACGGCGGTGACGGTGTCCCGCTGCCCGGGGCCGGCCTCCCGGGCGTACAGGGTCGCTCCCGCGCCGCCGCGCTTGACCACCAGCGCCTCCGGCTCGGGCAGCGCCCGCCGGATCGCGTCCGCACCGCGCAGGTCCCAGGCGAGCGCCGCCTCGTCCTCACCGACGAAGACCAGGTCGGCGCCGCGTGCGAGATCCAGCAGCACGCGTGCGCCGGACCCGTCGCGCCACAGTCCCGGCCGGTGGTTGACGTCGAAGGAGACCAGCGGGCGGCCCGGCCTGCGGGCCGTGAGCTCCCGCGTCAGGGCGAGGCAGTCGTCCGAGAGCGCGGCGGTGATGCCGGACAGATGCAGGACACGGCCCGACCAGGGCCCCGCGGCCCGCATGTTCTCCGGGGACATCGCGGACGCCGCGGATCCGGCCCGGTAGTAGGCGACCTCATGGGCGTCGGTGGCCCGGTCCGTCGCCGTACGGAAGTAGATGCCGGTCGGCCGGGCGGGATCGCGGCGGACGCCCGACGTGTCGACGCCGTACGCGGCGATCGCGTCGACGAGGTGGTCACCGAAGCCGTCGGCGCCGACCCGGCTGATCCACTTCACCGTGTGTCCCGCGGCGGCCAGCGCGCAGGCGACATTGGACTCGGCGCCGCCGATCGTACGGGCGAAGGACGGGACGTCCGCGAGGCGGCCCGGCCGGGAGGGCAGGAAGGTGACCATGGACTCACCGAGACAGACGACCTCCACGCGCGGGGGGATGTCCGCCTCTACCGTTCCGGTCACTCCACAGCTCCTCGCGCTCGACGGTCGACGGACGGGTCACCATTGACCTGGTGTCGGCTCGGATGTTAGACAGCGACAAGCGATACGCGCAATGGTTGTTGCAAATGTTGCAACGCCTGGGGCATTGCAACGCCACTGACAAGGGGAGGGCCCATGGCCGCCGACCGACGCCCGGACGAGCGACAGGACGAGCCACTCGGCCCGCGAACGGCCGACCGGCTGGGCGACGAGCGTGTCGACCACCGCTTCAAGGCGCTGCCGCCCGACGCCGAGGGCCTGACGGTCTCCGCGCTCGCCGCGCAGCGCCGCGATCTGTTCACCGGTGGCTTCACCACCCCCGTCCTCGCCCTCTCCGCCGAGTCGGTCGAGCACAACCTCGCGCTGCTGGAGACCTACTCCGAGCGCCACGGTCTCGCCTTCGCGCCGCACGGCAAGACCTCGATGTCGCCCCAGCTCTTCGAACGCCAGCTCGCGCGCGGCGCCTGGGGCATCACGGCGGCCGTCCCCCACCAGGCCCGCGTCTACCGCGCGTTCGGCATCGGACGGATCTTCCTCGCCAATGAACTGGTCGACGCGGCGGCGCTGCGCTGGGTCGCCGGCGAGCTGGACCGCGATCCCGGTTTCCGCTTCGTCTGTTACGCCGACTCCGTGCGCGGCGTGGAGCTGATGGACGAGGCACTGCGCGCGGCGGGCGCCGGCCGCCCGGTGGAGGTCGTGGTCGAACTGGGCGCGGGCGAGGGCGCCCGCACCGGAGCGCGTACGGAGGCCGAGTGCGCCGCCGTCGCGGACGCGGTGGCCGCCGCGCCCACCCTGCGCCTGACCGGAGTCGCCGGATACGAGGGCGAGGTACCGGCGGCCGACGGCGCCGGTGTCCGTGCCTGGCTGCGCCGGCTCACCGCGCTGGCCGCCGAGTTCGACAAGGCCGGCCGTTTCGCCGGTACGGACGAGATCGTGGTCAGCGCGGGCGGCAGCGCCTGGTTCGACGCGGTCGCGGACGTCTTCGCCGAGATCCCCGCGCTCTCCCGCCCGGTGCTGAAGCTGCTGCGCTCAGGCGCGTACGTCTCCCACGACGACGGCCACTACCGCCATCTCACCCCGTTCAACCGGATCCCCGAGGAAGGAGCGCTGCGGCCCGCCTTCCGGCTCTGGGCGCAGGTCATCTCGCGGCCGTCCGCCGGGCAGGCGTTTGTCAACGCCGGCAAGCGGGACGCCGCGTACGATCTCGACCTTCCCGAGGTTCAGGTGGTCCGGGACGGCCGCACCGGCGAGATCCGCCCGGCGGCGGGCGTCACCCTGACGGCCCTGTCCGACCAGCACGGCTGGCTGTCCACCTCGGACGAGGCGGAGCTGGCGGTCGGCGACTGGGTCGGGATGGGCCTCTCGCATCCGTGTACGTCCTTCGACAAATGGCAGCTCATCCCGCTGGTGGAGGCGGACGGAACGGTCACGGACTTCCTCCGCACCTTCTTCTGAGAGGCCGGACATGGATCTCGTCATACGCGGCGCGCGCGTCGTCGACGGCACCGGGGGCCCGTCCTACCGCGCCGATGTCGGCATCACGGACGGCCGTGTCACCGCGATACGGCGTGAGACCGGCGCCCCGGGCGGGACCGGCGGTCCCCGCCTCACCGGCGCCCGTGTGCTGGACGCCACCGGTCTCGCCCTCTCCCCCGGCTTCATCGACATGCACGCCCACAGCGATCTCGCGCTGCTGCGCGACCCCGACCACTCCGCGAAGGCCGCGCAGGGCGTCACGCTCGAAGTGATCGGCCAGGACGGCCTGTCGTACGCGCCCGTCGACGAACCGACCCTCGCCCAGGTCCGGCAGACGATCACCGGCTGGAACGGCGGAGCGCCCGGGGACACCACCGTCGACTTCGACTGGCGTACGGTCGGCGAGTATCTCGACCGGCTCGACCGGGGCTTCGGCGGCGAGGGCATCGCGGTCAACGCCGCGTATCTGGTCCCGCAGGGCACCGTCCGTATGTACGCGGTCGGCTGGGACGACCGTCCCGCGACGGAGGCCGAACTGGCGCGCATGAAGCGCCTGGTGGCCGAGTCCCTGGAGCAGGGCGCGGTCGGCATGTCCTCGGGGCTGACCTACACGCCGGGGATGTACGCGGACGACGCCGAACTGACCGAGCTGTGCCGGGTGGTGGCGCGCTACGGCGGCTACTACTGCCCGCACCACCGTTCCTACGGCGCCGGCGCGCTCCGGGCGTACGAGGAGATGGTGACGCTCACGCGGCAGGCCGGCTGCGCTCTCCATCTCGCCCACGCCACCATGAACTTCGGCGTGAACGAGGGCCGCGCGCCCGAGCTGCTCGCGCTGCTGGACCAGGCGCTGGACGCGGGCGCCGACATCTCCCTCGACACCTATCCCTACACTCCGGGCTGCACCACGCTGGTCGCGATGCTGCCGAGCTGGGCGAGCGAGGGCGGCCCCGACGCGATTCTCGGCCGGCTCCGCGACGACGCGACCGCCGAGCGGATCCGCCACCATCTGGAGGTCGTCGGCTCCGACGGCTGTCACGGCGTGCCGATCGAGTGGGACACCATCGAGATCTCCGGTCTCTCGGCGGCGCCGGAGCTCGCGGACCATGTCGGCAGGACGGTCGCCGCGTCGGCCCGGCTGCGCCACGAGAGTCCCTGGGTCACCGCCCGCAGGCTGCTGATCGAGGACCGGCTCGGTCCGACGATCCTCCAGCATGTCGGCCACGAGGAGAACGTCCGGCAGATCATGCGCCACCGGGTCCACACCGGCGGCAGCGACGGCATCCTCCAGGGCGCCAAGCCGCATCCGCGCGCCTACGGCACGTTCCCGCGCTATCTGGGCCGGTACGCCCGGGAGCTGGGCGTCCTCACCCTGGAGGAGTGCGTGGCCCATCTGACCTCGCGCCCGGCCGCCCGCCTCCGGCTGCCGGACCGCGGTCTGGTCCGCGAGGGCTACCGCGCCGACCTCGTCCTGTTCGACCCGGACACGGTCGCGGCCGGCTCGACCTTCGACGCACCGCGCACCGCGCCGACGGGCATCCCGCATGTCCTGATCGACGGCCGCTTCGTGATCGAGGACGGCCGCCGCACGGATGTCCTGGCGGGCCGCTCCGTCCGCCGGACCGGCTGACCGGGTCAGGCCGAGGCGAGGCGCAGCACCAGGGCCGCGACAGCCACCAGGAGGATGATCACGACCGGGGCGATCGCGTAGTCCTTGGCGCGCAGATGGAAGATCGCGGCACCGATGAAGTAGAGGATCACGCCGATCGCGGCGGCCACGCCGATCGGCGTGATCCAGAGCCCGGCCAGCAGCCCCAGCGCGCCCAGCGCCTTGAGGGTGGCGAGGCGGGGAAGCCACGAGTCCGGGACTCGCACGTCGCGCATCGACGCGACGATCTTCTCCTGGCGGGTGAAGGTGCCGATGGCGGAGAACGTCAGCAGTGCGGCGAGCAGGATGCCGACGACGGCGTAGGCGATGAACACGAATGATCCTTCGGAAGGTGTGAGGGGTGGCCGCGCGGAGGGCCGCGGCCGGCCGGCGGATACGGGTACGGGTACCACTGGTCATGGCCCCGGCACAGGCTGCCTGGGCCGGGCCCCCGGAGGAAGACCCGGCCCAGGCTGGTACTGGCAGGGCCACGATCCGGCGGCCCGGGGCGGGTACATTCCCTGGGTGAGCGAGAACGAGCTGGGCCTGTTCCTGCGGGGCCGCCGGGAGGCCATGTCACCCGCCGAGGCCGGTCTTCCGCACGGCAGCCGGCGCCGTACGCCCGGTCTGCGCCGCTCCGAGCTGGCCATGCTCGCCGGGATCAGCGTCGAGTACCTGGCGCGGCTCGAACAGGGCCGGGACCGCCATCCGTCACCGCAGGTGCTCGCGGCGCTCGCCGACGCCCTGCGGCTGACCAACGACGAACGGCTGACCCTGCTGCACGCCGAGAAGCTCTCCACCGGCACGGGCCAGCTCTGCCCCGGTGCCGGACTGCCGCCGGCGCGCGTGGTGCGGCCCACCGTGCGCGCCCTGCTCGACCGGCTGGAGCCCACCCCCGCCGTCCTGCTGAACAGGCTGAGCGAGGTGATCGCGTACACGACGGGTTACGAGCAGCTCGTCGGTCCCCTCGGGCTGCTGGAGGCTCCCGTACCGAGCCTCGCGCGGTATCTCTTCACGGATCCCCGGGCCCGCGCGGCCCACCCGGAGTGGGACCTCACCGCCGACGAACAGATCACCCGGCTCAAGGCCGACTCCATCCCGGACGATCCGCACCTGGCGGACCTGGTCCAGGAGCTGGCGCTCACCGCCGGGGCGCCCTTCAGCGACCGCTGGTCGACCGGCTCCCGGATGTCCCGCCACCTGGGCGCCCAGCGGCTGACGCACCCGGACGCGGGCGAGCTGCGGCTGGCCCGCGAGACGCTCACGCTGCCCGACGCCGACGGACAGCGTCTGCTGGTCCACCTGCCCGCCGACGACGCCACGGCGGCGGCGCTCGACTCCCTCACCGGCCGCCGTCCCGGCGCGCTGCGCGCGGTGGCGGGCTGACGCGCAGGCGGTGCCGCCGAGCGCGGTGTCACCCATAGGGGTGAACGGGAATCCGCACCCCCGGGACGGGCCCGGCAGGGCACTGCCGGGCCCCGACGCGCGTGCGGCGAGTGCCCTGCAAGGGCCCGTTCCGGATGACGTGGCCGAAAACACCAGGCAGCGCGCGTTACGCGGTCGTAAGCTCGCGGACATGCAGGTGATCCAGTCCACGAAGCTCGCCAATGTCTGTTACGAAATCCGGGGCCCGGTCCTCGATGAGGCGATGCGGCTGGAAGCAGCAGGCCATCGCATCCTCAAGCTCAACACCGGCAACCCGGCCGCCTTCGGCTTCGAGTGCCCGCCCGAGATCCTTGAGGACATGCTCCGCAATCTCGGCGACGCGCACGGCTACGGTGACGCGAAGGGGCTGCTGTCCGCGCGGCGCGCGGTCATGCAGCACTACCAGACCAAGGGCATCGAGCTGGACGTCGAGGACATCTACCTCGGCAACGGCGTCTCCGAGCTGATCCAGATGTCGATGCAGGCGCTGCTCGACGACGGCGACGAGGTGCTCGTACCGGCTCCCGACTATCCGCTGTGGACCGCGTCGGTCTCGCTCGCGGGCGGCACGGCCGTGCACTACCGCTGCGACGAGGGCGCCGACTGGATGCCGGACCTCGCCGACATCGAGCGCAAGATCACCGATCGCACCAAGGCGATCGTGATCATCAACCCGAACAATCCGACCGGCGCGGTGTACGGCGAGGAGATGCTCCGCTCGCTCACCGAGATCGCCCGCCGCCACCGTCTGATCGTCTGCTCGGACGAGATCTACGACCGGATCCTGTACGACGGCGCCACCCACACCCCGACCGCCGCCGTCGCTCCCGATCTGCTCACCCTCACCTTCAACGGTCTCTCCAAGAACTACCGGGTGGCCGGTTTCCGCTCCGGCTGGATGGCGGTCTGCGGCCCCAAGGGGCACGCCGCCTCGTACATCGAGGGCCTGACGATCCTGGCCAATATGCGGCTGTGCGCCAATATGCCCTCGCAGCACGCGGTGGCCACGGCCCTCGGCGGCCGGCAGTCGATCAACGACCTGGTCCTGCCGGGCGGCCGGATCCTGGAGCAGCGGAACGCGGCGTACGACCTGCTGACCCAGATCCCGGGCGTGACCTGCGTCAAGCCCAGGGGCGCGCTCTATCTCTTCCCGCGGCTCGACCCGAAGGTCTACAAGATCAAGGACGACCGGCAGATGGTGCTCGACCTGCTGCGGTCCGAGAAGATCATGGTCGTGCACGGGACGGGCTTCAACTGGACCGAGCCCGATCACTTCCGCATCGTCACCCTGCCAGCGGCGCAGGATCTCGTCGACGCGGTGACCCGGATCGGGAACTTCCTGGACGGCTACTCCCAGCCATAGGCTCCCCAGGCCGCAGGCTCCACAGGCCGCAGGCTCCACAGGCCGTCGCGACTCCACTCAACTTTAGACTCGATCCAAGGTAGGATGGTCTCCTGACCACGCCAGGAGGCCATCCATGTACGAGCCGATCCGCACCAAGTCGGTCCACTCGATGGCCGACGCCGACTTCCCGCACCGCAGCCGTGAGGAGGAGCTGGACATCCAGCTCGCCGGGCATCTCTCCGCGCTCCTCGCCGTCACCGAAGAACTCGGTCTCGACACGGCCGCCGAGTGCGTCGCGGGACAGATAGCCAGACTGCGCGGCACCCCGCCGGCGCGCCGTCCGGGTGTCACCACCGGCGCCGACCCCGCCGAACTGCACCGCCGCGCGCTCGCCCTCGCGGGCCGCGCCCTCGTCGTCGCCGCCTCGCGCGCCGACACCGCCGCCGCGATCATCTCGGCCGAGCGGATGGACGCGCACACCGCCGCCCTCCAGGAGCTGGCGGACCTGCCCGGCCAGCGCCTGATCGGCGCCCTCTGACGGCCCCGGTCCGCGGGCCGCGGAGGCGCGCGGACCGGGGCTCTTTCCTTCGCGCGCCGGAGCCCGGCTCCCAACACGCGGGCGCGCGCACCGGTCGCCACTGAACGTATCCCTCCGGTTCCTTACCGGGATGGGTACTTCACCTGCCGTCCACCCAACTCCGTCCGGAATGTGGGTTTCCGCGAGCACGCTCTTTCCCGTGAGACGCATCGTGGGAATCGTCCTGGCGGTGCTGCTGATCGGCGGAGTGGCAGCAGCCGTCGTGGCAGGCCGGCAGAACCAGGGCACGAGCACGGCAACGAAGACCGTGCGCGGAGTGATCGGATCGGAGAAGGCCGAGTTCTTCTCCGACCCCGAGGTGGTGAAGGCCCTCGCTGCCAAGGGCTTCACAGTGAAGGCGGAGACCTCCGGCTCCTGGGCCATGGAGGACCTGCTGCTGGACGGCTCCGACTTCGCCTTCCCGGCGTCCAAGGCGCCGGCCGACGGACTGGTCAAGAAGTACAAGGTGCAGGGCGGACCGCTGCGGCCGTTCTACTCGCCGCTGGTCGTCGTCGCGCACCGCTCCGCGGCCGAGGTCCTGGCCGGCAACGGGCTCGCCGTACTGGACGCCAAGTCCCGCGGCACCCTGCGGATGGACGCCTATCTCGACGCGGCCCGCGCGAAGCGCACCTGGCAGCAGCTCAAGGGCGCCTCGGACCACACCGAACTGACCGGGACGGTCTTTGTCACCAGCACCGACCCGCTCGCCTCCAGCTCGGGCGCGCTCTATCTCGCGGCGGCCTCCTATGTCGCCGACGGCGGGCAGGTCGCCGTCGACGACGCCGCCGTGGCCCGTACGGCTCCGCTGCTCAAGCGGCTGATCTCGGTGCAGGGCGCACAACAGCCCGGCTCCGACGCGCCGTTCAGGGACTTCATCAGCGGCGTCGGAAACCCGCTGGTGCTGGTGTACGAGTCGCAGGTGGCCTCGCTCCTGCTGCGCGGGGAGGACACCGGTGACCTGGTGGTGCTCTATCCGGACACCACCGTCAGCAGTGACCACACCCTCGTACCGCTCACCGGGAACGGCCGTGCGCTGGGCGAGCTGCTCTCCACCGACACACGCCTGCGCGAGCTGGCGGTACGCCACGGCTTCCGCCCGCAGGGCGCCGCCGCCGAGTTCACCGCCGCGACGGCCTCCCTCACGGCCTATCTCAACCAGACGCTCACCGGCGTCCGCCAGGCACCCGTGCCCACCACCGAGGTGCTGCACGCGATGGCGCGGCGGGCCCGGTCCTGATGCCACCCCGGGAAAGCCCGGTCCGGTACGGCACACCAGCCCCGTCGGGGCACCAGAACTTTTCACGTCCCAGGGGGGACCGCATGCCCGCAGAGAACGGCCTGGAGCCCGGAGGGCCCAGTGAGCTGATCCTCACCCCACCGGAGCCCGTCGCCCCGGTCCGCGCCGAACAGGCGGCGGGGCTGGTTCCGCTCGACGACTCCGTACGCGCGGAGATGACACAGCGCGCCACCGACTACGTGGGGGCGCTCTCGGCGCTCGATGTCCGCTCGCCCGAATTCACCTCGCGCGTCGGCGAGATCGCCGCGCTGGGCTCCGGTGACATCCGCGCCGCCGCCCAGCAGTCCAACCGGATGCTGGACCGCACGGTCCGCTCCCTCGGCTCCGGCGGTGAGGACGCGCAGTCCCGGGTGGCGTCGTCCCTGGTCGAACTGCGCCGTACGGTCGAGGACCTGGACCCGCGCGAGGTGCCGGGCAAGGGCGCCCGCCGTCTGCTCTCCAGGCTGCCGGGCGGCAACAAACTCCGGGACCACGCCGCCAGGTACGCCTCCTCGCAGTCCACCCTGACCAGGATCGTGGGTTCGCTCAGGGGCGGCCAGGACGAACTGCGGCGTGACAACGCCGCGCTGCACACCGAGCGCACCCGCCTCTGGGAGACCATGGGCAAACTCCAGGAGTACGCGGTCCTCACCGAGGCGCTCGACGCGGCGATCGAGGAGCGCGTCGCCGGGGCCGACGCGACGGACCCGGTCCAGGCCGACGCGCTGCGTGCCGATGTCCTCTTCCCCGTACGGCAGAAGCACCAGGATCTGCTGACCCAGCTCGCGGTCTGCGCGCAGGGTTATCTGGCGATGGACCTCGTGCGCCGCAACAACGACGAGCTGATCAAGGGGGTCGACCGGGCCGCGACCACCACGGTCTCCGCGCTGCGCATCGCGGTGATGCTGGCCTCGGCCCTGGACAACCAGCGCAAGGTGACCGAGCAGGTGAACGTCCTGCGCACCACGACGGAGGACCTGATCCGCGGCAACGCGGAGATGCTCGCCACCCAGAGCGGTGAGATCCAGCGCATCGCCGCCGACCCGGCGGTCGGAGCGGAGACGCTGCGGACGGCGTTCCAGCAGATCTACCGCACGCTCGACGCGATCGACACCTACAAGATCCAGGCGACGGAGTCGATGGCGGCGACGGTGGAGTCCCTCACGGCGGAGCTGCGGACGGCGGGCGCCCATCTGGAGCGCACCCGGTCGGCGGGCGCGCTGGAAGGCGGCCTCCAGTGAGACGACCGCTGAGCCGACCGCGCCTCGCCGCCGTACTGGTCGCGGCGCTGCTGACCGCCACCGCCTGCTCACCGGGCGACGGGCCGGACAAGGACAGGGGCGGCGCGGACACCAGGGACCACCAGGGCACCCTGCGGGTCCTCGCCTCCAGTGAACTCGCCGACATGCGGGGTGTGCTGGACCAGGCGGAGCAGAAGACCGGTGTGCGGGTACGGGCCACCTGGACCGGCACCCTGGACGCCGCCGAACTGATCGCGTCCGGCGGGGCGGACGGCAAGTACGACGCGGTGTGGCTGTCGTCCAACGACTATCTGCGGCTGCACCCCGGCGCCGCCAAGCGCCTCACCAACGAGACTCCGGTGATGTCGTCGCCCGTCGCCCTCGGCGTCAAGGCGTCGGCCGTCGAGCGCCTCGGCTGGCGGCCGGACCAGGTCACCTGGTCACAGGTGCACCAGGCGGTCGCGGCCGGCAAGCTGACCTACGGCATGACCGACCCGGTGCGCTCCAACTCCGGTTTCTCCGCGCTGATCTCGGTCGCCTCCGGGCTGTCCGGCGCCCAGTCCGCGCTCACCGACGCCGATGTGCGCCGGGCGGCGCCGAAACTGAAGGAGTTCTTCACCGGGCAGAAGCTGACCTCGGGTTCCTCCGGCTGGCTGGCGACGGCCTACACGCGGCGCGGCAGCGTCGACGCACTCGTCAACTACGAGTCCGTGCTGCTCTCCATGAACCGGAACAGCGACACCGGACTCACCGTGATCCGCCCGAAGGACGGCGTGGTGACCGCCGACTACCCCTTCACCCTGCTGACCTCGGCGCCCCGGGAGGCGCGGGAGGCGGGCCAGGCCCTCACCGCGTATCTGCGCGGCCCGGAGGCCCAGCGGGCGCTGACCGAACAGACGTTCCGCCGGCCGGTCGTACCGTCCGTCGAGCCGGCGGCCGGTCTCGCCGCCGACAAGCGACGCGAGCTGCCCTTTCCCGGTACGCGCTCGGTCGCCGACGGCCTGCTCGACTCCTACGAGAACCAGCTTCGCCGCCCCTCGCGCACCGTCTATGTCCTGGATACCTCGGGCTCGATGCGGGGCGACCGGCTGTCCAGCCTGAAGACGGCACTCGCCGGACTCACCGGGACCGACGACTCGCCCACCGGCGACCGCTTCCGGGACCGGGAGGAGGTGACGCTGATGCCGTTCGGCTCCGAGGTGAAGCGGGTCAGTACCCATACGGTCGACCCGGCCGATCCGGCCGCGGCGCTCGACGCGATCCGCGCGGACGCGAGGTCCCTGACCGCCTCGGGCGACACGGCCATCTTCAGCAGCCTGTGGGAGGCCTACGCCCATCTCGGCGCGGGCGGACGCGACGCGTTCACCTCGATCGTCCTGATGACGGACGGCGAGAACACCACGGGTGCGAGCGCCGGCGCCTTCGAGCGTTTCTACGCCGGACTGCCGGCCGCGCAGCGCGCCACCCCCGTCTTCCCCATTCTCTTCGGCGACTCGGACCGCGCGGAGCTGGAGCACATCGCCTCACTCACCGGCGGACAGCTCTTCGACGCGACGGGCGGGCAGGAATCGCTGGACGGAGCCTTCGAGGAGATCCGTGGCTACCAGTAGGACACCCGGCAGGGCACTCGCGTATCTGGAGTCCCGCAAGAACCTCACCGGCAGCGTCTGCGGACTGGCGGGCCTGGCACTCACCTTCACCGGGCTCGCCGGCGCGTACTGGCCCGTGGTGATCGCCGGGCTGTACGGCGCGGGCGCGCTGATCGCCCCGCCCGAACGGCCCGGCGCACCGGAATTCACCGATCCGACGGAACAACTGGACGCATTGCGCGGCGACTTCACCACGCTCAGGACCTATCTGACGGAGGTGGAGCTGCCCCCGGCGGCGGCCGGCCGGCTGACCGAACTGGACGACGTACTCGAAGCGCTGCTCGAACCGGGCTGGGTCGCCGACGCGCTGGCCCTGGACCCGGAGGCGGTGCACGCGCTGGGGCGGGCCATCCGCCAGGACATCCCGGAGTCGGTGGACACCTATCTGCGGACCCGCTGGTGGACCCGGCTCCAGCCGGGCGCCGAACCGCCGGAGCGCCATCTCGAACGCCAGTTGACCGTGCTGTACGACGAGGCCCGCGCCTACGCCTCCGCGCTGCGCGAGGCGGAGGCCCGCCGCCAGGAGACACACACCCGCTACCTGGAGGAGCGCAACCGCCCGTCCTGACGGCGCGGGCGGGAGGCGGGTCGATGTGAGTCGCGCTTGTCGATGCTTGTCGATGTGGGAGAGGGCCGGCGAAGCTTCGCCGGCCCTCTCCGCCGTCACCGCCCGTCTTTCCCCTTGCGCCGGGCGGCGGCCCTACGCCCCGGATTTTCACCGGAGTTGTCTTCGGCGGAGATCTCCTCGACGGCCATACGGACGCTCCCGCCCAGACCCGCCAGCAACAGCGTGAGCAGCCGCAGACAGGCGGGGTCGTCAGGCGTCACCGGGTGGTCGGAGGGGGAGAGACTGTCTCCGTGCACGGCTTCGCCTCCAGACTGAAGATCAGGCCTTTTCCGGTCAGGGTGGGAACCACGGACCAGCCCGGGGCGAGAAGGTCAAGCAGTTCCAGGCCCCTGCCATGGCTGTCCCACACTGTGTGCGGGCGCCGCAGTGGTTCGATCCTGCTCCGGTCGTGCAACTCGATCTGGATCGAACCACCCATCGGGGAGTGGCAGATCAGGTCGAATCCGCCACCGCCGGCGTGGAGCACCGCGTTGGTGGCGGTCTCGCTCACCAACAGTTTGACGACCTCGTGGTCGATCCAGGGGAAGGGCGCGTAAGCGCGCCCCGCGAAGGCTCTTGCCCGACTCACGGCTGTGGCCGTACAGGGATAACGCTCAACTGCCAGGACATGACCACGCGGATCCATAACCCACACCTCCGGACGCGGTCCCGGAGAGCACCGGCCGCGCACAACTAGGACTACACACCGCAGCCAGTCGCTTTCGCAGCGTGCGCAGCCCAGTTTGGGTCACGTGACCTGTCACGCGCAACCCAAAATGCGAACCTGGGCCCGGAGAGTCATGGGGCGGATCGGCTGAGCGATACCCTGACGACATCGGGAGACCGCCCCACTCGGAGGGAAAGCCGTGGTCGTCAGCGTCAATGCGAACGCGATCTTTGCCATGCGACGCGTCGGCGAAGAACTCCAGCGTCTGCGTACGGAAGCCGGCCTCAAACAGGAGGCGGCCGGGGAGGCACTTGGCGTCTCGCGGTACACCGTGGGCAAGATCGAGCGCGGCAAGGCCTTCCCCACTGACGAGCAACTGCCCACGCTGCTCAAGCTCTACGGGGCGACCCCGGAGGAACGCGCGGGAATCGTCGCGACGATCGAACAGGGAAGGTCGTACGGTCGCACCTGGTACGAACGCCCCGAGATTCAGGCACTGTTCACCGGAGATTCCTACCGCTACCTCTCCCTCGAAGACGCCGCAGAACGCATCTCGACGCAATCGGGAACGTACGTACCAGGACTTCTTCAGACGCGGGAATACATCGAAGCGATCGTCGCCTTCGGCCAGAAACACGAAAGCGCGGAGCACCGAGAGGCATTCGTGGAAGCCCGGCTGCGGCGGCAGGAAGTCCTCACCCGCCGAAACCCTCTGACTCTGGATGCCGTTTTCCTGGAGTCCGCGCTTCGAGCCACCGTAGGTGGCTCCGAGGCGATGCGCGCGCAGCTTCGGCACCTGGTGTCGTATGCCAACCAGCAGAACATCACTCTGCGAATGATCCCTTTCACCGCTGGAGCCGCAAGCATCTCAAGCGCGCTGTTCACCATTATCGACTTTCCTGGTGCCGACAACCGAAGCGTCGTCTCGCAGGAGCAGTCCCGAGGCGAGACTCTCCAGGACGACCCGGCCGAGGTGCGGCGCATACGCCGGAAGTTCACGGACCTGACCGACCACGCACTGAACGCGGAAGAAACCGTCCGTCGCATCGAAGAGATGGAGAAGGAACTCACATGAACGACCCGAAGGACACGCTCTACGCCGTGCCGCTCGACGGCGCATGGGAGAAGTCCTCATTCAGCGCCGGCTCGGGAAACGACTGTGTCCTGATCATGCCGATCGCCGGCGGTGTCGCCTTCGGTGACTCCAAGCGCCGGGAGCTGGACGGTGCCCTTCGGTTCACGGACAAGGAGATGCTCGCCCACATCCTTGCCGTCAAGGCCGGTCAGTACGACCACCTGATCCCCGAGGGCACCGAGCTCTGAGACCCGTCGGCCCGGCTCCTCGAACCGGCGTGAATCGGCAACATGAATGGTGATGCCACGTTGGCGTGGCGTTCAGGCTTTCGCCTTCCGGCGGTTTCCCGATGTCTCGACACTTCATCCTCACGCGTGAGTCGGGTCCACACGCGTGAGTCGGTTTCACACGGGGGAAAGCCATGGGTTCTGCCATGCACACTGAGGCGTCCGGATTACTGACCGAACTCAATACGGTGATCGACAGCCGGGAGATGCTCACCACTCTGGTGTGCGCGCTGGTCACCGGCGCGATCGGCCTGTTGATCGCCGCGGTCCGGCGGCGTCGCCGGCTGAGCTGGAGCGTACTTTTCGACGAGCCGATCAACCGGGGTCCCGCGCCGCCCAACGGCCTCAACATGTGGGAGATCAGCTCGCAGGGCCGGGAGATCGAGGACGGCAGTCTCGTCGTGCTCGACATACGGAATTCGGGCGGCCAGGACATCGAGGAGAGCCACCTCGCCGTTCCGCTGCATTTCACCTTTCCCGGCCGGGAAGTCGTGCATTTCAAGGTGCGCGACTCGGACGACCTGCACGATCTCATCGAACGCAGCACCGACACGCTTCCGCCGGACGACGCGTCCAAGATCGCACTGCCCGCGCTGCCGCTCAACCGGCGTGCGGGGTTCAAGCTGCTGGTCCTCCTGGTCGGATCGGGCAGCGGCGTGCGGACGGGCGGCATCATACGCAGCGGCCGGATCGTCCAGAGGGCCAAGCGCTCAGTGCTGTACCAGGTCGCGGCGGCCGGCGCCGTCATGGCGCTGCTGACCGGCGTCTCCGGCGGAGTCTGGCTGGCCAACCAGGCACTCAACCCGGTGGCCGCCTGCACCAACGGCACACTCCGTGTGGAGGGATCCACCGCTTTCGCGCCGATCGCCACGCAGGTCAAGAACGCCTACGAGCAGAGCTGCCAGAACGCTTCCATCACGGTCGTGGCCAATGGCAGCGGCACCGGTCTGCAGGAACTGAGAACGAGCAAGAGCACCAGGATGATCGCCATGTCCGACGGACGGCCCACGCAACTCACCGAGGACGCCGGCCTCACCCGGCGCGCGGCGGGAGTGGTCGTGTTCGCCGTGGTGGCCAATCGCCAACTGGAGAGCACGGACCCGGGACTGTTCAACGAGGGACTGACGACCAGGCAATTGCGGGCGGTCTTCAGCGGCGCGAAAGGCTACAAAGCCGTTGGCCGCTCCGCCGATTCCGGTACCCGCGCGGCCTTCGACAGCGCCTTTCTCGGGGGGCAGTCCTCGTCGTTCGACGCGGCGCCCGCCTGCGACGCCGTCCGCGCCGGTGACAAAGAGACCGCGTGTACCGCGGAGACAACGATGGACCTGCTCAACTACGTCAACGCCACGGACAACGCGATCGGCTACGCGGAGGCCGACGCGCTGGCCTTCTTCCCCAATATCGGAGTCGTACCGGTCAACGGCCATGAGCCGGTCCGCGAGGACGCCCTGAGCGGGGACTATCCCTTTGTCGCGACGGAGTATCTGTACACCGCGGGCGCGGCGACCGGCCTGACCGCCAACTACCTCGATTTCCTGACCAGTGACGCGATGACGGCTCAATTGCGCGGCCACGGCTATATCGGCTGCTCCGACCTGGGCGACACCAAGCTCGACGGGGCGTGTACCGACCACTGACGCCGCACGCCGGGGCCCGGCCGGACGGCGACGTCCGGCCGGGCGGAGCCTCACCCCAGGCGTTCGACCAGCGCGTGGTACTCGTCCCACAGTTCCTTGGGTGTGTGGTCGCCGAAGGTGTTGAGGTGCTCGGGGACGAGCGCCGCCTCCTCGCGCCAGACGACCTTGTCGACCGAGAGCAGGAAGTCCAGCTCGGCTTCGGACAGCGCCAGGCCGTCGGTGTCGAGGGCCTCCCTGGTCGGCAGGATGCCGATCGGGGTCTCGACGCCCTCCGCCCGGCCCTGGAGCCGCTCCACGATCCACTTCAGGACGCGGCTGTTCTCACCGAAGCCCGGCCAGACGAAGGTGCCCGCCTCGTCCTTGCGGAACCAGTTCACGTAGTAGATCTTCGGCAGCTTCGACTCGTTTCCGTGCCGCGCCGCCTCCTGGCCCAGCTCGATCCAGTGGCCCATGTAGTCGCCCATGTTGTAGCCGCAGAACGGCAGCATGGCGAACGGGTCGCGGCGCAGCTCGCCGACCTTGCCCTCGGCAGCGGCCGTCTTCTCAGAGGCGACATTGGCGCCGAGGAAGACGCCGTGCTGCCAGTCGAAGGACTCCGTGACCAGCGGTACGGCGGAGGCGCGACGGCCGCCGAAGAGGATCGCGGAGATCGGGACGCCCCTGGGGTCCTCCCACTCGGGCGCGATGATCGGGCACTGGCCGGCGGGCACGGTGAAGCGGGCGTTGGGGTGGGCGGCCGGTGTGCCGGACTCGGGCGTCCAGTCGTTGCCCTTCCAGTCGGTGAGGTGCGCGGGCGGCTCCTCGGTCATGCCCTCCCACCAGATGTCGCCGTCGTCGGTGAGCGCGACATTGGTGAAGACGGAGTTGCCCCACATGGTCTTCATCGCGTTGGCGTTGGTGTGCTCACCGGTGCCGGGCGCGACGCCGAAGAAGCCCGCCTCAGGGTTGATCGCGTAGAGCCGGCCGTCCTCGCCGAACCGCATCCAGGCGATGTCGTCGCCGATGGTCTCGACGCTCCAGCCGGAGATGGTGGGCTCCAGCATGGCGAGATTGGTCTTGCCGCAGGCGGACGGGAAGGCCGCCGCGACATACTTCGGCTCGCCGTGCGGGGGTGTGAGCTTGAGGATCAGCATGTGCTCGGCGAGCCAGCCCTCGTCCCGGGCCATCACGGACGCGATGCGCAGCGCGTAGCACTTCTTGCCCAGCAGGGCGTTGCCGCCGTACCCCGATCCGTACGACCAGATCTCGCGGGACTCCGGGAAGTGCGAGATGTACTTGGTCGAGTTGCAGGGCCACGGGACATCGGTCTGGCCGGGCGCGAGCGGTGCGCCGAGGGTGTGGACGGCCCTGACGAAGTCGCCGTCGTCGCCGAGCGCTTCGAGCACGGCCCTGCCCATGCGCGTCATCGTGCGCATCGAGACGGCCACATACGCGGAGTCGGTGATCTCGACGCCCATCGCGGAGAGCGGGGAGCCGATCGGGCCCATGCAGAAGGGCACGACATACATGGTCCTGCCACGCATCGAGCCCCGGAAGACGCCGTTCTCGCCGGTGAAGATCTCCCGCATCTCCGCCGGGGCCTTCCAGTGGTTGGTCGGGCCCGCGTCCTCCTCCTTCTCGGAGCAGATGAAGGTGCGGTCCTCGACACGCGCCACGTCGGAGGGGTCGGAGGCGGCGTAGTACGAGTTCGGCCGCTTGACCGGGTCCAGCTTGGTGAAGGTGCCCTTTTCCACGAGCTCCCCGCACAGGCGGTCGTACTCGCTCTCGGAACCGTCGCACCAGACCACGCTGTCCGGCTGCGTTATTGCCGCGATGTCGTCAACCCAGGAAATCAACTCCTGATGGCTGGTGGGAACGGTGCTGGGAGCCGCGATGTCGCGCGCCACGATTGCTCCTTGATGAGGGTTTTTGGACATGTGCCCCTTGGGGGCTCCGACCCGGATGCTTCGTAGCCGCTCATCCGGTGCCGGTCGCACTCATTTGATCATCCGACTCCCGCGCCCATCTGTCCAGAGGGCCTCACATGTGAGCATGGACACTCAAAGGTGAGCACTATGAGGGACGCGTTCCACTTCCGCATCCACACAGCCACCTTTCCTACTGATTTGCCCGGGAATTTAACCTACGGTCGCGTAGGTAGCATGAACCTATGACTCCTGCCGCGCCCGACCCGTTCACGCACCCCCGACAGCCCGAAGGGGGGCCGGTCGAGATCGAGTTGCCGAGTCCGGTCAAGCCGAAACTGCGCGGCTGGCTGCACGCGGGGATGTTCCCCGCCGTCCTGGTGGCGGGCGTGACACTGATCGTCCTCACCGACTCGGCCCGTGCCCGGATCGCTTGCGGCGTCTATGTCCTGACGGCCTGTCTGCTCTTCGGAATCAGCGCGATCTACCACCGGGGCACCTGGGGTCCGCGCGGGGAAGCGGTGCTGCGCCGGCTCGACCACGCCAATATCTTTCTGATCATCGCGGGCACCTATACGCCGCTGACCGTGCTGCTGCTGCCCGACTCCACCGGCCGGAACCTGTTGTGGGCCGTATGGGCCGCGGCCGCCGCCGGCATAGCGTTCCGGGTGTTCTGGGTCGGTGCGCCCCGCTGGCTCTACACCCCCTGCTACATCGCGATGGGCTGGGCCGCCGTGTTCTATCTGCCGGACTTCATGCACGCCGGCGGGATCGCCGTGCTCGTCCTGGTGGTCGTCGGCGGCCTGCTCTACAGCGCGGGTGGCGTGATCTACGGCCTCAAGCGCCCCAACCCCTCACCCCGGTGGTTCGGCTTCCACGAGGTGTTCCACTCCCTCACCCTGGCCGCGTTCGCCGTGCACTTCGTCGGCATCTCGCTCGTGGCCCAGCAGAGCTCCTGAGCCGCGGCGGCCACTGCGCCAGGACGGCGATCGCAGCCGCGGACGCGACCGCGGCAGCGTCGCCGTCGCCACGCTCCAGGTCACGCTCGCCACCACCAGCAGGACCACCCCGGCCACCGCGGCGGCGCCGCCCAGCAGGAATCCACCGATGCAGAGCGCCGCCACGGCCACGACCAGCACGTGAATGACATGTCGCATTCCCGGCCTCCCCTTCCGTATGCCCCCGTGTACGCGCCGCCGCGCGGTCCCGCGCGGCGGAACGATCACTTTCCGTTCGGACAGCCACACTCATAGTGACACGCGCCTCCGACAATCGGCCTCCTGTCCGGGAGATACCGGGGGACGCTCGCTTCTGACACCCACAGGTGTGTGCCGGTGACTGTCACTTTTGCCGGTGACCGTCACTTCGTGCCCGCCGATCGGCGCGCACCAGCGGTTCCGGGCATGGCCCGGCCGGGGATCCGTACGTGATCTCCGCGCTCACCGATGCCCGACAATGAGCACCATGGCCGCCACCTCACCCAGCCCCGTCGGAGAACACCAGCCCCAGCCGGGACTGCGCGAGCGGAAGAAGATCAAGACGCGTATCGCGATCCGCCGGGCGACCTGCCGGCTGATCGCCGAGCAGGGATACGACGCGACGACCGTCGAACAGATCGCGGAGGCGGCCGAGGTCTCACCGTCCACGGTCTTCCGCTACTTCCCGACGAAGGAGGACATCGTCCTGGCCGACGAGCACAGTCCGGCCATGGCGGCCCTGCTGCGCTCCCGTCCGGCCGGCGAATCCCCGCTGGAGTCGCTCCGCCTCCTCATGGTCCAGTCGCTGAACGCGGTCCTGGCCGGCGAGTGCGACGAGACGGTCCAGCGCGCCAGGCTCATGGTCGAGATCCCCGCCGTCCGCGCCCGGATGACCGAGAGCCTGTCGGTGACGGCCGGAATGCTCACCGAGGTCCTCGCGGAACGCACCGGCCGGGATCCCGGAGAACTGGAACTGCGGGTCTTCACCGCGGCGGCGCTGGGCGCGCTGCGCGAGGTCACCCTGTACTGGGGCGAGCGCGGCTGCCAGGGCGATCCGGTCCCGCTGGTCGACCGCGCGCTCGCCACCCTCGAAACCCTGGGCAGCGGCCCGCGCCCCCAGGACATGCCCCCGAGGTAAGGGCTGTCCCGTCCCGCACGGACGGCTCCGCCCTCCCGGCTACGCGGAAAGGGCTGCCGGACAGATCACGCCATCCTGATCATCCAGGCGCATCACCCTCACCGGCGGACGAACATATGCGGGCCGTTTCTTGAGCGGCACGACTCCTATCTCCGCATTTTCGGTCGCTTTCCACGCCGCTTCCACGCCGACGTTGCACGCCCAGGCAAAAGCGGATTCACATCCACCACTTTACCGGACCTTTTCAATCCGGCCCCGGATCTTCGCTTACTTCTGATCAAAATCCGCAAACCACCCGCCACACTTCACAAGATCGTGACATGGGTAACACTTCGAGAGAGTCATTTTGGCGCTCTTCGATACCTTTGCCCCAAAAGAATATCCTGGCTCGATCCACCGGCTTCGCTTAGTGTCTTGCTGCTCTCAGAAAGAAATAGAGACCCGCCTATACGCGGGTCTCTCAGGGCTGCACCCACATGTATTGATTCATGGCGCACGCCGTGATTCAGACCGCAGTGAAGGGACCCGTAAACCGGACCTGCTTTCGCCGTACTCATCCCCGTGCTCGCCCGCCGAACGCAACTGGGGGACGCCTCGCGACAAGCGCACGCACATGCTTGTCTCCACACGCCTCGGCGCGGCCAATCAGATCGCGGACCGGTCCGCGCCGGCCCTGTCTCCGCCCATCCCGAATATGTCAGGACCATTCCTCCGCCCGACCCTCGCGCGCCGCGCTCCGGTGCGGGCCAAAACCTCGGCCGGCTCTTCCACGTCCTGGCCGTGGCCTGTCTCGTCATCGGCGGGGTCGGTATCGCTAACACAACCTTGGTCGCTGTCATGGAGCGGACCTCGGAGATCGGACTGCGCCGCGCTCTCGGCGCCCGCGGCCCGCACATCACCGGCCAGTTCCTCGTCGAGTCGGCGGTCCTCGGGCTGCTCGGCGGGCCGGCGGGCACCGCCCTCGGGACACTCACCATCGTCTCGGTCTCCGCCGTCCCGCACGGGACGCCCGTCCTCGACACCACTGCCGTGGTCGCGGCCCCGCTGCCCGGGTCATGACCGGGCTCCTCGCCGGGACCTATCCCGCCCGGCGTGCCGGCCATGTCCGGCCGGCGGACGCGCTCCGCCGCTGACGCCGGCCGCGAGCGGACCGCCGCCGGTCCGTCGAAGCGGCCTCCCGCCCGTTCCTCACGCACCTTCCCGACGCACGGAAACAGCGTGCACAACAGAAAGGAACCGCCATGGCCGACGATATGGTGAAGCAGGCGCAGCGTTTCATCAACAGGACGTACGGCACCTACCCCGGCATCCCAAGGGTCGAGGAGGACGGCAAGACCGGCTGGTCGACGATGTACGCGTTGACCCGGTGTCTCCAGTACGAACTCGGCATCAGCGCGCTGTCGGACAGTTTCGGTCCGACCACCCTTTCGACACTGACGTCGAGATGGCCGTCCATCAACGCGAGCACCGCGCCCTCGGCCAATGTCGTCCGCATCATCCAGTCGGGTCTCTACTGCAAGGGATACGACGGCGGAGAGATCGACGGCATCTACAACTCGCGCGTGTCCGCCGCCGTGCAGAAGCTGAAGTCGGAAGCGGGTGTCGCCGGCGCCTATCCCGGTGACGCGATGGTGCCCAAGTTGTTCAAGGCGCTGCTCAACATGGACCCGTATGTCACCATCAGCGGCGGCAGCGACACGGTCCGGTCCATCCAGCAGTGGATGAACTCGAAGTATGTGAACCGGCTGAACTACTTCATCGTGCCCTGTGACGGCTTCTTCTCGCGAGACGTCCAGAAGGCGCTCATGTTCGCCATCCAGTACCAGATCGGCATGACCGACGACGTGGCGAACGGTGTCTTCGGCCCGGGAACACAGTCCGGTCTCAAGGCGAATACGCTGTCGGCCGGCTCTTCCGGTACGTGGGTGCAGTTGTTCTCCGCCGCGATGATTTTCAACCAGCGCAGCGGTGTCGCCTTCACCAGCTCGTTCGACTCGAATCTCTCCTCCCGGGTCAGCACCTTCCAGAGCTTCGTCAAGCTGCCGGTCACCGGCCAGGGCGACTTCCAGACATGGGCCTCCCTGCTCGTGTCCACGGGCGATCCGACCCGCCCGGGAGCGGCGCTGGACTGCGTCACCGAGATCACCCCGGCGCGCGCGCAGTCACTGAAGGCAGCCGGTTTCCAGGTCGCCGGACGGTACCTCTGCAACGTGGCGGGCACGGACCTCGACAAGATAATCAAGCCCGGCGAACTGGCGGTCATCGCCGACAACGGCATGCGGGTCTTCCCGATCTACCAGACCTACGGTGGTTCCGCGAGCTACTTCAACGGTCCGCAGGGCGCGTCCGACGCGCTGGACGCCATGTACTGGGCCAACTACCACGGCTTCAAGCCCGGTTCGCGCATCTATTTCGCGGTTGACTTCGACGCCCTGGACTACCAGGTGACCGACAGCATCCTGCCGCATTTCCGGGGCATCAAGTCCACGATGGACTCGTACACCAGCGGCTACCAGATGGGTGTCTACGGACCTCGTAACATCTGCAGCCGCGTGGCGGCCGAGGGACTGACCTCCGCCAGCTTTGTCTCCGACATGTCCACCGGCTTCTCCGGAAACCTCGGTTATCCGATGCCGGAGGACTGGG
Organism: Streptomyces sp. NPDC006923; assembly: GCF_040635655.1. Taxonomy (NCBI): domain Bacteria; kingdom Bacillati; phylum Actinomycetota; class Actinomycetes; order Kitasatosporales; family Streptomycetaceae; genus Streptomyces; species Streptomyces sp. NPDC006923. The sequence continues at coordinate 55,965 of NZ_JBEYIF010000011.1, forward strand.
CGTTCGACCAGATCGCGACCATCACCGTGGGCAGCGGGAGCGGCTCGATCCAGATCGACAAGAACGTCTACTCGGGACGCGACGCGGGGCAGAGCAGCTTCAACCCGCCGGCGCCCTCGGACCAGCTCGACGTCGGGTTCGACAAGACGCAGAACGGCGCGTTGCTCGCGGAGATCCAGCACTATCTGGAGAGCAAGGGAATCCCGGAAGAAGGCGGGAACATAGGCGAGGACGCCATCCAGGTCAACACCACGACGGAAGCCTTCAATGTCGTCATGGGCTACGACGCGGTGTTCACCGGACTGGCCAGAGCCCTCAGAATGCGTAAGGCATTGATCATGATCCCGGTCTTGTGGGAGTTCCGTAAGTGGAGCACCCTGGACGCCCTCGCGGACACGGGTGTGGAGACCTATTACACCAGTGGCGACTGGGACCCGTTCGACATATGGATCAAGAACGACAGCAGCACCGGTATCGCTCAGATCTTCGCGAAGACGGCCATCATCGCCCGCAATTACGCCATTCGTCAGGGAATCATCAACGGCACGATCATGGATGAGACGAAGGACGCCGATCTCTGGAACATCTGGCAGAAGCTGCACGACGACGACGCCTTCAGCATGGGCACCACCGCTCATGTCCTCATCCAGGGCGCCGACGACGTAGGCATTCCGCGCCCGAATCTGACGTACAGCCAGGAAAATTCGCGGCTCGTGCTGAAGCGATTCCGCGGATTCGGTGAAGAGGCCGAGACGGACAGCCAGATCCAGATCGGCCTGTACCAGATCCTGGAGAAGTACTTCGCTCCGCTGCGCGGCTGAACGGTCTTGAGCTGCGGCAACCAGGCCGCCGTCAATCCGCATGACACGGAAGGAAAAGCCACATGGCAACATCACGACGTGTATTTCTGCGTTCCGCTGTGGGTGTCGCAGTCGCCGCCGGTGCCGGTATGGAAATCCTGACGGGAACGGCCACCGCGGACAGCCGCGTGCCCACACGCCTGCCCAAGCCTCTGCCCGAACCCCGGAAGATCATTCCTTCCGACAATGGATGGCCGGTCGACACCGCGCCCAATTCCGGTGGCAGCGTGTGGACCCGCCCGGTTCCCGGTGCGAGTTTCGACGTGGACGTCTCCATCGGCGATGTGGAGACCGTACTCGTCCACGTCGTCCGCCGCTTCAACTACGAAATCGACACCCTGCGCCCCGGCGATGTCGTCGGATTCAGACCCTTCGGAAAGGTCAAGAAGGGTCTGGAATACCAGACGAACCACTCCTCCGGTACAGCAATCGACATCCGCCCCGACTGGTATCCGGTCGGAGTCGCCGGAGGATTCTATCCCCAGGAACTGGCGGTGATCCGTGACATCCTCGCGGAGTGCGAGGGCGTGGTGACATGGGGCGGTGACTTCCCGACGCCCGATGAGTCGCACTTCCAGATCGATGTCCCGCCCTCCTCGGACCGGCTGAAGCTCCTCGCGGCCAAAATCAGGAATTGGAACAGCGTGCCCGGGCTGGGCGCCGGTGTCATCCAGAACACACAGGACAAGACCCGCCTGAAGGCCGCCGAGGCACTGAAGCGCCTCCAGACCGCGTAAACCGTGCCGCCGTGTGGCCCCTTCCGACGAAGAGGGCCACCCGGCCGGGCGAATGCATAATGCTGCAATGACACAGAAGAGGCTGACTCTCCTCCGGACCGGCGCGGCGGTGCTGTTCCTGGCGGCTTTCCTCGCCTACGGCGTCGGACTCTCGGCGGTCTTCGTCTCAGAAGAAGGCGAAATGTGCGAGAAGGGGCTGATTCACAGCACCTCGCACCTTCGCGAACTGCGTGAAAGCTTCCTCCCGATCCGGCAGACCTGCGTATTCGAGGACGGCGCGACCCACGAGGTGGTCCCGTCCTGGGTGAATGTCGTCCTTTTCGGCGGCACGGCGGGGTCGGTGGCGTGTGCCGTGACGGCCCGCCGCGCGGAGCGCTCGGCCCGCGCTTCCGCCGCCTGACACGCGGGGCCCGGGACCCCGCGCCCCGGCCCGGCCCCCGTTCCTGGTCAGCCCCCGCCCCGCCTCAGGTCTCCCTTTCCGCAGGCCACACCGTCCCGGTCGGGATCGAGCCGCAGCGGGTCGTCCCCGCCGTTGACCTTCAGCCGCCCGTAGGCGTTCGCCGCGAGCCAGTCGCAGCGGGCCTTCGCCGTCGACCCCACCGTCTCCGGGAACGCCGTGGGAACGCAGACGTTCGCCGAGCCGTAGTGCCGGTCGCAGCCCGCGACCCGGGGGCTCACCGGCGCCGAAGTCCGCCGCTGCCCCGGCTTCTTGGCGGCCTTCGTCAGCTCTCCCGCGAAGTCATGGACATGCGCGGACACCGCCGCGTCCCCCGCGAGCGCCGGCGGACCGCCCAGCCGTATCCACTCGGCCACCGACGGCACGCCGTTGGCGTCCACCGCGAACAGCATGTACCAGCCCGGCGGCGCCAGATTCGGATTGCTCGTCACATTCAGATCGATGTTGTTCCCGTCCACCGAGAGCGGCAGGTCCACAAACCGCTGGTTGGGGTCGGACGAGTGGGTGACGGCGGCCGGCCGGATCAGCTCCGCCCTGGCGATGGGCCGGTCGACCGTGATCCGCTGCGTATCGCCGTACAGCCACTGGTTGTCGATCACCGAAGTGATCTCCGGCCGGGGGCCCTTGAACAGATACGGCGGTGTGTAGAGCGACACGTCGTGATTCCAGGAGCCGTTGCCCGGGTTGTCGCCCGTCGTCATCACCCGGCCGTCCGGCAGCAGGAACGCCGAGGAGTGATAGCCGCGCGACTCGGTGTCCACCGCCACCGGATCGTAGGTGTCCGTCACCGGGTCGAACAGCGACGACTCATAGACCGGGTTGGCGCGGTTGTGCAGCGCGCCGCCGGTCTCCAGCACCTTGCCGTCCGGCAGCAGCACCGCCGAGCCGTACATCTTGCCCTGCTCCCCCGTCTCCGGCTGGGGGCCGTCGCCGAGATCCACCGTGCCCCGCGGCAGCGGCGGACCCGGCGTGTAGCGGGGGTCGGGCTCCTTGAGATCGATCAGATCGGTGAGCCGGTTCGCCTCCGGGTTGGAGTCGATGTTGCCGCCGCCGATGGTCAGCACCCGCTGGTCCTGCGCGGGCGGCAGCAGCACACTCGCCGACTGGTCGCGCTCGTCCTTGTTCCGCAGCCCCGGGACCTCCGTGACGGTATTGGCCTCGTAGTCGTAGACCGCCGCGCCGGTGCCCGGTGTGCCGTTGCCGAAGACATGGCTGCCCGAGTAGAAGAGGCGCCCGTCCTGCATCAGGATCATCGACGGATAGAGCCCCCAGTACGACCAGGTCTGGTTGACCTGCCCCATCGGCAGCCACCTGCCCTGCGCGGCCGACCAGCGCTCGGCGGTCACCGATCCGCTGGAGTCCTCGCGCAGCCCCCCGAAGGACATCACATCGCCATTGCCCATGATCGTGGCCGACGGATACCAGTGGCCGTCGTTCATGTCATTGGTCCTGGTGTACGTCTCGGTGTCCGGGTCGAAGATGTACGAGTCCCGGTAGCCCTGGTAGCCGACCGTGCCGTCCGCCGAGGGGTAGCCCTTGTTTCCGCTCATCACCAGCACCCGGCCGTCGTCGAGCTGGACATGTCCGGAGCAGAACATGTCGTCGGGCGTGGGGATGGTGCGGTACGAGCCGTCCTCCGGGTCGTACACCGCGGAGGTGAACGTACCGGCCTCGAACATCTCCGGATCATTGCCCGAGCCGGCGATCAGCAGCACCTTGCCGTTGTGGAGCACCACCGAGTGCATGGAACGCACGGGGTTCTCCGTGGGCAGGACCTCCCACGTCCCGTCCGCGCACTCCTGGGGCGTCCCGGTGCAGCCGGGTTCGACGGGCGGCGGCGCGACCTCCTCCATCGTGTAGTCGTCGGTGGTCACACTGCCCGTGCCGTAGACGGAGACACCCCAGGTGATCCGGTCGGTGCCGGGCGGCACGACCGGCGTACGGACCTCGGCCCGCTGGTAACCGGCACTCAGGTCCAGGGTCTTGAGGTCGGTCCAGTACTGCCAGCCCGCCGTCGTGTCATGCCGGAAGAGCGTGACCGACGCGTCCGGAGTCGTCGACTTGTACCAGAGGGACAGGTCGTACTGCCGCTCCGGCAGCACGTCCGGCGCGCACTCCACGGACTCCGTGATCAGCGCCTTGCGGTCGCCGTCGGCGCGGCGGGTCAGCTCGACCCTGAGCGCCTCGGTGCCGGAGTGGGCGTCGTTGACGGTGGTGAAGGTGACGTCGTTGTCGCCCCAGCCGGACCGCTCCCAGCAGTACGGCATGCCGTCCGTGCCCGCCGTCTCGAAGCCCGGATTCTTCACCAGATTCGCGCCCGCGGCGGCCGGCCCCTGCGCGCTGAGCAGCAGCCCGCCGGTCAGCGCGGCGACGGCGAGCAGCGCGGTACGCCGCCGCCGCGCGGCCGGCCTCTTCCGGAGAGGGCTCATGGGCCGACCCGCTCCGTCTGTCCGCCGGCCACCGGCCCCTCCACGAGGACGAGGCCACGCTCCCGCGAGCGGCTCTCCCGCCGCCTCCGCTTCGGCAGATACACCAGCGCCTCCGTCCCGGCGAACCGCAGCACGAACGTCGCCAGCAGCGCCATCGCCGTCGCGGGCAGCACCCCCACCCCGAAGCGCGCCACGAACAGCGCGATGAGCGGGATGCGCAGCAGCAGATCGGCGTTGGCGAGCAGCGCGAAGCGGCCCACCCGGTCCGCCCAGTGGCGGTGCACCCGTCTGCTGCGGAACAGCAGCATCTCGATCAGGACGAAGTTCCACGCCACGCCGAACTGGTTGGCCAGCACCTCGGCCGGCAGATAGTGCACCCCCGCCGCCGTCAGCCCGGCCAGCGCCAGCAGATTCGGTACGAAGCCGGTGAGCCCGATCAGCCCGAAGGCGATCATCCGGGCGAGCGGCGCGGCCGTGCGCAGCTCCACCAGATGGCGCAGGAACCGCAGGCCCTCCTTGGCCGTCGACTTCGACTCGCCCGCGAACCGGTCACGGAAGACGAACGGCACCTCGGCCGGCTGCTCGGGCCGGCAGCGCACGGCCAGTTCCAGCAGGATCTTGTAGCCGAGCGGACGCAGCGCCTCCGAGGTGACGACGGAGCGCCGGATGGCGAAGAAGCCGCTCATCGGGTCGCTGATGCCGCGCAGCCGGCCCGGGAAGACGCCCTTGGTGAGCCAGGTGGCGGCGCGTGAGACGGCGACGCGATAGCCGCCCGCGAGCCCGGCGCGGCTGCCGCCGTCGATGTAGCGGCTCGCGACGACCAGATCCGCGGACGCCCGCTCACCCGCCGCGACCAGGTCGGGCACGAGCGCGGGCGGATGCTGGAGATCGCCGTCCATGACGACGACCCAGTCCGAGCCCGCGGCCCTGAGGCCCTCGACGACGGCGCCGCCGAGGCCGCCCTCCGGTGTGTCCCGGTGGATCACACCGACCGGGAACGGGCAGTCCTGCGCGGCGGCGGCGATCACCTCGGGTGTGTCGTCCGTCGAGTCGTCGACGAAGAGCACCTCACAGGGCAGCCTGGCCGGTACGGCGTCGGTGAGCTGCCGCAGCAACTCCCGTATGTTTCCGGACTCGTTGAACGTCGGGATGATGACGGTGACGGCTCCCGGCTCGGCCACGGCCGTCGCCTCCAGCTCCGGATCGCCGAGTGCCCCGGCGCCGGTGGGCGGAAGAATGCTCATCGTTCGGCTCCCACGATCTGCCGGATCTCGATCCGGTCCTCGCCGGCGCCGAAGACGGCGACAGCGGTCGAGTGGTTGAGCGCGTCCCGCACATTGGGCAGGTCACGCGCGTCGCGCCGTACGGTCGGGGAGGCGACCACATAGTCCAGATCGCGCCAGGCGCGTGGCATCGTCTCCGTCACGGCCGGGTCGAGGTCGGCCTTGTAGAACCAGATCGCGCCGAGTCCCGGTTCGTACCCGGCGTGCACCAGGTCGAGCCAGAGCGCGTCGTCGACCAGCACCCGGGCCCGGGACGGGTCGGGGACCTCGTTCGCCATCCATGCGGCCGCCGCCCGGTAGGGGGCGTTGGCGTCGGTGGTCAGCGCGGTGCGGTCGCCGTCGTACCAGCGCGGCACCACGTGGAAGGCGGCGGTGGCGGCCAGCGCCACCAGGGCCGTCCGGCGCAGCGTCGTGAGCACCCGGCCCTCCCGGGGGCCCCGCCGTCTGCGCAGCACCGCGTGGACGACGCTCGCCGCGCCGCCCGCCAGCACCAGCGCCAGAAACGGCAGGCCCTGGATGACATACATGGCCGGCAGATAGCCGGAGGGGCGCAGGGCGACCGCGGTGAGGATCACCACGGCCAGCGCGGGACCGGCCAGCGCCCGCGCCGTGACCGACCAGCGCCAGGTCAGCATCAGCAGAACGGCGCCCGCGATGCCGCCCAGCGGGAGCACCCGGTCGTAGTACAGCCAGGACTGGAGGACACCGTACGAGCCGCTGCCGGGGTCGAGGACAAAACCGGAGCCCGGCCGGCTCATCTGGTAGGTGATGCCGTCCCAGAGCGAGACATGCCCGGCGCCGGGCAGCAACTCCCCCTTGAGCAGGGCGAACAGCGGATAGAACAGGCCGATCAGCGCGCACGCGGTGATCGCTCCGGTGAGCGCGAACTTACGGGTGTCACGGTGGCCGAACCGCCACATCGTCACCAGCAGCGCCGGCAGGACGACCAGCATGGTCTCCTTGGTCAGCACCGCGGCGGCCGCCGCGAGACCGGCCGCGAAGTGGTGCCACAGATGACGGCTGGGCGAGGCCGCGAGGCAGAACGCCAGCAGCATCCACATCACGGCGATGTTGTCGAGGAAGATCTCCCGCTGGAGCACCACGGACAGCGGCGAGAGCCCGAACAGGACCATCGCCAGGCCCGCCGCCCAGCGCGGCAGCCACAGCCGCCGCGCCAGCACATAGAGAAGGACCGCACTGGCCGCGCTGACCAGCAGCATCGAGAAGCGCATCGGCGCGACCGTCATCGACTCGGGTGAGAGGAGCGACGGCAGCCAGGTCAGAAAGGCTATCTGGATCCAGCCGAGCGGCGGATGGTCGTACCAGTACGTGTAGTGGGCGAGGCCCTTGCCCTGCTGCACCGCCCACGCCTGCGCGAGATAGGTGCCCTCGTCGTCGCTGAGCGACGGATAGTGCTGGATGTTCCAGCCCTGGACCAGCAGGATCGCGGCGAGCAGCACACCGCACAGCGCCAGATCGGCGCGTGAGCTGCGGAACCGCACCACCGGCCGGACCGTCAGATGTCTGCCGCTCGGGACACGTCTGTGCCTCGCGGTGACGGCCGTTGTCTGCTCCGTCGTCACCGCGGGAAGGGTGGAGGTCACGCCGTGACGTCCTCTCGGATGAGATGCGCGCCGACATGGCTGGTCAGCTCCCAGTCGCCGTGTCCCCGCTGCTCGCGCCAGACCGCGCGGATCGCCGCGCCGGCCAGCAGGAGCTGGTAGAAGGGGCCGCCGGCAATGAGCTTGAGGTAGTGCACCAGACGGACCCGGAGCCCGTACTGCTTACCGAAGTCATGGAGCCCGACGATCTCGAAGACAAAGGTGACCATGGCGGTGACCAGGGGCAGGAAGGTCACGAACGCGATCGTCACCGGTACGTCGAGGAAGAGCGCGATCCCCACATTGAGCGGGATGACCAGACCGGTGAACGCCTGGAAGAACGGGGTCATCAGCGTGTAGCGGGCCAGCATCCGCTGCCCGCCGGTGGGCAGTTGCTTCCAGTCCTTCTTGCGGTAGACCTGGAGAAAGCCCTGGTTCCACCGGGTGCGCTGCTTCAGCAGCGACATCAGCGAGCCCGGGGTCTCCTCGCGGGTCACCATGGCGGAGTCGTAGGCGACGACGACCTTCTTGCCGACGCTGGAGAGCCGGACGCCCAGATCGCAGTCCTCGGCCAGGCAGTTCGGGTCCCAGCCGCCGGCCGCGCGCAGCACGTCGGTCCGGACGAACACGGTGTTGCCGCCGAGCGGGATGAACCCCTTCTGCGCGTGCAGATGCAGACGGCTGCGGAACCAGAAGAAGTACTCCAGGCAGTTGCGCAGGCTGTACCAGCTCGAATGGAAGTTGATGAGCTGGACACCGCCCTGGACGACATCGGCGCCGGTGGAGCGGAAGGCGTGGTCGACATGGGCCAGCAGCTCGGGATGGACCTGGTCCTCGGCGTCGAATACGCCCACCATGTCGCCCCGGCAGTGCGGCAGCGCCGTGTTGAGCGCCTTCGGCTTGTTCTTCGCCTCGTGGGTGTCGACGACGACCCTGACTCTGCCGGGGTCGCGGGCCGCGGCCCGCTCGGCCACCGCCGCCGTCTCCGGGTCGTCGTGGCCGACGATGACGATGATCTCGAAGTCGCTGTGGCTGGACTCCAGCAACCGTTCGACGGTGTGCTCCAGCACGGCCTGTTCGTGCCGGGCCGGCAGGAGCAGCGAGAACGATCCCTCCCTGCCGCCGTCCGGGCGGTCGAATCTTGTCGCGGCCAGCGTCTCGGGCGTACGCCAGGCATGCATCTGCCACCAGAGCGTGAACGCGGCCATCCAGAAAAGTGCCAGTGAAACGGCAGCGATGAACACGGACGTGAACACACGGCCCCCCTCGGCCAGGGTGAGCCGCGGCAGGCCCCCCTGGCCGCCGGCTCACCCGTCATCCCCCCGTGCGCATGCCCCCCATGCGCACCTGTTGTGCCTCTTGTAAAGACAATAGGGGGGACCTGTGACGGTCGGAGGGCCGATTTGGTGAATACCGCGTTTCAGGCCGATTCACGGCGGGTCAGAAACCGGCCACACCCTACTCGAATACGGCCAACTCGCCCTTCAGTACGTCCACTTCGGTCGTCGGCGCCGCGCACACGAACCGCCGGCAGACATAGGCGGCGGCCCGCCCACCGACCAGCGGACGATCCGCCAGCAACGGGAATTCACCGCTCCCGGCCGCGCCGGCCGCGACCACCGCGCCGGGCACCGTGGCCAGCAGCGCCGTACGGTGCAGCTCCGCCGCCGAGCCGTCCGCCGGGCCCACGACGGCGATCTCCCGCGGTCCGTCGAGCAGCGCCTCCGTGACCGCGAGGCCCCAGCCGATGTACCGGGGAGCCCGCGGCCCCAGGGCCCTCACCACGCCCAACGCCTCCTCGGCGGCGCTCCGGTGCCGCTCCGAGCCGGTCTGCGCGGCATACGAGAGCAGCGCCCCGGCGGCGGCCGTCCAGCCGGAAGGAGTGGCGTTGTCCGTCGGATCCTGGGGCCTGCGGATCAGCCGCTCGGCGTCGTCGGCGGTGTCGTACAGCGCGCCGCCCTCCGCCACGAACCGGTCGAGCACAATGTCCAGCAGCAGCCCGGCGAATTCCAGCCAGGCTCCCTCACCGGTGACCCCGGCGAGCACCAGAAAACCTTCCGCCACATCGCCGTAGTCCTCCAGCACTCCGGCGTTGGCACCGGTCCGGCCGTCCCTGGAGGTACGGGCCAGCCGCCCCCTGTCGTCCAGGTGCGCGCGCACCAGCAGATCGGCGGCCTCCGTCGCCCGCTCCACCAGATCCGGCCGGTCGAAGAACGCCCCGGTCTCGGCCAGCGCGGCGACGGCCAGACCGTTCCAGGCGGCCACGATCTTGTCGTCCCGGCCGGGCCGCGCCCGCTCCGCACGCGCCGCGAGCAGCCGCTCCCGTACCGACTCGACCCGGGCGGCGTCCACCACCCCGCCGTCCTGCGGGAGTTGCAGCACCGAGGCGCCCTCCTCGAAGGTCCCCTCCTCGGTCACACCGAAGTACTGGGCGGCGAACTCCGCGTCGGACTCGCCCAGCACCTCGCGGAGCTGCTCCGGCGTCCATACGTAGAACGCGCCCTCGACGTGCTTCCCGCTGCCGTCGTCGCTGTCCGCGTCCAGCGCGGAGGCGAACCCGCCCTCGGCCGTGCGCAGTTCCCGCACCAGGAAGTCGGCGGTCTCCACGGCGACCCGCCGGGCCAGAGCTGATCCGGTGGCCCGCCACAGGTGCGCGTACACCCGGCAGAGCAGCGCGTTGTCGTAGAGCATCTTCTCGAAGTGCGGCACGGTCCACTCGCGGTCCACCGCATAGCGGGCGAAGCCCCCGCCGAGCTGGTCGTAGATCCCGCCCCGGGCCATCGCCTCACAGGTGTCGGCCGCCATCTGGAGCGCGCCCTCGGAGCCGGTGCGGGCGTGATGGCGCAGCAGGAACTCCAGCACCATCGACGGCGGGAACTTGGGCGCCCCGCCAAAGCCGCCCCGCTGCGCGTCGTACTCCCTGGTCAGCCCCAGCAGCGCCTGGGCGGGCTCCTCCTCCCCGGGCACCCCGTCACCGCCGCGCGCGAGCGACCGCCCGGCCAGGTCCCGGACGATCCGCCCGGCCACCTCGGAGACCTCACCGCGCCGGTCGGTCCAGGCGGCGGTCACCCCTTGCAGCACCTGCGGGAAGGACGCCATGCCATGGCGGGGCGCCGGCGGGAAGTACGTACCGAAGTAGAAGGGCTCCCCGTCCGCGTTCATAAAGACGGACATGGGCCAGCCGCCCTGCCCGGTCGCCGCCTGCACCGCCTCCATATAGACCGCGTCGACGTCGGGCCGCTCCTCGCGGTCGACCTTGATATTGACGAAGTGGGCGTTCATATAGGCGGCCGTGGCCTCGTCCTCGAAGGACTCGTGCGCCATCACATGGCACCAGTGGCAACTGCTGTAGCCGACGCTCAGCAGGACCGGGACATCGCGCTCGCGCGCCTCCTCGAACGCCTCGGGCGACCAGGGCCACCAGTCGACGGGGTTCTCCGCGTGCTGGAGGAGGTACGGGGAGGTCTCATGGGCCAGTCGGTTCGCCATGACTCCATCCTGCCCCAGCCCTCCCGCACCACCGCCGGGGCGCTCGACGCGAAGGCGAGCCCGTTCTCGGGCCGGGTCGATCACGCGGCGGGCGCCGTCGGCCCCGGCCGGGAAGTTCGCGTGGATCTCGTAGCGCTCTTCGGCCGGCGGGATCCGCGACCGGGACACCGAGGGACGCTCTTCCGGGTCGGGCGCCCCGGCGGCACAGGACAGTACGCTGAGCCCGGCAGCGCTGGAACTGTCGGAGGCTCCTCGAAGGAGGTACATGATGACCGCCGAGATGGTGGCACCCGCGTGGATGCATACGCAGATCAGCGCGGAGCAGTACGACTCCTGGTCCGAGGAGCAGTGTGCCGGCATCGAGATCGTGGACGGGATGGTCGTGGTGAGCCCGAGCGCGTCCAAGCGGCACAACCGGCCGGCCCGAATCCTGGCCAATGCCCTGGACGCCGCCGCGGGCCCGGACTGGAACGCCGACACGGACTTCGACGTCCGTCTGCAGGACGTTCCCCTCACCAACCGCCGTCCGGACGTCGTCGTCTACCGTGCGGAGACCATCGACCTCACGCCCACCCGCCCCGAACACGTACTCCTGGTCGTCGAGGTCGTGTCGCCCGGCTCGGAAACCACCGACCGGATCGTGAAGGTGGACCAGTACGCCAAGGCCGGCATCCCCTTCTACTGGCGGGTCGAACAGGCCGCGACCGGTGTCCCGATCGTCTACACCTACGTTCTCGACCCCGCCACCACGGTCTACCGGGACGGCGAGATGTTCACCGGCGTGGTCAAGGCCGCCGCGCCCTTCTCCGTCGCTGTCGACTTGGGAGCCGTCTGACAGCGCTGGAAGATCATTTCCGCGACGGGCGGACGGCCGGTGCCGTGGCACGCCGTTGAGGCCCCGCCGCGCCCGGACGGGCGGGGCAGGGCCTCGGGGAAAGGCCGGCGGTGCGGTGACCGGGCCGGTCAGTGGCGAGTGGCCGGCAGCACCTGGACGGTGTCGCCCACCGCGCGCTCGCCCGTCGCGTCCGAGGTGATGTTGACGAGCCTGCCGCCGACCACCATGGCGCTGGAGCCGCCGCCGTCCAGGTTGAGGGCCTGCTCGGCACCCAGGGAGCGCATGAAGCGTGCGCCCTCGGCGAGGGTGAATCCCTCGCTGACGCCGGGCTGACGCCCGTCCACCGTGACCAGGATCAGCCGGCCCCGGCCGTCGATGCCCGCCATGGTGCGGGGCTGGCGCACATTCGACCAGGCGAAGCCGAAGGAGAGGTCCTTCGGGTCGAGTGTTCCCTCGGCGGTCGCGTCGATGTGCACGCGCCCGTCCTTCACCAGCGTCGGTGCGGCGCTGACGATGCTGTCGTCGGAGCCGAGCCTGACCTGTCGGCCGCTGGAGTCGCGGATGACCTCCTTCACGGAGATCCGCTCGCCCGTGCGGCTGTGGGCCGCCAGCCAGTCGGCCGCGGTGCCGGTGCCCTGGAGCACCGAGCCGCCGGCCGGGACGGTGCCGCCGCGCGCGCCGGTGGAGACCACGCGCTGCGCGGCGTCCAGCACGACCTGGGTGCCCGCGCCCTCCGGCAGCGCGGCCCGGAATCGCGGCGTGAACTTCACCAGGTCGTTGGTCTCGGTGCAGGTGAGGTCGTGGCGGGGCTGTTCGGTGGGGGTGGCACCGGGCCGGCCGCAGTTGCGCACCTTGCCGGGCAGCCGGTTGATGCCCTGCACCGCGTAGTCGGACGCTCCCGCCGACGCGGTGACCGTGGTGGACAGATCGGCGATACGGGGATGCCGGCCGCCGTCCGCCAGGATCAGCGCGGCGCGCGAGCCGGTGGCCATCGACTCCAGCGTGCCGTCGTAGGCGGCGATTCCGGCCGTCGTGCCCTGCACGCCGTCGCTGTCCGAGGTGATGAAGAAGCCGCCGTTGACGGCGACCAGGGATCCGGTCTTCGCGGCGACGGACGAGGTCGTCTCGCGGTCCGCGACATTGCCGTTGTGCGTGCCCCGCACGCTCCCGCGGAACCGGGCCGGGTCGATGACCGCCACATGCACGCTCTGCCGGTCGGCCGTCTGCCCGCCGTCGTAGCCGGTCCACTCGACCGCCACCCGGAGCCCGGCCGCGGTGACCTGCTGGCTCGCGCTCTGGGCCTCGGCCTGGGTGGCGTACGAGCCGACCCGCACCTGCCATCCCATGGTGCCGTGCGGCGTGTCCGCGTACTCCTCCCAGTTCACCCGCTCCACCCGGGGCCGCAGACCGGCGTCGCGAAGCTGCCGCGCGGTGTCGTCGGCCCAGGAGCGGGCGCCCAGCGGGGCCCAGGTGGCCGCGCCGGTCAGCCGGTTGACGGCGGGTGCCTGGACGGTGATCGTCCAGGCCGGGACGGCCCGGGTGTTCCGGATGACCCCGGTGCGTACGGACACCCCGGGAGCCACGGTGTCCGTCGTCCAGTGGACCGCCGGGCCGGCGGAGGCGGAGACCGCGGTGTGCGCCGCGGGCGCGTCGGCTTCGGCCACACCGGCAACGGTCCACGGGTTGACGGCCGCGAGAACGGCGGCGGTACCCATCGCGACGCGTATCCGGGTCCCGCGGCGGAGCCTGCCGGCTCCGCGCGGCCGTCCGCCGTCTTCGTTGTGCATGATTGTCCCTCAGCGTTTTGATGTTCGAATTGCTGCGTGGCCGCAAGTCCAGCCGCGCCCGGGGACCGGGACGGTAACGGCGGAGGTCGGCGCGCGGAAGCCACGATGAAGGGCGCCGTCGGAAGACGGGACCCCGTAACTCCTCGCGCTCGCGTGGTCCGCGCTGGACAATGTCCCCACACCCGAAGCTTTCAGAGGGGGACGTCGATGCGGGAAAGCCACCGGGCCGAGGCCGAGAGGCTGTTGGTGCGCGCCGTCGAGGAAGAGGTGCGGCGCTCCGGCGGTCGGACCGAGGGAAGCACTCTGCTGGCGCGCGGGCGAGGCGCGCTGGACTCCATGGCGGCCGGCGCGAGCGAGGAGTACGCCGCCTATGTGCGGGCGCTGGACGCGGCCGAGGCGGAGCGGCGGCCACTGGCCGGCCGGTTCAGCCGGACCACTCTGGGCACGCCGGCGCTGGTCACGGCCGTCGCCGCCGTCGCCGCGATCGGCGCGGACCTCGCGCTGGGCACCGCCACGGGCACCGCGCTCGGCGCGGGCGCCGTCGTCGCCGTCGCCGGGGCCGCGACCACCGTCGCCAAGGTCACAGCGTCCCACTGGCCGGCCGCGCACCACCGGGCGGGCGCGGCGGGCCAGCCCGGCGGGTCCGAGCAGCTTCGTCTCCAGTGGCTCACGGCGCTGGAGGTGCGGGGCATCCGCCCCTTCCTGGACCAGCAGCGGGTGCTGACGTCGGCGACCAGGCGCACCACCACGAAGTCGCCGGCCGCGCCGCGGCTGCGCGGCGGGGACCGCAGCGCGGCCGCGCGCCGGCGCAGTGTGCTGGAGCAGTCCTTCGGTCATCTGCCCGAGCCCGCCGGGGTGTTCGCGGGCCGTCGTAACGAACTGGCCCGGATCGCGCAGTGGGTGCACGCGGCCCGCGCGTCGACCGAGACGAAGCCGACGGTGGTCGTGCTGTACGGCGATCCGGGATCCGGGCGTACGGCGCTGGCGGTGCGGGCGGCGCATCAGCTCAAGGACCAGTTCCGCGGCGCGTGCCTCGTCGATCTGCGCGGCGGCGGTGCGGGTGAGGCACCGCTGTCGACGCGGGACGCCCTGCTGCATCTGCTGAACCGGCTGGGCGCGCCGCGCGAGCAGCTTCTGTTCCGGGAGCGGACCTCTCCAGAACAGCAGGTGCGGCGGCTGAGCGAGCTGTACCACCAGCATCTGACGGGCCTTCCGGTGACGGTCGTGCTGGACGACGCCTCCGACCCCGCGCAGGTGCGGACCCTGGTGCCCGAGCGGTCGGACAGTCTGGTGCTGGTGACGGCCCGGAGTCCGCTGGAGCTGCCGGCCGATGTCCCGGCGTGGGTGCATCAGCTTCCGGTGGGCGTGCTGGACGGCGCGGGCGCCGAGGAACTGCTGCGGGCCTCGGCCGAGCAGTCCGCGGAGTCGGCGGCGGGGCCCTATGACGCCGGGGCGGCCGACTCCATCAGGGAGCTGTGCGGCGGCCTGCCGCTGGCGCTGCGCGTCGCGGGTTCCTCGCTCGGCGCGCGTACGGCGCAGCGGCTGGCCGCGGATCTCGCCTCGTACGGTCCGGTGGACCCGGTGGAGCGCGCGCTCTGGCTGCGCTACACGGATCAGAGCGACCAGGGCCGCCGGCTGCTGCGCCGTCTCGCGCTGGCCGGCCGCGCGTCGCTCGGCGCGGCCGCCGCGGCGGCGCTGCTGGCGACCGACGAGCAGGAGGCCGGGCGGCTGCTGACGGCGCTGTCCCGGGCGGGTCTGCTCGACCATGTGCGGGCCAGCCGCTACCGGCTGCATGACGCCGTGCGGACCTTCGCGCAGGCCAGGCTGGCGGACGAGGAGGAGGCGGCGGACCGTACGACGGCGCAGGAGCGGCTGGTCCGGAACTACGCGGAGCTGGCCGACTCCGTGATCCGGCTGGTCGACGGCAAGACGTCGACGCGCGCGGATCTGTTCAAGAGCGCGGCGGGCGCGCACGGTTTCTCGTCGCTGGACGCGGCGCTGCGCTGGCTGGACGAGGAGTCGAGCTTCATCACGGCCGCGCTGCGGCATGCCGAGGGCGTGGACCAGCAGGCCGTGCTGGACCTGCTGGGCGCGCTGTGCGACTACTGCCTGCTGCGCGGCGATCTCTACCGGCTGGGTGAGATCAGCGAGCTGGCGCAGGCGGTGGGCCAGGGGCTGCTGGTGCGCTCGGTCCAGTGGCGTACGGGTATCGCCGCCCGGCAGCTCGGTGAGCTGGACAAGGCGCGTACGACGCTGACGTCGGTGGTCGATCTCTACCGGGAGGCGCAGCACGACGCGGGCGCCGCCCGCGCGCTGTGTTCGCTCGGTATCACCCTGCATCACCAGGGCAATCTGACCGAGGCGTCGGCGAAGCTGCGGGAGGCGATCGAGCTCCAGTCGGTGCCTGAGCTGGCGGCGGACCGCGCCTGGACGCTGCACGCGCTGGCCGCCGTCGAGCGTGACCGCGCGAATCTCGCGGAGGCGCTCACCCTGCTGGCGACGGCGCTGGAGCTGCACCGGGAGAGCGAGTCCGTGCACGGGGAGGCGTGGACGCATTTCCAGCTCGGCCAGGTGTGCCTGCGCATGAGCGATGTGGCGCGGGCGGAGAGCGAGCTGCGCGCGGCGCTGGAGCTGTACGGCAGGGTCCAGGACGGCCGCGGTGAGGCCTGGGCGCTGACGCAGCTCGCCAGGGCGCGGCTGGTGGACGGGGAGGCGGATCCGGCGGTCGCGCAGCTCCAGGAGGCGCTCGCCAGGCACCGGGAGAACGAGGACGCGCGCGGGGAGGCGTGGACCCTGTACTACCTGGGCCAGGCGCTGGAGGAGCGCGGCGAACGCGACCAGGCGGTACGGGAGCTGGAGCGGGCGCGCACGATGTTCTCTCGGATGCGTGATGTGTACGGTCTGGCCTGCGCCCGGCACCATTCGGGCCGGGTCACCCGGGACCAGCGCGCCGCTCAGACCGGCAATCTGCGCAACTCGGGCTTCGCCCGTCAGCTTCTGGTCGACGCCCGCGCCGACTTCCGCCGTATCGGCGTCGCGCACGGCGAGGCATGGACCTGCCTGGAGCTGGCGATCATCGACGCGGGCAACAACCGTCCGGCCCAGGCGCTGGCGCTGTGCGACGAGGCGACGGCGCTCTTCACCTCGTACGGCGACCGGCGGGGCGCGGACTGGGCGCGTTTCCTGCGCTGCACGCTGCTGCCGTTCGCCTCGGCGGGCGGTGTGGAGGTCGGGTCGGTCGTGGCCGAGCAGGAGCTCTCGGATCTCTCCCGCGACCGTCCGGCCGGACGTGACGGCAAGCTGGAGGACTGTGTGGAGGCGTTCTCGGTGGTGCTGGCGCGTGGCATCACCCTGGAGGACGGCTGGAGCGCCTGGCAGCTCGGCATGGTGCCGAACCGGCACGCGCGCGAGGTCATGGGGGTCCCGGTCGGCGCCGCGGGCGCCTGACCCCGCGCGGCCGGAAACGCGGCGGCGGCCCGGACACCGTGTGCCCGGGCCGCCGCCCCGCTGCGTGTGGCCCTACGGGGCGATGTGCCGGTCCGGTACCGGCAGGTGCTCACCGGGTTTCACCCCGGCGCCGGTCTCCGGCCGCCCGCTCTGGGCGGGGTCCGGAGCCGCGGACCGGAGGGACCGCGCCGAGGCGGTCGCCGGCGGGGCGCCGGCCTCCGCCCAGACCGTGTCCACCCAGGCGCTGCTCGCGGCGATCGCGTTGGCGATGGCGGTGCGGTTGGCGGGCGGGTACGACACATTGCCGCCAAAGGTCTGCACGGACGAAATGCTCGCGGACCGCTTGGTGAGGTAGTTCTCGGCCACGGTCGACAGGGACGCCTCGGTCGACCAGAGCATCGGTCCGTAGGTCGCCGTCACCGCGCCGCCCGCGACGGCGTTCTGCCAGACCCAGGTGTCCTCGACGACGGCCGAGGTCGGCGCCGTCCACCAGAAGTCGGCCAGCTCGGCGGCGACGTCCTCATGGGTCGCGCCGTCCATCGCCCAGTAGCTCCAGCCGTTGACCAGCGGCATCTGCCGGAACGCCTGCTCGGCGACCGAGCCGACCGTCACCAGGCCCGTGATCTCCGGGTCCAGTGCGTTGATGTAGTTCTGGACGGAGGTGGAGGAGGACTTCCCGTTGGTCAGCAGCACCACGCCGGTGCCCCGGTAGCCCAGCGCGCCGGCCGCCGTGGACGCGGCGATCGGGTCGTGGTACTCGTTGCCGTCGGCGATGAAGACCCAGCTCGGAGTCGCGGTGATCTGCTTGGCGATCCGGGCGGACATCGAGGAGAGGTCCGTGCCTTCCAGCCGCAGCGCCTTGTAGCCGAGCGCCTCCACCTGGGTGGCCACCCTGGCGGCCAGCAGATTGGTGTTGCCGGTCAGATAGACGGCGCTGCCCTTGGGCAGGACTCGCTTGAGCTCGGTGGCCGCGGACTCGTCCAGCGAGCCGCTGGAGGTGCTCAGGACCGGGCCCTGCTTCTGCGCTCCGAGCGAGATCGCCGGGGCCGCGTAGGTGGCGTTGCCCTTGTTGATCAGGACGGCCGACTTGGCGTCGATCCAGCCCGGCTGGTGCGTCCCGCCCAGCGTGTCGAACGTCCAGCGGGAGGCCGCCGCGTCGATGCCGATGGGGCCGGTGCCGTAGATCCGGTTCAGCCCGTTCTTGCGCAGCGGCTGCCACGCGGGCCTGCTGCCCGCGTCGGTGAGCGCGGTGGAGGTGCCGGCCGCCGGGTCGAGGATCCGCACCGTCTGCTGGTCGTTGGAATGCCCGGCGTGCGTGGTGTGCGCGTCGTAGGCGATCCGCCCGTTGGCCGGGTCCCAGGACGGGTTGAGATGGTCCGTGGGGTCGGTGGTGACCTGGGTGACGGCGCTGCCGTCGGCGTTGGCCGTGAAGAGCTGCGTCCAGTCGTCGACCAGCCGGGTGAAGACCAGCCGGCTGCCGTCCGCCGAGTACACCGGCGAGGAACCGGAGGCGATGAGCTGCTTCACCGCGTCGGTGTCGGGGTCGTACGTCCAGATGCCCTGGCTGTCGTAGCAGCCGTAGTTGGCGCGGCGTTCGAAGGCCAGGGTGCCGTCCGGGCTTGCCGTCGGGTGCACGTCGCAGACCGTCTCCGGCTCCTGCGCGTCGGTCAGCAGCGGCGAGGGCGCGTAGGAGCCGTCCGAGGGACCGTAGACAAGCTGTCCGCCCGTGCTGAACACCACGAACCTGCCGTCCAGCCAGAAGGCCGGGTCCTCGTAGGACGCGCTGGACCGCACGCCCTCGGCCCACGGCAGGGTCACGAGCGAGGTGCCTCCGGTGACCCGGCCGGTCTTGATCTGGCTGCCGCCGGCCACGACCCGGCTGCCGTCAGGGGACCAGTTCGGCGTGTGACCGCTGTTCTCGATACCGGGTACGGAGCGCAGCCCGGTGCCGTCCGCGTTGATCGTCGCGATCCCGCCGCTGCCGCCGTACAGCCCGATCTGTCCGCCCGTGACATCGGCGGTGGCGGCCTGGGCGCCCGGTGCGACCGCACCGAGCAGGCCGGCCGCCATGGTGGCGGCCGACGTGAGCGCCGCGAGACCGCGGCGCGCGCGTGAATTCAAGGAAACCCCCCACAGAGTCATAGAACTGCCTGTCGCCGGGCGTCTCGGCCCGCGTCGCCCCCCGGCTCACACCGCATGCGACCGCGGCGCGCGCGGGACTCCGCGCGGCGCCTCGTGGCGATCAAGCACCAGCAACAGGATCGTAGGGGAGATCACATGCACCAATGGAACACACGTTCGAAACATTGGATGAACAGTGGGGGCCGGCGACGGCTGCGGGGCACAGCGCGACCCCATGAGACCCGGGGGGTGTCATGGGGCCAGTGGCGGCGGGCGCGCGGGCGTGAGCAGCGCGTAGCGGTACCGCCCGGGCGGTACCGCTACGGCGCGCCCTGCCCGCCGTGCGGAGCGGAGGACTCCCGGGGCGCGGCGGACGCCTCCGACGGGGCCGGGGCCTCCTCGAAGTCGACCTTGCCCATATGGCGGTTCATCGACTTCATCAGCAGCCACACACCGCCCGCCATCACCGCGAACACGATGAAGCCGAGGACCCCCGGCGTCACCTTGTTCTCGTCGAGCTCCTGGGCGAGGGGAACCAAGTGCGTCACTGCCTGGGTCGCATACATATCAGGCATTGTCGCGGATGCCCGCGAAGAGGTCGCTCTCGGGGAGGGAGGTATCGACCAGGGACTTCGCCAGCTCGTACTCCTCCGTCGGCCACACCTCCTGCTGGATGTCCATCGGCACGCGGAACCAGCCGCCGTCCGGGTCGATCTGCGTGGCGTGCGCGATCAGCGCCTTGTCGCGGATCTCGAAGAAGTCACCGCACGGAACGTGCGTGGTCAGCGTCCGCTCGACCCGCTCGAACTCCTTCCAGCGCTCCAGCCACTCGCCGTACGGGGATTCGAGCCCGCGCGCCAGCAGCGCCTCGTGCAGCGCGACCGTGCGCGGCCGGTTGAAGCCCTGGTTGTAGTAGAGCTTCCGAGGCTGCCAGACCGGCCCGAACTCCTCCTCCGGATACTTCTCCTTGTCCCCGGCCGCCTCGAACGCCAGCATCGAGATCTTGTGGGTCATGATGTGGTCGGGGTGCGGATATCCACCGTTCTCGTCGTACGTCGTGATGACCTGCGGCCGGAACGAGCGGATCAGCCGGACCAGCCGTCCCGCCGCCTCGTCGGCGTCGGCCAGCGCGAAGCAGCCCTCGGGCAGCGGCGGCAGCGGGTCGCCCTCGGGCAGCCCGGAGTCGACGTAGCCCAGCCACTCCTGCTTGACGCCGAGGATCTCGCGCGCCTCGGCCATCTCTTTCCTGCGGACCTCGTGGATGTGCTCCTCGATATAGGCGTCGCCCTGGAGCTTGGGGTTGAGGATGGAGCCGCGCTCGCCTCCCGTGCAGGTCACGACCAGCACGTCCACCCCCTCGGACACGTACTTGGCCATGGTGGCGGCGCCCTTGCTCGACTCGTCGTCGGGGTGGGCGTGCACGGCCATCAGTCGAAGCTGCTCAGTCAAGACTCGATCCTCAGTGATTCGTCGCATCAGGCGGCTTCTATAGTGACGGATATCGGGGGGCGGAAAATTCCGGCACCCGACTCCGGGAGGACGATCATGGCCGTGGTACGCGAGGACCTTCCCCCGGGCCGCTACGGCCGCCCGGCGGCGGGCCGGAGCGCGGACCGCGGGCTCCGGATCGTGGCCGCGGTGCTCGGCGCCGCGCTGCTCGTCCTGATCGGCTGGTTCGGCTACCACTATGTGGTCGGCCAGAGTGTCTCCGGCGAGATCATCAAGTTCAAACGGGTCTCCGCCACCGCGGTCGAGGTGCATCTGGAGGTCCGCAAGGACCGCGACGCCACCGGCACCTGCACCCTGCGCTCGCTGGCGGAGAGCGGCGCCGAGGTCGGCCGCAAGGACGTGCGCTTCGGTCCGGGCGAGTCCAGGATCGACCAGATCGTGACCGTGCGGACGACGGAGAGCGCGACCAGCACGGAGCTGCTGGGCTGTACGTCCGGCTGACGCGCCCGCTCCCGCCGCGATGCGCCGCCCTGGGGCCGCGATCCCGGTCGGAACCGCCGGACGTCTCGGCTCTGACCTGCGCCGATGTAATTCTGATGGCATTCGTCCTCCCCCTTGCGCCCCGAAATTGTTAGGCTCGTGGTTTCGCCCACCCGAGAAGGCACAATCCTTCTGGGTAGGGCGTTGCTTTGTATTCCCGGTACCTACGAGGAGCACCTGTGACCCAGACCAGCGAGAACGTCACCTGGCTTACCCAGGAGGCGTACAACCAGCTCAAGGCCGAGCTGGAATACCTGTCTGGTCCCGCCCGCACCGAGATCGCGAAGAAGATCGAGGCCGCTCGCGAGGAGGGCGACCTGCGGGAGAACGGCGGGTACCACGCGGCCAAGGAGGAGCAGGGCAAGCAAGAGCTCCGCGTGCGCCAGCTCACCCAGCTCCTGGACAACGCGAAGGTCGGCGAGGCCCCGGCGGACGACGGCGTCGTCGAGCCGGGCATGGTGGTGACCATCGCGTTCGACGGTGACGAGGACGACACGCTCACCTTCCTGATGGCCTCGCGCGAGTACGCGAGCGCCGACATCGAGACGTACTCGCCGCAGTCCCCGCTGGGCTCCGGCGTGAACGGCAAGAAGGTCGGCGAGGACGCCGAGTACGAGCTGCCGAACGGCAAGAAGGCCGCGGTGAAGATCCTCGCGGCCAAGCCGTACACGGGCTGACCCGGCAGGCGGACCCGACAGGCAGGACACGAAAGGGCCGTACCGCGCGACAGAGATGACGCGGTACGGCCCTTTCGGCGTGCCCCGGGCGCCGCGCGGCGGGGCGGCCCGGGCACGGCCCGGCCTCAGGCGGTCGCCGAGCGGTACTTGCGGACCGCGAGGGTCCGCTCAGACCAGGTCCGTGAGCCACGTTCGAGTGGGCCTGCTCCCATCGGGGAGGTACCACACGAACGCCATACCATCCGCCTCGCGTACGTACCCGAACCGGTCCTGCGAGGGGCGGCCGGCATCGGTCCACCATTCCCATGCGGCCTCTACCTCTGCCCAGAGGTCCTTACCGCCGTACGAGACGAGTCCGGTTTCGCCACCTGTGAGCGGTACGCGCGCCCAGTCGCCATCACGCTGGACCTGGAGAGACATGGCACCGCCGGCACCGTCGGAGTAATAGACGATTTCGGCGTTCTGAATACGAAACGCGAGCAGTAGGCGGAATGGGTAATTGGCGCGTATGTCGGCCGCCGTGACGGAGGTTGGGCGGGTGTCCTTTTCGGGTGCGGCCTGTGCGCGCCGCCGGCGCTGGTAGGTTCGCGCGTCCGTGCGCGCCGCCATAAAACGGCCTGCGGTGCCGGTGAACCGGCCAATGGCGTCGCCTTCTTCGTTGACGGCCAGGCGGACAAGTCCGCCCTCGATGCCCAGGGACACGTCAGCGACGATGATGCCCCCCGGACGCGTCTGCTCGGCCCAGGCGCCTGGGATGCGCGGTACAGAGCAGGTCGCAATGATCCGGTCGAACTGGTCCCCGGCGGGGTACCTGTTTTGTCCGTCGGCCTCCACGAGCCTCGGGGCGTATCCGATTGATGACAGACGACGCTGTGCGGTCTCGACGAGTGCGGGATCGATGTCGACCGAGTACACAAGGTGCTCACCGAGACGAGCGCACAAGAGTGCCGCGTTGTAGCCGGTCCCCGTTCCGATTTCGAGCACTCGATGGCCGTCCTCAACACTGAGGTCTTCCAACATTCCGGCCATGAGGCTCGGCAATGTGCTCGATGACGTTGCTACGCCGGTCCACGCGGTCCGGTCGACCTGCTGAGCCGTATCAGGGTCCAGGGCGGTGACAAGAGTCGCGTCACGGTAAATCCGGGCGAGTGAACTCCCTCCGGCTTCATGGGTCATACGCCATACGGCGATGCCGCGCCCATTGGTCTCCTGTTCGTACCAGCGGGGGACGAACACGTGCCGGGGAACGGCGGCAAAGGCGGCTCCCCACTGACGCGAGGTGATAGCACCGGCTGCTTCGAGTTCGGCGACGAGTGCAGCCATGTATGGCTGGGCGGCTTCAAGTGCCGCGGCGGCATCGGTCACGCGGGTACTCCTTGCAACTCGTCAGCGATGGCCTGGGCGATAGGCAGGCCGGTGGCGTGCTGTATCCAGTCCCATTGCCCGCACGGGTTGACTTCCAAGAACGTCCACTCGCCCGACGGCGAGACGATGAAGTCCAGGGCACCGAAGCGGAGGCGGAGACGGGCCATCAGCCGCCGCACCGCCGCCTCGATGTCGGGCGGCGTTTCGGTGGCGCGGTAGGTGAGTGATCGGTAGTCGCTGCGCCAGTCGACATGTGCCTTACCGCTTCCCGCGTGAATTTCTGCGGCCAACAGGCGGTCGCCTGCCACTGTGAGCCGTACCTCGTGTGCTTTGTCGATCCATGCCTGGAAGAGGTGCGCAGTGGTGTCGACGCCGCGTAAGTCGTCGAGGTCCCGCACTGTGAGACGACGGGTGTAGACGACTTTCAGCTCGTCATTCTCGATGAAAACGGGTGACGCGACGGGTTTGCAGATCAGCGGGCCGTCGATGTCGGACGCGAACTCGCGGACCGCGTCGGTGTGGTTGGTAATCAGAGTGGGAGGGATGGTCAGACCGCTTTCGCGTGCGGCAGCAAGCTGGATGGGCTTGTACTCGGCGCGGGACATGGATGCGGGGTGGCTGACCCACCGGCAGTCCAGCGCGGACAGGACACCGCCAAGTCCGGCACGGGCCTGCGCGGCTGCGAATCGCCGCTCCGCGTCCGACATGCCCCGAGGGAAATCCCAGGCGCGGGGCGCGCGGTAGTAGACGGCGGTGACGTCGGCGAGGTCGATGACGCGGTGCGGGGAGGCGAGAGCACCGGCCCACCCCCGCCGGGCGTCGATGCGCCCGGCGAGAGTGAGATCTTTCGGAAACTCTGAGGTGTCCATGCGGAACACCGGCACCCCCCGGTCCGCGAGCACCTTCACGACGCGGTCTGTCGGCCAGTCATCACGAGACGCGATCACGAGAACGAGGGACACGGTCGTCAGTCCTTGGCGCCCTCGTCAAGCGGCGGTGGATTCACCACGTTGCCGTCGGGGACGGTGGGGGTGTGGGTCTCCATGAACGGGAGAGGACCCTCATACAGACCGACGCTCATCTGTGCTGCTTCGTCGTAGATCGTGTCGGGGAGAACGGTGGCTTGCGTGGCGTCCGGAGCGCCGGCGAATCGCAGCGCCCACGGGCGAGTGGCGGGTCCGGTTGGAGGTTCGCCGCTGTGCCTGAGTCGTCCGTCTTCGGGCGTGAGCGGGAAGGCTTCTCGCGGAAGTGCAACAGGCACGTTGTGACCCTTCGTCGTGGTGCATGGGTGGTGCTTCGGTCGACCGCGTCCGTGCTTCGGGCGGGCCGTCGGTGGGGGCGCGGCAGCTCAATGCGCGGCGTTCGCCGCGACCTCGCGATGGCGTCCCGCCCCTGCCGGGATTCCGAAGACCACGGGGGAACATCCGGCAGGGACGGAGTTCATGGGGTGCCGCTCCCGCCTTGCCCCACGTCCGGATTCGCTGAAGTCGGGCACATGACGGCCGGCAAACCCGTCATCATGGCGCGTGTCTGGAAGCTCCGGTCGTACACACTGATGCCCTCGCACAGGCCGTCCGGTCGGCGGGGCGGGAGATCCCGTTGGCGCGGGTAGTGCTGAAAACCGCGCGTGGTCTCATGTCCCATCCTCCGGGACCGGCGTGAAACGCTCCCTTGAAGGCGAGCGCGAAAATGGCGCGACAGAAGGCGAAGACGGCCAGGAGGAACAGGCCCCATCCGAACCGGGCACGGTCCGCATCATGTCCTCATGAAGGTGCGCCACGGCCGGGTTATGTTCTCCCGGAAGGTGTGATGGGCAGGGTTTCGCCCCGAGTGCCCCAGGGCCCAGTCCTGCGGCTCCTGCCACCCTTCCGAGCGTTCCGACCCCGCGGAGCACACGACGCATTGCATGGAGTACGTCGACGGCTCCGCGTCGGGCTCCTGGTCCGGCGTGAGAGTCCACCGAACATGCCTGACAATGGCCGGCTGCGCCTTCGGCCGGCACCGAGATTCGTAGTTGGTCAGCGCGACGCGGGCGCTCAGCATCTCTACCGAGGTCAGGCTGGAGAGGGCGTTCGCATCGACTTCCCAGCAGTCGTCATCGGACAAAGCGCGTAAGCACGTCAGCCCGTCAGGGCCCCGTTGGACGACGCCGATTCGGCCGGTGTTCGTATCCCTCATGACCGAGCCGATCTCGATGTGGGGCTCGGCTTGCTGGTTGCTCGCCATGGCATGAAGTTACGAGGGGTGGCGGTCGCCAACCAGACACGCCTCGTAGCAGTTCTCTGACTCACCGTCAGTAGATGCTACGAAGCGTGGTAGTCACCCGGAAACGCGGAGGTGAGTGGCCATGTCGCGCATGTCCTGGGTGAGGGTGCGCTTGCGGCGCTCCAGGATTTCCGTCATGACGCGGCGGGCCATCGACTGATGCCGGAGCCACTCCGGAGACGACGCCTTGATCGTGGACAACTCGTCCATGGCGTCCTGGTGAGAGCCGAGCTTCGCATGAGCCCTGGCGACGTCGAGGCGGTGCCTGTCCCAGTTGTTCGCACTCGGTCGGCCGAACTTTTGCAGCCCCTTGGCCCCTACGGGGCCTTCGTCGGCCCTGCTGATCACTCCGCGGTGGTCCCCGATGAGCGCGAGGTCTTCGATCGCCTTCGCCTCTGCGGTCGCCGGCCCGAAGGTGGTCCAGTGCTGACGAAAGTCGACGTGTTCCCGGCCCAGAGCACTTGCGGCCGTATGGGTCATACGTCGGGCGTCCCTGGCGACGTCGGGGCGGTTGTTTCTGATCGCCGCCGAGGCTACGCGCTGGAGCAGCTCGCCCCAGAGCGCGAGTTCGCCCGCCGTGGCGGAGGACATGCGCGGCTCGATCTCCTCGGCCGTCACGGTGGCCAGGCGCTCGGCTTCGTCGAAGCGATCCTGCCGCAGGAGCAGCCAGGCCATGCCGACGACTCCGGTAGCCGCGATGTGCGTCTTGTCGGCGTCGCGAGCGTCCCTGATGCCCAACGAGAGCGCATGGTAGGCCATGTCGTAGCGCCTGACCTGCGTCAAGTATTTCCCGGCCAGCAGGAAGGCGCCGGCGCGCACGACAACGGCTTTCTGGCGATCGTCGCCCTCGGTGAGGGTGACTGCGGCCTCCGCGTCCCGGAGGATGGCCGGCAGCTTCTTGGCCACGCTGTCGTAGTGGTCGGCGTGATAGAGGGCGTGACTGTCGTCGATGTCCCGCTGAATGGAAGCCAGGGCCGGCGCGCGGTCGGCCTCGACGATCACCTCACGCAACCCGACCGGGGGCATGAGCGCTCGGCGCAGCTCGGAGAGCTTCGGACCGTCGCCCACGTTCGCGCGGATGGGCTCGGGGGCCTCGGTGGCGAACAGGCTGGATGTGGTGGTGCCCAAAGCCCGTGCGAGCATATGGATGGTCTCGACCTGAGCGTTCCCGCCCTGCTCGATCTTGCGGACGACACCCACGGACAAGCCGGCTTCTTCAGCGAGCTGCTCTTGACTCCAGCCAGAGCGCCGACGGTGGTTACGCACGTTCTCTTGCAGTGACGACGACACCGGATCACCTCCCACTCAGGGTATGCCCTTCCCGGGTACGGCAAAGCGCCCGCGGCGTGCGGGTGCTGTCGTCATGTCAGGCCGCTGCGCGGCCGGCGACTCAGGCTCCGGGCCGCTCCTTCACTGAGAAAACAGAAGCCCCTTCCGGGTTCTTCGGCGCAGGCGGACGCACGTACGCGCCGCCTCGGCGGCGGACAGACCCGACGGGCAGGACACAAAAGGGCCGTACCGCGCGACAGAGATGACGCGGTACGGCCCTTCCGGCGTGCCCCGGGCGCCGCGCGGCGGGGCGGCCCGGGCACGGCAGGGCCTCAGGCGGTCGCCGAGCGGTACTTGCGGACCGCGAGGGTCCGGAAGACCACGACGATCAGCAGCGACCAGAGCAGCGACGCCCACACCGGATGCTGCATCGGCCAGGCGGCGGACGACGAGACCCCTGGATTTCCGAAGAGCACACGGCACGCCTGCACCGTGGCGCTGAAGGGATTCCAGTCGGCGATGTGCCGCAGCCACGGCGTCATCCTGCTGCTGTCCACAAAGGCGTTCGAGATGAAGGTCACGGGAAACAGCCAGATCAGCCCGCCCGAGGTGGCCGCTTCCGGAGTACGGACGGAGAGACCGATCAGCGCTCCGATCCAGGAGAAGGCATAACCGAGCAGAAGCAGCAGCCCGAACGCGCCGAGCGCCTTCGGCACCCCCTCGTGAATACGCCAGCCGACGATCACTGCCACCACCGCCAGCACCACGACGGTGAGCGCGGTCTGCACCAGATCGGCGATCGTCCGGCCGGTGAGGACCGCGCCGCGCGCCATGGGCAGCGAGCGGAACCGGTCGATGAGGCCCTTGTGCATGTCGTCGGCGATCCCGGCGCCCGCGCCCGCCGTGGCGAAGGTGACGGTCTGGGCGAAGATGCCGGCCATCAGGAAGTTGCGGTAGACGGCCGGGTCCGTGGTGCCGCCGACCTCCAGGGAGCCCCCGAAGACATAGCTGAACAGCACCACAAACATAATCGGCTGAATAAGCCCGAAAAGTACCACTTCGGGAATCCGGGTCATCCGGATGAGATTGCGCCGGGCGACAACGAGTGAGTCGCTCACGGACTGGACGATTCCGCCGCGCGGTCGGGGAGCCGCGATCGGGCCGGCTTCGGTGACGGTCACTGCCCGTCCTCCTTGGTGTTCGCTCCGGACTTCCCGGCCCTGGCCGGCTTGCCTGTCCGCGCGCCCCGGCCGGAGCCGGCGGCGCCGCTGTCCGCCAGGTCGTCCTCCTCCGCCGTGTCCTCGGCGGCGTGACCGGTCAGCGAGATGAACACGTCGTCGAGCGTGGGACGGCGCAGTCCGATGTCGTCGATCTCGACGCCCCGCCCGTCCAGGTCCCTGATGACCTCGGCGAGCAGCTTGGCGCCGCCGGTGACGGGAACGGTCAGTTTGCGGGTGTGTTCGGCGATCGTCACCTGGCCGCCCCTGCCGAAGGCGGCCAGCACCGCGCGGGCGGGCTCGATCTGGTCGCGTTCATGGACGACGACCTCGACGCGCTCACCGCCGGTCCTGGCCTTGAGCTGGTCGGCGGTGCCGCGTGCGATGACCCGGCCGTGGTCCACGACGCAGATGTCATGGGCGAGGTGGTCGGCCTCCTCCAGATACTGCGTGGTGAGCAGCAGGGTCGTACCTCCGGCCACCAGCTCCTGGATGATCCCCCAGAGCTGCTGGCGGTTGCGCGGGTCGAGCCCCGTCGTCGGCTCGTCCATGAACATCACCGGCGGCGAGACAACAAGCGCAGCGGCGAGGTCGAGCCTGCGCCGCATCCCGCCGGAGTAGGTCTTGGCCGTACGGTCCGCGGCGTCGGAGAGGTTGAAGCGCTCCAGCAGCTCGTCCGCGCGGGCCTTGGCCGCCCGGCCGCTCATCTGGTAGAGCTGCCCGACCATCCGGAGGTTCTCGCGGCCGGTCAGATACTCGTCGACCGCGGCGAACTGGCCGGAGAGGCCGATGGAGCGGCGGACTTCATTGGGGTGCTTCACGACGTCGATGCCCGCGACGACCGCTCTGCCGCTGTCGGGCTGGAGCAGTGTGGTCAGGACACGCACGGCGGTGGTCTTGCCGGCCCCGTTGGGGCCGAGGAGCCCGAGGACCGTGCCTTCGGGGACATCGAGATCGACGCCGTCCAGAGCCCTTACATCGCCGAAGGTCTTCACCAGACCTTCGGCATAGATGGCGCCTGGCATGTGGGTTCTCCCGGAGTGACGGTGGGTGCCGGTGCGCCGGGTGCGCAGCGACGGGACGCCTGGCCCTCTCCCCCGCCGGGGCAGACGCGAAAGCCCGGTCGTGGCAGGCCAGGACCGGAACACTAACGCGATACATCGCGTCTCTCAAGCGGTTTGGGAACCCCGGCGGAAAGAGGGGCAGAGCGTTCCGGGAACGGGCCGCGACGGACGGAACCAGACGGAACAGCCCGGCGAAAAAGACGGTGAAAGGGACGCCGGAACGGGACAGCGAGGCGTCCCCTCAGCCGAGTATGGCGTACCCCGCCGCCCGCAGCGCGGCCTCCACGTCCGCGCAGTGCGCCGGGCCCTTTGTCTCCAGATGTACTTCCACGTCCGCCTCCGTCAGCCCGAGCCGCGGATCGGTCCGCACATGGCTCACATCGAGCACATTGGCATCCACCACTGACAACACCCCGAGCAGCGTCGCGAGCGCGCCGGGCCGGTCCGTCACCCGCAGCCGCAGACTCAGATACCGCCCGGCCGCCGCCATGCCGTGCCGCAGGATCCGCTGCATCAGCACCGGATCCACATTGCCGCCGGAGAGCACCGCGACCACCGGCCCGCGGAACGCGCCGGGATCGCTCAGCAGCGCGGCCACCGGACTCGCCCCGGCCGGCTCCACCACCAGCTTCGCCCGCTCCAGACAGAGCAGCAGCGCGCTGGACAGCTCGTCCTCGGAGACCGTGCGCACCTCGTCGACCAGCTCCCGGATCAGCTGAAACGTCACATCACCCGGGCGGCCCACCTTGATCCCGTCCGCCATCGTCTGCGGAGAGTCGATCACCATCGGCCGGCCCGCCCGCAGCGAGGGCGGATATGCCGCCGCGCCCTCCGCCTGCACCCCGACCACCCTGACCTCGGGGCGCACCGCCTTCACCGCCACCGCGATCCCCGCGGCCAGCCCCCCGCCGCCCAGGCCGACAACGATTGTCCGCACGTCCGGGCACTGCTCCAGGATCTCCAGGCCGACGGTGCCCTGGCCCGCGATGATGTCCGGATGGTCGAAGGGATGGATGAACACGGCGCCCGTGTCCCGCGCGTACTCCCGCGCGGCGGCCATGGTCTCGTCCACCACCTGACCGTGCAGCCGCACCTCGGCCCCGTAGTCACGCGTCGCCGCGACCTTCGGCAGCGGCGCCCCGACCGGCATGAACACCGTCGACCGGACACCGAGCAGCGTCGAGGCGAGCGCGACCCCCTGCGCGTGGTTGCCCGCGCTGGCGGCGACGACGCCCGCCGCGCGCTCCTCGGGTGACAGCCCGGAGATCCGTACGTACGCGCCACGCAGCTTGAACGAACCGGTGCGCTGGAGGTTCTCGCACTTGAGCAGGACCGGGGAGCCGACGAGCCGGGTCAGATATCTGCTGCCCTCCATCGCCGTCGTCCTGGCCACTCCGGAGAGCATCTTCTGAGCCCCTCGGACATCGTCGAGGATCAGGGGACGCGAGGGGCTGGACGCACCGAAGCTCATGACGGTCAGTCTGGCAGCTCGGCGCCGGGACGGCCTTCGGTGTCCAACCCATGGCCACCGGTTTGGCCAGCGCCGGTACGGTCCGGGTCCCGGCCGCGTACTCTGTCCTGCACCAACCGACCACCGCACGAGAGAGCCCCAGCCATGCCCCCCATTCAGGACATGACTTCCGCTGCGTCGGCCTCCGAGGACACGGCTTCCGGTTCCTCCGGCGGCGCCCGACTCCTCGATGCCCTCCAGCACCAGGTGGCCGTCTTCGCGCGGCGCGCCGAGCAGACCCGCCTGGGCGGTGTCGGCCAGGTCCGCAACTCCATGGACCGCGCCGCCTATCTGCTGCTCAACCGCCTCGACCAGCAGGGCCCGATGGGCGTCAAGGCGCTGGCGGCCGGGATGGGCATCGACTCCTCGACCGTCACCCGGCAGGTGGCCCCGCTCGTCGACTCCGGCCTGGTCAAGCGCGCCTCGCACCCGGAGGACGGCCGCGCCGTCGTGCTCCAGCTCTCGGCACGCGGGCTGGCCAGGCTCGACGAGGTCCGCTCCTCACGGCGCGAGCTGATGGCACAGGTGACGGACGGCTGGACGGAGGACGAGCGGGTCTCCTTCACGACCCTGCTCACCCGGTTCAACTCGGCGCTCTCGGCACGGCAGGCCGGCCTGCCGTCCACGGACAGCGGCGCGGACGAGCCGGACCGGGCGGACGGGGCCGGAGACACGGACCCGTCCGGTGACACGGGGACCCCGACGCCCTCTTGACCCCGGCCGCCCTGCTGCTCTCCTATGAGGTCGTGCGAGAGCGGCAGGCGGTCACCGATCGCCGGCGTGCCCGGGAGTTCGAGGCCTTCGTAGCGGGTGCCGCCGGCCGGCTTCTGCATGTGGCCGCGCTGCTGACGGGCGAACCGCGGGAGACCACTCCACGCGCGCAGCGCCTGCTGACCGCGGCGCTGGCCCGTACCTACGCGGACTGGGACCGGCTCCGCGCCGGCGACCCCTACGACTTCACCCGCCAGGAACTGGCCCTGCGGTTCGCCCGCTGGGCCTGGCTGGGCCGCCGCCGCCCCTCGCCGGGCGGCCTCCTGGCCGGGCTCGCCCCGCAGGAGCGCGTCGTCCTGGTGTTACGGCTGTACGAGGGCGTGGCCGAGGAGCAGACAGCGGCCCTGATCGGTGTTCCGGTCGAACGCGTCCGCGCGGTCTGCGCGCGTGCGGTCACCCGCGTCCGGGACAACACGGCGGCGGACCGGGCCGGGAAGCCCCGGCCATGAGCGGCGGCGAACGCGCGGAGGCCGCGGTGCGGCGGATGCTGGACGCACCGCACCCCGTCGTGCCGGCCGACCTCGCGCACCGCGCCACCGCGCGCGGCACACGGCTGCTGCGCCGCCGTCGCCTCGCCCGGCGCCTGGGCTGGCTTCTGCTGTTCGCCGCCGTGACGGCGTTCGCCGTCTGGGCGTCGGTGGTCCAGCCGTGGTCGGCTCCGGCCGGGACGCCGCCACCGCCGGAAGGCTGGTAGCGGCGCGCCGGCCGAGGGCGTCAGCCCAGCGCCTGCTTCAGATCGGCCAGCAGGTCGTCGCAGGACTCGATCCCGACCGACAGCCTGATCAGGTCGGACGGCACCTCCAGCGCCGATCCGGCCGCCGAGGCGTGCGTCATCCGGCCCGGGTGCTCGATCAGGGACTCGACACCGCCCAGCGACTCACCCAGCGTGAACAGCTTCGCGCGGTCGCAGACCGCGACCGCCGCCTCCTCGCCGTCCGCGACCTGGAAGGAGACCATCCCGCCGAACGCCTTCATCTGCTTGGCGGCGACCTCGTGGCCCGGGTGATCGGGCAGCCCCGGGTAGAGGACCCGGGAGACCCGGGGGTGCCCGGTGAGCATCTCCGCGATCCGCGTGGCGTTCTCGCTGTGCCGGTCCATCCGGACCGCGAGCGTCTTCACGCCGCGCAGCACCAGCCACGCGTCGAACGGCCCGGCCACCGCGCCCATCGCGTTCTGGTGGTACGCGAGTTCCTCCCCCAGCGCGGCGTCGACGACGACCAGCGCGCCCCCGACGACGTCCGAGTGGCCGCCCATGTACTTCGTCGTGGAGTGGACGACGACATCCGCGCCGAGCGCCAGCGGCTGCTGGAGATAGGGGCTCGCGAAGGTGTTGTCGACGACGAGCCTCGCACCCGCCTGCCGCGCGATGCCGGCGAGACCCTCGATGTCGGTGATGTTGAGCAGCGGGTTCGACGGGGTCTCGACCCAGATCACCTTGGTGCGCGGGGTCAGCGCCGCCCGCACCGACGCCGGGTCCGAGGTGTCCGCGACGGAGAACTCCACACCCCAGCGCGAGAAGACCTTCGCGAAGAGCCGGAAGGTGCCGCCGTAGGCGTCGTCCGGGATGACGACATGGTCACCGGGCGCCAGCAGCGTACGCAGCAGGCAGTCCTCGGCGGCGAGGCCCGAGGCGAAGGCCAGACCGCGCCGGCCGCCCTCCAGGGCCGCCAGATTCTCCTCCAGCGCGGTACGCGTCGGGTTGGCGCTGCGGCTGTACTCGTAACCGCCGCGCAGACCGCCCACGCCGTCCTGCTTGTACGTGGAGACCTGATAGATCGGGGGGACGACCGCGCCGGTGAGGGGATCCGCGGTGTTGCCCGCGTGGATGGCGAGAGTCTCGAAGCGCTGATCGCTGGGGTGCTGGTGGCTCATAACGTCCGAGCCTAGCGCCGGACGGGCGCCCGCCGCCGCGACCGGCCCGGGCGGGACCGGGCACTTCGGCGTCCGGGACAATGGGGCCATGGAGATTCTCTGGATCCTGATCGTGATCGGCCTGCTGGCCGCGGTCGTCGTCACGCGCCGCCGCGGCGGCATCCGCCAGGTCGCGCCCGGCTCGCCCGACGCCGCCGACCCGGCGGCCTACGGCTTCGTACGGCAGGAGGAACTGGACATCCGTCTGCCCGGCCCGGACCAGGACCTCCTCGACGTACTCAATGTCGTCCAGGCCACCCAGGACTGG
The DNA here is from genome assembly GCF_040635655.1 of Streptomyces sp. NPDC006923. Taxonomy (NCBI): domain Bacteria; kingdom Bacillati; phylum Actinomycetota; class Actinomycetes; order Kitasatosporales; family Streptomycetaceae; genus Streptomyces; species Streptomyces sp. NPDC006923. The sequence goes on from NZ_JBEYIF010000011.1 coordinate 89,317, forward strand.
CGGGCCGCCGCCCAGCTCCTCGCCGGCACCGGCAAAGAGGGCGAGCCGCGCTGGCAGCGCGTCCAGGCGTTCGCCGGCGCGGCGTCGCTGGAGCTCCAGCAGCGGCCCGGCGTCGGCGGCGGCTGGCTGCGGACCTGGCGGTCGGAGTCACCGAAGGACGCGGGCGGCGCCGCCGTGCACGCGGAGTTCCTCGTCCAGCAGGCATGGCGGTCCTCCTCCGCCGGGACCGACGACTTCCGGATCATCCTGGAGGAGGCCCGTACGGTCTGCGGCGAGGCGGCCCTGCTGGCGCCCGGCGACCCGGTCCCGTACATCATCGAGCTGGCCGTGGCCCGCGGACTCGGCTACCCGCCGGAGCAGTTCGACCAGCTCTGGGCCAAGGTGATCGACCGCGCGCCCGCGCACATGGGAGCGCATCTCGCCGCACTGCACTACTGGTGCGAGAAGTGGCACGGCTCCCGGGACGAGGCCGACCACTTCGCGACCACCGCCGCCGCGCGAGCCCCGCGGGGCTCCCTGCTCGCGGCGCTGCCGCTGTTCGCGGTCTACGAACACCTGCCCGAGGTCAACCTGGTGCGCGGCTTCTACCAGAGCGCCGTGGTCACCAAGGCGGTGGAGGGCGCGCTCCACGCCGTCCACGCGGCACGCCAGGACGACCCGATGCTCTCGCACGTACGGCACCTGCTGATCCTCTTCCTCGTACGATCCGAACGCTGGACAGAGGCGATGAACCAGCTTCTGCGGGTCGACGGCCATGTCGGCACCCTGCCGTGGACACTCAACGGCGACCCGGCCGCGGAGTACACGGTGTACCGGGCCCTCGCCGTCGCCGGCTACGAGGCCAACGGCGGCACGCCCGCGAACCTGCCGTACTGAACGGACCGCGATTGCCCCGCTGACCTGCGGTGGGGCATACTCCCCTTCCCCCCACAAGCACCTGGCCCTGCTCCAATTCCCGTGGGGGGAAACTGCCCGATGGGCGCAACTCTGCGCGCGCTGCGCGCCCTCGTCCTGCTGACCGGCTTCTACCTGCTCGGCCTCCTCATGCTCGGCGTCCTCGCCGGCATCGACTGGGCCGCGACGCTCTGGACCCCCGGCAGCGTCTACGCCAAGCTCTACATCGTCTCCGTGGTGCTCGCCGTCCCCATCGTGCGCGGGATGTTCCTGCTGCGCGCACCGAAGGACGAAGGTCTGCCCGGCCTGCCCGTCACCGACACACAGGAACCACGGCTGTGGGAGACCGTACGCTCCCTCGCCGAGCAGGTCGGCACCCGCGCGCCCGACGAGATCGTCCTCATCGGCGACACCAACGCGGCGGTCAGCGAGGACGCCCGCCTGATGGGCCTCCTCGGCGGCAGACGCCGTCTCTATCTGGGCCTGCCGCTCATGGCCGGCCTGACGGAATCCCAGCTCAGAGCCGTACTCGCGCATGAACTCGGCCACTACGGCAACGCCGACACCCGGCTGTCCGCCATTACCGTGCGCGGCCGGATCCAGGTGCTGCGCACCATCGCCCACTTCGAGGAGAAGGCCGGCAGGACGGCGGCCAAGGAGCAGGCCCGGCAGGAGAAGAAAGCCGCGAAGGCCCTCGCCAGGGGCAAGTCCGCCAAGGAGATCGACACCACCGGCGCCGGAATCACCTACCGCGTGATGGCCGCGATCTACACGGCCTACGCCAAGCTCTACATCCGCGCGACCGAATCCGGCTCACGCCGCCAGGAACTGGCGGCCGACCGCGCGGCCGCCCGCATCGCCGGCCGCGACGCGACCGCCTCCGCGCTGCGCGAGATCCCCGTCCTCGACGCCGCACACGGCTTCTACATGAACTCCTACGCCACCCTCGGCGCCGGCGCGGGACTCCTGCCGCCGCCGGGCGAGGTCTTCGGCGGCATCAGACACCTCCTCACGGCGCGCCACGCGGAACTCGACGAGATGCGGCGCGACCTGCCCACCGAGAACACCTCCCCCTACGACTCGCACCCGCCGATCGCCGAACGCGTGGCCCGGATCGAGGCGCTCCCCGACGACGGCCGCGCCCTCGAACCCACTGCGCCCGCACTCGGCCTGCTGCGCTCCCCCGAACAGACCCTCGCCGCCCTCGAACCGGCCGTCCTCACCCCCGACGCGCTGGACATGCGCCGCCTCGACTGGCCCGAACTCGTCCACGAGTCCATGGCCACCTACACCGACCGGTCGGCAGAACCACTGCGCCGGGCCACGGCCGAGATCACCGGCGGCGACCCGTCGCTCCCCGCACTGCTGGACGCCATCGACGCGGGACGGCTCTGGCACCTCGCCGACCTGCTGCCCAAGTCCGGCGAGGCCACGTCCGCGACCGGCCGCGCGGCCCGCGAATTCGCCCGCCCCACGCTCCGCCGCGGTCTGTCGCAGCTCGTCAGCACCGAACTCGTACGACAGGGCCGCGCCCGCTGGGAACTGTCCTGGTCGGATCCCGCGTCGCTGAGACTGCCCCAGGGATACGACGAGGCCCTGCCCGCGGCCCTGGACGCCGCGGTCGCGGACCGACCCGACACCGAGCCGCTGCGCAAGCTGCTCCCCCTCGGCGCCGCATCCGGCGCCCCACACTGACTGGTGGAAAGCCCATGGCCCGACTCATCCCGCTGATCGTCGTAGCGATCGGCGTCTACTTCTGGCTCAAGAGCCGCCGCAGCGCGGCCTCGGTCGTCGCCCCGGGGCCCCCGGCTCTCTCCGACCGCTCCGTCAGGCTGGGCTTCCTGCCCGCCGAGCGGCTCGACACCGAACACGCCGCGCCTCCCGCGCCCGCACTGGAGCGCGCACTCGCCGCGGCGGGCACCGGCGACTGGACGCGGGCCGCCGACCTGCTCACCGAGGTCGGCCAGGACTGGGAGCGGCGCTCGCTGTACACGTACGCCCTCGGCGACGCCGCGGCGACGGAGGACGGCTGGCTCCTCGCCTGGGAGAGCGCCCGTCCGGACGACCCGGACGCGGCGGTCGTACGGGCCCGCAGCACGGTGATCCTGGCCTGGAAACTGCGCGGCGCCGCCGGCGCCGGCCACACCAGCGACGAACAGTTCGACGCCTTCCACCGCACCCTGGCGCGTTCACGGGAGGACATCGCACGGGCCGCCACGCTCAACCCGGAAGACCCGACCCCGTACATCACCGAGATGGCGACGGCGGCCGGCTTCGGCTATCCGCACGAGGAGATGCACCGGCTCTGGGCCGAGGCGTCGGCCCGCGCCCCGCTCCACTACGAGGCCCACTTCGTGGCGCTCCAGTACTGGTGCGCCAAATGGCGCGGCTCCGACGAGCTGGCCCGCGCGTTCGCGGCCCGCGCGGCGGCGGACGCGCCGCCCGGCAGCCTGATGTCGGCGTTCCCGCTGATCGCGTGGTTCGAGGAACACCTCGACGAGACCGTGAAGAAGTCGGTCTACCGCGGCGCGGAGCTGACGGCGCTGGTCAACGCGGGCCTGGTGGACGCCGCGGCGGCGCCGGAGGACCACCCCCGGCTGGCGGAGCTGCGCCATCTGCTGGCGTACTTCCTGTCCAAGCAGGGCCGGTACGACGCGGCGCTGGAGCAGTTCCGGCTGGTGGACGGCTATGTGGACGCCCTGCCGTGGCGCTACTACCCGACGCGGCTCTACATCGCCACGCGGGAGGCGACGGTCCGCAAGGCGAGGTGAGACACGCGGGCGGGGGCGCGGCGCCGGGGCCGGGCGGAGCGGCCTCACCGGGGGCGTTCGACGGAATGTCCGGTGCCGCCCGTACGTTGTGAGAGCAGGACCCCACAGCCGAGGAGACCTGAAATGTTCCTGACCCGACGCACCCCCGAGCTCCCCACCCCCGAGCAGGCCCTGCGCGGCCGCCCCGAGCCCGCATTCTCGGTGCCCTCCCGCCACACGGTCCTCGGCAACCCGCTGCTCGGCCCCTACCCGGAGGGCCTGGAGGTGGCCGACTTCGGTCTGGGCTGTTTCTGGGGCGCCGAGCGCACGTTCTGGCAGACGGAGGGCGTCTGGACGACGCTCGTCGGCTACCAGGGCGGCTTCACGCCGAACCCGTCGTACGAGGAGGTCTGCTCGGGCCTGACCGGGCACACCGAAGCGGTCCGCGTGGTCTTCGACCCCAAGGTCGTCTCGTACGCGGAGCTGCTGAAGATCTTCTGGGAGTCCCACAACCCGACCCAGGGCTTCCGCCAGGGCAATGACGTGGGCACCCAGTACCGCTCCGCGATCTATACGCACTCGCCGGACCAGGAGAAGGCCGCGGAGGCCTCCCGTGAGTCGTACCAGAAGGTACTGACGGGCTCCGGCTATGCCACGATCACCACGGAGATCCTCCCGGCGGAGGGCCGCACCTTCTATCCGTCCGAGGCATATCACCAGCAGTACCTCGACAAGAACCCGGGCGGCTACTGCGGCATCGGCGGCACGGGCGTCTCGTGCCCGATCGGCGTGGCCCCGGCCCAGGGCTGAGCCCCCTACGCCGACACGGCGGCACTACCCACTACCCGAGCGCGCCGCTCACCGGACCACCCGTCCGGTGAGCGGCGCGCCGCCGCGTGTACGGGCGCCGGCGCGCAGGCGGTGGCCCGGCCGGCGGCTCAGTCCGTGCCCAGTCCGTCGGCTCAGTCCACCGGCTCAGTCCGTGACGATATGGCTGTTCTCGATCTTGCTGTCGTCGGCCGTGCGCTCGACCTCCGCGCCGCGCGTCGTCTCGATGGTCGAGTCCTTGATCGTGGCCTGGTTCTCCGCCGTCTCGGTGATCAGGGAGTCACCTCGCGCGGTGATACGCCCGCCGCTGATGACAGAGTGCCCCGCCGCCGTCTGCCGTACCGTCGCCCGGCGCGCGGCGGCGGCCGTCTGGGAGTGATTCCACCAGGCCAGCGCGGCCGAGGCCGCCACCAGCAGCAACAGACCCGCTCCCAGGGACCAGCTCCATTCGCCGGTGACGATATTGGTGACGTACCCGCATGCCGCGCCGAGCACTACGGAGAGTGCCGCGCCCGCGCCAGTACTGACCGTGGCCATGATTCTCCCGGTGCACTCGTTGCCTGAGCACTTCGACAAATCCTGTCTTATGATGCTCCATCAACCTGAGACGGCGTCAACTCCGGCTACGGAGTCTTTCGTTGGGATCAGGCTGGACCGGGGAGTGGGCGGTGCCGGGGCAGACGGGCCCGGCTGGATCCCAACGAGAGGCCCTGAGGCGCTGTTCGCCGCACGGGTCTCACAGCGGGCTGGGCACCGGGTTGGCCATCGGGGGCGTGCATGTACAACGATTCGGCACTTTTCACCGACCGCGAGGAACCGCTCTCGGCCTTCGACAGGCTGTTGTCGGCGCGGTCCTCACCGGCGCGGACACTGATCTACTGGGGCGTCTCCGGGCAGGGAAAGTCGGCCCTGCTGCACCACCTCCGGCAGGCCCCGTCCGCTCCCCGGCGCTGTGAGCTCATCGATCTGGACTCGATCCTCGCCGTGGACACCGGCGCCGCCGATCTCGGACGGGATCTGGCCGCGGTGCTGGTGGACAGCATCGCGCGGGTCATCGCCGACTGGTCGGGGCCCGCCCCGCTCGCCCGCCGCAGATACGCCCGCTTCAGGGCCCGGGTACACGCGGCGCCGCAGGCGTCGACCGTCGTCAACGCCCGGATGAGCGCGACGGACAACAGCTCCATCTCCGGGACGTCCATCCATGTGGACGCCCGACCGGACCGGGGCCCGGCGGACCGGGAGAAGCTCACCGACGAACTGTGCCGGCTGGCCCGGAAGCTGCGCGGGCGCCGCTGTGTGCTGTTGCTGGACACGAGTGAGCGGCTCCGGCTGCTCACCGAGGCCGCCGTGGAGCAGGCCGAACACAGCGACGGCCGGGGAGGTGTCGCGCAGTGGTTCGCCGGCCAGTTGCTGCCCCGGCTCATCGCGGAGGCGCGCGGACTGCGGGTGGTGCTGGCCGGCCGCGAGCCGGTCGAGCTGCCCCACGAGATCGTCGCCGAGCGGATCGAGCTGACCGAATGGGCGCTTGAGCACACCTCCGAGTACCTCAGGGCGTGCGGGCTCGACGCGCAGCGGCTGAGCCGTCCGGTGCACGCGGTGTGCCGGGGGGTACCCGTCTGGACCGCGCTGGTGGCCGAGCTGATCGAGCACGGGCAGCAGTCCGACGAGGCCGTCACGCCGGGCTGGCTGGCCGAGATCGCCGCCGGCCGTCCGGCGGACGAATGGCTTCCCAACCAGTTCCTGCGGCGCCTGCCGAGGGAACAGCGCCGGGTGGTGATGGCCGCCGCCACGCTGCGCAGCGTGTCCAAGGAGGCGGTCGGCACCCTGCTCGACGAGACGGAGCTGTCGCCCGCGTGGTACGAGACGCTGTGCGGTTACTCGTTCATGCGTGTCGTACGGGATCCGCAGGGGCGGGCGGAGCGCCGTATTCACGATCTGGTGCGGCTGGCGATCCATACCTATCTCGATCGTGAGGAGCCGTCCTACCGGCGTGCGCTGCACGAGCAGGCCGCCCGCTATTTCGCCGGGCAGGACAGCTTTCTGGACGAGGCGTACCACCGCTTCGCCATCGGTGACGACGCGTGTGTGAACGAATGGCGGGAGCGCCGGCGTGAGCTGGAGCAGAGCGGTGACGCGGAGGCGATGCTCAGGCTGACGGAGATCGTCACGGCCCCCGAGCAGTCACCGCACACGTTCCGCCACTTCGCGGGGTTCGCGGCGGCCGCGGCGCTCACCGGCGGACGGATCGCGCTGGACCAGGACCGTTCGGACGACGCGGAGTCGCTGCTCGGACAGGCCCTCGAAGGGTTCCGCGTGGCCAAGAACAGAAAGGGGCAGGCCAGCGCGCTCAGACTGCTGGGCAGGACGGCCGAGAAGGACGGAAACCCCCAGGGCGCGGTGGCGCTGTACGAGAAGTCTCTGCGGATCAACCAGTCACTCGGCAGGAAGAAGGCCATCGGTCATCTGCTCCGGGACATCGCGACGCTGAAATTCACGGACGATCCCGCGACGGCGGCCCGGATGTTCGAGCGAGCGTCGGTCATCTTCCATGACGTGGGCGACCGGGTCTGTGAGATGGCCGCGCTGCGGCGCATCGGGGATCTGAACCGCGCGCGCGGCGGCAAGCCGGAGCGGACCGAGGAGCACTACCGCCGGGCACTGACCGGTTATCAAGAGCTCGATGATCTGCTGGGCCAGGCCACGGTCACGCATGCGCTGGCCACCCTGCTCGCCGAGATTCCGGCACGCCACGCGGAAGCGGAAGCCATGTTCACCGAGGCCGTCGCCGCCTTCAAGAGCGCGGGCCGGTCCAGCAGGCAGGCGGACAATCTGAACAGGCTGGGCTCCCTGGTGCGGGAGATGGGACGTTACAAGGACGCCGAGGCGCACTACCGGGCGGCGCTCGACGTGTACCGGGACGCGCCGGACACGGGTGGCGAGGCGGCCGTCGTCCACAATCTGGGCACCCTTCTGATGGAGACCGACCGGCTGCGCGAGGGCGAAACCCTGCTGTATCGCTCGGTCGACCTCAATCGTGCGTGCGGGAACGCGATGAACGAGGCGTACAGCAATCTTTCGCTCGCCGTCTCCGCCCGCCGCAGGGAAAAGTACGGCGAGGAGAAGGGTCTGCTGGACCGGGCCATGAAGCTGGCCAACGCCCAGGAGAATCTCAAGCCCCGTGCGGCGGTCCTGCATGCTCTTGGCCATTTCTCGGCCCGGACGCACAAGAACGACGAGGCGGACGACCTCTTCCACGAGGAGATCGGCCTCAGGGAGTCCCTCGGCGACTCCGAGAGTCTGGCGAGGGCCTTGAGCTGCCGCGGTCATCTCGCCCTGAAGCTGCAGAAGTTCCCCGCCGCGGAGACTCTCTTCGAACGGGCGCTGGAGATCCATCGCGACCGGGGGGACCTGGGACCTCAGGCGTCGGCCCTGGTCCTGCTCGGCGACATCGCCATTCGCACCAGGGGGGAGGAGCGGGCGGCAGCGAGCTATGAGCAGGCGGTGGCGCTGCTCGGTGGCGGGTCGGGCGGCAGAATGGAGGTCCACGCCCTCCGGGACCTGGCGATTCTCACCCTGCGCCGGGACAGGAACGACGAGTCCATCCGGGACGAGACGCTCCGGCTCTTCGAGAGAAGTCTCGCCGTGGCGCTGGACGTCGGCGACGGGGACTGCGGTCTGGTCGTGTGGACCAATATGGCCAGCATGGGCGCGTGGAAGGGTGCGCGCCGGGCGGAGGCCATCGAGGTGCTGGACAAGTTGATGCTCCTGGCGGCCACGCAATACGGGCCGTACTCCGTCTGGTTCAAGCGGATGACCGCGCGGCTGACTCTGCGCATCGGCTCGCAGCATTCGGTGGCCGAGGGTGTCGCCCAGGGGTCGTTCGTGCATCTCCGCCATGGCTGGCAGCGGGGGGTGCGCTATCGGTTCCGCGCGCTCTTCGACGCACTGCGGTCGATGAAGGACTGACGGCCGTCCCGGGCACGCGCCGGGCCCCGGCGCTGATCCATCGCCGCCCAACCGCCGTGCCGCGCAACGCCCCTGGCCGCCGCTTCCCGGTCGCAGCTCCCGACAGCCCCTGTCCGTACGGTGGTTGGGGCGGCGGCAGCGGTCCCGGCAGCGGGCGTTCACCCGGCCGACACCCTCCCGACGCGCGCGGGCCACCGGCCGGGGCGGGGAGAGATGAGTGGATATGGCGATCCGTCCGCCCCGCTCGTACGGGTGCGGTCCCGCACGCACACCACGTGGAGACTGTATGACCGGCTCAGCCCGTACGCGGCCCAGCTCATCCGGCGGACCGGCCCCGGCCGGAGCAGGGCCCGCCGGGGCCCTGCGCGCCCTGGCGGCGGGTCTGGCGGCAGGCGCCCTTGCACTGGGCGCTGTCCTCGCGGGCGGCGCGCCCGCCGCCGCCGCGAGCGGCCCGGACTGCGGCGGACCGAACGGCAGGGCGCTGTGCGCGCGGGCCGGTGACCTCCTCGATGTCACGCTGGACCAGCTCCGGCCCACCCAGCCCGCCATCGGCTTCGACCAGATCTACTACAAGCTCGGCCGGTACGGCAGTACGAAGGACGAGGAGGCCGGCGACTTCAACAAGCGCTTCGACGACTGGTGCGAGACGAACGGCCAGGAGGAGGCGGCGACGGTGGGGGCCGGCGCCAGGCTCTCCGACCCGTCCAGCTTCACCTGCACCGTCCCGCTCGGCGAGGGGACCGACGAGACACGGGCCGCGATGAAGACGGTCGTCATAGGCCCCGGCGGCGAGCTGTATCTGACGGACGGGCACCACACCCTGACGTCCTTTCTGGAGACGCCCGACGGCGGCCCCAGCACGCACATCCGGCTGCGGGTCACCGGTAATCTGAGCGATCTCTCGACCGCCGCCTTCTGGGAGACCATGCGGGAGCGCGACTGGGTCTGGCTGCGCGACGAGAACAACGAGCCGATCACCACGGACCAGCTCCCGCAGCGCCTCGGCCTGGCCCGCTTCCACGACGACCGCTACCGCAGCCTCGTCTACTTCACGCGCGACATCGGCTACCAGGCGCCCGACGACGCGGCGGAGTACCTGGAGTTCCTGTGGGGCACCTGGCTGCGGGAGCGCATCGACCTCGGCGCATACCGGCTCGACGACCCCGCCTCCTACCTGGCCGCCGTCCGTGCCGCCTCCGAGGCGATGTCCGCGGTGCCCGGTGACACCGTCATCGCCGACGGCCGCACCGCCGACGAGCTGGGCCGGATGGCCGAGTGGAACGACGGAAAGAAGCCGACCGGCGGCGAGTTCGGGAAGCTGAGCGCGCCGATCTCCGACAAGAAGCCCGGCAAGCTCGCCTTCGCGCTGGACTTCCGTGGCACGGTCGCGCCCACGCCCGCCTGCACCAGGACCCTGACCGGTGAGCACACCGGCCCGCTGGTGATCTCCTCGGGTGTCACCTGCCTGGACGGCGCCCGGGTGACGGGCCCGGTCGTGGTCCGTGCCGGAGCCGGCCTGGTCGCCGGCGGCGCCGGGATCACCGGCCCGGTCCAGGCGGTCGGCGCGGACACCGTACGGCTCTGCGGCACCTCGCTCACCGGTCCGCTCTCCGTGGTGAACACGGTGCGGCAGCTGACCCTCGCGGGCCCGGGCTGCACCGCGAACGAGCTGAACGGACCGGTCCAGCTCGTCGGCAACCCGGTGTCCTGAACAAACTGCCGTCCGAGGCGCAGTGGCTCTCCCGTCACCCCGGAGTGGCGGGAGAGCCACTGCGCCGCTGGGCCTCCCCGGGCGGTCGGCGCCCCGTATCTGTACGCCCGCGCCCGGTCAGGAGGACGTGGCCAGGGCACGGAGGGCGACTCCGGCGGCCCGGGCGATCAGGGCGTCGTCGCGCTCGGCGCCGCGGACATCGCGCCGGGAGAGGACGGCGATGGCGATCGGGGCGGCGTCGGGCGGCCAGACGATGGCGATGTCGTTGCGGGTGCCGTAGCCGCCGGTGCCGGTTTTGTCACCGACGCGCCAGCCGGCCGGTGTGCCGGAACGGATGAGGGTGTCGCCGGTGGTGTTGCGGGTGAGCCAGTCGGTCAGCAGGGCCCGTTGGCCGGCGGCGAGGGTGGTGCCGAGGACATAGGCGCGCAGGTCGGTGGCGAGCGCGCGGGCTGTGCTGGTGTCACGGATGTCGCCGGGCATGGCGTCACTGAGTTCGACTTCGACGCGGTCGCACCGGGTGACACGGTCACCGATGCCGATGAGGGCGTCCTGTAAGCCGCTGGGGCCGCCGACTTCGCGGAAGAGGAGATTGGCCGCGCCGTTGTCGCTGTGGCGGACGGCGGCGTCGCAGAGTTGACGGAGCGTCAGGCCGCTGCCGATGTGCCGTTCGGTGACCGGTGAATGACCGATGGGGGTGGCGCCGCCGTACCGCACGCGCCGGTCGAGCTGCTGGAGGGAGTTTTTGTCCAGCACGGCGGCGGCGAGCAGCGCCTTGCAGGTGGAGGCGTAGGCGAAGCGTTCGTCGGGCCGGTGGACGACGGACCTGCCGCTGCCGGTGTCGATCGCGTAGACACCCAGCCGCGCGTCGAACCTCCGCTCAAGAGCGCCGAACGCGGGCTCCGTCGCCGGCCCGGCCGGGGCCGACGCCGAGGGCCGGGAGCGGGAGCGGGAGGGAGATGGTCGCGCCGCCTCCGGCGCGGACGTCTGGCAACCGGTGAGCGGGACGGCGGCGAGGCCGGCGAGGGTGGCGAGTGCGGCACGACGGGGGAGGCTGGTGTGCACGATGCGGCGGCTTCCGTTCCGGGGCGGCGTGTTCCGAGGTCGTCACACGGAGGTACGGGCGGTGCGGCGGTCACCCAGGATACGAGGGGGCCGGGCGTCCGGCGATGCCGGAGGTCCGGCGCGGGCGGAGCCGGGTCACGCCGTGTCACCCACGGGGATCAGGCGTCCTTGTCGTCGGCGGCCGTCGCCGGCAGGTCCTGGAGCTTCACCCGAAAGATCCCGGCGGAGCGCTCACGCCGATAGCCCAGGGCCTCGTTCACCGCCCGCATCGACGTGTTGTCGTCGGCGACGGTGGTGCTGATCTCCCGTACGCCGGGGAGCAGTTCGTGCAGCCTCCCCAGCAGCCGGCGCTTGACGGCGCGGCCCAGGCCCTGGCCCCGGTACGCCGGGACCACCACCGTGTCGTACTGGAGCGCGCGGGTGTCCCCCGGGTCGCGCAGGACGACCTCGGTGTACGCGACGACCGCGTCGCCGTCGGTGGTGTCGAGCACCGCCGAGGTGAGGATCGCGCCGCCCCGGTCCTCGATCAGCCGGGCCGCGGCCCGGGCTCTGCCGACGTCCCAGTCCGGCGCCCGCTCCCCCATGGCTCCGTCCGGCGCGTCCCGCACGGCGTCGTGCGCCCGCGCGAACGCCTCGGCCCACCGGTCCGGGACCACGCCCTGCCAGTCGGCGAAGCGGAGCCCCTCGGGCAGTGTGGCCTCCGGTATCTCCGCCACCGCCCGCCGGACCCGCTGGACGTACCAGCCGAGCGCCAGCACATTGGTGAAGCCGAGGCTGTCGACGAACGCCTGGCCCGCGCCGCCGAGTTCGAGCATGGCCGAGACCGATGTGCGTCCCGCCGCGGCGAGTTCGGCACGTATAGCGCCCCAGAGCGCCGCGCCCACTCCGTGCCGCCGGGCGTCGGGACGGACCACCAGGCTCTCCAGGACGGCCGTGTGACGGTTGGCCTCGTCGGAGAACAGGAGCAGCGAGGCGACTCCTTCGTACGAGCCGTCCTCGGCCGCCGCCGCGAGATGAACGTTCCTTCCGCTCACCGGCGGCAGCCTGAGCCTGCCCGCGGTCTCCGCCCTGCTCGGCTCGGGCACCGAGGCCGGCAGATCGAGGACGTGCGCCGCGACGACCACCGCGTGCCAGGCGTCTGTCTCGGCGTCCGAGGGCGGGCTTCCCAGAGTGATCAGCATGGACCGAACCTACGCGTACGAGAGGGGTAACGCCCCCCGGTTGCGGGGACGTCCGGGCGAACGGACAGAGCGGGGCGGGCACGTGTGCCCCAGGCGCCACAGCGGGCTCCCCGACAGCACAAGCACCCGTCCGTGCCGGACCGCGCGCCCGGGGGCGCGGCCCGCCTCAGGCAGCCGCGTTCTCGGTGACCGTGACCCGCCCCTTGCGGATCGTGGCGAGCCGTGGGGCGCGGCGGGCGATGGAGCTGTCGTGAGTGACCATGATGAAGGTCAGGCCGTGCTCTTTCCAGAGCCCCTCAAGCAGTTCCATGATCTCGTCACGCATCGACTCGTCAAGATTTCCCGTGGGTTCATCGGCGAGCAGCACCTTCGGCCGCTTCACCAGGGCGCGGGCGATGGCGACGCGCTGCTGCTGGCCGCCGGACAGTTCCCCCGGCAGATGGCCGAGCCGCTCGCCGAGGCCGACGGAGTCCAGTGCCCCGGCGGCCCGTTCGCGCCGGGCCGCGCCCTTCAGACCGAGCGGCACGAGCGCCGTCTCGACATTCTCCTGCGCGGTCAGGGTGGGGATGAGGTTGAAGCTCTGGAAGACGAAGCCGATGGACTCGGCCCGCACCCTGGTGAGCCGGGCCTCGGGCAGCGCGGCCAGATCGACTCCGTCGAATTCGACGCTGCCCGCGGTCGGCCGGTCGAGACCGCCGAGCATCTGGAGGAGGGTGGACTTGCCGCCGCCGGTGGGGCCCTGGATGACGAGCCGGCCGCCGTCCTCGATGGTCAGATCGACCCCGGCGAGCGCGTCGACGGTCCTGTTGCCGCGCCGGTAGCGCTTGGTGACGCCTCTGAGCTGGTACATCGTGCAACTCCTGCGATACGGAAGGGTATGGGTCACTCGACGCGGCGCAGCGCGTCCGCGGGGCGCAGCCGGGAGGCGCGCCAGCCGCCGAAGCCGCCCGCGATCAGGCCGCCGCCGACGGCGAGCGCCACGGCGAGGCCGATGGTGGCGAGGGAGACGGGCGCGGTGAGAGCGATGTCGAGCGCCTTGGAGGCGCCCTGCCGGCCCGGCCCGCCCTGTCCCAGGGCCCGGGCGAAGCCGCCGCCGGCTCCGCCGCCCGTCGCGCCGAGCTGGGCCGTGAGGGTCGGGCTGACGGCCGTGACCGCGTAGGCGCCGGCGACCCCCAGCGCGATGCCGAGGGCCCCGCCGAGCAGCCCGTTGACCAAAGCCTCGCCGACCACCTGGCGGGTGACCCGGCCGCTCTTCCAGCCGAGCGCCTTGAGGGTGCCGAATTCCCGCACCCGTCGGCTGACCGCCGAGGAGGTGAGCAGCCCGGCCACCAGGAAGGCGGCGATCAGCACGGCGACGGACAGCCATCTGCCGACGTTCGAGGCGAGGCCGGCCGCGGTGGACAGGGAGCCGGAGACGGTGTCGGCGAGATCGGCCGAGGTGGTGACGGTCGTGCCCGCGATGTTCTGCTGGATGGCGGACTTGACGCTGCCGATCTGCTGCGAGCCGGTGGCCCTGACATAGACCGTGGTGACCTTGTCCTTGGAGTCGGCGAGGGTCTGGGCCCGTTTCAGCGGGATGTAGAGGTTGGCGGCGGCGTCCCCGCTGTCGGCGGTGGCGACACCGACGACGGTGAACTTCGTCCCGGAGACGGTGACGGTCCCGCCGACCGCGAGGTCCTTCTCCTTGGCGTAGGCGCTGTCGGCGACCGCCACCGCCGCGTCGGTCTCGGTGGTCTTGAAGGTACGGCCGGAGGTGATCCTGGAGGAGGTCAGCGGGCCGAGCGCGGGCACGGTGACATCGGTGCCGTACACCGAGTAGGAGTTGACGTCGAACGCGGCGCCGCCGCCGGTGACCTCTCCCCCCGCGCCGCCCGTACCGCCGCCGGGGCCGCCGCCCCTGGCGCCGCCCTCGCGGGGGGTGAACTCGCCGCGCTTGAACTGGCCGTTGACCTTCAGCACATTCAGGCTGAGCCCGCCGACGGCCTGCGCGACGCCCTTCTGGCCGCCGACCTCCGTGACGGTCGAGGACGCCAGGGTCTGGAAGCCCTGGACCAGCACCCGGTCGCTGCTCTGCTCGGCGTCGCCGTCGCCCTTGGCGCCGAACTCGAAGCGCGGCCGGCGAGCGGTGTCGCCCTCGCCGGGCGGCGCCGCGGCCTTGGTGACGGTCATGTCCGTGCCGAGGCCGTACAGCGATTGCAGGACCGTGTCCTGGGCCCGGGTCATACCGGCGGAGACGGAGCTGACGACGATCACCAGGGCGATGCCCAGGGCGAGCCCCGAGGCGACGACCAGCGCCGCCTTTCTGCGGCGGCGCAGCTCGCGCCTGAGGTAGATGAAGAACATGACCGTGAAGCTAGGCACCGGTCGTGATGAGGAGTTGAGGCCGCGGTGAGAGCTGGATGAGAACGCGAACGGCGGCGGCACCGGGGGGTGCCGCCGCCGAGGGCGTGAGGCGTACGGGGGGGGCGGGCCGGTCGGGCCCGTCCCGTCCGCTCAGGCCGCGGAGCCCGCGACCCAGTCGTTCCAGTTCAGGTTCCAGCCGTTGAGGCCGTTGTCGGGCTTGATCGTCTTGTCCGGGGAGTTCTTGACGACGACCACGTCACCGACGATCGAGTTGTTGTAGAACCAGGCGGCCGGCTGGCTGTCGTCGCCCGCGCCCTTCACGTCCTGCAGGCCCACACAGCCATGGCTGGTGTTGGTGGTGCCGAAGACGGACTTCGGGCCCCAGTAGTTGCCGTGGATGAAGGTGCCGGACGTGGAGAGCCGCATGGCGTGCGGGACGTCCTTGATGTCGTACTCGCCCTTGCCGTCGTCGTCCGTGAAGCCGACCGTCGCGCCGTTCATCCGGGTCTCCTTGAACTTCTCGGAGATCACCATGGCGCCGTTGTACGTCGGATTGTCGGGCGAGCCGGAGGAGATCGGGATCGTCCTGACCGTCTGGCCGTCCCGGGTGACGGTCATGGTGTGCGCGGCCGCGTCCACCGTGCTGACCTGGTTGCGGCCGATGGTGAAGTTGACCGTCTTCTGCTGGACGCCGAAGACGCCGGGGGCGCCCTCGACCCCGTCGAGGTTCAGCTCCAGGGTGACCTTCGAGCCGCCCTGCCAGTAGTCCTGCGGACGGAAGTCGAGGCGCTGGGCGCTGAACCAGTGGCCGACGACCTCCTGGCCGCTGCTCGACGTCACCGTGACGCCTTCCTGCACGGCCTTCTTGTCGGTGATCGCCTTGTCGAAGTTGATCGAGACGGGCATCCCGACACCCACCGTGGAGCCGTCCTCGGGCGTGAAGTTCCCGATGAAGCTGTTGGCGGGCGAGACGGTGGTGAAGGAGGAGTTCTCGTGGGCCACGCGGCCCTTGGCGTCCTTCGCCGTCGCGGAGATCTTGTACGTGGTGGAGCGTTCGAGCTGGCCGTCCGGCTTCCAGGTCTTGGCGTCGTCGGACAGCGTGCCCGCGACCTCGGTGCCGTCGGCCGTGGTCATGGTGACGCCGGTGAGAGTGCCCTTGGTCACCGTGACCTTGGCGGCGTTGTTGATGCTCGCGTTCGTCGCCCCGTTCTTGGGCGAGATGGCTATCTGGGCCTCGGACGTCTCCTTGGCGGCCGCTTCGTCCACCTGGGCCTGCGACGACGACTTCGTGGGGCTGCCGCCGCCCGCGTCACCACCGCTGCTGCAGGCCGAGAGCACCAGCACGCCGCCGAGCAGTGCGGACGCGGCCATAAGCCTTTTGCGCCGCTTGCTGTCCGTCATCACACGCTTCTCCATCATCGCCGAATATCTGCCGACAACCCTTATGAACACCCTTACCGGTTCGTCCGGTTCCACATCGGCCGGATATGTGGTGCACACCACTCACCCTGCCGCATGGCTGGGCGGGGAGCCCGTCGAATGCGGCGGACCGGTGCTACCAGAGTGTCACGCTCTCGTGCTAGGGCGTGTTGCGAGAGTAGCGCCGTCCGCTTCGCCATCGGCGTCCGCGTCGCTCTCATCGTCCTCGTCGAGGTCCCATTCCACCGCGTCGGGGTTGTAGTCGATCTCCTCACCGCTCCACGACGCCTGCGCCAGCTCCACGCCCGGCACCGCGCTGACCAGGTCGAACGGCTCCACCAGATGGGCGAGGGCCTCCGCCGCGTCCTCCCGCACGGCCACCTCGGCGGACGCGCGCTCGTCGTCCGGCAGGAATTCGTCCGCGCCGACGCGGGCGAGTGCGGCGGTGCTCAGCTCGTCGGCGTCGACGATCTCCAGCACCAGTTCCACTCGTAGTCTCACATACCGTGACGTCTCAGAATTGGTCATGCGACGGAGCGTACGGCCTCCGGCCTCCACGATTTTCATACGACCCGCTGCTTTCATTAGCATCAGCGCACCCAGCCAATTCGGCGTTGTCACAAAGGGGATCGATCACGTGTCCATCGCCCGCCGACCGCTGCTGACCGCTACCGCCGCCGGAACCCTGCTCTGTGCTCTGTGGTTCGTTCCCTCCGCGAACGCCACCGATGAACAGAGCGGTCCGGGGCAGCCGTCCGCGGCATCAGCCCAGAGCTTCACCTCCGGGAGACCGGACAGCTCACAGCAGCTCGCCTTCGCGGATACGGGACGCGTGGACACCACGCCGTACCTGTTCGGCGGAAGCGCCCTCCTCGGCCTCGGCGCGACCTTCGTCGCGTACTGGGCCCGCAGAGGGACACGCGCGCTCTGAAAAGCCAGCTCCACGCGTACGGAGGGGGCCGCCCGGCGACCGGGCGGCCCCCTTCACGTGTTCCGCGGGCCCTTCTCGTTCTCCGCGGGCGCGGCGGTCCTGGCCTCAGGCCAGCGGCCCCGTCACCGGCTCCACCGCCGCGACCAGGCCGCCGCCGCGTACGAACGCGTCGGCCGCGGCGAGATCGGGGGCGAGGAACCGGTCCGGGCCCGGCCCCTGGACCCCGGCCGCACGCAGCGCGGCAATGGCGGCCCGCGAGGCGGGCGCGGGCGTCAGGCCCTCGCGCAGCTCGATCGCGCGGGTCGCGGCGTACAGCTCCACAGCGACGATCCGGGTCAGATTGTCGACGGCCGTCCTCAGCTTGCGCGCGGCCGACCAGCCCATGGAGACATGGTCCTCCTGCATCGCGGAGGACGGGATGGAGTCGACGGAGGCGGGGACGGCCAGCCGCTTCATCTCACTGACCAGCGCGGCCTGGGTGTACTGGGCGATCATCAGGCCCGAGTCGACACCGGCGTCGCCGGCCAGGAAGGGCGGCAGGCCGTGCGAACGGTTCTTGTCCAGCAGCCGGTCCGTACGGCGCTCAGCGATGGACCCCAGATCGGCGGCGGCGATGGCCAGGAAGTCCAGGACGTAGGCCACCGGGGCGCCGTGGAAGTTGCCGTTGGACTCGACCCGGCCGTCCGGCAGGACCACCGGGTTGTCGACGGCGGCGGCCAGCTCTCGGTCGGCGACGAGCCGGGCGTACGCGAGGGTGTCCCGGCCCGCGCCGGCGACCTGCGGGGCGCACCGCACCGAGTACGCGTCCTGGACGCGCGGCGCCTCGTCCTCCTGGAAATGGCCCGTCAGACCGGAGCCGGCGAGCACACGCAGCATGTTGTCGGCGCTGGCGCCCTGGCCGGGATGCGGCCGGATGGCGTGCAGCTCGGGCGCGAGGACCTTGGCGGAGCCGAGAAGCGCCTCCAGGCTCAGCGCGGCGGTGATGTCGGCCGAGGTGTACAGACGGTGCAGGTCGGCGAGGGCCATGACCAGCATGCCGAGCATGCCGTCGGTGCCGTTGAGCAGGGCGAGGCCCTCCTTCTCCCGCAGCACCACCGGGGTGATGCCGTGCCGCGCGAGCAGCTCACCGGCCGGCCGCAGCACGCCGTCGGGGCCCTCGGCCTCGCCCTCGCCCATCAGGGTCAGCGCGCAGTGCGAGAGCGGCGCGAGATCGCCGGAACAGCCGAGGGAGCCGAATTCGTGCACGACGGGCGTGATCCCGGCGTTCAGCACGTCCGCCATGGTCTGCGCGACCTCGGGGCGTACGCCGGTGCGCCCGGAGGCGAGGGTCTTGAGCCGCAGGAACATCAGCGCGCGGACGACGTCCCGCTCGACGTGCGGCCCCATCCCCGCGGCGTGGCTGCGCACGATGTTGCGCTGCAACTGCGCGCGCAGGTCCTGGCTGATGTGCCGGGTGGCGAGGGCGCCGAACCCGGTCGAGACGCCGTACACGGGCTCGGGCTTGGCGGCGAGCGCCTCGACGACCTCCCGGGCCGCGGCGAGCGCGGCGACGGCCTCGGCGGAGAGCTCGACCCGGGCGGCCCCGCGGGCCACGGCGATGACGTCCTCGGCGGTCGTGCCGGACGTCCCCACCACGACAGTGTGCATATCCATATTCAGGAGCGTACGGATTGAATCTTGGCCTGTCACCATCCGGTGATTCGGCGCCCCCTCCGCCGCCACCGCACAACCCGCCCCCTACACCCGCGGTGGCGCGTCCCGGAACCGCCGCCGGTCCCCCGCCCTCGGCGGCGCGTCCGCCAGCCGCAGCACCGCGCCGTCCCGCCCCGCCACCACCGGCTCGGACGCCCGCGCCGCCTTCGCCCGGTACTGCGCCGCGTCCGCCAGCCGGAACAGCCGCCGCGCCGACCGCACCTCGCCGATCGGGTCGCCCGTCGAGGCGATCCCGCACGCCACGCCCTCTCCCAGCTCCAGCTCGGCCGCACGCACGCACAGTTCCTTGGCCACGGCGATCACCTCGTCCGCCGGCGGCCCCACCGTCAGCAGACAGAACTCGTCGCCGCCCAGCCGCGCGGCCAACGCCCCGGGAAGCCGGGCGCCGCACACCGACAGGACCGAGCCGAAGCGTTCCAGCAGCCGGTCACCGACCGCGTGCCCGTGGGTGTCGTTGACGGCCTTGAGACCGTTCAGGTCACAGACGACCAGGCTGACGACGGCTCCCTCGTCGCGGTGCCTGCCGACCGCCTCGTCGAGTTGTATGTCGACCGCGCGCCGGTTCGCGAGCCCGGTCAGCGGGTCCGTGAAGGCGAGCCGGCGCACCTCTTCGAGCCGCTCCGTCTGCGCGAGCCCCGCCGCCACCACCGAGGCGATGACCGTCGCGAACTCCGCGTCGTCCGCGCCGTAGGGCGGGACGTCACGGGGCCGGGCCACATACAGCTCGCCCCACGCCCGCCCGTGCAGCACGATCGGCGCGACCACACAGCAGCCGCGCCCGCGCCGGCGCAGCGACGCGACCCGTTTGGGGAAGTAGCCGGGCTCGCGCGAGACCGGCCAGGGGGCGTGGCCCGTCGCCGTCTCGACCCAGGCGTTCGGCCCGCCGCCCCCGGCCCACCGTTCGTGCAGGAACTCCGCGATCTCGGGAAACTGGTGCACGGGATAGGTCTCGTCCTCGGGGAACTCCTCCTCGTCCTCGGCCAGCTCTCCCGTGTTCACGAGGACCCTGAGCCGGCCGTGTTCCCGTTCCCACACGGACAGCGCCGCGAAACTCCCGCCGAGCCCCTCGCGAGCGCCCTGCGCCGCGGCCCGCCAGGCATCGCGTGGGGTCGGCGCGGAGGCCATCGCCTGCGCCAGTGCCACCACCGCTCGCAGTCGCCCGTCCACTCCCATCACCCCAGCTTAAGTCGGGGCCAAAGCTTCCGATCATCCAGAGCGACGGACGGTCACAGCCGGGTCATTCGCCGGGCCACTGCGGCTTCCGCTTCTCGTTGAAGGCCGCGACACCCTCCGCCCGGTCGCCGGAGAAGGCGACGGACCGCCACGCGGCGTCCTCGACCTCAAGGCCGGCCCGCAGATCGAGCCCGTGACCGAGCCGCAGCGCGCGCTTGGCGGCGCGCAGGCCGACGGGCGAGTTCGCGGCGATACGGGCCGCCAGGGCGAGGGCCTCTTCCCGGTCCGACCCCTCGGCCACCAGCTCGTCGACAAGGCCCAGCTCCCGCGCCTCGGCCGCGTCCACGCGCCGCGCCGTGAAGATCAGCTCGGCGGCGCGCGCGGCGCCGACACGGCGGGGCAGCAGTTGCGTACCGCCGCCGCCGGGAATCACGCCGACCGACACCTCGGGCAGTCCGAGGACCGCGGTGCGGTCGGCGACGATCAGATCGCAGGCGAGTGCCAGCTCGAAGCCGCCGCCGAGTGCGAAGCCGTGCACCGCGGCGATCGTCGGCATCGGGAGGTCGAGGACGCCGGTGTACGCCGCCCGCGCGGTGGGCCGCTGGCGCACCAGATCGGCGTCGCTGAAGGCATTCCGTTCCTTCAGGTCGGCGCCCACGCAGAAGGCCCGCTCATGGGTGGAGGTCAGCACGGTGACCCGGACTCCCGGGTCCGCGCCCAGCGCCTCGCACCCCGCGGTGAGAGAGCGGGCCAGCTCCGTCGACACCGCGTTCATGGCCTTGGGGCGGTCGAGGACCAGCTCCGCGACGTGTCCGTGCCGCCTGACGACGACGTACTCCCCGTACCGCTGCTCGTTCTCCACGGCCTCGGCCATGATCACACCCTCCCGGTTAACGATGGTTCACATCAGGTGCTGATAGTAGGGCCTCCGTTCGGATCGCGCTGTGTTGATGACACCGGGTCCCGGCGCCGCCGTGCCGCGGGGCGGGGTTGAGCACCGGAGTGCTCAAAGCTGTTGTACGGGGCGGGTGTTGCTGGGACGGAACCCGAACATTGGCGCGATCAATCCGGGACCGATTCCGCCGTAGGTTGGCGACGCCAGCAGGGAAGCACCGCGACCACAGTTGATGGAGACCACCATGCGTCCGAGCCTTGTCGCCCGTTCCACCCGTCTTGTTCTGGCCCTGGCGGCCGTGGCGGCCCTCACGGCCACCGCCACCGCCTGCGACGCCGCCGGCAACGCCCCGAGTGGCACCAGCTCCGTCGACACGAGCGGAAGTGGCACATCCAGCACGTCCGACGACACCACTGTGGACACCGACAAGGCCAAGCAGGACTACTACGGATCCGACGACAACACCGCCGACACCGACAAGGCCAAGCAGGACTACTACGGGTCCGACGACGACACCGCCGA
>NZ_JBEYIF010000011.1:110796-278663 GCF_040635655.1 Streptomyces sp. NPDC006923
ACGTACGACACCGACAAGGCCAAGCAGGACTACTACGGATCCGACGACAACACCGCCGACACCGACAAGGCCAAGCAGGACTACTACGGATCCGACGACAACACCGCCGACACCGACAAGGCCAAGCAGGACTACTACGGATCCGACGACAGCAAGAACTAGCCGCGCGGGTCCGAAGGCGCCCCGCCCCGCAGGCGGGCGGCGTCACATCTCAGCGTTGCCCTATGTCTCAGCGATGCCCTATGTCGCGCGCCGGGAGAGCAGCCAGGGCTCGACGACACCGAGACCGCGCACCGGCCGCTGCCACATCGGCTGGAGCGCGAAGCGGTACGAGGGCGGCGCCTCGCCCTCCTTCTCGGCCTTCGCGGCCGTCTCCGCCGCCTGGGCCTCCGAGGCCGGGGCCTCGCCGGTGCGGATCAGCTCCTCCGCGAACGCGCCGTCGACGAGGACGGTGTCCTTGGGTGCTATCGAGGTGAGCCGGCTCGCCAGGTTCACCGTCGTACCGAAGACATCGCCCATCCGCGTGGTGACCGTGCCGAACGCGATGCCGACGCGCAGCGCGGGCATCGTCTCGTCATGGGCCATCGTCTCTATGAGGCGCAGCGCTATCTCCGCGGCCGTGCCCGCGTCGTCCGCCGCGTAGAGCACCTCGTCGCCGAGGGTCTTGATGAGCCGGCCGCCGTGCGCGGCGACCAGGTCGGCGGAGGTCGTCTCGAACGCCTCGACCAGTTCGCCGAGCTCCTCCTCCTCCAGCCGCCGGGTCAGCCGGGTGAATCCGACGAGGTCGGCGAAGCCGACCGCGAGGCGCCGGTCGACCATCTCCTCGTCGTCGGCGGCCTGGACGACCCGGCCGGTGGCGGCGGCGAGCTGGCGCCGCCAGACATAGACGAGGAACTCCTCCAGCTCGGGGAGGAGCAGCTCGACCAGCGGGTAGGTGACCTCGGTACGGGTCATCCCCGGCTCCGGCGGCTCCGTCAGCCCTTCCAGGAACGAGTCGATCTGCCACTCCGCCAGCCGGGCCGTGGTCTGTCCGGTCGACCGGGCGACCTGGACCGCCATCGGCTCGCTGAGCAGCCCGGCCTCCACCAGACCGGCCAGCCGCCGCAGCGCCAGGACGTCCGCCTCGGTGAGGGCCTTCGCCTGGCCGATGTCCGCGAAGCCCATGGCACGCCAGAAGCGGGAGGCGAGGTCCATCGAGACACCGGCGGTGCGGGCCGCCTGAAACGGGGTGTAGCGCCGCTCGGCGCCGAGGATGAGCTGTTCGAGCCGGATGGCGAGCGGGTCGTCGGTCGGCTCCACCGAGTAGTCGACGACATGGTGCGGGGTCGGGTACGCGGGCGCGTCCGCCGGCGGCTGCGCGTCCTCGCCGGAAGTCGAATCGTCGACGGTCACCAGCCGCCTCCTGCCCGTTCCCTGCGCACTGCCCTGCCGATCTGTAGTGGATCGCCTCAACGATACGGCAGGTGTGCCCTGGCTCACGTCCCCCTCACCAGCCTAGGGTCTCCACGGGGGCCCGCGCCGCGAATCGCCAGGCGGCGGGCGGAGCCGGGGCGGAACCCGCCGGAGGCCGCCGCGGCCGTTCCGCGCGCCGCGGCCGTCGCCGGATCAGGGCGTGCCGAGGGCCCTCACATGCACGATGTCGCCCGCTCCGACCGGCCGGCGGGCGCCGTCCGCCGTCGCCAGGACCAGCCGCCCGTCCCCGTCGATCGCCACCGCCTCGCCCGTCAGCTCGCGGTCTCCGGGCAGCTCCGCCCGTACGGTGCGGCCCAGGGTCGCGCAGCCCGCCGCGTACGCCTCCTGGATCCCGGACAGCGCCGGGTCGCCCTCCGCCGCCCGCCACTGCTCGTACCACCGTTCCAGCGACCGCAGCACGGCGCGCAGGAGGGTGTCGCGGTCCAGGGACACCGCGTTCGCCAGCGCCAGTGAGCCCGCCGTGGGGACGGGCAGCTCCGCCGCCCGCAGCGAGACGTTGAGGCCGATGCCGACCACGACCGCGTCGTCTCCGGCCCGCTCCGCGAGGATCCCGCCCGCCTTGCGTTCCTCGCCGTCCACAGTCACCAGCAGGTCGTTGGGCCATTTGAGGGCCGTGTCCACGCCGGCGGCCCTGGCGAGGCCGGTCGCGACGGCCACTCCGGTCAGCAGGGGCAGCCAGCCGAGGCGCGCGCCGGGCACCGCGGGCCCGGGCCGCAGCAGTACGGAGAAGAAGAGGCCCGAGCGGGCGGGGGCGGTCCACCGCCGGTCCAGCCGTCCCCGTCCCGCCGTCTGTTCCTCGGCGATCAGTACCGCGCCCTCCGCGAGTCCGGCGCGGGCCCGCGCCGCCAGATCGGAATTGGTGGATCCGGTCGAGGCGACCACATCGAGCGTGTTCCACAGGCCGCCCGGCCGGATCAGCCCCTGGCGCAGCGCGCGCACGTCCAGCGGGGGGCGTTCAAGGTCTGACCAGCGGCTCGCCGGGTCATGGGGCTCCGTCATGCACGCCAGCCTAGGGGGGTCCGGCTCCGGGGCACGCGAGCCCAGCAAGATCCGGACGAGAGGCCCCAGGGTCTTTCGTCCGGATCTGGCTGGACCAGGGAGCGGGCTCTGGTGCCGTGGATCGCAAGGCGGAGGAGGGAGCCGACGCGGAGCGTCGGAGACCGACAACAACGCGGCGAGGCGCGGCTCCGGGGCACGCGAGCCCAGCAAGATCCGGACGAGAGGCCCCAGGTGTGGCATACACCGCACTGCCGACCGGCAGGGGCGCCGATACGCTACGGATCAGTAGCCTACGAGCCGACAACCAGCCGTCCCGCAACCGCAACCGCATCCGTGACCCGCAGGGAGCCGCATCCCGATGTCCGAGCCGGAAACCGTCCACGGCGCCGAAGCCAGCCACACCACCGCGGGCAAGATCGCGGACCATCAGCGCCGCATCGAGGAAGCCACGCACGCCGGGTCCGCGCGCGCCGTGGAGAAGCAGCACGCCAAGGGCAAGCTGACGGCCCGGGAGCGGATCGGCCTGCTGCTGGACGAGGGGTCCTTCGTCGAGATGGACGAATTCGCCAGGCACCGCTCGACGAATTTCGGCATCGAGAAGAACCGCCCGTACGGAGACGGTGTCGTCACCGGTTACGGCACGGTCGACGGCCGCCCGGTCTGTGTGTACTCGCAGGACTTCACGATCTTCGGCGGTTCCCTCGGCGAGGTCTACGGCGAGAAGATCGTGAAGGTCATGGACTTCGCGCTGAAGACCGGCTGCCCGATCATCGGCATCAATGACGGCGGCGGCGCCCGGATCCAGGAGGGTGTGGTCGCGCTCGGTCTCTTCGCCGAGATCTTCCGCCGCAATGTGCACGCCTCGGGTGTCGTGCCGCAGATCAGCCTGATCGTCGGCCCGTGCGCGGGCGGCGCCGTCTACTCCCCCGCGATCACCGATTTCACGGTGATGGTCGACCAGACCTCGCACATGTTCATCACGGGTCCCGACGTCATCAAGACGGTGACCGGTGAGGACGTGGGCTTCGAGGAGCTGGGCGGTGCCCGTACGCACAACACGACGTCCGGTGTCGCGCACCACATGGCCGGTGACGAGAAGGACGCCATCGAGTACGTCAAGTCTCTGCTCTCGTACCTGCCGTCGAACAATCTCTCCGAGCCGCCCGCCTTCCCCGAGGAGGCCGCGCTGGAGACGACGGACGAGGACCGCGAGCTGGACGCGCTGATCCCGGACTCCGCGAACCAGCCGTACGACATGCACTCCGCCATCGAGCATGTGCTGGACGACGGCGAGTTCCTGGAGACCCAGTCGCTGTTCGCGCCGAACATCATCACGGGCTTCGGCCGTGTGGAGGGCTTCCCGGTCGGTGTGGTCGCCAACCAGCCGATGCAGTTCGCCGGCTGTCTGGACATCAACGCCTCGGAGAAGGCCGCGCGGTTCGTGCGGACCTGCGACGCGTTCAATGTCCCGGTGCTGACCTTCGTGGATGTCCCCGGCTTTCTGCCGGGCCTGGACCAGGAGTACGGCGGCATCATCCGGCGCGGCGCGAAGCTGATCTACGCGTACGCCGAGGCCACCGTCCCGCTGATCACGGTGATCACGCGCAAGGCGTTCGGCGGCGCGTACGACGTGATGGGCTCCAAGCATCTCGGCGCCGATCTCAATGTGGCGTGGCCGACCGCGCAGATCGCCGTGATGGGCGCGCAGGGCGCGGTGAACATCCTGCACCGCCGTACGATCGCCGCGGCCGGTGACGAGGCGGCGCAGGAGACGCTGCGTGCCGAGCTGATCCAGGAGTACGAGGACACGCTGCTCAATCCGTATGTGGCGGCCGAGCGCGGCTATGTCGACGCCATCATCAGGCCGGCGGAGACCCGGGCCCATATCGTGAAGGGGCTGCGCCAGCTCCGTACGAAGCGGGAGAGCCTGCCGCCGAGGAAGCACGGGAACATCCCCCTCTGACGGCCTGACGGCGGGCCCGGGCGGGACTTCCGCACCACGGTCTGTGTGTCCGGCCGCCGTGTGTCCGGCCTCCGTGTGTCCGGCCTCCGTGTGTCCGGCCCCCATAGGTCCAGCACCCATATGTCCAGCCCCCTGTGTCCAGCCCCCGTGTGTCCAGCTTCAGAAAGGGACCTGGCGATGATCAAGGTCGTACGAGGAAATCCGACCCCGGAGGAGCTGGCCGCCGCTCTGGCGGTGGTCCAGATCCGCGCCGCGGCGATGGCGCACTCCTCACCGGGGGCGCCCGAGCCGCCCGCCGAATGGTCGGCGCCCGCCCGGATCGCGCGGCACCTGACGCCCCGGCCGGGCCCCCGGGCGTGGGCGCGCACCTACTGGCCCGGCTGAGCGCGGGGCCGCCCGAGTACGCGGGGCCCCCTGAGTACTCGTACTCAGGCGCTCCGGCCGCCTCGGACGCAAGCTCGGACTCATGCTGTGGTCCGACCCCAAGAACGAACCGACCGAGGAGCTGCGCGCGACGCAGTCGATGATGCGCCGCGCCGGAGTCGTGCTCGCGCTGGCGATGGTGGTGGCGATGATCGTGCTCGGCCTCCGCTGAGCGCCCCGGCCGGCGCGCATTCTCCGCGAAGCCCCCGCTGTCCGCCGGATCCGGTGCGTACGGCGGACAGCGGGGACCCGCCCTTCAGCCGTCCTTGTGGCTCGTCGAACCGGTCCCGGGACGCACCACCGCCCGCAGGAAACCGGTCACGACCGTGCGGAAGCCGGTGTGCCCCGTACGACCCGCGTGCGGGACGCACCACGTGGTCAGCGCGGCGGGGTCGTCGCCCGCCTCATAACGCTCGTGACAGGTCGTACACATGACCTCGCGTGTGGGCGGCCCGCCGGACGCGTCCTCGCACAGCGACCAGTCACCGAACCGCACCGCCGACGCGGAGACCGGTGCGACCACCTGCACCAGCGCGGCGGCGGGCAGCCGCAGCGGGGGCCCGTGCTGGAAGGTGAGCACGGTGACGGAGCCGCCGGTGGCGCAGCGGTCCAGCCGGGTGGCCTTGATCTGGCGCCGGTGTCCGTCGATGGTCACCCGGTCTCCGGGGACGAGGAGCACGGCGAGCCGGTGCCGTTCAGCCGACATGGCGTGGCCCGCTCTCCCGCTCGGCTCGCGTGCCGGTCAGTTCCGACCAGACCCGCTTTCCGACGCCGGGCCGCGCGCTGACCCCCCACCGGTCCGAGAGCGCGTCCACCAGGAGCAGGCCGCGTCCGTCGCACGCGTCAGCGTCGGGCTCGCGCTGCCGCGGCCGGCCCGGGGGAGGCGTCGTCCACTTCGATACGGACGCCGTCCGCGATGAGGCAGAAGCGGGTCTCAATCTCGCGCCCGGGGATGTGGGCGTGCCGTACGGCATTGGTCAGCAGCTCGGAGAGGATCAGAACGGCCGTGTCCTCCAGCTCCGCGTGTCCCCACCCCGCGAGCGTCTTGCGCAGCTCCGCGCGGGCCAGTCCGACGCAGCGCGGATGGCGTGTCCAGCGCAGCACCACGAGACGGTCGTCACGGTCGAGCACCGGGCCACCTCCACGCCATGGATGACGTCCGGTCCGACATCGATCCCGTGCGACGCCAGCCATACGGCCCGGCGGCGTTGGCGCCGCAGCCGCTGCTGGGCCCGCTCCCAGCGGGCCACCTCGGCCTGCGTGGCGAACCGCCCCTGGACGACGAACACCACGGAGCGGGAGACGAGCAGCCGTCGCGGCGGCGCGCAGACGGAACCCGAACGAACGGGAGGCCGAGGCGGCTTACTTCCGGACAGAAGTAAGCGTTGCGACCAGGACTCGAAGAGACGGCAAATAAAATGCGGCACGTCGACGCTCCTTGGAAGCGTTGGCCACGCCCCCGGACCGGTCGCGCGGTCGCGGGGGCCGGGTGGCGTAAGTCCAGCTACAGCGGACCGTGCAACGGCGAATGCCTCGAAGTGGCCGACGGACACACCACCGTCCCGGTACGCGACTCCAAGAACCCGCACGGCCCAGTGCTGGTCTTCTCGGCAGACGGCTGGTCATCGTTCATCTCCGCCGTCAAGGACGGCAGGACCCTCGCCTGAGCCACCGCCACCGATCAGCCCCGCGCGGCCATTCTTCGCCTACGCCGTTGCGCCACCCTCGGTAGCCTCGGACGCCACAAAGACCCCAACGACCGACCAGTGACCATGAGCGCAAAGCCAGCCACACCCGTAATCGACACGCACGTCCTCCTGCGCGACGGCGACAAAACGCTGCTTCACAACGTGGGGCCCCACGGCTACGGCCGATGGCACGCCTACCGGGATCTACTGTGCGAGAGGGAATCCCGCAGCCTGGATGTCGTGGAGTCGCAGGATCTCATCAGGGAAATCGCGTACAAGCCGTGAAAGGCCATGAAATGCCGGAAAAAGAGTGGCAGCGATCTTCGTTCTGCGGCGGAGGCGGCAACAACTGCGTTGAGACCTTGTCGCAGGATGACGTCATCCTGATGCGTGAGAGCCAGGCTCCCGACGCCGTGATCCGAGTGACCCCTGAGCAGCTTGCCGTCTTCATCCAAGGCGTCAAGGCCGGCGAGTACGACCACCTGATCTGATTACCCACGCGGGCTCACCCAGCCCGGTGTCCAGGTCCCGGCGGCATCGTGGCCTGCCGCTGTGGCGGCGAGGTGGGCGCGGAGGGTGGCCAGCGCCGGGTGCGGGTTGTCGCGGTGCCAGAGGAGCGAGTGCGGGTAGACGGGCGTCGGGCCGGTCACCGGGATACGGCGCAGGCCGTGGCCGTCTGGCCAGACCAGGCGGGTCCGCTCGCCCATGAAGGTGGCCAGGGCCGGGGTGTCGGCGACGGTGTCGAGGAGCGCGTCGGAGCCGAAGTTGGGGCCGGTCGCCTCGATGGTCAGGCCGAACTCGGCGACGAGATCGTCGTAGTAGGCGGCCCACTCGGTGCCGGGCACGATGCCGGGCATCCAGATCCGGTGTCCGGCGAGCTGGGCGACGGTCACCGACCGGGCGCCCGCCAGCGCGTGGCCGGGGCCGGTGAGGAGCTGGAGCGGTTCGTCGACCACCCGGACGGACTCGATCTCCTCGGGGAGGGGCCGGCCGGGCGCGCCGACGGCCCGGAAGGACGCGTCGATCGCTCCGGACCGGATGGCGGCGACGGCCTTCTCGATGTCGAACAGCCACACCACGTCGAGCTCGATCTCCGGGTACGCGCGGTGGAAGCCGCGCATCAGCGCGGACGCCGCGCCGCGCGAGGCGATCACATCGACGCGCAGCGGACGGCGGCCGGTGCGTACGGACGCGACCGCGCGCTCGGCGACGCGCAGCAGCTCGCGCGCGTGGGGCAGGAACGCCTGCCCGTCGATGGTGAGTTCGGCGCCGCGCGCGGTGCGGGTGAACAGCCGTACGCCGAGGTCGCGCTCCAGCGCGGCGATGCGTTTGGAGACGGCCTGCTGGGTGACGGTCAGCTCGACGGCGGCCTCCTGGAACTGCCCCGCGTCGGCGGCGGCGACAAAGGTCCGGACGGTGTCGAGGTCCACGCCGACACCCTAAGGCCCTGTCCTGGGTCAGAGACGGCCCTCGG
The DNA here is from genome assembly GCF_040635655.1 of Streptomyces sp. NPDC006923. Classification (NCBI taxonomy): domain Bacteria; kingdom Bacillati; phylum Actinomycetota; class Actinomycetes; order Kitasatosporales; family Streptomycetaceae; genus Streptomyces; species Streptomyces sp. NPDC006923. Next base: position 118,817 of record NZ_JBEYIF010000011.1, read on the forward strand.
GGAGCAAGGGGACGGAGAGTACGTCGCGGGCCGCCGCCGGTGTGGCCCCACTCCCGTTCAGGGGCCGAGAGTTCCCGTTCAGGGCCGAAAGCGCCTGTCAGGGGCCGAAAGCTCGGAGGGTCGCGTCGACCAGGGAGTCGGCGTACGCGGCGGTCAGCGGACCGCTGCGGTGCAGCCACCGCTGGAAGAGGGGGGCGTAGAGCACTTCGAGGGCAAGGTCGAGGTCGGCGTTGGCATCGAGCTGGCCGGCCTCCTGGGCGCTGCGCAAGCGTGCCCTCTTCGCCTCTTCCAGGGGCTGGGCCAGCTTCTCCCGGTACTCGGCCGCCAGCGCGGCATCGTTGGCGATCTCCGTATTGAGGGCCCGAATCAGCCGGTCGAAGGCCGGATCGGCGAATTCCTCCGCCGTGGCACGCATGACGAGCTTGAGGTCGGCCGCGAGGTCACCCGTGTCGGGCAACGCGACCGACTGCCCGTCCGCGTCCTCGCTCAGTGCCAGCAGGGCGGCGAAAACGACCGCGCTCTTCGACGGCCAGCGCCGATAGATCGTCTGCTTGCCGACGCCGGCACGGGCAGCGATGGCTTCGACCGTGACGCTCTCGTACGCCGCTTCCGCGACCAGGGCGCGGGTGGCCGCGAGGATCGCCTGCCGGGACCGTTCCTTGCGCCGGGAGTGGTCCGGCCCCCTCTCGTTGGACATGCGTGCAGACTACTCCAAAACGAAACGAGACGAACCGTATTGGAAAACCGGGAGCGACTCCCTAGACTCACAGCGAACCGATACGAGCCGTTTCGTTTACTGAGAGTGAGACATCATGACGAACACACGAGTGTGGCTCATCACCGGCGCATCCCGCGGCCTGGGCAGGGCGTTCGCCGAGGCCGCCCTGGCGGGCGGCGATCGCGTAGTGGCCGCTGCCCGCGACGTCGCGCCCCTGGCGGAACTGGCCGAGGAGTATCCCGGCCACCTGGTCCCGCTCGCGTTGGATGTCACCGACCGCCGGGCCGTGTTCGACGGGGTGGAGCGGGCGGCAGCCGCGTTCGGCGGGCTGGACGTCGTCGTCAACAACGCCGGCGGAATGCTCTACGGCATGGTGGAGGAAGCCACGGAGGAGCAGATCCGGGCACATATGGAGGTGAACTTCTTCGGCGCCGTGTGGGTCGCTCAGGCGGTCCTTCCGTACTTGCGCGCCCAGGGCGGGGGACGGCTCCTCCAGGTCACCTCGATGGGCAGCGGCGGCGGCATGGCCACCGTCGGCTTCTACGGCGCGGGCAAGGCCGCGCTGGACTCGGTCAGCGAGGCACTGGCGATGGAGGTCGAAGGGTTCGGCGTCCAGGTCACCATCGTGCAGATGGGCGGCTACAACACCGGCCTGTTCACGGCCGGCACCACGCACACCGAACCCCTGGCGCTGTATGAGCCCCTGCGTGCCGAGATGGAGGCGATGTGGGGCGACGCCGTGGCCCCGGAGCCGGGCACCGCCGCCCCGGTCATCATGGAGCTGGCCGCACTGCCGTCCCCGCCCCGGCGGCTGATCGTCGGCAGCCGGTCCTTCGATCACGTCATGAAGATGGACCGGGCCCAAGCGGATCTGTACCGGTCCTGGGAGCACCTCAGCCGTATCGCCCCGGGCTGACCGGGTCCGGACAGCGCTCAGCCCTGCTCGCCGGCTAGTTCGGCGTTGGCGCGGGCGGTGGCGACCGACAGGACGCGCCCGGCCGTGGCCAGTCCCTCGGGGGTGAATCCGGCGTAGACCCGGGCGGCGATCGCAGCGCCGTATCCGCCGGTCTCCTCCTGTAGGGCCCAGCCACGCTCCGTCAGGCGGACGACCGACCCGCCGGGCGCCTCAAGCAGCCCGGCCGCGAGCAGTTCCGAGGCCATGGCTGCTAAAAGGCTGATCGACTCCTCTGCACAGCAAGAGTTGGGGGCGCGGAGGATGAGGGACACAACCATTGGTTGTGGCTGGGCGGCCCTGCGGTTGTTTGATCCCTGGGTGTGCCGCTCGCTTTGATACGTCCGGTCGCGAATCGGTTGTGCGGGCGGGTGGAGGGCATCGGGCATGAGGAACGGGCACCGGCTGGGACATCTGCTCGGGCACCGGCTGGGGTGGCGGTTCGGGTGGCTCTGGGGAGCGTATGGGACCAGCGCGCTCGGCACATGGCTCGCCTTCGGCGCCTTCCCGCTGATCGCCATCCAGGTGCTGCACGCCGGACCGGCCGAGGTCGCCGCGCTCTCCTCCGTGGGGGCGGCGGTGGGCGCGGCCGTGGCGGTGCCGCTCGGCCCGTGGGTGGAGTTCCGGCTCAAACGGCCGGTGCTGATCGCGACGGACCTGGTGCGGTTCGCGGCGCTGCTGACGATCCCCGCCGCGTACGCGCTCGGCGTGCTGACCTTCCTTCAGCTCCTGCTGGTCTCCGTCGTCGTCGCGGCGGCCGACATCACCTTCCGCGCCGCCTCCGGCGCGTATCTGAAGACGCTGCTGCCGGCCGAGGACCTGCTCGTCGCCAACGCCCGCTTCGAGTCCACGACCTGGACGGCCACGATCGTCGGACCGCCGCTGGGCGGCGCGGCGATCGGGCTCCTCGGTCCGGTGGCGACGGTGGTGGCCGACGCGGTCAGCTACCTGCTCTCGGCCCTGGGCATCCGCGCGACGGGCGGACCCGAGCCGCTGCCCGCACGCCGGAAGGCCACGCGCCTACGGGCCGGGGACCTGCTCGACGGCTGGCGGTACATCCTCGCCGACGCGGCACTGCGTCCGCTGTTCTTCAACACCGCCCTGTTCAACGGCCTGGTGATGGCCGCCTCGCCGCTGCTGGCCGTCCTGATGCTCGGCCCACTCGGCTTCGCACCCTGGCAGTACGGCCTCGCCTTCGCCGCGCCCTCGATCGGCGGGCTGCTCGGCTCCCGGCTGGCCCGGCCGCTCGTCACCCGCTTCGGACAGCACCGGGTCCTGGTCGTGTCCGGGACGCTGCGCGCCCTCTGGCCCGTCGGCCTGGCCTTCCTGGGGCCGGGCACCGGAGGGCTGGTGCTGGTGATGGGCGTCGAGTTCGGGCTCATCCTCTGCTGCGGGGTCTTCAACCCCGTCTACGCCACCTACCGCCTGGAGCGCACCGCGACCGATCGGGTCACCCGCACGCTGTCCGCCTGGGCGGTGACAACCAGGGCCTCGACCGCGCTTCTGACGGCCGCCTGGGGCGTACTGGGCGGGCTGCTCGGCCCGCGTACGGCCATCGGCCTGGCCGGCGTGCTCATCCTGGCGACCCCGCTGCTGCTCCCCCGTCGCGCGGCGGCCCGGCTCCCCGAGCCGGAACCGGCACCGAGCCGCGCCTAAGGGCTGCCCCGTAATCCCCGGCGGGCTCGCGACGACGGCTGCGGCACCTCGCCGCGTTGCCGGAACGCCCGACTCCATCCAGTGCCCGGTCATCGCAAGCGCGTAGTCGTTCAGCATGTCGATGCCGTACTGAACGCTTAGTACGCTGGTTTCCATGACTCCTCACCAGCGTCGCGACATGCGGGCGGACATTCTCGACGAAGCACGAAAGCTGTTCGGCACCAAGGGCTACACCGTCACCTCGATCGCCGACCTGGCCGAGGCCCTGGGCGTCACCAAGGGCGCACTGTACTACCACTTCAAGTCCAAGGAGGCGATCCTCTCCGCCCTGGTCGCGGAGCCGGCCGCCGAGATCGCGGTCATCGCCGAGGGGGCTGCCGACCGGACGCCACGGGAGCTGCTCGGCGCGCTGATCGACCTCCAGGCCCAGCACCCGGCCGCCTATATGGCGCTGCAGTCCGGGGACGTCTCCGTCCTGCAGGAGCACTCCCAGCGTCACGACTTCGCCGGGAAGACAGAACTGATCATCATGGCCGTCGCCGGCCCGCACCCCTCACCCATCCGTCTCATCCGCGCCCGCATGGCCGTCGCCGCGGTCAAGGAAGGCACCATGGCCGCGCTCGTGGCAGGCCACGGCAAGCTGACCGATCACACGCGGCTGGACCTGCTGGAGGCCGCCATGGCCGCCCTGGACGCGGGCGGCGAGTCCTAGGCATCACCCTGGCGAGCCTACTGAACGACTGGTATGTTGAATGGGTGCTCAACGACCGGTACGCATCCGCCTCGCCCGGCTTCCCGGACATCCCTCTGGCCTGTCGCGAAAGCCTCGCGACACGCCCTGGGGCCACGGCGAACAGAACAACTCCCGAACACACCCCGACAATCACCCCCGGCACGCCCCTCTCACGGCGGGACGTGGCGTCATGACCACCGGTCCAGCGACCCTCGAACGGCTCGCGGCGGGCAAGTACCTGCTGGTCACCACCTTCCGCCGGGACGGCAGGGAAGTGCCGACCCCCGTGTGGGTGGTCCGCGACGGCGACGCCCTCGGCATCTGGACGGTCGCCGACTCCGGCAAAGCCAAGCGGATCCGTGCCCGATCCGACGTTCTGGTCGGCGAGTGCGACGTACGCGGCAATCCCTCGGGCGAGCAGGTCCCGGGCCGGGCCGTGATCCTCGACGCCCAAGGGACCAAGCGCTATCGCGGTCTTGTGGGCCGCAAGTACGGCGTCACCGGCCGGCTCACCCTGCTCGGCAGCCGGCTGCGGCGCGGCAGCGAGGGGGCCGTCGGCATCCGGATCACCCTCGCCTGAAGGGCTCCGGCACGCCGGTCGGGGGCCCGGCCGGCGGCACCCTCCTGGCCGACCAGGGCGTGCCCACCGGCATTTCCGATCGCCGCGCCGGGCTTCTTCGGGCTCGGCGCCAACCCGGCGCCGATGCCTTGGGGTGTCCACTTCACCCGCGAAGCATGGCCCTGCCCCAGCCCTGACCGTCTCCGCCTTCCGCCTTCCGCCTCGGCAGGGCCGTCCGCCCCGGGCGCCCTTGGACGGTGGCTCCGCGCGCGGCCGGCGCCGGAAAAGGCGATCCCGACCGAGCCCCGGCGCGCGGGGCTTCCGCCCCACATCGAGGACATCCGCCACCATGTCGCGCTGCCCGTGAGACGTCACGGATATCGACATACCAATCGTTCAGTACGGCATTGACATACTGAACGATTGGTATGTACGTTGCTTGTGCGGTCCAGGGGATCAGCCCCCGCAATGCCTGCGGAACGGAACACCTTCATTCGCCAGGCGCACGACACGGCGACCATGCGCGCGGCGGGGTTCGCGCCACCCCTGCCGCAGTAAGCGATCCGGCCGCCCGGAAGCCGCGGGTGGCACGCGCCGTACGCAGCGGGCCGGTGGGGTCCCTGGAAGTCACCCGGATCACCACCAAAGCCGGCACACAGCATCCACAAGGAGATGAAGGCAGAGGAATGACCGAATACAACGAGCGGGTTGCCGAGGTATCGACCGAGCTTCTCAAGGCAATTCGCGACGTCCTGCTCAAGCAAAAGGTCCAGTACGACGAGTACTCGGCCGCGGTCCTGTGGATTCGTGACCTCGTTGACGCCCGCGAAGCGCCGATGTTCATCGACAACCACTTCGAGGCGACCGTCGAGCAGGCCACGTACGACGGTCTGCCCGGCTCGCAGGGGACAGTCGAGGGCCCGTACTACGTCGAAGACGCGCCCCTGCTGACGGAGAAGCCGTACGTCATGCCCATGCGCGACAACGAGCCGGGGGACGCGATGGTGCTCAGCGGCCAGGTCCTGGACCTTGACGGCAAGCCTCTTCCCGGCGCCCTCATCGACATGTGGCACGCCGGAAACGACGGCACCTACTCCAGCTTCGTCGGCGACGCTCCCCCGCTGAATCTCCGGTGCAAGATGATCGCGGACAAGGAGGGCCGCTTCCAGATCAGGACGATCAGGCCCCAGCCGTACCAGATTCCCACGAGCGGCCCCACCGGGCGCTTCCTGACCATGATCGGCCGCCACGCGTGGAGGCCCGCCCACTTCCACCTCAAGGTCTCGGCCGAGGGCTACGACCTGGTGACGACTCAGTTGTACTTCCGCGGCGGGGACTGGCTTGAGGGCGACGGCGACGTATCGGGGGCCGTCAAGGAAAACCTGAAGATCGACGTGACCCAGAACGAGGACAGGGACGTGGCAGCGCTGTACTCGCTCAACACCCCGTTCAGCTCGTCCGAATACACCTTCCACCTTCGGCCAACGGCCTGATGAGGCGTCACAAGACGTGGCAGCCGAAGGCCGGAACCGTCGCAGGCCGAAGAGCGCTCACGAACGTCCTCGGTCCGTCGCCCTTTCACCATCGTGTCGCTTCAACCCGGCCGAACAGGAGCGAGAGGTGTCGCAGACGACACTCCGCTCTCGCTTCAAGGACACACACCACCACAGGAGAACAAAGATGAACATCATAAGGAACGGACTCGAAACGATGGCCGGCCCCGCCGAAGGGTTCACCGGGGACGTCTACATCGACGTGATCAGCAAGCCGCTGCCTCCCTCCCGGATCATGGGTGGAGTCGTCCAGTTCACGCCCGGAGCGCGCACGGCATGGCACAGCCACCCTCTCGGGCAGACGATTTTTGCCACCGAGGGAGTCGGCCTCGTCCAGCGCGAGGGAGGACCGGTCGAGGAAATCCGGCCGGGCGACCGCGTCTACATCGAGCCGGGTGAGAATCACTGGCACGGCGCCACCCCCGGGTGCTTCCACGCCCAGATCGCCTACCAGGCGGCCGACGAGACCGGCCATCACACCACCTGGGGTCGCCACCTCACCGAGGGCGAGTACCCCCGGTAGATCCCGCAGCGACGGTTTTCCCGTCGTCCGGCACAAAGGCCGTCGCGGCCGGCACAGGCTCCCGCCAGGAAACCGCGGCCGACCCTGGGCCACCAGTCATCTCCGGACGTGCGAAGGGCCGGCGCCGGAGCACGGAACGACCGGGCCTGCTTGTGGGATTGCCGGCATCGGCCGGTACCGACCTGGACCTCTCGATACGATCCGGGCACGGATTGGGGAGGGGACTATGCCGACATTCAATGTGCGTCCGGACATCGACGCTGCGGCCGCGAAACTGGGCAGCACCCTGGGGGCAGGGCGCGAGATCAAGCGCCTGCCGGAGGTGTTGTGGGAGGGCGAGACGGTGGAGATGCTCGCGACCGGGGTTTACGTGAAGGGCAACGGGCTGCTGGCGATGACCAACCTGCGGTTGATCTTCCTGAAGCACGGGATTACCGGTCAGCAAGTGGAGGACTTCCCGTACGGCAAGATCAGCTCGGTGCAGTGGGCCAGCGGCCTGCTCGCCGGGACTTTGATCGTTTTCGCGTCGGGCAACAAGGCGGAGATCAAGCAGGTCCCGAAGCAGGTCGGGAAGGACTTCGCGGACAAGCTCCGGATGCACATCGCCACAGGATCCACCCCGGGATCTCCGACCGCTCCTGCTGCTGCGCCGGTACCGCAGCAGCAGGACGTAGCGCAGCGCCTGGCAACGCTGGACCAGCTCCGGGGGGCCGGCGCGATCACGGACGCGGAGTACCAAGATCGCCGTACGGCGATCATCAACAGCATCTGAACGGACGTGCCCGAGGCCCTGACCTCTAGCGGTCGGGGCCTCCGGTCGACCACCAACGCCATGACACGCGCCAATGTGCGGATAGGCCACTCGGCTCAGTGAGAGGCGCAATACACAGCCCTGCCCCTCTCACTCAGTGGCGTCTGTATGCACGGGCGGATCGGTGGGTAGCACCAGGGGTGTTCTCCTCTGGGGAATGTGCGGGCCGACGGGCGCGCTTCCCACCTTGGTAGTGGGTCTTCGGACCCCACTCGTCGGCCGAGATCGCCGCCCCCTACGGCCTCGCCGCCGTCCTCGATCGGTCAGACCAGAGCGGCGCGCACAGCCGCACCCGACCGCGTCGGCCGGCACGGTGCCGCGTCGCTCAGCCCGTCACGTCCATGCGCTGCGTGCCGATGACCGCCAGCAGCCGCAGTGCCTCCTCGGACGGTGAGCCGGGAGCGGCGGTGTAGATCACGACCCGCTGGTCCCGGTCGGTGATGTCGAGGACATCACAGTTGACGGTGACCGGACCGACCAGCGGATGCTGGAACGTCTTGCGCAGTGAGGGCGCGTCGCACACGTCGTGAGAGGCCCACAGCCGGGCGAACTCCGCGCTTCCGGCGAGGAGTTCGCTCACCAGCCGGGCCACCCCGGGATCGTCGGGGTAACGGGCGGCGGTGGCGCGCAGGTGCCGGGCCGAGGTGCGGGCGAACGCGCCCGCGTCGGACACCCCGTACAGCCGCCGCCCCTGCGGATACGGCCCGAGGAAGACGCGGCGCACCAGGTTGCGGTCGCGCGGCGGCAGCGCGGAGAAGTCCTCCATGAGGGCGGCCGCGAGATCGTTCCAGGCGATCACCTCGTACGTCGCGGATATCACCATCGCGGCGGCCTGCGGCAGCCTGCTCAGCAGGTCGAGGATGCTCTGGCGTACCTCACGGGAGGGTCCGGCCGCCGGGGCGGGCGGCGCTCCGGCGAGGTGGTGGAGATGGTCGCGCTCGGCGTCCGACAGACGCAGCGCCCGGGCCAGCCCGGCCAGCACCTCGCGCGACGGGCGCGGCGCGCGGGCCTGCTCCAGCCGCGTGTAGTACTCGGTCGAGATGAACGCGAGCTGCGCCGTCTCCTCGCGGCGCAGCCCCGGCGTGCGGCGGCGCGGCCCGGCGGGCAGGCCCGCCTCCGCGGGGCTGATCCGCTCGCGCCTGCTGCGCAGGAAGGCCGCCAGTTCTCGTCTGTCCACAGCCCCAGTGTGCGCGGGCGGCGCGGAACCATCCAGGTACCGCCGGTGCCTGGATAGCCTCCCTGGCCCGGCGCAGGCTCGCTGCCATGGACAACACACCAACCGCCGAAGGAACCACCTCCACCGCCCTGGGCCTGCTGGACGGCAAGGCCGCCTTCATCACCGGCGCCGGCCGGGGCATCGGCGCCGCCGCCGCGCGGCTGTTCGCCCGGGAGGGGGCCCGGGTGCTGCTCGCGGCCCGTACGGAGGACCAGCTCAAGGCGGTGACCGAGGAGATCCGGGCGGCCGGCGGCACCGCGGACTACGTGCTGTGCGATCTGGCCGACGCGGCCAGTGTGCGGGCCGCAGTGGACCGCGCCGTGGATCTGTACGGCCGGCTCGACATCGCCTTCAACAACGGCGCGACGATCGTGCCGCCCGGCCCGATGGACCAGGTGCGGGAGGCCGACTTCGACCACATCTACGCCGTCAACCTCAGGGGCCCGTGGCTGGCCATGGTCGCCGAGGTCGCCGCCATCCGGGCCACCGCGGGGACGGGAGCCATCGTCAACAACTCCAGCGTCGGCAGCCTGATGGGCAACCCCGAACTGCCCGCCTACGGTGCGATGAAGCGGGCGGTCAACAGCCTCACCGAGTCGGCCGCCCTCACCTACGGCCCGGAGGGCATCCGCGTCAACGCGATCGCGCCCGGCAGCACACTGACCGAGATGATCCATTCCTGGGAGGCGCATTCGCCCGGACTCCTCGATCGGCTCAACGCGCATACGCCGCTGCGCCGCGCCGCCGACCCCGACGAGATCGCGCAGGCCGCCGCGTGGCTGCTCAGCGACCGCTCCTCGTATGTGACCGGCACGGTCCTCCGGGTCGACGGCGGCGCGCGGGCCTGAGCCGGGAGACCGCCGCGTCGTCGCCGGAAGCCGGAAGGCAACCGAGTCCGGACGCCCGGCCGGTCCCGGTGCGCGGCACCTGCCCGGAGGTGCCCGCCCCTCCCGCCCTACGATGGCCCGCATGACCGATCAGCGCCGCCGGCTCGTCCTCGCCTCCGCCTCACCCGCCCGTCTCGGACTGCTCCGCCAGGCCGGACTCGCGCCCGAGGTGATCGTCAGCGGTGTCGACGAGGACGCGCTGTCCGCGCCGACGCCGTCCGAGCTGGCGCTCGTGCTCGCCGAGGCCAAGGCCACCGCCGTGGCCGCCCGTCCCGAGACGGCCGGCGCCCTGGTCATCGGCTGCGACTCCGTCCTCGAACTCGACGGCGAGGCGCTCGGCAAACCGGCCGACGTCGAAGAGGCCACCGCCCGCTGGAAGTCGATGCGCGGCCGGTCGGGCGTGCTGCGCACGGGCCACTGTGTGATCGACACCGCGACCGGCCGCCGCGGCTCCGAAACCGCGTCGACCACCGTCAATTTCGGCAGCCCCTCGGACGCCGAGATCGCCACGTACGTCGCGTCCGGCGAGCCCCTCCATGTGGCGGGCGCCTTCACCCTGGACGGCCGCTCCGCGCCGTTCGTCGACTCGATCGAGGGCGACCACGGCAATGTGATCGGGCTGTCCCTGCCGCTGCTGCGCCGGCTGCTCGCCGGGCTCGGGATCACGATCACCGATCTGTGGGTCTGAGCGACCGCAGGCGACCGGAGCGGGATCAGGCCGGGGCCGGGCCCTCGGCCGGACCGCTCGCGGGCGGGGCCGCGGGCCCTTCGTCCCGGTGCCCGGGCCCCCGCTCCTGACCGTATGCCACCAGTACCAGGACGATCAGCGCCAGTACGACCATCATGAAAGCGAAGGCCGTCCAGCCCACCAGACCCACCGTCACCGCGCCCAGCACCCCGTGCACGACCGCGCAGGCGATCAGCACGACCCGGCCGAGGCGGCTCGGCGCCAGGTCCTTGACGGCCGTACGCACCAGAAGTGCCGCGCACAGGACGAGATACAGACCGAGGACGCCGCCCATCGCCCAGGTGCCGGCCGACATGGCGGCCGGGTCGAGGCCCGCCAGGGACATCTGCTGATTGCGTACGACCGTCGCCAGCACGCCGTTGACAAACACGACGCCGAGCGCCTCCGCCAGCAATATGATCGCGGCCACCCACGCCACCGGTCTGCGCCCCACGACCCCCACCCTCTTCCCCAGTTACCGCAAGTACGGACGACATCGCGCACGCTACTAATCGGTAAACCCGCGGACAAGGGCCCGCGTGGAGGCAAAGAATCATTCCGCCATTCGTAGGGACTCCACAAAGAAACGCGATCCGCCGAGGGGCACCCAGACAGAGAGCTGGACCACGTCCGACCGCTACTGTGCGACGAAGGATCGCGGCGTACCGTGGTGCCACAAGGGATTTCGCCACTCGATCATGACTCCGGTCACGCTCCGTGCGGGCAAGGTCACCACTGGAGACGGGCCGAGCGGGCGTGTCGGCTGTCCCTAAACTCAGCTTGTCTCAAGGAGGGAGCCATCGTGCGCAAGGTGCTCATCGCCAACCGTGGCGAAATCGCTGTCCGCGTTGCCCGTGCCTGCCGGGATGCCGGGATCGCGAGCGTAGCCGTCTACGCCGACCCGGACCGGGACGCCCTGCATGTCCGCGCGGCCGACGAGGCGTTCGCCCTGGGCGGTGACACACCGGCTGCCAGCTATCTGGACATGGCCAAGGTGCTCCAGGCGGCGAAGGATTCGGACGCGGACGCCATTCATCCGGGCTACGGCTTCCTCTCCGAGAACGCCGACTTCGCCCAGGCCGTCCTCGACGCGGGTCTGACCTGGATCGGCCCGCCGCCGCAGGCCATCCGCGATCTGGGTGACAAGGTCGCGGCCCGTCACATCGCCCAGCGCGCCGGCGCGCCGCTCGTCGCCGGCACCGCCGACCCGGTCTCCGGCTCGGACGAGGTCGTGGCCTTCGCGCGCGAGCACGGTCTGCCGATCGCCATCAAGGCGGCCTTCGGCGGCGGTGGCCGCGGCCTCAAGGTCGCGCGCACGCTGGAGGAGATCCCGGAGCTGTACGACTCCGCCGTCCGCGAGGCCGTCGCGGCCTTCGGCCGCGGCGAGTGCTTCGTCGAGCGCTACCTCGACAAGCCCCGGCATGTGGAGACCCAGTGCCTGGCCGACTCGCACGGCAATGTCGTCGTCGTGTCGACCCGTGACTGCTCGCTCCAGCGCCGCCACCAGAAGCTGGTCGAGGAGGCGCCCGCGCCGTTCCTGAGCGAGGCGCAGAACGCCGAGCTGTACGCGGCGTCGAAGGCGATCCTCAAGGAGGCCGGTTACGTCGGCGCGGGCACCGTCGAGTTCCTCGTCGGTGTCGACGGCACGATCTCCTTCCTGGAGGTCAACACCCGGCTCCAGGTGGAGCACCCCGTCACCGAAGAGGTCACCGGGCTCGACCTGGTCCGGGAGATGTTCCGGATCGCCGACGGCGAGGAACTCGGCTACGACGACCCTGCCATGCGCGGACACTCGTTCGAGTTCCGTATCAACGGCGAGGACCCGGGCCGCGGCTTCCTTCCCGCGCCCGGCACCGTCACCACCTTCGCCCCGCCGACCGGCCCCGGTGTCCGGCTGGACGCGGGCGTCGAATCCGGCTCGGTCATCGGCCCGGCCTGGGACTCGCTCCTCGCCAAGCTGATCGTCACCGGCGCCAGTCGGGAGCAGGCGCTCCAGCGCGCGGCCCGCGCGCTGGCCGAGTTCAATGTCGAGGGCATGGCGACCGCCATCCCGTTCCACCGCAAGGTGGTCGCGGATCCCGCGTTCACCTCCGACCCGTTCACCATCCACACCCGGTGGATCGAGACGGAGTTCGAGAACGACATCCCGGCCTTCACCGCGTCCGCCGACACGGACGTGGACGAGGAGGCGGGCCGCGAGACCGTCGTGGTCGAGGTCGGCGGCAAGCGCCTCGAAGTCTCCCTGCCGACCAGCCTCGGCATGTCGCTGGCCCGCACCGGCCTGGCGGCCGGCGCCAAGCCCAAGCGGCGCGCGGCCAAGAAGTCGGCCTCCACGGCCTCCGGCGACACCCTGGCCTCCCCGATGCAGGGCACCATCGTCAAGGTCGCCGTGGAAGAGGGCCAGGAGGTCAAGGAGGGCGACCTCGTCGTCGTCCTGGAGGCCATGAAGATGGAACAGCCCCTGAACGCGCACCGCTCCGGCACCGTCAAGGGCCTGGCCGCCGCCGTCGGGACGTCCATCACCTCCGGCGCCACCATCTGCGAGATCAAGGACTGACCGGCCGGTCCGTACCGTTCTCGGCCACGCCGCCCCGCCGGACCCGTCCGGCGGGGCGGTGTCATGTCCACGAGCGGGCGGTCCCGCGGCGCCGGCCGTGCCCCGGGCGATGGCATCCTGGACGCCACGGGTGCCACGGCACCACGGGTGGAGACAGGAAGGACCGCGCGATGGCGAGGAGTACGGCACAGGCGCCGCCCCGGCCCATGCGCGCCGACGCGCGCCGCAACTACGACCGGCTGCTCGCCGAGGCCCGCATCAGCTTCGCGGAGCACGGCACGGACGCCTCGCTGGAGGATGTGGCACGCCGCGCGGGCGTGGGGATCGGCACGCTCTACCGCCACTTTCCCAACCGGCACGCGCTGATGAGCGCCGTCTTCCAGGAGGCGCTCGCCTCGCTGCTGGAGCGCTCGCGCGAACTCGCCGGAGCGGCCGTGCCCTGTGAGGCGCTGGTGGAGTGGCTGCGCGCCATCATCACGCACGCGGGCGAGTACCGGGGGCTCTCGCAGGCGCTCATGTCGGCCTCGCGCGACAGGAGTTCCGCGCTGTCCCAGTGCAGCGTGCCGATGCGCGAGGCGGGCGAGCGGCTGCTCGTACGGGCGCAGCGGGCCGGCAGCGTGCGGCCCGAGGTCTCCATCGACGATCTGATGCAGTTGACCAACGCCATCGCGCTGGCCGCCGAACAAACCCCGGACGAGCCGCAGTTGGCCGACCGTCTGCTGACGCTGACCCTGACCGGCCTCAGCACGCACCGGCCGCGTCCGGGCGAGGAGGCGCCGGGCTGAGCCACGGGCCGGAGACGGACCGGCCGGAGATCCGGGCCCCGGCCCGCCCCGCCGCGCCTCAGCGGCGGCGCAGGTCGGCCACCCTCGCGCGCTCGCCCTGTTCCTGAGCCGACAGCGGGGCTGCCGCGCCGCGCAGTTGCGGCCCGGGGCTCCCGCCCGGTCCCGCCGCGTGCGTACGGCGCTGGCCCGGCAGCGGCACGTCCCGGCGGGGCTGGCGCCCCGGTGGGACCGGCTCGCCGCCGGACGCGGCTCCCGCGCCCGCCACCGCGATCTGCACGCCCTGGTCGGCTAGGGCCTGGAGCTCGGTCCCGGCCCGGTCGTCGTGCGCGGGCGGCTCGTCCGTCACCAGCCGGCTGATCAGGTCGGTCGGCACCGTCTGGAACATCGTGTCGGTGCCGAGCTTGGTGTGATCGGCCAGCACCACGACCTCCGCCGCGGCCTGTACCAGCGCGCGGTCGACGCTCGCCGAGAGCATGTTGGACGTGGACAGCCCGCGCTCGGCCGTCAGGCCGCTCCCGGAGAGGAACGCGCGGGAGACCCGCAGCCCCTGGAGGGACTGCTCGGCCCCGCTGCCGACCAGCGCGTAGTTCGAACCGCGCAGCGTGCCGCCCGTCATGACGACTTCGACACGGTTGGCGTGCGCCAACGCCTGAGCGACCAGCAGGGAGTTGGTGACGACGGTCAGTCCCGGGATCCGCGCGAGCCGGCGCGCCAGCTCCTGCGTGGTCGTACCGGCACCGACGACCACGGCCTCGCCCTCTTCGACGAAGCTCGCGGCGAGATCGGCGATGGCCGTCTTCTCCGCCGTCGCGAGATGGGACTTTTGCGGAAAGCCGGATTCTCGCGTGAATCCGCCCGGCAGTACCGCACCGCCATGTCTGCGGTCGAGGAGTCCTTCTGCCTCCAGCGCCCGCACGTCGCGCCGCACGGTCACTTCGGAGGTCTGGACGACGCGGGCGAGCTCACGGAGCGACACGGCTCCGTTGGCACGCACCATTTCGAGGATCAATTGACGACGTTCTGCAGCGAACACGAAACTGACAGTAACCCCAATGTCCGTCTGGTTTCAGCAGTTTGCGCCGAATAACAGAAGTTGTACACAGACGAGCGCGCATGGTGGTATGAGCGATCGCGCGACTCGAACACGGCACCGCGGCGAGGGTGTGTCAGGGCCGGTCCCGGGCCGGTCGGCCCCGGTCCCGCCGGGCGGGGACGAGCCCCGGCGTCAGTTCTCCTCGCCCGTCTTCCGGGTGTGCAGCTGCCGCGCCACCTCGGCGATCGACCCCGAAAGGGAGGGGTAGACGGTGAAGGTGTTCGCGATCTGTTCGACGGTCAGGTTGTTGTCGACCGCGAGCGCGATGGGATGGATCAGCTCGCTCGCCCGGGGCGCGACGACCACACCGCCGACCACGATGCCCGTGCCGGGACGGGCGAAGATCTTGACGAAGCCGTCCCTGATGCCCTGCATCTTGGCGCGCGCGTTGCGCAGCAGCGGCAGCTTGACGACACGGGCGTCTATTTTGCCGCTGTCGATGTCCGCCTGGGTGTAGCCGACGGTGGCGATCTCGGGATCGGTGAAGACGTTGGACGAGACGGTCTTCAGGTTGAGCGGCGTCACCGCGTCGCCCAGGAAGTGGTACATCGCTATCCGGCCCTGCATGGCCGCGACCGAGGCGAGCGCGAAGATCCCGGTGACGTCCCCGGCGGCGTAGACACCGGGCGCGGAGGTGCGGGAGACCCGGTCGGTCTTGATGTGGCCCGAGTCCTTGAGCAGGACACCGGCCTCCTCAAGACCCATGCCGGCGGTGTTGGGGATCGCGCCGACCGCCATCAGGCAGTGCGAGCCGGAGATGACCCGGCCGTCGGAGAGGGTCACCTCGACCCGGTCGCCCACGCGCTTGGCGGACTCGGCGCGGCAGCGGGACATCACGTTCATACCGCGGCGCCGGAAGACGTCCTCCAGCACGGCGGCGGCGTCCGGGTCCTCGCCGGGCAGCACCCGGTCGCGCGAGGAGACCAGCGTGACCCGGGAGCCCAGCGCCTGGTAGGCACCGGCGAACTCGGCGCCGGTGACACCGGAACCGACCACGATCAGCTCCTCGGGCAGCTCGTCGAGGTCGTACACCTGCGTCCAGTTGAGGATGCGTTCGCCGTCCGGCCGCGCGTCCGGGATCTCCCGGGGGTGGGCGCCGGTGGCGATCAGCACGGCGTCGGCGGTGAGCGACTCCTGGCTGCCGTCCGCCGCGGTCACGATCACCTGGCGCGAGCCGTCCATCGCCTGCCGCCCGTCGAGCCGGCCGCGGCCGCGCATCACCCGGGCACCGGCCCGGGTGACGGAGGCGGTGATGTCGTGGGACTGCGCGAGGGCCAGCCGCTTCACCCGCCGGTTGACCTTGCCGAGGTCGACGCCGACGACCCGGGCCGCGCGTTCCAGCGGCGGGGTGTCGTCCGCGACGATGATCCCCAGCTCCTCGTACGAGGAGTCGAAGGTGGTCATCACCTCGGCCGTGGCGATGAGGGTCTTCGACGGTACGCAGTCGGTGAGCACCGACGCGCCGCCGAGGCCGTCGCAGTCCACGACGGTCACCTCCGCGCCGAGCTGCGCGCCCACCAGGGCCGCCTCGTAGCCGCCGGGTCCGCCACCGATGATCACGATCCGGGTCACGAAAAAAGTCCGCCTCGCGTTGTCAACCCGGCCCGTCTGCCACCCCGGCCGGGGTTCCGGGGTGTCCCCGGGGGATGCAGTACGTACTCCATTGTCCCGCACGCTTCAAGCAGCTTCGCCCCGGGTCCCTCCATCCGGGAACCCGGCGGCCCCGGGCCCGGCTCCGCCCCGGGCCCGGACGGTGGACCGGCGGTCACGCCCGCACCTCCCGTACCCTCGACCTCATGTCGCTCTACGCCGCGTACGCCGGCAACCTCGACGCGCGGCTGATGACCCGCCGCGCCCCGCACTCCCCGTTGCGCGGCACCGGCTGGCTCAACGGCTGGCGGCTCACCTTCGGCGGGGAGCAGATGGGCTGGGAGGGCGCGCTGGCCACGGTCGTGGAGGCCCCGCGCTCCCAGGTCTTCGTCGCGCTGTACGACATCGCCCCGATGGACGAGGACTCCATGGACCGCTGGGAAGGCGTGGGGCTCGACATCTACCGGCGGATGCGTGTCCGGGTGCACACCCTGGACGGCGAGGAACCGGCCTGGATGTATGTCCTGAACGGCTACGAGGGCGGCCTGCCGTCCGCCCGCTACCTCGGCGAACTCGCCGACGCGGCGGAGTCGGCCGGAGCCCCGCACGACTATGTGATGGAGCTGCGCAAGCGCCCCTGCTGAACCCGGCCGCGCGGGCGGCGGCGCCGGCGTCCACACGGCCCGCCCGCCTCCGCGCCCCCCGCCGGCGGGGCACTCGGGCACCCGTCCGGCCCAGGGCCGGACTCTTTTCGCGGGAAACGACCGCACAACGATGCAAGGCCCGCGCCACCACTCATCTACGCGCGTAGGACAGGACCGGCTACGCTCATCCGCGTGAACGCATCTGTTATCCCCGGCCACGCCGGCGGACCCGACGATCCCCTTGCCGTCGCCGACGCCGCGGCCGCGCGGCTGCGCGACCTCACCGGCGCCGAGACCCATGACGTCGCCCTTGTCATGGGCTCGGGATGGGGCCCCGCGGTCGACGCGCTCGGCGCGCCCGAGGCGGACTTCCCGGTGACGGAGCTCACCGGCTTCCCGCCCCCGGCGGTCGCGGGCCACGGCGGCAGGATCCGCTCCTACAAGATCGCGGAGAAGCGGGCACTGGTCTTCCTCGGCCGTACGCACTACTACGAGGGCCGGGGCGTCGCGGCCGTCGCACACGGCGTACGGACCGCGGTCGCCGCCGGCTGCAAGACCGTCGTCCTGACCAACGGCTGCGGCGGGCTGCGCGAGGGCATGCGGCCGGGACAGCCCGTGCTGATCAGTGACCACATCAATCTGACGGCCGTCTCGCCGATCGTCGGCGCGAACTTCGTGGACCTGACCGATCTCTACTCGCCGCGGCTGCGCGCGCTGTGCAAGGAGATCGACCCGGCCCTCGAAGAGGGCGTGTACGTGCAGTTCCCCGGCCCGCACTACGAGACCCCCGCCGAGATCAACATGGTCCGGGTGATGGGCGGCGACCTGGTCGGCATGTCCACCGTCCTGGAGGCCATCGCGGCCCGCGAGGCCGGCGCGGAGGTCCTCGGCATCTCGCTGGTCACCAATCTGGCGGCGGGCCTGTCGGGCGAACCCCTCAACCACGAGGAGGTCCTCAGGGCGGGCCGCGACTCGGCCACACAGATGGGTGCCCTGCTGGCCCAGGTGCTTGAGCGCATCTGAGCCGGGAATGACATCTCCCCCGGAGACTCCTTCGGATCCGGGCGGCGGAATCAGTCGAGCAACCAAGCGGAGAGCGACCACCTCCGCGAGAACGGCGCCGGCTTCGGCGCAGGGAGGTGCCCCCACCGTGCAGCAGCAGGACATCGTCGCGCGGGCCACGGCCTGGCTGGCCGAGGACCCGGACAGCGAGACCCGCGAGGAACTCGGCAAGATCATCGACGCCGGGGACCCCAGCACACTCGCCGAGCTGTTCAGCGGCACGCTGCAGTTCGGCACGGCGGGCCTGCGCGGCGAACTGGGCCCCGGGCCGATGCGGATGAACCGCGCCGTGGTCATCCGGGCCGCCGCCGGCCTCGCCGCGTATCTGAAGGGCCGGGGCGACGGCGACGGACTCGTCGTCATCGGCTACGACGCCCGCTACAAGTCCGCCGACTTCGCCCGGGACACCGCCGCCGTGATGACCGGCGCGGGCCTGCGCGCCGCCGTGCTGCCGCGCCCGCTGCCCACCCCCGTCCTGGCCTTCGCCGTGCGGCATCTCGGCGCCGTCGCCGGTGTGGAGGTCACCGCCAGCCACAACCCGCCCCGGGACAACGGCTACAAGGTCTATCTCGGCGGCGGCTCCCAGATCGTGCCGCCCGCCGACGGTGAGATCGCGGCCGAGATCGCGGCGGTCGGCGCGCTGGCGGACGTCCCGCGCCCCGACAGCGGCTGGGAGACCCTCGGGGACGAGGTGCTGACGGCGTATCTGGAGCGCACGGACGCCGCCCTGACCGCCGGGTCGCCCCGGACGGCGCGGGTCGTCCACACGGCGCTGCACGGCGTCGGTACGGAGACCTTCACCGCGGCGTTCGCCCGGGCGGGCTTTCCCGAGCCCGTGCCGGTGGCCGAGCAGGCCGAGCCCGATCCGGCCTTCCCCACGGTCGCGTTCCCGAATCCGGAGGAGCCGGGCGCGATGGACCTGGCCTTCGCCACGGCCCGCCGCGTCCAGCCCGATCTGATCATCGCCAACGACCCGGACGCGGACCGCTGCGCCGTGGCCGTCCCCGACGACTCGGCCGACGGCGGCTGGCGGATGCTGCGCGGCGACGAGGTCGGCGCGCTGCTCGCCGCGCATCTCGTCCACAAGGGGGCGACGGGCACCTTCGCCGAGTCGATCGTCTCGTCCTCGCTGCTCGGCCGGATCGCCGCGGCGGCCGGGGTCGGTTACGAGGAGACGCTGACCGGCTTCAAGTGGATCGCCCGCGTCGAGGGCCTGCGGTACGGATACGAGGAGGCCCTCGGCTACTGCGTCGACCCCGACGGCGTGCGCGACAAGGACGGCATCACCGCCGCGCTGCTCGTCGCCGAACTCGCCTCGGAGCTGAAGGCGAAGGACCGTACGCTCACCGACCTCCTCGACGATCTCGCGGTGACCCACGGTCTGCACGCCACGGACCAGCTCTCGGTCCGCGTCAAGGACCTGTCGCTGATCTCGGACGCGATGCGCCGGCTGCGTGAGCACCCGCCGGTGCGGCTGGCCGGTCTGAATGTCGTCTCCGCCGAGGACCTGACCCGGGGCGCGGCCGGGCTCCCGCCGACCGACGGCCTCCGCTACCGGCTGGAGGGCGAGTACCGGGCCCGTGTCATCGTCCGTCCCAGCGGCACCGAGCCGAAGATCAAGTGCTATCTGGAGATCGTCGTCCCGGTGGCCGACGCGACGGCCCTCACCACGGCCAGGGCGACCGCGGCCGGGACGATCGCCGCGATGAAGCGGGACCTCGCGGCGGCAGCCGGGATCTGAGCCGTACCTGCGGGGCCCGTCACCCGGGACGGGCCCTTTGGGGCCCCGGCCGGTGGCGAGCGGCGCTCAGCCGGTGGCGAGCAGGACGACCAGGAAGACCAGGCCCACCAGGGCCGGGGCCATGATCTCGTACGCCCAGCGGACCGCCGGCGCGCCCTGCGCGGTGGGCCGGGAGGCGGACCGCTCGGCCAGTTCGCGCAGCTCGATCACCGTCCGGTCGGCCTGGGCCATCCGCGAGGCGGTGTCGGTGACGTCGGCGTTGACCGACGTCCGGCCGTGCGGGTCGTCGTGCGCGAGATGCGACTGGCGGCGGGCGGCGCGCTTGCGCTGCCGCAGCGAGACGGGCACGGCCCAGAGCTGGAACGTGCCCGCGTCCTGGGTGAACACCTCGCACGAGTAGGACGCCTTGACATTCGTCACAACCGCCCAGGGAAGCAGGATCGTCCGGAACGGATTCCGGATCCGCAGCCGGTCGTCATTGGCGAAGACCGCCGGGCGCAGGGTGAAGGCGACGACGAGCGGTACGACGAGCAGCAGCCCGGCGACCGCCAGCCACGGTGTGCGGCCGGTGCCCCGGACGAGCGCGTCCCCGCCGATCCAGGCGGCGATCACGAGCAGGACCACTCCGCCCGCGATCCCGCCCACCGACCGGAAGACACGGTCGGCGTAGGTCGGCTCGGAGGGCTGTCGGGTGCTCGTCATATCGTCGATTCTGCCGTACGGCTCCAAGCTCCCTCCAGGACCCGTCCCCCGTCCGGGGGTCCGGTCACAGCTCGGGAACGGCTCGCTCCGCCCGCGCGCAGGCGCTGTACACCCCGCTACGCGCGTAGATATGCTCATCTGGTGACCATGCCCACCATCACCCCCGCATTCGCCGATGTGACGGCGTCCGACAGCGCGCTGCGCCGGTTCCTGCACGGGCTGCCCGGCGTCGACGCCGTCGGCCTGGAGGCGCGCGCCGCGTCGCTCGGTACGCGCTCGATCAAGACCACGGCCAAGGCGTACGCCATCGATCTGGCCATCTCCATGATCGACCTGACGACGCTGGAAGGCGCGGACACCCCGGGCAAGGTCCGGGCGCTCGCCGCCAAGGCCCTCCGGCCCGATCCGACCGACCGCACCACGCCCGCCACCGCCGCGGTCTGTGTCTACCCGGACATGGCGGAAACGGCCGTGGCCGCGCTCGCGGGGTCGGACGTGAAGGTCGCCTCCGTCGCCACCGCCTTCCCGGCCGGCCGCGCCTCGCTCGGTGTGAAGCTCGCGGAC
Organism: Streptomyces sp. NPDC006923; assembly: GCF_040635655.1. Lineage (NCBI taxonomy): Bacteria > Bacillati > Actinomycetota > Actinomycetes > Kitasatosporales > Streptomycetaceae > Streptomyces > Streptomyces sp. NPDC006923. The sequence goes on from NZ_JBEYIF010000011.1 coordinate 139,890, forward strand.
ACCCGCGACGCCGTGGCCGCGGGCGCCGACGAGATCGACATGGTCATCGACCGCGGCGCGTTCCTCGCGGGGCGCTATCTGAAGGTGTACGAGGAGATCCGCGCCGTGAAGGAGGCGGCGGGAGCCGCCCGGCTCAAGGTCATCTTCGAGACCGGCGAGCTGTCCACGTACGACAACATCCGCCGCGCCTCCTGGCTCGGCATGATCGCCGGCGCCGACTTCATCAAGACGTCGACCGGCAAGGTCGGGGTCAACGCCACCCCCGCCAACACCCTTCTGATGCTGGAGGCCGTGCGCGACTTCCACCAGCGGTCCGGTGTGCGGATCGGCGTGAAGCCGGCCGGCGGCATCCGCACCAGCAAGGACGCGATCAAGTTCCTGGTGCTGGTCAAGGAGACCGCGGGCGAGGAGTGGCTGGACAGCCACTGGTTCCGCTTCGGCGCCTCCAGCCTGCTGAACGATTTGCTGATGCAGCGTCAGAAGCTCAGCACCGGCCGGTACTCCGGCCCCGATTACGTAACGGTGGACTGACATGGCATTCGAGTACGCGCCGGCCCCGGAGTCCCGTGCGATCGTCGACATCGCGCCCTCCTACGGACTCTTCATCGACGGCGAGTTCGCCGAAGGCTCGGGCGGAGGTCTGAACAAGACGGTCAGCCCGTCCACCGAGGAGGTATTGGCCGAGTACACCCAGGCCAGTACGGCGGACGTCGACCGGGCGGTCGGGGCCGCCAGGAAGGCGTTCGAGAAGTGGTCCGCGCTGCCCGGCTCCGAGCGCGCCAAGTACCTCTTCCGGATCGCCCGGATCATCCAGGAGCGCTCACGCGAGCTGGCCGTCCTGGAGACCCTCGACAACGGCAAGCCGATCAAGGAGACCCGCGACACCGATCTTCCGCTGGTCGCCGCGCACTTCTTCTACTACGCGGGCTGGGCCGACAAGCTCTCGCACGCCGGTTACGGCGCCGACCCGAAGCCGCTGGGCGTCGCCGGCCAGGTCATCCCGTGGAACTTCCCACTGCTGATGCTCGCCTGGAAGATCGCGCCGGCGCTCGCCACCGGCAACACCGTGGTGCTGAAGCCCGCCGAGACGACACCGCTGTCCGCGCTGTTCTTCGCGGACATCTGCCGCCAGGCCGGGCTGCCCAGGGGCGTGGTGAACATCATCACCGGTGACGGCGCCACCGGCGCCGCGCTCGTCGGGCACCCGGACATCGACAAGGTCGCCTTCACCGGCTCGACCGCCGTCGGCAAGGCCATCGCCCGCCGTCTCGCCGGGACGGACAAGAAGGTCACCCTCGAACTGGGCGGCAAGGGCGCCAATATCGTCTTCGACGACGCCCCGATCGACCAGGCCGTCGAGGGCATCGTCACGGGCATCTTCTTCAACCAGGGCCAGGTCTGCTGCGCGGGCTCCCGGCTGCTGGTCCAGGAGTCGGTCCACGACGAGCTGCTGGACTCGCTCAAGCGGCGGCTGTCGACGCTGCGGGTCGGCGATCCGCTGGACAAGAACACCGACCTGGGCGCGATCAACTCCGCCGAGCAGCTCGCCCGTATCACGGCACTGGCCGAGACGGGCGAGGCCGAGGGCGCGGAGCGCTGGTCGCCCGCCTGCGAACTCCCGTCCTCCGGCTACTGGTTCGCACCGACCGTCTTCACCAACGTCACTCAGGCACACACCATCGCCCGCGACGAGATCTTCGGCCCGGTGCTGTCGGTGCTGACGTTCCGTACGCCCGAGGAGGCCGTGGCCAAGGCCAACAACACGCAGTACGGGCTGTCGGCCGGCATCTGGACGGAGAAGGGCTCCCGCATCCTGGCGGTCGCCGACCGGCTCCGCGCGGGTGTCGTCTGGGCCAACACCTTCAACAAGTTCGACCCGACCTCGCCCTTCGGCGGCTACAAGGAATCGGGCTACGGCCGCGAAGGCGGCCGCCACGGCCTGGAGGCGTACCTCGATGTCTAAGGAATCCACCGGCACCGTCGCGGGCCGGCTGCGTGTCTTCAAGACCTACAAGCTGTACATCGGGGGCACGTTCCCCCGCAGCGAGAGCGGCCGGGTGTACGAAGTGACCGACTCCCAGGGCGCCTGGCTCGCCCACGCCCCGCTGTCCTCCCGCAAGGACGCCCGGGACGCGGTCGTCGCGGCCCGCAAGGCGTTCGGCGGCTGGTCGGGCGCGACCGCGTACAACCGCGGCCAGGTCCTCTACCGGGTCGCCGAGATGCTGGAGGGCCGCCGTGACCAGTTCGTACGCGAAGTCGCGGACGCCGAGGGCCTGCCGAAGCCGAAGGCCGCGGTGCTCGTCGACGCGGCGGTCGACCGCTGGGTCTGGTACGCGGGCTGGACCGACAAGATCGGCCAGATCGCGGGCGGAGCGAACCCGGTCGCGGGCCCCTTCTTCAACCTCTCCACTCCGGAGCCGACCGGTGTCGTCACCGTGCTGGCCCCGCAGGAGTCGTCCTTCCTCGGCCTGGTCTCCGCCGTCGCACCGGTGATCGCCACGGGCAACACGGCGATCGTGGTCGCGAGCGAGAGGTCCCCGCTGCCCGCGCTCTCCCTCGGCGAGGTGCTGGCGACCTCCGACCTCCCGGGCGGTGTGGTCAATGTGCTCTCGGGAAGGACCTCCGAGATCGCGGCCCCGCTCGCCGCGCACCAGGACGTCAACGGCATCGACCTGACCGGCGCCGACGAGGTCCTGGCCAAGGAGCTGGAGATCGCCGCCGCGGACAATATGAAGCGGGTGCTGCGCCCGCGGCCCGCCGACTGGTCGGCCGATCCGGGCACGCGACGGCTGACGGCCTTCCTGGAGACAAAGACGGTCTGGCACCCGACCGGCAGTCTCGGCGCCTCCGGTTCGTCCTACTGAGTCCCGCGCCGGCGAGGGCCCGCCGTTCCGGCATCCCGGAGCGGCGGGCCCTCGTCCGTCGCGTCGTGCCGTACGGGTCAGCCGGGCAGCAGCCCCGCGGCCGCGCCGGCCAGCGGCAGATCCTTGAGCGCCCCGCCCTGGGTCAGCGGACCGGTCACCAGCGCCGTGGACACCGGCTTGAAGTCGGCGACCTGCGTCCCGACCGCGTTGTCCAGCGGATCGACGCCGGTACCCGCCAGCGGATTGAGCCTGAGGTGCTTGACGGGCGCCACCGCGCCCGCCGTCCCGTGGTCGAGCGAGGTGCCGAGGGACTGCCCCGCCGCCGTACCGGCCGTGGTGAGCTGGGACTCGGAGCCCGCCACGGGGACGGGCGCGGCGGGCTGCGCCGCCTGGGCCGCGCCGCCCAGACCGAGGGCCGCGCCCGCCGCCGTGACGGTCAGACCGGCACGCGCCAGAACGCGGCGCGGCGGGGTGGGAGCTGCATGACGTGCCATGGGATTTCCTGCCTGGCCTGGTATTCGAGTAATCGGGAACGCACTCAGCGTAGTCGAGAGGGCGTGTGCGACACCAACAAGACCGGCCAAGCGGACATATGACGTCCCGGAAATGTGGCCGACCCGTCCCCGGGGGTTCACCTCGCGGACGGATGCCCCACACTGGTGTCCCGTGAGTTCCCCATCCCACCCAACCCGGGTCGTCCTGCTCGCGGGCCCGTCCGGCTCCGGGAAATCGTCCCTCGCCGCGCGCACCGGCCTGCCCGTGCTGCGCCTCGACGACTTCTACAAGGAGGGCGACGACCCGACGCTGCCGCTCGTCCCGGAGAGTGCGGACATCGACTGGGACTCCCCGCTGTCCTGGGACGCGGACGCCGCCGTCGCGGCGGTCGCCGAGCTGTGCCGCACGGGCCGTACGACCGTCCCCGTCTACTCCATCGCCACCAGCGCCCGGGTGGACACGGAGACGCTCGACATCGAACGCACGCCGCTGTTCGTGGCGGAGGGCATCTTCGCCGCCGACATCGTGGCGCGCTGCCGGGAACTCGGCGTACTGGCGGACGCGCTCTGTCTGCGCGGCCGTCCCTCGACGACATTCCGGCGGCGGCTGCTGCGCGATCTGCGCGAGGGACGGAAGTCGCTCCCGTTCCTGCTGCGGCGCGGCTGGCGGCTGATGCGCGCGGAACGCGCGATCGTCGGCCGGCAGACGGCGCTGGGCACGCATCCGTGCGGCGGGGACGAGGCACTGGGCCGGATCGCGGCCGCGGCGGCCGGCCGGCGCCTGCGGCCGCGCCGCGCCCCGTCGGACGGAACAGCGGCGGCCGGCGCACCGGTGGGCGGTCGCTGACGGCCCCTGCGGCGCGGCGGGCGGTGGCGTCCGGCACGACGAAAGCGGGACCGGACAGGTCCCCCCGGCCTGTCCGGTCCCGCTTCCCTCTCCGGTGATCCCCCGTGATCCCCGTGCTTCCCCCGGTGGTCTCCCCCGTGCTTCCCCCGGAGCCCCGTGCCCCCGTGTTCCCGCCGTCTCCCCCCGGAGCCGGCGGGTCCCCGTTCCCCCTGCTGCCCTCAGGCGACCAGTTCGCCGAAGGACTCCTCCTCGTCACGGCCGAAGCTGAGGACCTCGTCCTCGCGCAGCCGGCGGAGCGACCGCCAGATGCTCGACTTCACCGTGCCGACACTGATGTCGAGGATGTCCGCGATCTCCGGGTCCGTGCGGCCCTCGTAGTAGCGCAGCACCAGCATCGTGCGCTGCGTCTCGGGAAGGCGCGAGAGCGCCTGCCAGAGCACCGCGCGCAGTTCGGTGCCGCGCATCGCGTCGATGTCGCTCGCCGTCTCCGGCAGCTCCTCGGTCGGATACTCGTTGAGCTTGCGCCTGCGCCAGGCGCTGATGTGCAGATTGGTCATGGTGCGGCGGAGGTAACCGCCGACCGCGGCCTTGTCGCTGATCCTGTCCCAGGCCCGGTACGTCGAGAAGAGGGCGCTCTGGAGCAGATCCTCCGCCTCGAACCGGTCGCCGGTCAGGTGGTAGGCGGTCGCGTACAGAGAGGCACGGCGCTCCTGGACATAGGCGGTGAACGCCGCTTCGGCGTCCGCCGTCTCCGTCCGGGCGGGCCGCTCCCCCGGGGCCTCCCCGTACGCCGCTCCCCCGCCGGTCCCCTGCGGCACGTCCACCGCCGTCATGTGCGACGGCTTGTGGCGCCCGGCGCCGCGAACGCACCCCCGCCCGTTCACGGCGCCGGACTTCTCGCTCCATGTGACGTCGTGGAGACGCGTGACCACCGCGCCAGAGGTCGTACCGTGCAGTGCGTTCATCCCGCGCCCCCCGTCGTATGGAGTCTGCTGCTTTCCCTGTGCCCATGAGCTTGCCGGGGCAGTTTCATCACCCTGTCCGCCGTCTGTCACAGGCCTGTCACAGGGGACTTCGGTGCTTGCGGACCGGGCCGCCGAAGGTTGGGAGCGCTCCGACTGTCGAACTCGGTCCCCCCATGGGACAGAATGACCTCCGTGCCTTTCCTGTTGCTGATCGAGGACGACGACGCCATCCGCACGGCCCTCGAACTCTCGTTGTCACGCCAGGGCCACCGTGTGGCCACCGCGGCGACGGGAGAGGACGGCCTGAAACTGCTCCGGGAACAGCGGCCGGATCTGATCGTGCTGGATGTGATGCTGCCCGGGATCGACGGTTTCGAGGTGTGCCGCCGCATCAGACGCACCGACCAGTTGCCGATCATCCTGCTCACCGCGCGCAGCGACGACATCGATGTGGTGGTCGGTCTGGAGTCCGGGGCCGACGACTATGTGGTGAAGCCGGTGCAGGGGCGGGTGCTGGACGCCCGGATCCGGGCCGTACTGCGGCGCGGCGAGCGGGAGTCGACGGACTCCGCGACATTCGGCAGTCTGGTGATCGACCGTTCCGCGATGACCGTCACCAAGAACGGCGAGGACCTCCAGCTCACGCCGACCGAGCTGCGGCTGCTGCTGGAGCTGAGCCGCCGCCCCGGACAGGCGCTCTCGCGCCAGCAGTTGCTGCGGCTGGTGTGGGAGCACGACTATCTGGGCGACTCCCGGCTGGTCGACGCGTGTGTGCAGCGGCTGCGGGCGAAGGTGGAGGACGTACCGTCCTCGCCGACGCTGATCCGCACGGTGCGGGGCGTGGGCTACCGGTTGGACGCGCCTTCGTGAGCGACGCACCCGGGTCCGGCGGACCGGACGGCGGCCCGCCTCGGGACACCCCGGCGAAGAGCGGCGCCCAGGACGACCGGCCCGCCGGGCGCGGCGACGCGCGGGGCGGCACGGCGAGGAAGACCGCCCCCGGCGGGCTCCGCTGGACCAGCCTGCGGCTGCGGCTGGTGGTCGTCTTCGGCGCGGTCGCGCTGACCGCCGCGGTCTCCGCGTCCGGGATCGCGTACTGGCTCAACCGCGAGGCCGTGCTGACCCGCACCCAGGACTCCACGCTGAACGACTTCCGGCAGGAGATGCAGAACCGCGCCGCGGAGCTGCCGCCGCGCCCGCGCCAGAGCGATCTCCAGAGCACCGCCGAGCAGATGGCCGCCGCCGGCCCCAACTACGACGTGCTGCTGATCGACGAGCGCGACAAGGGGAAGCCCATCGTCGGCGTCTCCGACCCGGACGTCTTCACGCTCGACGACGTACCGGCGTCGCTCCAGCACGCCGTGAACGACAGGCTTGAGGTGTCCGCCGGGAATCCGTACCCCTACCACCTCTTCTGGCAGCGCACCGAGCGCGACGGCACGCCGTATCTGGTCGGCGGTACGCGGATCATCGGCGGCGGGCCGACCGGCTATCTGTTCAAGTCCCTCGACCAGGAGCGCGCGGATCTCAACTCGCTCGCCTGGTCGCTGGGGATCGCCACGGCGCTCGCGCTCGTCGGGTCCGCGCTGCTCGCGCAGGCCGCGGCGACGACGGTGCTCAAACCGGTACGGCGGCTGGGCGAGGCGGCCAGGCAGCTCGGCGAGGGAAAGCTGGGCACCCGGCTGCGGGTGTCGGGTACGGACGAACTGGCCGATCTGTCACGGACGTTCAACAGGGCCGCCGAGTCGCTCCAGAAGAAGGTCGCGGACATGAGCGCGCGGGAGGAGTCCAGCCGCCGCTTCGTCGCCGACATGTCGCACGAGCTGCGCACCCCGCTGACCGCGCTCACCGCCGTCACGGAGGTCCTGGAGGAGGAGGCCGAGAGCCTCGACCCGATGATCGCGCCCGCCGTGACCCTGGTGGTGAGCGAGACCCGGCGGCTCAATGTCCTGGTGGAGAATCTGATGGAGGTCACCCGCTTCGACGCGGGTACGGCCCGGCTCGTCCTCGACGATGTCGATGTCGCCGACCAGGTCACGGCCTGTATCGACGCGCGCGCCTGGCTGGACGCGGTGGAGCTGGACGCGGAGCGCGGCATCATGGCGCGGCTGGACCCGCGCCGGCTCGATGTGATCCTGGCGAATCTGATCGGCAACGCGCTGAAGCACGGCGGTTCCCAGGTGCGGGTCGCGGTGCGGACGGAGGACGACGCGCTGGTCATCGAGGTACGGGACCACGGTCCTGGTATCCCCGAGGACGTTCTGCCGCATGTCTTCGACCGCTTCTACAAGGCCAGCGCGTCCCGGCCGCGCTCTGAGGGCAGCGGGCTCGGTCTGTCGATCGCGATGGAGAACGCCCATATCCACGGCGGCGGCATCACCGCGGCCAATGTGCCCGGCGGCGGCGCGATGTTCGTCCTGCGACTGCCCCGGGACGGCTCGGAGGCCGCGGGGCGGGACCGGGAAGAGGAATCCGGAGAGGAAGGCGACGCACCGTGACGCCCGGGAGCCGGACGCCCAGGAGCGGCACGGGCAGCGGCCGGAGGCGCCGGGCGGCCGTGGGGCTGGCGAGGACGGCGGGGGTGGCCGCGCTCGCCGTGTGCGCCGCCGCGTGCGGGATCAGGACCACGTCCGTGCCGGTGGACGCCGGGGCCGCGCCCTCGCGGGTGCCGTGCGAGGTCTCCAGGAAAGATGTCATCACCCAGGCGCTGCCCGGGGTTCCCGTGCAGGTCTATCTGGTGTGCGCCTCCGGGCTGGTACCGGTGGAGCGCGCGGCCCGGATCCCGGAGGAGAAGGCGCTCGACGGGCGGATACAGATCGCGCAGGCGCTGCTCGACGAGCTCCAGGCGGAGCCGTCGGCCGCCGAGCGGCGGGCGGGGTTCAGCACCTCGGTGCGGGGACCGCTGATCCTGTCCAGCCCGCGCGGCAGCGATCCGCCCGGCACGCTGCGGCTCAGCCGCCCGCCGGAGGACCTGCCGGCGGCGGCGCTCGCGCAGATCGTCTGTACGTTCGCGGAGAGCGAGGCCACGAGCGGGAAGGTGACGCTCGGCGGGCCCGGCGACTACGCGCCCCATGTCTACGGGTGTACGCAGGAGGCGAAGAGCCGTCCGGATTCGGCCGTGCCGACGCTGAGCCCCGTCCACCCGTCGCCCTGACGGCGGCCGGACCGATCGTGGGCCGGATCGTCTGCCGCAGGGCGGAGGACGCGCGTCGCACGGGCCTCGTCGCACGTGTCGCGCCCCTCCTGTCACGGCCGGGCGTGATGCCCGTCTCATGCGGCCGTTCTTCCGCGACGGGCGGAACCGATCCCGCCGGGGCCCGCGTCTTCGGCTTCGTGCGTCAAGGTCCGGGCGGCAGTGCCGTCATCCGCTTCCGTACAGCGGGGTTCGTTCTCCTCCTCATGCATCTTCTGCTGGTGGGGTGGCTGACGCTCCGCCCGCTGGACGTGATGTGGGTGACCGCGGCCAATCTGACACCGCTCGCGGGCATCCGGGCGGATCTGGCGCTGAGCCCGCTGGAGGCCCTGCGCCGGATGGGCGAGGGACTGCTCCTGCTGGCCCCGCTCGGTGTGCTGCTGCCGATGGCCGGCGGCCGGCTCACCGTCTCGCCCTGGGCGTCCCTGGCCCGTACGGTCGCGGCCGGAGCGCTGATCTCCCTGGGGATCGAACTGGCGCAGACCGGAGTGCCCGGCCAGGTGGTCGACGTGGACTCGCTGCTCCTCAACACGGCAGGGGTGGCGCTCGCGCATCTCGCGGTCGTGCCCGCGGGCCGGTCCAGGATGCGCCGCAGACAGCGGTCCCACGGCTCGCGCCGGGCACCGCGCCCCGGGGACGACCCCGGCGCCGTCCTGCGGGAGGACGCCTCTCAGGGACGGACCCCGACGACAACCAGGGTCGGTGTCGCCCCGTAGAGCGACGCTTCGTCCCCTGACCCGGCGGCACCATGGAGACATCGGGAGCCCATCAGGAGAGGCTCCCTCCCGGACTCGTGAAGGAGCCCACCATGGCCGCATTGGCCCGCCCCCGTGACGGACGCATGATCGGCGGAGTGTGCGCGGCGCTGGCACGGCGCTTCGGCACCTCCGCCACCACCGTACGAGTGATCTTCCTGGTCTCATGCCTGCTGCCGGGCCCTCAGTTCCTGCTGTATCTGGCGCTGTGGGCGCTGCTGCCGGGCGAGAAGACCCGCACGGCCGCCTGGTAGCACGGTGAGGCGCGCACCCGGCGCGGGTGCGCGCCTCACCGCTGCGGTCGCTCAGCCGCCGAGCGGGAGCCCGCTGACCGGGGCTCCGCCCTGCGCCAGGCTGTTGACCGGCAGTCCGCCGAGCAGGGAGTGCAGGGGGCCGGCGGTCCTGACGGACGAGAGCACCTGGGGCGCGGCCTTCTGGAGGGTGGCGAGCGCGGTCCGGCCGGCCGTCGCCGCGTCCGACGCGGGCACCGGGAGCTGGGGGGCGGTGCCGCCCACCGGCAGGGTCTTGCTGACGAGGTCGGCGCCGTTGAGGGGCACGGCGGGCGCGGCGGAGGCGGTGCCCGCGGCGGTGGCGGCGAAGGCGGCGCCGAGGGCGGCGACACCAAGGGTCTTGACGGCGGACTTCTTCATCTGGGATTTCGTCCTCGGGGAATGGGGGGAGGTGAGCAGCTCTGCAAGTTAGCGAGCCACACACCTGTCCCGCAAACACCCGGAAGGGGTCGGGAATGAGTGTTCCCGACCCCTCCCCGATCAGGGTGATCGACGTATCCGGCAGAGAAACTAGCTGGTCACAGCCGTCTGCTTGAACAGCCATTCGGATTTCAGCTCGGCGTATCCGGGCTTGATCACATCATTGATCATGGCAAGTCGTTCGTCGAAAGGGATGAATGCTGATTTCATCGCATTGACGGTGAACCACTGGATGTCGTCGAGCGTGTAGTCGAACGCGTCGACCAGCAGCTCGAATTCACGGCTCAGGCTTGTGCCGCTCATCAGGCGGTTGTCGGTGTTCACCGTCGCCCGGAAGTGCAGACCCCGCAGCAGGCCGATGGGGTGTTCGCCGTACGAGGTGGCCGCGCCGGTCTGGAGGTTGGAGCTGGGGCACAGCTCCAGCGGGACGCGCTTGTCCCGTACGTACGCGGCGAGCCGGCCCAGCTTCACGGAGCCGTCCTCGGCAACCTCTATGTCATCGATGATGCGCACGCCGTGGCCCAGCCGGTCGGCGCCGCACCACTGGAGCGCCTGCCAGATCGAGGGCAGCCCGAACGCCTCACCGGCGTGGATGGTGAAGTGGTTGTTCTCCCGCTTCAGATACTCGAAGGCGTCCAGGTGGCGGGTGGGCGGGAACCCGGCCTCGGCGCCCGCGATGTCGAAGCCGACGACGCCGGAGTCCCGGTAGCGGTTGGCGAGTTCGGCGATCTCCAGGGAGCGGGCCGCGTGCCGCATGGCCGTCAGCAGCGCGCCGACCCGGATGCGGTGACCGTTCTCACGGGCCCGGCGTTCGCCTTCCCGGAAGCCCTCGTTGACGGCCTCGACGACCTCTTCGAGGCTGAGGCCCTGCTCCAGGTGCTGCTCGGGCGCGTAGCGCACCTCGGCGTAGACGACGCCGTCCTCGGCGAGATCCTCGGCGCACTCCGCGGCGACCCGGAAGAGCGCCTCGCGGGTCTGCATGACGGCGCAGGTGTGCGCGAAGGTCTCCAGATAGCGCTCCAGCGAACCGGAGTCGGCGGCCTCGCGGAACCAGAGGCCGAGCTTGTCGGGCTCCTGCTCGGGCAGCGCCTCGTAGCCGGTCTCCCGGGCGATCTCGATGATCGTGCCGGGACGCAGCCCGCCGTCCAGATGGTCGTGGAGAAGGACCTTGGGAGCGCGGCGGATCTGATCGGCGGTGGGCGGACGGAAGGTCTGGCTCGTCATCTCCGCACTCTAACTCCTACGCGCGTAGAGTGCGCTGGTCGATATGTAACAGTGACCGCGCGGACGGGTGGCGTACACCTCCCCTTCTGAGACTGTTCTGCTATGGGACAGCACGCAGTTCCCGGGGCGGGGGACCCGACCGCGGAGCGGTACGGCCCGGCGCGCGGGCGTCACACGGAGCCACGGGCACGGCTGGGGAGGGTGGTCACCGCGCTGACCACGGGTTCCGCGGTGGGAGGGGTGATCCTGGTGCTGCCGCCGGGCGAGCCGGTCTCGGTCCGCCGCCCCTCGCCCGTCGCCTACGCGGGGGTGTTACCGCTGGCGAGGTCGCTGGCGAGGTCCGGGGCGGCCGAAGGGCTCGTCGTGCACCTGGTGCGCTACCGCCGGCGGGGCTGGAACGGCGCGGACGCGCACCTCGCGGCGGACGCGGAATGGGCGGCGGAGGAGGCGGTGCGGCGCTACGGCGACGTCCCCGTGTGCCTCGCGGGACACGGCATGGGCGGCCGGGCCGCGCTGCACGCCGCGGGACACCCGGCCGTCACCTCGGTGCTGGCGATGTCCCCCTGGCTGCCGGAGGACGACCGGGCCGTGGAACCGGAACCGGTACGGCAGTTGGCGGGCCGGCAGGTACTGATAGTGCACGGCACCAATGACGCGCGCAGCGATCCCGAGCTCTCCTACCGGCTGGCCGAACGCGCGAAGAAGGTCAACCGGGACACCTGCCGCTTCGAGGTCCACTCGGACGGTCACGCGCTCCGTCAGCACCATGGCGAAGTCCTGGCGCTGGCCGCGGACTTCGTGCTGGGCGCGCTGCTCTCGCGCACCTACTCCCGCCCGGTCGCGGACGCGCTCGCGGCGCCGCCGCCGCTGGGGCTGCGGATGCCGCTGGCGGCCGGGTTCGGCAGGTCGCTGCGCTGGTGACCGGCTCCGGGCCGGGTCCCTTCATTCGGGCAGCAGTTGACCGCGACGGGACAGCAGGAAGCGCTTGAAGGCGGCCACCGGCGGGGTGTCCCGGTGGCCGTCCAGCCAGGCGACACCGATCTCCCGCACGGCGCGCGGCGCCGTGACCGTCAGCTCGACAACTCCCGGGCGGGCGACGGCCGGTGGCGGCAGCAGCGCGACACCCAGGCCCGCCGCGACCAGGCCCCGAAGCGTCTCGGCCTCCTCGCCCTCGAAGGCGACACGCGGCCGGAAGCCGGCCTCGGCGCACAGGTCGTCGGTGATCCGGCGCAGCCCGTACCCCGGTTCGAGGGTGACGAACGTTTCGTCCGCGGCCTCGGCGAGCCGGACCCGCCGGCGCCCGGCCAGCCGGTGGTCGTCGGGGACGACCAGCCGCAGCCGCTGTTCGTCCAGCCTGCGGGCGACCAGATCCGGGGCGTCCGGCATCGGCGAGGTGAGACAGAGATCCAGATCGCCCGCGCGCAGACGCTCGATCATCGCCTCGCCGTAGTTCTGCACGAGTTGGAACCGCACCCGGGGATGGTCGGCGCGGAAGGCCCGGATCAGTCCGGGCACGGTCTCGGAGCCCATGGTGTGCAGAAAGCCGAAAGCGACCTTGCCGGACGCGGGATCGGCGTCGGCCCGGACGGACTCGGCGGCGCGCTCCACCTCCGCGAGGGCCCGCTCGACCGAGGCGAGGAACGTACGGCCCGCGAGCGTGAGGGAGACCGTACGGCCCCTACGGGCGAACAGGTCCACGCCCAGGTCCTGTTCGAGCCGGACCAGCGCCCGGGAGAGCGTGGACTGCGGGACCCCCATGTCCTGCGCGGCGCGGGTGACATGTTCGTGGCGGGCCACCCCGGCGAAGTGCGCGAGGCGCGGCGCCAGGATCGCGGACCAGGACTCCGGGTCCAGCCCGGCGGTCGGCGCCATGTCGTCTTCGTTACTGTTCCATGACACACGCGGCCGTGAGCTGGGTTCATGCACCATGGGAACGATTATCGCCATTCCCTGCATTGGACGCATGAAGACCGCGGTGCCTACGTTCTCCGTATGCCTTCTGTCAGTACCGAGGCACCCGTCACCGCGGGTGCCTCCGCCGCGCCCTCCTCCGCACCGACTCTCCTCGCTCCCGGCCGCCCCGGATTCCGCCGGATGAGCTTCGCGCTCTTCGCCGCCGGGGTCGCGACCTTCGCCCTCCTCTACTCCACCCAGGCACTGCTCCCCGCCATCTCCGCCGGCTTCGATGTGACGGCGGGCCGCGCGAGCTGGACCGTGTCGGCGGCGACGGGCGCGCTGGCCCTGTTCGTCCTGCCGCTGAGCGCGCTGTCCGAACGATTCGGCCGGCGCACTCTGATGTCCGTGTCGCTGGTGGTCGCGGTGGCGGTGGGGCTGCTGGTGCCGTTCGCGCCCAGCCTGGAGTGGCTGGTGGCGCTGCGCGCGGTACAGGGCGCGGCGCTCGCCGGGCTTCCGGCGTCGGCGATGGCGTTCCTCGCCGAGGAGGTACGGCCGAAGGCGCTGGTCGCCGCGATCGGGCTGTTTGTCGCGGGCAACAGCGTCGGCGGGATGAGCGGCCGGATCCTCACCGGCTGGGTGGCCCAGCTCTGGGGCTGGCGGGCGGCGCTGGGCGCGGTCGGCCTGCTCGCGGTGGTGTGCGCGGTGGCCTTCCGTGTCCTGCTCCCGAAGGCACGGAACTTCACACCGCGTTCGCTGAGCCCGCGCGGGCTGGCGAGGACGGTCGGCGGGCACCTCGCCGATCCCCTGCTGCGGCGGCTGTACGCGATCGGCGCGCTCTTCATGACCGTGTTCGGCGCGGTCTACACCGTGATCGGCTACCGCCTGGTGGAGGCGCCGTTCAACCTGCCGCAGGGCATCGTCGGCTCGGTCTTCCTGGTCTACCTCGTCGGTACGGCCTCCTCCGCGGCGGCCGGACGGCTGGTCGGGCGGCTCGGCCGGCGCGGCGCGCTGTATCTCGCGGTCGGCACGACGGCGGCCGGTCTGCTGCTGTCACTCCTCGACACCCTGCCGGCCGTACTGCTGGGGCTGGTGCTGATCACGGCGGGCTTCTTCGCCGGTCACGCGGTCGCCTCCTCGTCGGTGAGCCGTACGGCGAAGACGGGCCGCGCACAGGCATCGGCCCTCTACCAGTCGGCGTACTACCTGGGCAGCAGCGCGGGCGGCACCCTGGGCGCGGTCGCCTTCCACGCCGGCGGCTGGGCCGCGACGGTGCTGCTGGGGCTGCTGGCGGTCCTCGGAGTCGTCTCGATCACCCTGTACGGGACCCATGTGGCGCGCGCCGCCGCCGCGAGCCGGCCGGACACCGCGGGGACGCCGTAACCCGGCGATTGTCAGTGGGCTGCGATAGCTTCCGGGCACTGGTTCCAAGGGTGCGACTGGGGTGGCCGATGACTGATCTCGCGACACAAGAAGACCTGGATTCCCGGCTGGAGAGATACCGGACGGAGCTGACGGGCTACTGCTATCGGATGCTGGGCTCCGCCTTCGAGGCGGAGGACGCCGTGCAGGACACGATGGTCCGCGCGTGGCGCGCCCATGAGAAGTTCGAGGGCCGGTCCTCGCTCCGGTCCTGGCTGTACCGCATCGCGACGAATGTGTGCCTGGACATGCTCAGCGCGGGCAACCGCCGCGCCCGGCCGATGGACCTGTCCGCGGCCACACCGGTGGCGGAGGCCCGGCTCACCACCCGACCGGAGCTCACCTGGCTGGAGCCCGTCCCGGACGGACGGGTGCTGGCGTCGGTGGCCGATCCGGCCGAGACGGCGGTGGAGCGGGAGACGATCCGGCTGGCGTTCGTCGCCGCGCTCCAGCACCTGCCGCCGAAGCAGCGGGCCGTGCTGATCCTGCGCGAGGTGCTGGCCTGGAAGGCCGCCGAGGTCGCCGAGCTGCTGGGCACGACGGTCGCGTCGGTCAACAGCGCGCTCCAGCGGGCGCGCGCGACGCTCGCCGAGTCCGCCCCGGCCACGACCGACGCGACCGACCCGCTCGACGCGGAGCAGCAGGCGCTGCTGGAGCGTTATGTCGCGGCCTTCGAGAGCTACGACATGGAGGCACTGACGGCGCTGCTGCACGACGACGCGAAGTTCTCCATGCCGCCCTACGACCTGTGGCTCCAGGGGCACGACGACATCGTGGGCTGGATGCTGGGCGTCGGCGCGGTCTGCCGCGGCTCGAAGCTGGTCCGCACCACCGCCAACGGCCAGCCGGCCTTCGCGCACTACCACCCCAGCGACGACGGCACCGGCTACACGGCGTGGTCGCTCCAGGTCATAGAGGTCCGCGACGGCCGGATCGCGGGCATCGACAACTTCCTGGACACGGAGCGCTGGTTTCCCCTGTTCGACCTGCCGAGGCGCCTCTAGAAGGCCGGATCGGCTCCCCTAACCCAGCACCTCCCCCAGCCCCACCACCTCCAGCAGCAGCCCCAGCTCCGCGCCCGCCCCCCGCAACCGCATCCGTCCCCCCGCGGTGAGCTGGAGCCTGGCCAGGGCGTCGACGGCGGTCAGGTCCGGCCGGACCAGGCCGCCGACGTCGCAGATCACCTCGGCCCCGGCCGAGTCCCGCAGCCGCGAGGTCAACTCCTCGCACAGCCGGGGTACATCGGCCGGGGTCAGCCGGCCGGCGATGTTGAGCACGATGGGTTCTGTGGCGTCCACAACAAGGAGACCGGCCCCGCGCCCGGAACTCATCGCGGGGTCAGCCGACGCGCTCCAGCACCACCGGCGCCGCCGTGAACTCGGTGCCGGCCGCGGCGATGTCGTACGCGCCGTCCAGCGCGCCCAGCGCGTAGTCGAACTTCTCCGGGGTGTCGGTGTGC
Source organism: Streptomyces sp. NPDC006923 (assembly GCF_040635655.1). Classification (NCBI taxonomy): domain Bacteria; kingdom Bacillati; phylum Actinomycetota; class Actinomycetes; order Kitasatosporales; family Streptomycetaceae; genus Streptomyces; species Streptomyces sp. NPDC006923. The sequence goes on from NZ_JBEYIF010000011.1 coordinate 155,716, forward strand.
AGGGTCAGCAGCGGCTGCCCGGCGGTGACGGTGTCGCCCGGCTTGGCGTGGAGTTCGACGCCCGCGCCGGCCTGGACCGGGTCCTCCTTGCGGGCGCGGCCCGCGCCCAGGCGCCAGGCGGCGACGCCCACGCCGTACGCGTCGAGCCGGGTGAGAACGCCGGAGGACGGCGCGGTGATCACCTGGCGTTCGCGCGCGACCGGCAGCGCCGCGTCCGGGTCGCCGCCCTGCGCCGCGATCATGCGGCGCCAGACGTCCATCGCCGAGCCGTCAGCCAGGGCCTTCGCCGGGTCGGCGTCCTTCAGGCCCGCCGCGTCGAGCATCTCGCGCGCGAGGGCGAGGGTCAGCTCGACCACATCGGCCGGGCCGCCGCCCGCCAGGACCTCGACGGACTCACGGACCTCCAGGGCGTTGCCCGCGGTGCGGCCGAGCGGGGTGGCCATGTCGGTGAGCAGGGCGACGGTCCTTACCCCGTGGTCGGTGCCCAGGCCCACCATGGTGGCGGCGAGTTCGCGGGCGTCCTCGATGGTCTTCATAAAGGCGCCGGTGCCGACCTTGACGTCCAGGACCAGCGATCCGGTGCCCTCGGCGATCTTCTTGGACATGATCGAGGAGGCGATCAGCGGAATGGCCTCGACGGTGCCGGTGACATCGCGGAGCGCGTACAGCTTCTTGTCCGCGGGCGCCAGTCCGTCGCCCGCCGCGCAGATCACCGCGCCGGTGGTCTCCAGGACGTCCAGCATCTCGGCGTTGGAGAGCAGCGCGCGCCAGCCCGGGATGGACTCCAGCTTGTCGAGCGTGCCGCCGGTGTGGCCGAGGCCCCGGCCGCTGAGCTGCGGCACGGCCGCGCCGCAGGCCGCCACCAGCGGGGCGAGCGGCAGAGTGATCTTGTCACCCACGCCGCCCGTGGAGTGCTTGTCGGCCGTGGGGCGCGACAGCGCCGAGAAGTCCATGCGCTCGCCGGAGGCGATCATGGCTGCGGTCCAGCGGGCGATCTCCGTACGGTTCATGCCGTTGAGCAGGATCGCCATCGCCAGCGCCGACATCTGCTCGTCGGCGACCTCGCCGCGCGTATAGGCGTCGATCACCCAGTCGATCTGTTCCGGGGTCAGCTCGCCCCGGTCCCGCTTGGCGCGGATGACGGAGATGACGTCCATGACGTTCCTTTCGATGAGTACGGCCCCTCCGCCGCCGGATCGCGGCGACGGAGAGGCCGGGTTCAGTTGAGGTGCCCGGGCCCGAAGGCCTGCGGAAGCATCTCGTCCAGCGTGCGGATCCCGTCCGGGGTCTCCAGCACCAGTGCGGGGCCGCCGAACTCGTACAGGAGCTGCCGGCAGCGGCCGCACGGCACCAGGACCTCGCCGGCGCCGTCGACGCAGGTGAAGTGGGTGAGCCGGCCGCCGCCGCCGAGTTGCAGCGCGGAGATCAGACCGCACTCGGCGCACAGCCCGATGCCGTACGAGGCGTTCTCCACATTGCAGCCGGTGACGGTACGGCCGTCGTCGGCCAGCGCCGCGGCGCCGACCGGATAGCCCGAGTAGGGCGCGTAGGCACGGGACATGGCGTCCCGCGCCGCGGCCCGCAGGGCCTCCCAGTCGACGGCCGGGTCCGCGCCGGCCGTCATTTTCCTTGTCCTCTGCGATAGCGCATACCGTCAGCCTTGGGCATCCGGAGGCGCTGCGCCGACAACGACAGCACCAGAAGTGTCACGACATACGGGGTGGCGCCGACGAAGTCCTCGGGAACGGTGTCGGTCACCAGGTACCAGACCAGGATGAGCGCCGCCACGACGGCGCTCGCCACGGCCTGGAACAGCGCCTTCCGGTACGCCTTCCAGAGGGCGAGCAGCACCAGCAGGACGACGAGCAGGAGCAGCAACGCGTGGACGGTCTCGCCGCCGTTGCGGAGCTGGAGCGCGTCGGAGAAGCCGAACAGGCCCGCGCCCATGGCGAGTCCGCCGGGACGCCAGTTGCCGAAGATCATCGCGGCGAGACCGATATAGCCGCGTCCGCCGGTCTGGCCCTCCAGGTATATGTGCGAGGGCACCGTCGCGAGGAAGGCGCCGCCGAGGCCGGCCAGGCCGCCGGAGATCGCCACGGCCGCGTACTTGTACGAGTAGACGTTGACGCCGAGCGACTCGGCGGCGATCGGGTTCTCGCCGCAGGAGCGCAGCCGCAGGCCGAACGGGGTCCGCCAGAGCAGCCACCAGGTGGCGAAGAAGAGCACCACCGCGAAGACCGTCAGCACCGAGACCTGGGTGATCAGACCGCCGACGATGCCCGCCAGGTCCGATATCAGGAACCAGTGGTGTCCTGCGACGGTCGCGAGTCCGTCCGAGAGGCCCGGGACGGTGAAGTCCGGGATGGAGTCGACCGGTGGTGACTGCTTCGGGTTGCCGCCCTTGAGCTGCGCCTCGCCCGAGTTGAAGAAGATCTTGGCGAGATACTGCGTGACGCCGAGGGCGAGCAGATTGATGGCGACACCGGAGACGATGTGGTCGACGCCGAAGGTGACGGTCACGACCGCGTGCAGCAGGCCGCCCAGGACACCGAAGGCGACCCCGGCGATCAGGCCCAGCCAGGGGTTGGTCTGCCAGCCGATCCAGCCGGCGCCGAAGGTGCCGAGGATCATCATGCCTTCGAGACCGATGTTGACCACCCCGGCCCGCTCGGACCAGAGTCCGGCCAGTCCGGCGAGGCCGATCGGTACGGCGAGGCCGAGGGAGGCGCTGATCTGGCCCGCGGAGGTGAGCTGGTCGGCGCCGGTGAGGACGCGTACCGCCGACAGCAGGACCAGCGCGCCCGCGACGATCAGCAGGATCCGCGCGACGGACATCCGGGCGCGGGCGGGCTTCGCGCCCGGGGCCTTCGGGGCCACGGGAGGCGGAGTGGCGGTCGTCGTGGCGGTCATCGCGCCACCTCCAGCTTCTCGGTCTTGGCCAGGGCGGCGAGTTCGGCGCCGACGCGCTGCTGCTGGCGCTTGAGGCCGTAGCGGCGTACGAGTTCGTAGGCGATGACGACGCACAGGACGATGACGCCCTGGAGCACGCCGAGGATCTCCTTGTCGTAGCCGATCACTTCGAGGTGGTTGGTGGTGCGCTCCAGGTAGCCCCAGAGGAGCGCCGCGAGCGCGATGCCGATCGGGTGGTTGCGGCCGAGCAGGGCGATCGCGATCCCGGTGAAGCCGATGCCCAGCGGGAAGTCGTTGCTGTACATGTGGCTCTCGTTGAGCAGCGTCGGCATACCGATCAGTCCGGCCATGGCGCCGGAGAGGATCATGCTGGTGACGACCATCTTCTTGACGCTGACACCGCTGGCGGCGGCCGCGGACTCGGACTGGCCGACGGCGCGCAGGTCGAAGCCGAAGCGGGTGCGGCCGAGGACGAACCAGTAGGCGAGGCCCGCGAGGACGGCGACGAAGAGGAAGCCCCAGAGCTGGCCGGCCGGGCCGAGGTCCATGGTGAAGAACCAGGACGACTCGGGCAGCGGCTTGGTGGAGACCAGGGTGCCGGCCTCGTCGAGCTGGCCGAGGCGTTCCGGCTGGATCAGATAGCCGATGATCGCGGTGGCGATCGAGTTCAGCATGATCGTGGAGATGACCTCGCTGACCCCCCGGGAGGTCTTGAGGACACCGGCGATACCGGCCCACATGGCGCCGACGAGCATGGCGACGATGATGACGACCGGGATCTGGACGATGCCCGGCAGGTCCAGCGTGCCGCCGACGACGGCGGCGAAGAAGGCGGCTATGCGGTACTGGCCGTCGACGCCGATGTTGAACAGGTTCATCCGGAAGCCGATGGCCACCGCGACGCCCGCGAGGTAGTACGTGGTCGCCTTGTTGAGGATGTAGACCTGGCTGTCGCTGGCGGAGCCGTACGACAGCATGTCGTTGAACGCCTCGAAGGGGTTCTTGCCGGTGGCGGCGATGACCAGCGCGGTGACGACCAGCGCGGTGATCACGGCCAGTACGGGTGCCGCGACGGCGAGGAGCAGCCGCTCCTTGTCCATGCGGGAGGTGAGCTTGTTCATCGGTCCTCTCCCCCGGCCCGGTCCGCCGTGCCGTCGTGTTCGAGGTGGCCGGTGGCCGCACCCGTCATGGCGGAGCCCAGCTCCTCGGGGGTGATCGTGGCGGGGTCCGCGTCGGCGACCAGCCGGCCGCGGTACATCACCCGCAGGGTGTCGGACAGGCCGATCAGCTCGTCCAGGTCGGCGGAGATCAGCAGGACGGCGAGGCCCTCACGGCGGGCCTCCCTGATCTGGTCCCAGATCTGCGCCTGCGCGCCGACGTCCACACCGCGGGTGGGATGCGCGGCGATCAGCAGCTTCGGGTGGTGGCTCATCTCGCGGCCCACGATCAGCTTCTGCTGGTTGCCGCCGGACAGCGAGGCCGCGGTGACCTCGATACCGGGGGTGCGGACGTCGTACTCGCGCACGATCCGCTCGGTGTCGAGGCGGGCGGCCGCCGCGTCGAGCAGTACGCCCCTGGAGTTGGGGCGTTCGGTGACATGGCCGAGGATGCGGTTCTCCCAGAGGGGCGCCTCCAGGAGCAGCCCGTGCCGGTGGCGGTCCTCGGGGATGTAGCCGATGCCGCTCTCGCGCCGCTTGCGGGTCGGCGCGTGGGAGATGTCGGTGGAGTCGAGGGTGATCACGCCGCCGTCGGGGTCGCGCATGCCCATGATCGCCTCGACCAGTTCCGCCTGGCCGTTGCCCTCGACCCCGGCGATGCCGAGGACCTCGCCGCGGTGGATCGTGAAGTCGATCCCGGCGAGGACGTCCCGCATGACACCGTCGGTGTCGGTGGCGGTCAGTCTCAGGTCCTGGACCCGCAGGGCCGGGGTGCCGGTGACGGTCGACTCGCGGGTCTCCGGGGACGGCAGCTCACTGCCGACCATGAGTTCGGCGAGCTGCCTGGAGGTGGTGGAGCGCGGGTCGGCGGTGCCCACCGTCGTACCGCGGCGGATGACGGTGATCTCGTCGGCGACCGACAGCACCTCGCCCAGTTTGTGCGAGATGAAGATGACGGTGAGGCCCTCGGACTTCAGCTCGCGCAGGTTGTCGAAGAGCGCTTCGACCTCCTGCGGGACAAGGACGGCGGTGGGCTCGTCGAGGATCAGGGTGCGGGCGCCCCGGTAGAGGACCTTGAGGATCTCCACGCGCTGGCGGTCGGCGACGCCGAGTTCCTCGACCAGGGCGTCGGGGCGGACATGGAGGCCGTACGCGTCCGAGATCTGCTGGATCTTGTCGCGGGCCCGGGAGCCGATGCCGTAGAGCTTCTCGCCGCCGAGAGCGACGTTCTCCAGGACGGTGAGGTTGTCGGCGAGCATGAAGTGCTGGTGCACCATGCCGATGCCGCGTGCGATGGCGTCCGCGGGGCTGCCGAAGCTGACCTGCTCGCCGTCGACGGTGATGGTTCCCTCGTCGGGCTTCTGCATGCCGTAGAGGATCTTCATCAGGGTCGACTTGCCGGCCCCGTTCTCACCGCAGAGGGCGTGCACGGTGCCTCTGCGGACGGTGATGTCGATATCGCTGTTGGCGACGACGCCGGGGAAGCGTTTGGTGATGCCGCGCAGTTCGACGGCGGGAGGGCTGGACGCGTTGATGGCGCACTCTCCTCGGAGGAAGGAGCGTTGGGGCGGGGGGCGTTGGGTGACGCTAGCGCGTCAACTCCCGCCTACGCGCGTAGAGTTGACACATCGTTATGGGCCCGGCGAAAGGGGGACGAGACCCCTTCGCCGGGCCCGTACGCTCAGCCGGCCGCAGGTCGGGCCCGCGCGCCGGAGCGGGTCACGGGGTGGTCTTGACCTTGACCGAGCCGTCGATGATCTTCTGCTTGGCAGCGTCGATCTTCGGCTGGATGTCCGTGATGAAGCCACCGCTCGTGGAGAGCGAGACGCCGTCCTTGGCGAGCGAGTAGGTGTTGGTGCCCACCAGCGGCTTCTTGTCGTGGATCGACTTGATCAGGTCGTAGACGCCGACGTCGACGTTCTTGACGACCGAGGTCAGGATCGAGTCCTTGTACTTGGCCAGGGAAGCCTGGTTGTACTGGTCGGAGTCGACGCCGATGGCCCAGGCGCCCTTGACGCCATTGACGGCCTCGATGGAGCCGGAGCCGGAGGAGCCCGCCGCGCTGTAGATCACGTCGGCGCCCTTGTCGAGCATGCCCTGAGCGGCGGCCTTGCCCTTGTCGGGGCTGGCGAAACCGGAGGTGTCGGACCCGTGGGACAGGTACTGGACGTCGACCTTCATGCTCTTGTCGGTGTCCTTGACGCCCTGCACGAAGCCCGCCTCGAACTTCTTGATCAGCGGGACGTCCACACCGCCGATGAAGCCCACGTGCTTCTTCTCGGTCTTCAGCGCCGCGGCCACACCCGCGAGGTAGGAGCCCTGCTCCTCGGTGAAGACGATGTTGTCGACATTCTTCGCGTCGACGACCGAGTCGACGATGCCGAAGGTGGTGTCGGGGAACTTGACCGCCGCCTGCTTCATCGAGTTGGCGTACGCGTACCCGATGCCGACCACCGGGTTGTATCCGGCCTGGGCGAGCTGGCTGAGACGCTCCAGCCGGTCGGCCTCGGTGTCGGTGGTCTTGGCGGTCAGTTCCTTGACCTCGCCACCGAACTCGCCCTTGGCCTTGTCTATACCGCGCGCGGCGGAGTCGTTGAAGGAGTGGTCGCCGCGGCCGCCCACGTCATAGGCGACGCCGACCTTGACACCACCCGCGGCGGCGCTTGTCGTCTCGCTGGCCTTGGCCTTGTCGGCCGACGTGCTGCCACACGCGGTGGCAGTCAGAGAGAGCGCGGCGGAGGCGATCCCCGCCGCAGCGATCTTGGTTACCCGGCGCAAGAGGGTGGTCCCTTCAACCTGACCTAAGCGCCTCTTCCGGCGCTGGTTTCGCGGCGATCGTAACGCGCGTAGATGTCAGATAAAGACCTGTACGGAAGCTGTTATCGGATCGTCGCGAACGGGAGGTGTCCTGGCCGGTTACAAACGGTTGCCGTCCAACAACGCGGCGGCCGTGAAAAGCTCCACGCCGACCTGGATCGCCTGCTCGTCGACGTCGAAATCGCCCCGATGCAGGTCGTACTGGGCCTGGCTGCCGGGCGTCCTGACACCGAGCCGCGCCATCGCTCCCGGCACCTGCTCCAGATACCAGGAGAAGTCCTCGCCGCCCAGGCTCTGTTCGGTGTCCTCGATCGCATACGAACCGCGGCGGGCGGTCTGGGCGGCGCGCAGCAGCTCCGTGACGGCCAGGTCGTTGACCACGGGCGGCACCCCGCGGATGTAGTTGATCTGCGACTTCGCGTGATGCAGCGTGGCGACCTCGTCGATCGCCGCGTGCACCAGATCGGGCGCGTCACGCCAGGCGTGCAGATCCAGGCAGCGGACGGTGCCGGCCAGTTCCGCGTGCTGCGGGATGACGTTGCAGGCGTGGCCCGCCTCGATACGGCCCCAAGTGACGGCGAGACCGGCGCGGGCGTCGACCCGGCGGGCCAGCAGCGCCGGGACATCGGCGGCCACCCGGGCGACGGCGGTGATCAGGTCGGTGGTGAGGTGCGGGCGGGCGGTGTGGCCGCCGGGGCCGTCGAGAGCGATTTCCAGCCGGTCGCAGGCGGAGGTGATCGGACCGTGCCGCAGCCCGATCAGCCCGGCGTCGACCCGGGGGTCGCAGTGCACCGCGATGATCCTGCCGACGCCGTCCAGCACGCCGGACTCGATGGAGTCGGCGGCGCCGCCGGGCAGCACCTCCTCGGCGGGCTGGAAGATCAGCCGCACCGCGTTCGGCAGCAGGCCCTGCCGGTCCAGGGAGGCCAGCACCAGTCCGGCGCCGAGGACGGCGGCGGTGTGCACGTCGTGGCCGCAGGCGTGCGCGCGGTCCGGGACGGTGGAGCGGTAGGCCACGCCCGTCTTGGTGTCCGGAATGGGCAGCGCGTCGATGTCGGCGCGGAGGGCCAGCATGGGACGGCTGCCGTCCCAGGTGCCGACGTCACACATGAGTCCGGTGCCGTTGTTGAGCACCCGGGGCGCGAGCCCGGCCTGCTCCAGCCGGTGCTTGAGGGCGGAGGTCGTACGGAACTCCTGGTTGCCCAGCTCGGGGTGCATGTGCATGTCGCGGCGGAAGGCGATCAGCTCGGCACGCAGCTCGTCGGAGAGCGCGCCGGGAAGCGCCGCGCTCTCGGGCAGCTCTGTTTCGGACTCACGGGACATCAACTGGCTCACCTGTTGAAGGGTAGGCCCCTTCTATGATCAACCAACCATCGATCCACAAAATTTCAGCCACTCAGCCGAAGAAAAGTGCTTGCCGATGGTTGATGCCGGGACAGACCGGGTATACCCGGCCGTCTTCGACCGCCGTGACCAGGGGTCGCGGTGCGGTGGTCCGGCCGGGGGCCGTCTCGTACAGGTGTACCCGCTCGGGGCGGGAGGATCCGCGTGGGCCGCCCGTCCGGCGGCCGGGGCGGTGTGCTTCGGGGCGGCTCCGGTGGAGCCGCCCCCTGAGATGCCCCCGGGATGCCAGCCGGGGGGGTGCCCGGCCGTCCGTCCGGCTCAGGCCGGGGACGCCGTGCGGGGCAGCCGCTGGACGTCGCGGGCCGTGCCCGTGACACCCGAGAGGAAGCCCTGGGCGCGCGGCGAGGCGCTCTCCTTGAGCCATTCCGGGGCGATGTCGCACACCGCGACCCGTACGCCGGTCCCGGCGAGGGCCAGCGGCAGGGTGTGCACCACGGTCGACGGGAAGCTCAGGATCGTGCTCCCGATCGGTCCGCGCCGCGCGATCAGCTCCAGCGGCAGGTCCGGGCGGACGATCTCCAGACCGGTCGCCAGGTGCAGCCGGTGCAGCTTGTCGGCGCCCTCGCGGCGGTGCGCGAAGTACCGGGTGGCGTTGTGCGCGCGGGCGAGCCCGATGACCGCCTCCGTGTACTGGTCCGCGTCGACCACACCCGTCTCGACCAGCGAGGTGCCGACCATGTCGGCCCCGGCGGTGATCCGCGGCGGGCCGAAGGCCGACCGGGTCCACTCGAAGCGGTTGGCCGTCACGGTGATGCCGTCGGGCACCTCCTCGACGGGCATCGAGGTGAAGACCTCGACCGTACGGGCCGCCGACGGGGTGAGCCGGCGCCGCGCGGCCGCGGTGACGGGCGCGAGGACCAGCTCCCGCGGCCCGCGGCTGCCGCGCCGGTGCCAGCGCACCAGCCGCTCGCCGCGGGCGACCTGCCCGACGAACTCCATCGTGGCGGTGCCGTCGTCCACAACGGTCAGTTCCTTGTTGCCGACGATGGTCAGCAGGAGCTGCACATAACGGGAGAACGGGTCGCCGATGACGATCCGCTCGGCCCTGCGCAGCATCGGCGCGAGTTCACGCACCGTCCGCAGGGGCGCCCCCGCCCCACCGCGCGCCTCTTGCCAGCGCACGGTGAAGCCCTCGTCGCGGGCCAGCTCGGCCATCCGGCGGAGCTGGCCCCGTGACATGGGATCGGTGGGCGAGAGCACGACGACGGTGAGGGCCTCACCGGTCGTGCTCGCCCTGGCCCACTCCAGCACGTTCAGAAGCTGGACCGGGCTCTCCACGAAAGCGATCGCACGAGGGTGCGGGGGGCGGCCCCCGCTGGGACCGGTCATGGCCGTCAGACCGCCACCTTGTCGGCGGCCTCGGCGACGACGCCCGCGACGCGGCGGAGCTTCTTCATCGGGCCGAGCTCCGACTCGTAGACCTTCTTGACGCCGTCACCGAGGGACGCCTCGATGGTGCGGATGTCGCGGACCAGGCGCTGGAGGCCCTGCGGCTCCACCGAGGCGGCCTGGTCGGAGCCCCACATGGCGCGGTCGAGGGTGATGTGGCGCTCGACGAACGTGGCGCCGAGGGCGACGGCGGCGAGGGTGGTCTGGAGACCGGTCTCGTGACCGCTGTAGCCGATCGGGACGTTCGGGTACTCGGCCTGCAGGGTGTTGATCACGCGCAGGTTGAGCTCCTCGGCCTTGGCCGGGTACGTCGACGTGGCGTGGCAGAGCAGTATGTTGTCGCTGCCCAGGACCTCGACCGCGTGGCGGATCTGCTTCGGCGTCGACATGCCGGTGGAGAGGATGACCGTACGGCCGGTGGCGCGCAGGGCACGCAGCAGCTCGTCGTCGGTGAGGGAGGCGGAGGCCACCTTGTGGGCGGGGACGTCGAACTTCTCCAGGAACGCGACGGCCTCGGTGTCCCACGGGGAGGCGAACCAGTCGATACCGCGCTTGCGGCAGTGCTCGTCGATGGTGCGGTACTCGTCCTCGCCGAACTCGACGCGGTGGCGGTAGTCGATGTACGTCATCCGGCCCCAGGGGGTGTCGCGCTCGATGTCCCACTGGTCGCGCGGGGTGCAGATCTCCGGGGTGCGCTTCTGGAACTTGACCGCGTCGCAGCCGGCCTCGGCGGCCACGTCGATCAGGGCGAGGGCGTTGTCCAGCTCGCCGTTGTGGTTGATACCGATCTCACCCGTGACATAGACAGGACGGCCGGGGCCGGCGGTCCGCGTGCCGAACGTGCGCAGGCGGGAGGAGGCGTTGGTGCTCATGAAGGGTCCTTACTTGTCGAGGGTGTTGTGGGGGGTTGTGTGGGAGGTGCTCAGCCCCGGACCGAGGAGCCAGGCGGCGATCTCACGGATCGCCCCCTCACCACCGGGGGTCGTGGTGACGGCACGCGCGGCAGCGCGTACGGCGTCATGGGCGCTCGCGACGGCCACCGGCCAGCCGACGAGGCCGAAGCACGGGAGATCGTTGACGTCGTTCCCGACGTAGAGCACCCGCTCGGGCGCGATCCCGTGCTCGTCGCACCATTGCTTCAGTGCGAGGTCCTTGCGGTCGATGCCGTGGAGCACCGGCACCTGGAGTTTGCGGGCGCGGGCGGCGACGACCGGGTTCTGCTCGGTGGAGAGGATGAGCAGCTCCAGGCCGGCGCGGCGCAGCGCGGCGACACCGAGTCCGTCGCCCCGGTGCACGGCGACCATCTCGCGGCCGTCGGAGTCGACGAAGACCTTGTCGTCGGTCTGGGTCCCGTCGAAGTCCAGGACGACCGCGTCGATGTCGTCGTGGACCGGCAGGACGGCCGGGTCGAGCAGCGGCGCGAGCGCGCGGGCGCGGGCCAGGTCGTGCGGGTCGTCTATCTCCAGGACCCGCGCGGGGTCGGTCGGTACGAGCGCGGTCCGGCCGAAGAAGCGGTGGCCGGCCTCGCGGAAGCCCTCGGCGCGCATCGCGTACGCGGCGCCGGTCTCCAGGTACTCCTGGGGCCGGTCCTGGCGGCGGGGCCGGTTCGACTTGTCGTGGTTGACGCCGTAGCCGTCGGGGCCGCCGACGGCCGCGGGGCCGTCCTGGCGCCAGATGAAGCCGTGGGTGGGCGCGACGGTCAGCGCGGTGTCCGCGCCGTCCTCGGCGACCGAGCCGGCGACACCGTCCACGTCCTCGGCGGTGATGAACGGGCTGGTGCACTGCACCAGCAGGACGACGTCCGCGGTCCTGCCGCGCATCGCGCTGTAGGCGTCCATCGCGTGCAGCACGGCGGCCTCGCTGGTCGCGGTGTCGCCCGCGATCGCGGCGGGCCGCAGGACGACCTCGGCGCCGGCCGAGCGGGCGGCGTCCGCGATCGCCGCGTCGTCCGTCGAGACGACGACATCGGTCACCAGGCGGGCGGCCTGGCAGGCGCGCACCGCGCGGACGACCAGCGGGACGCCGCCGACGGCTGCGAGGTTCTTCGCGGGCACGCCCTTGGACCCACCGCGTGCGGGGATCACGGCGAGGACGGTCATGGGTACTCCTTGGTTCGCGGCTCGCCGGTTCACAGCTCGCCCATCCGGCGGATGACGGGGGCCACGCGCTGCACGCCGTGGCGGTAGGCGCCGCGCGCCGCGCCCCGTACGGCCTCGCGCACCACACGGCGGACACCGCCGGTGCCGGTCTCGGGCTGCGGGGTCGACAGCGCGGTGCCGTCGGCCGCCAGGTGGTAGCGGGCCAGGAGCCCCGGCAGGTATCCGGGCGCGGTGGTGGCCGTGTAGTACGGACTGATCGCGGGCAGCTCGGGCTCGTCGAGCAGCCCGGCGACCCGGTCGCGGGCCGTGTCGAAGGCCGAGGCGTACGAGCCGTCGGCGGCGACGCCCTGCTGGTCCGCCCAGACGGCGTCCGGGCGGGGCCGGTAGCCGCTGTCGAGCTGCTCCCAGGAGGCGAGGCAGCCCGAGCCGATGAAGTGGTGGTTGCCGAGCGGCTCGCGCACGCCGAAGTCGGTGAGGATCGCGGTCGGGATGCGCCGGTGCAGGGACTCCAGGGCCGCGGTGGAGGAGACGGTGACCAGCAGATCGGTGCGGTCCAGGACCTCGCCCATGTTTCCGTACACAAGGCTGAAGTTGGGCGGGAGACCGCCGGGCAGCTTCTCGGCGAGCCGCTGGTAGGGGTATTCCTCGATGTGCGTGGTGTGCTCGCCGACCCGGCTGCGCAGCTTCAGCAGGACCTCGCGGCGCGGGTGGAGCCGGGCGTGCTGGACCAGGCGGCGCAGCAGATACGTACGGTCGGCGCGGCTGGCCGGCACGGACGGCTGGGCGGCGAAGACCACGGTGTCGCGGCCCTCCTCGGGGGCGTAGCGCGCACCGCCGAGGAAGGGCAGCGCGGCCTCGGTGACCGAGGACGCGTCGGCGCCCACGCCTTCGTACACGTCGCGGAAGCGCCGCGCGTCGTGGCGGGAGTTGGCCAGGACGACATCCGCGCCGTGCCGCAGCAGCAGACCGTCCGAGAGCTTCTCGTAGACGACGCCGACATAGCCGGTGACGACGACGGGCCGGCGCTCCAGGCCCAGCGCGGCCATCCCGTGCAGCATGGCCTGGACGGCGCCGCCGACGAGGGCCAGCACGACGACGTCGTACGTCTCCTCGCGCAGGGTCCGCAGGAACGCGGTGCCGGTCATCTCCCGCAGGGCGTCCGCCTCCGCACCGACCTCCGCGAGCTGCCGGGCGGTGGGCGTGGCTCGCCCGCGCAGCAGAAATCCGCTGAGCTCTATGGAGCGGTCTTCGGGGACGATGCGGCGCGCGGTGAGCGCACCCCACTTCCACCGGGTGTCGGAGTCGGCGAGCACTGCGACCCGGACCGCTTGGCTGGTACGTGATGGCACGACCAGGACATTAGGAAGCCATTCCGTTTGTCGGCCCAACTCAATGGCAATAAAGGGTTAACAGAACATCTACGAATGGCGACGAAGGCTCGGAAACGGCCGGGTTCATCGTTCCGCCACGCGTCGTTCACCTTCCATGCGCCCAGATGTCAGGGCGGATGACTTGGCATCGCCTACCTTCATGCGGGTGGTCAAGCTCTCCGTCGTCGTGCCGTTCTACAACGTGCAGACATACGCCCTCGAAACCCTCAGAAGCCTCCGAGCGAACAGCCGTGAGGACTTCGAGTTCCTGTTGGTCGACGACTGTTCGACCGATGGAACCCCGGACATCCTCGAACGCGCCGAGCGGGAACTTCCCGGGGCGGTCCTGCTCAGACATGAACGGAATGGTGGACTGGCAACCGCACGTAATACGGGTCTCGACGCGGCGCGCGGCGAATACGTCACCTTCCTTGACGGTGACGACTGGGTGGCGCCGGGTTATTACGAACAGCTCCTCGCGTCCATAGAAGGGCTCGGCTGCGACTTCGTCAGGACCGACCACGTCCAGTTCACCGCCAGGGCCCGCACGATCCACCGCGTGCCGGTCGGCCGGCGCGACGAGGTGCTGCGGCCGCGCGACGCGATCCTGCCCGCGCACCGCTCCACCTCGGTCGACTATCCGTACGCCTGGGCGGGCATCTACCACCGGCGCATCGTCGACCGGGGCCTGGTGCACTTCACGGACGGGCTGCGGACGGCCGAGGACCGGCCGTGGATATGGCGGCTGCACCGGGAGTCGGAGTCCTTCGCCGCGGTGGGTCTGCTCGGCATCTTCTACCGGCGCGGAGTCGCCTCGTCGCTCACCCAGATCGGCGATGTCCGCCAGCTCGACTTCATCAAGGCATTCGACCAGGTCATCGCGGAGACCGCGAAGGACTCCGAAGCGGACCGGTTCCTGCTGAAGGCCGTACGCACCTACTGCGCCATCATCGCCCACCACCTGGGATCGAAGGAACGGTTCGAGCCCGCCGTGGCCCGTCAACTGCGGACCATGAGCGCCGCCGCTCTGAGACGACTGCCCCAGGACGTCCTGAAGGAAGCGCTGGATTCGATGGACCTGGACCGCTCGGCCCGGCTGCGCCGCCTGCGAAGGCGGTCGCTGTCCGCCGGGAAGGCGGCGGCGTGATGGCGCAGTCCGCCCGCGACACGAACGCGAGGACCACGCAGATCTTCTGCGCCTCGACGCTCTACGGCGCCGCCACCCTGGCCGCCGCGACCGACGCCGGCCTCTTCCGCCCGGCCGCCCGGCGTCTGCTGGTCATCAGCAACAACGCCGGATCTCCCGAGCTGGCGCCGTCCGTCGACGAGATGCCCGGCTTCGAGCAGCTCCGCGACAGGTTCGACGACCTGGTGTCGTGGAACGAGACCATCGCGCCGTTCCATCCGGGCGCCTGGGCGCCCCGGCCCGACGACATCCCGCTCTGGGAGCGTCATCTGCGGCTGGCGTGGCGCCTGGGCGACGACCGCGTGGAACTGATCGTCGAGTCCATCCAGGTCACTCCCGCGCTCGCGATCGCGCAGATCTTCACCGGCGCGCCGGTCGACGTCTACGCGGACGGGCTGATGAGCTACGGCCCCACCCGCTCCAAGATCGAGCCGCTGGTCGGTGAACGCGTCCGCAGGCTGCTCCACCTCGATCTCGTCCCGGGCCTCAAGCCGCTCCTGCTCACCGAGTTCGGTGTCGAGCCCGAGCTGGTGCCGACGGAGGCGTTCACCCGGGTCCTGGACGAACTCACCGACGCCGAGCGGAAGATCGAGACACCCGCGACACCTCCGGCGCTGCTGCTCGGCCAGTACCTCTCCGCGCTCGGGATCCTCACCGAGCGGGAGGAGGAGGATCTCCACATCCAGATGGTGCGCGGCGCGGTGGCCCAGGGCCACACGCAGGTGGTGTTCAAGCCGCACCCGAACGCGCCCGCCGTCTGGTCCCGGCTCCTGGAGCAGGAGGCGGAGAAGCTCGGCGCCGACCTGACGATCATGGACACCCCGGTGCTCGCCGAGGTGCTGTACCGGCGGCTGAAGCCGGCGCTGGTGGTCGGCTGCTTCTCCACCGCGCTGTTCACGGCGGCGGCCTTCTACGGCATCCCGGTGGCCCGTACCGGCACGGAACTGCTGCTGGAGCGGCTCGCCCCGTACCAGAACAGCAACCGCGTGCCCGTGACGATCGTGGACGCGCTGCTGCCGCCGCTCGACGACAAGGGCACGCACCAGCCGGATCCGCAGGTGGCGGAGCTGCTCGCGGCCGTCGGCTACGCCATGCAGCCGCAGATCTATCCGGAGCTGCGGGCGGCGGCGGAGAGCTATCTCTCGCGCCATCTCAACACGTACACCTGGCGCTACTTCAAGCGCCGCCGGCTCACGGCGCTCGCGCTGCCGGGCGCGGTCCCGGCGCAGCTCTCCCGGATCCCGCGCAACGCCACGGCGCGGCGGATGGTGCGGCGGGCGCGGAAGCTGCGGCGGACGGTGCTGCGCTCCCAATCGTGACGACGGAGCCGGACGGACGAGGGCGGGCCACTGATCGGTGTGATCAGTGGCCCGCCCTCGTGTGCGTCACGCCCGGCTCTTTCCGTTACGCCCGGCTACGGCCCGGCGGCCGTGCGGCCTCAGCCGGCCGGAGTGCCCAGGACGGCCGCCAGGTCGGCCGCGTTCGCCCGGGTGACCTTCCACAGCTCGCGCTGCCGGCCGTGCACATCGGCGACGGCCGCGTCGTGGTCGTTCAGCACGCCCAGCGCCCGTTCGGTGAGCAGCGCTCCGAGGTTCTTGTCATGGACCGAGACGCCCCACTCCGGGCGCTCGATGTCGGACAGGAAGTACGCCATCTTGGGATGCGAGATCAGGCTGATGACCGGGGTCCCGCAGCCGAACGGGATCATGCCGGCGTGCCCGCGCATCCCGATCACCAGCTTCGTACGGGCATAGGTGTCCCGGATCGCGTCGTTCCCGAAGTCGTACATGGGGATCACCGGCAGCGAGATGCCGTACTCGCGCCGCAGGTCGAAGGCGATCCGTTCGTCGTCGAGCGAGTGCGCCACGCACTGGACCTCGGCGTGGGAGTCCAGCGCGCGTACCGCCTTCGCCATCTCCCCGAGGAAGTGCCCGTAGTCGTGGCCGAAGCGGAGCCCGGCCCGGTCGTAGGCAGCGTTGATCATGACGGTGTTCTCGCGGTGCTCGGGATCGGTCCAGCCGTCGACGAGCTGCCGGGTGACAGTGGTCGGACAGGGCTGGAAGCGCACCTTGTCGTGGAGTGACGCGGGAAGCAGCGCGCGGACCTTCTCGATCGAGCCGTGGTTGCGCAGTCCGAAGAAGGCGGCGCGTTCGACGAGCAGGCGCAGCCCGGCCTCGAAGCGCCGGCGCCGGTAGGACTGGCCGTCGAAGGCGTTGAAGCCGACCGCGTAGACCATGATCGGTACGTCGATGCGGTTCAGCATCGCGTCGGAGACGTTCCACTGCCAGCCGCTGTTGCCGTTGGGCGCGGTGTCCGGGATGAACAGGCCGCCGCCGCCGATGACCAGCCCCCGCCGGGCGTTGACGGCCTCCAGCGCGGCCTCGTCGAAGAGCCGGTGCGCGTGGACGGAGTGCCAGCGGCGCGAGCCGGTGTCCGCGCCGAAGGTCAGCCGTACGGACTCCGGCAGCAGCTTGTCGCCGGCGTTGCCCTGCTGCGGCATGTAGAAGGCGACATGGGCCAGTTGGTCCTCGGCCGGGCCCTGCCGCGACGTGGGCAGGCCCGTGGTGCGGCGGCGCATCTCGCGGGCGGCCTGGTGGGTCGGGTCGGTGCTGAGCCCGGCGAGCGCGTACTCCCGCGCCGCGCCGTCGTCGCCGTGGATCCAGGCGATCTGCGCCAGCCGGCCGAAGGCGGTCGCGGCGCGTTTGGGGGCGGCGGTGGCCATCAGGAGCTGGGCCCGTGCCTCGTCGTAGCGGGACAGGCTCATCAGCGCGTGGCCGAACACCTCGTGCGGCCACGCCTCGTTCACCGGGATGTGGATCCGGCCGAGCAGGTCGGCCGCTTCCTGGTACTCACCGGCGACGATATGGGCGGTGGCGACCTTGCGGGCGCTCTCCAGGTCTTCGGTGCGCAGGACGTGCGGGGTGCCGTAGCGCACGATCAGGTCGTGGTGCGCGGCCGAGGAGAGTGCCATGTACGCGGCGTGGAACTCGGCGTCGGGCAGGTCGAACTTCTCCCGGTCCTGCTCCGTCCCGCTGTACTCGGCCATGCCGTCGAGCGGAACGAAGTCCCCGTCCAGCACGGCGTCGAGCAGGCCGAGGCCGGGACCGGAGCCCGCGCCGTGCCCGTACGCCCCGTCCCGGCCCGCCGCGTCCAGCCGCGCGCAGAACGCGTCGGTCAGATACTCCCGCTGGACGACCAGCGGACCGGGCGCGATCCGGCGCCGGCCGCCGGGTCCGCCGGACGGCAGGCCGCAGGCGGCCAGTCCGTCGCGCAGCCTCAGCAGGGCGCCGAGATCACCGAGCACCACGGTGTCCGGGTCCAGCGTGATGACGGTGTCGTACTCGCGGATACGGAACACGTCGAGGAGGAAGCAGTCCCGGCGGGACGATGCGTCGAGGGCGTACGCGGCGTAGCGCTCGGTGGCGACCGGACGCGGCTCGACGCGCGGGTGCAGCTCGCCGATCCGGGCGAGTGCGCCGGCGGACAGACCGTCGTGCAGCACGACGAAGTCCTCGCACACGTCCGGGTTGGAGAGCGCGAGGCTGCGCAGCAGCGCCAGGAAGCCGGGCACCCGGTCGTCGTCGACGAAGGCGGCGAAGGCGATACGGCGCTTTCCCGTCAGCGCGTTCGCCGGGGCCGGGGAGGCGGCTTCGCGGGCGGCGGCCCGGTCACCGGGGAGAGGGACGGCGGTCATCTCAGGGATATCCTCATATCGGTGACACTCTGTGCGCGTTCCATGACCCAGGCTTTTTCGGCCGCGCGCTCGCGCTCGGAGGTGAGCGGTACGCGCATCGCTCCCGGCAGGCGGTGGACACCGCTCTCGTAGAAGTCGAAGCCGATCAGATCGAGGGTCGGGCTCACGTCCAGGAAGTCCAGCAGCCACAGGGTGTTGAAACCGCTGGTGGGGACGGAGGGCCAGGCGTCCCAGCCGATGCCGCCGATATGCCGCAGCGGCCAGCGCAGCGACTCGTCGGCCACATGGCGCTGGGCGCCGGAGACCAGCCGTTCGCGCATCGAGTAGCGCCACTCCTCGGAGGCGCCCCCGTAGACGATCCGGGTGGTCACCGGCCGGTCCCAGTTGTGGCCGTGCTCATGGCCGGTGGCATGGATGTCGGTACGGGTGCCGGTGGCCGCCGCGTCGATCCGGTAGGAGCTGAAGCGGACGACCAGGTCGTACGTGTCTATCTCGGGGCCCAGCGCGCTCCGGCCGAGGCTCTCCGAGTTGGCGACCAGGCAGACCGACTTGCCCGTGATCAGATTGCGCAGCTCACCGAGGGTGATCCAGTCGAGTCCGCCGAACGTCGGGTCGGCGAGCGGCGGCCGCATCCGGTTTCTGCGCTGCTCGGCGTAGTGGCCGATGAGCTCGCCCAGCGCCGAGGCATCACCGCCGGCGCCCTCCATCCGCAGATCGAGGTACTGGCCGACGGCGTTCTGGAGTTCCAGGACCGGCCGGCCGGTCCTGCCCATGGCCAGCAGCGCGCCGACCAGCCGCGGCTCGGCCTGTTCCCGCTCGCCGCCGGTGTGCAGCCGGACGCCCTCGGCCCACAGGTCGTCGGCGGGCGCGCCGGCGAAGCTCTCCGCCCGGGGGCACTCACGGGCCAGGAGCTGGAGCATCTCGCCCTGGCGGCGCGCGGCGATCCGCAGTCCGGCGAGCCGGGGGGCCACACCGAACCAGTCCTCGGTGGTCAGTGCGAGATAGCGCTCGTACGCCTCGATGGCCGCGGTCTCGTCGCCGAGGGCCTCCAGCGTCCTGCCGCGCAGGCGCCAGGCGGCCCGGGACGCCTTGCGCTGGGTGAGCACGGCGTCGGTGATCAGCCGGGCGAGCCTCAGCTCCTCGGCGGCACCGCACTCCATGGCCTTGGTGCCGACGGCGAGCAGCGCGTCGAGCAGCTCGCCGTCGAGCTGCACCCCGGCGCCGGACGCCTCACGCCCGCCCGCCGGGGCCCCCGCGGCGTCCTGGAGGGTCCGCAGATGCCGCAGTTTCCCGGCGAGCTCGGTGCGCTTGCGGTCGTCCCCCGCGACAAGCCTGTCACCGAACTGCGCGCAGGCCCGGAGACAGTCCGCCGGATCCGTCGGCGTGATCCGGGCTTCGGGCGCCGAGGTGTCCGGTGGTGCGGCGGCACTTTTGGCGGTCTTGCCGCCCCGCCGTCTCGGCCACAGGCTGCGGACCTTCGTCATATTGCTCCCGGCGTCTACTTCCCCACGGACAGATGGTGGGTGGGTGACAGCGTAGGAAACCTCCCCGCCCGGAAGGTGAACTTCCACCGTCGGGCAGGGAAACGAAACGCTTCAGCCGTCATTCCCGGCCACACACGTCACCCGGTTTCACAGCACACGACGGGGCCGGAGAGCCGGCCGGGCGGGTGAGCAACCGGCGGGCGGGGACTGTCCGGCCCGGCTCAGCCGCCGGCCGCGCCGCCACGCGCCCAGCCGACCGTGGGCCCGTGGCCGAAGAAACCCGGCAGCCCGCCGCTGTGCAGGAAGACGGTCCGCCGCCCCGGGCGCACCTCGCCGTCCCCGGCCGCCGCCAGCAGGCCCGCCATCGCCCGGCCCGTGTAGACCGGGTCCAGGATGATCCCCTCGGTGCGCGCCGCCGTCCTCATGGCGGCCTTCACCGGCTCCGTGAGGCTCGCGTATCCGTCACCGACCTGGTCGAGCCGCAGCCGCAGCCGCAGCCCGGCCGGTGCGGCTCCCCCGGCCGACAGCCCCGCGACCAGACCGCCCACCGTGCGCGCCGGATCGGGCACGGCGCCGCAGTGGACACCGAGCACCCGTTCCGCGCCGAGCGTGTGCACCAGCCCCGCCATCGTTCCTCCGGAGCCCACGGCGGTGACCACCAGCGACAGGTCGGGCGCCTGCGCGAGCAGTTCCCTGCCGCACTCCGCGTAGCCACGGGCCCCCGTCACGCTCGAACCGCCGAACGGGATCAGCGCGGGCGCCGCGCCCTCGCTCCGCAGGCGCGCCACGACCTCTTCCAGCGTGGCGGCCAGCGTGGTCTCGTC
Organism: Streptomyces sp. NPDC006923; assembly: GCF_040635655.1. Classification (NCBI taxonomy): domain Bacteria; kingdom Bacillati; phylum Actinomycetota; class Actinomycetes; order Kitasatosporales; family Streptomycetaceae; genus Streptomyces; species Streptomyces sp. NPDC006923. Next base: position 176,050 of record NZ_JBEYIF010000011.1, read on the forward strand.
CACGTCCCCGGCCCAGACGATCTCCGCGCCCAGCAGGCCGTCCAGCGCGACATTGCCCGAAGCGGCGGCGTCCGGCGTCCCGGCGAGGACCAGCACCACATCCAGTCCGAGCCGGGCGCCCGCCGCTGCCGTGAGCCGGGCGTGATTGCTCTGCGCGGCGCCGCTGGTGACCAGCGTCCCTGCGCCCTCGGCCAGCGCGGCGCCGCAGAGCCACTCCAGCTTGCGGACCTTGTTCCCGCCGCCGCCGAGCCCGGTCAGGTCGTCGCGCTTGATCCACAGATCGTCCGGCCCGAGCCCCAGCGCCCGTGCCAGCCGGGGCGCGGGCTCCAGCGGCGTCGGCCGGCTCGCCAGCGACACCGGGGTCACACCGCCGTCATCCGCCGGGGCCGTCACAGGGAACTCACTCATACGCGGAGCTCACTCATACGGAGCTCACCGAGAGCTTCACGGCGAAGCCGAGGAAGAGCGCCCCGGCCGCCGTGGTCGCGCCGGCCGAGAGGCGCTTGCGGCGGCGGAAGGCGGCGGCCAGCCGCGTACCGCCGAAGATCAGGGCCGTCAGATAGAGGGCGCTCGCGAGATTGGCGAGAAATCCCAGCAGGACGAAGGAGAGCGCCGGATGCGCGTAGCCGGGATCGACGAACTGCACGAAGAACGAGATGAAGAACAGGATCGCCTTGGGATTGAACAGGCCGATCACCAGCGCCCTGCGGTAGGGCCGTTCGACGGAGGCCGGCGCGGCGGGCTCGCGGTTTTCCTCCTCCGCGCGCTCGTGCCGGCCGCGCCACAGCGCCCACGCCATGCGCATCATCCCGACGGCCAGCCAGGTCAGATAGCCGGCGCCCGCGTACTTCACCACGCCGAAGAGCAGCGCGTTGGCCTGGAGCAGCGACGCGACGCCCGCGGCGGAGAGCACCATCAGCACGGTGTCCCCGCACCAGACACCGGCGGCTGCCTTGTAGCCGTCCTTTATCCCGAGGCGCGCCGCGACCGAGAGCACATAGAGCGAATTCGGTCCAGGCAGCAGCACAATCAGCACGAGTCCGACCAGATATGTCGGCAGATCAGTCACACCCAGCATGGGGCGGAGTCTGGCACACGCACCGCCCCAAGGAGCCACACGGGCCTGACCGCGCACGAGTTCAGGACGCGTCCACCGGTGTGTAGACGCCCCACACGGCCCGCAGGGCGTCGCAGACCTCACCCACCGTGGCCCGCGCCCTGAGCGCGGCCTTCATCGGCGGCAGCACATTGGCCGTTCCCGCCGCCGCCGCTCCGAGGTCCGCGAGCGCCGACCCGACCGCCCGCCGGTCGCGTTCCGCACGCAGCCTGGCCAGCCCGGCCGCCTGCCGGGCCTCGGTCGCCGGGTCGACCCGCAGCGGCTCGTACGGCTCCTCCTCGTCCAGGACGAACCGGTTGACGCCGACGACCACGCGCTCGCCGCTCTCCGTCTCCCGCGCGACGGCGTACGCGCTGCGCTCGATCTCGCTCTTCTGGAAGCCCCGCTCGATGGCGCCGACCGCGCCGCCGAGGTCCTCGATCCGCTCCATCAGGGCGACCGCGGCGGCCTCCACTCCGTCCGTCATGTTCTCGACGGCGTACGAACCGGCGAAGGGGTCGACGGTCGCGGTGACATCGGTCTCGTACGCCAGCACCTGCTGGGTGCGCAGCGCCAGCCGGGCCGACATGTCCGTGGGCAGCGCGATGGCCTCGTCGTAGGAGTTGGTGTGCAGCGACTGCGTACCGCCGAGGACCGCCGCCAGGCCCTGCACCGCCACCCGCACCAGATTGACCTCCGGCTGCTGGGCGGTGAGCTGCACCCCGGCCGTCTGGGTGTGGAAGCGCAGCATCAGCGACCGGGGGTCCTTCGCGCCGAACCGCTCGCGCATCACCCCGGCCCAGATCCGCCGGGCGGCGCGGAACTTGGCGACCTCTTCGAGGATCGTCGTCCGCGCGACAAAGAAGAAGGAGAGCCGGGGCGCGAAGTCGTCGACGTCCATCCCGGCGGCGACAGCCGTCCTGACGTACTCGATGCCGTCGGCCAGCGTGAAGGCGATCTCCTGCGCGGGCGTGGCTCCGGCCTCCGCCATGTGGTAGCCGGAGATCGAGATGGTGTTCCAGCGCGGCAGCTCGGCCCGGCAGTACGCGAAGATGTCCGCGGTCAGCCGCAGCGAGGGCCTGGGCGGGAAGATATAGGTGCCGCGCGCGATGTACTCCTTGAGCACATCGTTCTGGACCGTCCCGGTCAGCCGCGCCGCCGGGACGCCCTGCTCCTCCGCCACCAGTTGGTAGAGGAGCAGCAGCGGGGCGGCGGGCGCGTTGATCGTCATCGAGGTGGAGACCCGGTCCAGCGGGATCCCGTCGAACAGCACCCGCATGTCGTCGATCGAGTCGATCGCCACACCGACCTTGCCGACCTCACCGCCCGCGAGCGGCGCGTCACTGTCGTATCCCATCTGGGTCGGCAGGTCGAACGCCACGGACAGGCCCGTCGTGCCGTGCTCGATCAGCCGCCGGTAGCGCGCGTTGGACTCGACGGCCGTGCCGAAGCCCGCGTACTGACGCATCGTCCACGGGCGGCCCCGGTACATCGTCGGGTGGACCCCCCGGGTGTACGGGTACGAGCCCGGCTCGCCGAGCTTCGCCGCGGGGTCCCAGCCGTCGAGCGAAGCGGGCCCGTAGACCGCCTCGACGGGCAGTCCGCTCTCGGTGACCCGCTCGCCGCCGCTGCCGCTGCCGCTCGCCATCCGCTCCGCCTCCCGCCGGGCCGACGCCACCGCCGTCCACCGCCGTCCACCGCCTTCCGGTGACGACGGCGGACGAGGGCCTGCGCGACGGACTGTAGCGGCGGGCGGGCGGTGGCCCGCGGGTCACACGCGGAGCGCCGGGCGCGGCGTCCTTCCGGCCGCCGTGTGTGTCACGCGCCCGGCGGCACCGGACCGGGGGCGGCGGAGGACCTCATTCCTCATCCGGTGGCCTCGTTCCGATCGCCAAGAGTTCATCTGGCCAGCATCCGCAGGTGGCCCGTGTACGGAGGGACCGGCGTAGGTTCCGCCGCATGGCTTCTCTCCTGAGCACCCGGCTGGCGAAGCGGCTCCTGCGCCCCGCCGCGACGCTGGTGGACCGGCGTATCAACCGCTCGACGTCCGCGCTGCGCGCCGACATCAAGGCCCTGCGCGCCGAGCACTACGCGTTCAACCTGCTCTTCGACAGAACGGGGCGCAGCGGGTCTCGAATAGTCACGCCCGCGAGCATCGACACCCTGGTCCGGGAGATCGCCTCCGTGACGGGCGCGGACGAGAACGCCGCCCGTCGCAATGTCACCATCGCCTTCCGTAATGTGATCGCGCTGGAGGCGCTCGCCGTGGGCAGGCTCGCCGGGTCCACGTCCAATGTGTGCGGCAAACTCGCCACCGTCCCGCTGCTCGACCCGCCGAATGAGAACGTGCTCGAAATCGGCACCCTGTACGGGCTGTTCTCGGCGACGCTGATGCGGATGCTGCACCGCGCCGGTATCGAGGCGCGGCTGACGATCGTCGACCCGCTGGCGGGCAGCCAGCTCCAGCCCGGCGCGAAGCAGGCTTCCGACCCGACCGGCACGCCGGTGCGGATGGACGTCGTACGCGCCAACCTGGCGCTGGGCGGCCAGGCGGGGGCCGAGGCACGCATCGAGAAGGGCTTCTCAGGTGATCCCGAGGTACGGGCCGCGGTCTCCGACCGGCAGTACGGCGTGATCATCGTGGACGGCGACCACTCCCTGGACGGCGTGCTCGCCGACCTCGAATGGGTCGAGAAGATCGTCGCACCGGGCGGGATCGTCGTCCTCGACGACTACGACGACGGACGCTGGCCGGGCGTGAAGGACGCCCTGGACAAACACCTGGCGAGTGGCTCGTCGCGGCTGGAGCTGCTGGGCAAGGTGTCGACGTCGGCGTTCCTGCGGGCGTCCTGACCCACCGTGTCCGGTCCGAGGCCGAGGGCGATCCCGTAACGGCCTCCCGGCCACGGCGCTGCCTCTCTTTCTTCTCCCGAGCCGCCCGTCAGTGGTGACCTCCCGTCAGGGGAGGAGAACCCGGCGGGCGGCTCGCCCGCGTTTACGCACCCGCGCCGGAAGGGGAACTGTCTGAAGGACAAAACAGACGCCTTGGGACACGGGAAAGACTGGTGGGACGAGGATGCTCACGAAATCCGTCATGGGCACGGGAATCGCCACGGCCGCCGTGCTCGCCATGAGCGTCGGCTGTACGGTGCAGCCCCTCCCCGGGGGCGCGGTGACCGATGCCAAACCGATGGGCCGTCTTCCGGGAGCGAGCCTCACACCCGACGCCGAGCAGCCGTCGTGGAAGGCGTCCTGGACACCGTCGCCCGGGCCCGCCAGCGGTCGGCCGGCGGTCTCCGCACCGGACCCGGCGCCCCTCTCGACGTCGGAGTCAACGTCGGAGTCGCAGTCGCAGTCGCAGTCGCAGTCGCAGTCGACCGTACTCTCAACGCCAACGCCACTGCCGACACCCACACCCACACCCACACCGACACCCACACCGACGCCCACCCCGGCCGCGCCGAAGCCCGTCACTCTGATGGCGATGGGCGCCCGTGGCGAGCTGGTACGGGAACTCCAGGCCAGGCTCCGGCAGATCCGGCATTTCAACCGTGTCCCCAGCGGTTACTACGGCTCCGAGACAGTCGCGGCCGTCTCCTCCTTCCAGGGCCGGCGCGCTCTGCCGCGCACCGGGGTGACGGACACCCTCACCTGGCGGAAACTGGTCTCCATGACCAGGCAGCCGACCCGCGTCGAGCTGCGTCCGCCCGTCGTCAAACCCGTCCCGAAGCCCTCTCGCCGGTGCGCGAAGGGCCGGGTGCTGTGCATCAGCAAGAAGAACCGCAAGCTCTTCTGGATGATCAACGGCAAGGTCAAGTCGACGATGGACGTCCGCTTCGGCTCGCAGTACGCCCCGACCCGCGAGGGCACGTTCAAGGTGTACTGGAAGTCGCGCAACCATGTGTCGACGCTCTATCACAGCGCCATGCCGTACTCGATGTTCTTCAGCGGCGGCCAGGCGGTGCACTACTCCGAGGACTTCGCGCTCTACGGCTATGACGGCTCTTCGCACGGCTGTGTCAATGTCCGGGACAAAAAGAAGATCGCCTCGGTCTACGGGCAGGTCCGCACCGGCGACAAGGTGGTCATCTACAAGTGAGACCTCCGCCGCCGAGGCCGACCGGGCGGGGAAGAGGCGCGGGCGGGACCGGGGGAACGTGCCCCGCCCGCGCCGATGCGCCGAGCCGAAGGTACGGGGGGAACCCCGGCTCTCTGCGCGACCGATGACCAGTCGGCCTACTCCCTACTGCGTCGTGCCCCGAAAAAACGTCACACCTGTCCCGTGCGCACGCGCGCCCGGCTCGGGCCGTCCGGTCAGGTGAGACCGGGCGGGGAGGCGCGGGGGCCGGGCTCCGGGACCTGCTCGCCGGGGGTCTGATCACCCGGGTCCGCGCCCCGCCCCGGGGCCGGCTCCGGGGACGGCTCACCGGACTCGGGCGTCGAAGGCTCACGGGACTCGGGCGGCGACGGCTCGGACACCGGAGGTTCAGCGGGCGCGCCCGGCAGTCCGCCGCCGTCCGGGGCACCGTCGTCCGGGGCACCGGCCTTCACGCCCTTGCCACCCGCGCCGTCGTCGTCGCCGCTGTCGCCGCCGAGCAGCCGGTCACAGAGACGTTCGACCTCAGGGGCGCCGTGCACCGAGGACTCCAGCGCGATCTTGTGCTCCGCGTCGATCTTCCCGCTGCGATAGTCGAGGCAAGCCCTGACGGCCTCTCGGTACCGCTGGCCGGCCCGGCTGTTCGCGAGCGCGGACCAGCCGCCGTGCTCGCCACCGGCTCCGCCGTCCTCCCCTGCCCCGCCCGGCCCGGCGTCGTCGGCCGTGCCGTGCCCGCCGTTCCCGTCGTGCCCGGCCGGGCCACCGTCCGCCCCGGAACCGGTCCGGTACGAGGGACCGGGCGAGGCGTGACCCATCCCGTCCTTGCCCGGAGGCTCCGGGAAACCGGACGGATGACCGGACAGGCCCCAGCCGCCGTCGGCCGTCTCCGACACCGGCGGTCCCGGCGAGGCCGCCGCCGAGACGGGGCTGCCGGGGACGGGACCGCGCCCGCCGTCGAACAGCGCGGGCAGCAGACCGACCACGGCCACTCCGCCCAGCGCGCATCCGGCCACGGCGGCGACGAGTCCCGTCCGCAGAGGGTGGCCGGACCACCTCGGGCGGACGGCCGGGGGCGCGGAGCCGAGGCGCACCGTCGCCGGCAGGTCCTCGGCGCGCGGTCGCTCAGGGCTCACGGGGCCCGGACGCTCACCACCCGCCGCCCGCCGGCTCCGGAAGGCGGCCAGCGCCGCCTGCTCGCCGGGGAGTTCGACACCGTTTGCGTATGTGACGGCGCCGATCTCGCGCAGGGCACCGGCGAGCCGCTCCGCCCGGGGCCGGACATGTTCGTCCACGGCTCCGACCGGCTCACCGCTCAGCAATCGCTCCGCCGTGTCCTTGTCGGGCCACGCGTCACGCTCGTCGGCCATCACATGTCCTTCTGCGTCCGCAGGCGCGAATGCGTCACACCCGCGGACGCCGCGACCCCCGGTCGGACGCTGCGCTGCGGCGGAACTCCGCCGAGTCCCTGGCGATGACCTGCGGCGCTGTGCCGCGCGGCCCCGGCCGGTTCGCCGCTCACTCCGCGCGGGGAGTGGTAAGCGGTTTCTCCGGCGACGCCGGGCGCGATGTCACCGATGGACGCCCGACCTGTTCCACCGTCGGTGTCGTCCGGGTCGTCGGAACCGCCGTCCTTCTCCAGCAGTTCGGCCAGCCGTTTGAGCCCCCGGTGCGCCGCCGTCCGTACCGCGCCGGGCCGCTTGCCCAGCGTCCTGGCCGCGGTCTTGGCATCGAGGCCGACGACGACCCGCAGGACGACGGCCTCCGCCTGGTCCTGCGGCAACCGCGCTATCAGCGCCATGGTCCGGCCGGTGGCAAGGGCTTCCATGGCCTCGTCCGCCGTGTCCGACTCGGCCGGTTTCCCGGTCAGTTCGGTGTCGTCGGCGCCGACCGCGGGGCGCCGACCGCGCATCCGTAGGTGATCAAGGGCGCGATTACGGGCTATCCGGGCGGCCCAGCCCCGGAAGCGGTCGGCGTCACCGCTGAAACGGCCCAGGTCGCGGGAGATCTGCAGCCATGTCTCGGAGGCCACGTCCTCCGCGTCCGGCTCGCCGACGAGCGTCCGTAGATAGCCCAGCAGCCGCGGGTGCACCGAGCGGTACACAGTCCGGAAGCCGTCCTCGTCCCCGTCCTGCGCCGCGAGCACCGCGGCGGTCAGCTCCGCGTCGTCCCCCAGCACTCCCACACCTGTCCTGAAATCGCGGCTGGTCGCTGCCGCGCCCCGCGCGTTTCTGCACGCTACGGCCTCGCCAGGGCCCGCGTCCATGACTTGTACAACCTGCAACAACTTCCTGACGTTATGCGGTGTGACAGAAAACGCACCCCCGGCGCAGATAGGAGTACGGGGCCGTACCGCGGCTCCGGCGGACGGCGACCGGGGCCTCTCCTGTGGGGGGTGGCGGCCCCGGTCGTCCTCTGTTGCGTCCCGTTGGTTACGTCCCGTTGGTCGCGTTCGCCTGTCAGCACCGCTCATCCAGGGAGACGTTCATGGTCGTGGATAAGCAGACACAGTCGCCGCGAGGCGCGGTGGTGGTCCCCGGCGGGATGTACGGCCCCCATACTCCCCTCCTCATGTACGCCGCCGGTGCGGCCGAAGCCAGGGGGGCCCAGGTCGAGCGGATCACCTGGGACCCGCCACGGCAGTCCGGCAGAGGTATCAGCTCCTGGGTCCTGGACCAGGTCACCCCCGTAATCGACCATGTGACCAGGAGTTCACCGCGCACTGCGGAGGTCGTGATCGGGAAGTCCCTCGGCACCCACGCGGCCGTACTCGCCGCCGAGCGGGCACTGCCAGCGATCTGGCTCACCCCGTTGTTGACCACTGCTGAGGTGGCCCAGGCTCTCCGCTCGGCCACCGCCCCTTTCCTTCTGGTCGGCGGCACCGAGGACAGGCACTGGGACGGAGCCCTCGCCGCCGAGCTGTCACCCCACGTGCTGGAGGTCCGTGGGGCCGATCACGACCTGCGTGTTCCTGGGCCCCTTTCCGAATCCGCCAAGGTGCTCGGTCGGGTCGCAACAGCGGTGGAGGACTTCCTCGACAGGATCGTCTGGTCTGAGGCGGCCTGACGCACGAACGGAAACGACGGGCAACCGCTGTGCGAGAGCGACGCCTCGCTGTTGCGGCCACCTCCGCTACGTTGGCCGCCCCGGTCGACCATCGGCAGTCCGGATACGGTGTCAGCCCGACAGCTTCCGGCACAACCGGCGTCAACGAGATCAACCACATCATGTGGGCCGGATGGGAGCGGTCCGTGCTCGTGGGCGCCAACCCCGCCCGAGGCGCACCGTTCTGAGCCCGAAGGGGCGGGCGTGCGACGGGGCGTCCTCACCGCGGGCGCCTGGAAGCTCGTCCCTGCCGCAGCCGGAAGCCCCCATGGCCGAGGCTGTTTCCCCGGTGCTTCCAGGTGTGGCTGTGCCCGGGACTCGGGACCGGGGCTCGGTTTTCTCTCTGCGCGACGGCACCCCGCCGGCGTGCCCGCGCGGGTAGCGCGCCGGGCGCGCCCGGGAACCCCGTGCGCCCCAGTCGCTTCCAAACCGGAGCAACTCCGCCGCGGGGGGCTTTTCGGTCAACCGTTCAGCCGGAGCCGTGAGTTCCACGCGTCTCGGGATGACCGCACCGTGCCGGTACATAGTTGACGAGGGAGACCGGCCCGGGCTGTGCGAAGAGGCTGACCACCGGGGCGCCCAACGCCCGTGCGCCGTCCGGCTGACGCTGCGCGGGCGCCCGGCCGGCCGGTGGTTCCGGCGGGCACAGGCCGCAGGACGCCGGGCACGGGTCGGTGTCCGCCGCGAGGGCGTCCAGGGCCCGGTCCAGCCGGTCCACCAGTTCTCTCGCCGCGCTGAGCAGATCCGTCAGCCATCCGTTGTCCGGTTCGGTCTGCCCGGGGTGCCCGGCGGGCCCGGCCGGTTCGGCCGGTCCGGCCGGTCCGGCCGGCGCCGGGGGACCGGCGGTGTGCTGCGGCGCCCCCCGCACCGGGGCGCCGGCCCGAACCGCCGCGGCCAGCAGATTGTTGCGTACCAGCACCCGGTGGACCGTCGTCCGGGAGGGCGGTGCCCCGACGCCCAGCCGGCCAAGGGCCGCATGCAGGCGCTGCGCGCCCCAGTCCGGGTGCTGTTCACGAAGCGAGCAGATCAGCGCCTCCACGGAGGGGTCGAGCCGCGCCGGGCTCAGATGCGGTCGCCGGGACCGGTCCGCGAGGCCCGCCCCGCCTTCCGCCGTGTATCTTCTGCGCCAGTTGTGGAGTGTCTGCCGCGAGACGCCGTTGCGTCGGGCGACCTCGGCGACCGGGTCGCCCGACAGCACCGACAGCACCGCCCGGTAGCGCTGCTCTGGACTCGCGTGACGACTCACCGATCCGCCTCCTCGCGTGGGGGATGTCCACAAACGGTCTAGACGATCACACGTTTCAACGATGTCTCCGCCCGCCGCGGCAGAGGTGAAACATGTCCCGGCGCGGGGAGTCAAGAATGTCGTGGAACTCTTTACACGGCAGGAGTGACGGCTCCAGGGAAATGAATTGGACAGTCCTCGGTTCAGCGTTGACGCCGGACGTTCGCGTTGACCAATATTCGAGCTCCCCGGACAGCTCGCTCCGGGGCTTCTGGAGACACGGGAGGGAAAATGGAAGAGCACAATTCACTGAGGGCCGACGAAATCGAAGTCTCGCCGTCACCGATCGCGACGCCGGACTTCGTGATCTCGGACAACGACCCCACCGACCCGGTGCTGGTCATTTCTGACAATGACCCCTCCGACCCGGTGATCTGATCCGGTGGCCGTGACTCACGGCGGGTGGAAGGCTGCGCCTCAAACGCAGCCCTCCCTCGGCCTCTCCGCTCTCCTGTCCCCATTCGACACCGCGGACTTCAAGAATGAGGTCTGGGAGAAGAAGCCCCTCGTCATTCACCGCGAAGATCCGGACTACTACGCGGAACCGTTGACGTTCCGCGATGTCGACCACATTCTCTCCACTTCCAGCGTCCGCTCCTCGGAACTCAAGGTCGTCGTCAACGGGCAAGAGATTCCGCTGGTCGAAATGGCCGCCTCGGGCCCGGGTGGCCCGAGCAATGGTCTGGAGGTCCTCTACGACCTCTATCGGAAGGGCTCGACCGTCGTCTTCAAGTTCCTGCACGAACGGTGGGAACCGCTGGGCCGGCTGTGCCGGACCCTGTCGGGCGAGTTCAGCGCCGGATTCCAGGCCAATGCCTATCTGACCCCGGCCGGCGCCCAGGGACTGACCAGTCACTACGACACCCATGACGTCTTCGTCCTGCAGGTCTGGGGCTCGAAGCACTGGCGGCTGTACGAGTCACCGGACGAGCTGCCGCTGCACTCCCAGCACTACCGGCGGCCCGCGGACGGCCCCGGCGCGCCGGTGCGGGAGTTCGACCTGAAGGCCGGCGATCTGATGTACATGCCCCGGGGCACCGTGCACGACGCGACCTCCAACGAGGAGGCGTCGCTGCACATCACGCTCGGCGTGCTGCCGGTTCTCTGGGCGACGGTACTCAAGGACGCCCTGGACCAGGCCATCGAGAGCGATCCCCGCTACCGCGGTTCGCTGCCTCCGGGCTTCGCCCTCGACCCCGAACTGCGTCGGCAGGCCGCGGACACCCTGGCCGGGATGCTCGCCTCGGTCGCCGGAGCGGTGCGGCCGCAGGACCTCGTCGAGCGAGCGGCGAGCCGGGCCCTGGTCGGCCGGCAGCCGGTGCTCGACGGTCATCTGCTGGACCTGGAGGGGCTGCGCACGCTCACCCCGGACACACAGGTGCGGCGCAGGGCGGAACTGCTGTGGTCGCTGACCCGGGAGGGCAACGGGCTCCACCTCGAATTCCACGGCAAGGTCGTCCGGCTCCCGGCACGGATCGAGCCCGAGCTGCGCTATCTGCTCACCGCCGACACCCCGTTCACCGCGCGGGGCATCACCGGCGCGCTGGATGTCGAGGGCCGGCTCGTCCTGGTGCGCAGGCTGGTCCAGGAAGGGCTGCTCACCCTGACCTGAGGCCGGCCCGCCGGCCGGGGCCCGGTGCGGGGGCGGGCGGATCGCCCGCCCCCGCCCCCCGGTCAGGTCTCCTCGTACCGGCCCCCGAGATGCTGTGCCAGGAACCGCTCGACGGCCGCGTAGAACGCCAGTCGATTCCGGGGCCGTACGAATCCGTGCCCTTCGTCGGGAAAGAGCAGGTACTCATGCGGGACCCCGTTCCGCCGCAGTGCGGCCACCAGCCGCTCGGACTCCTCGCTCCGTACGCGGGGATCTCTGGCTCCCTGGCCGATCAGCAGCGGAATCCGGATCCGGTCCGCGGCGGACAGCGGCGAGCGGGACCACAGGAAGTCCCGCTCCGTCTCGGGGGAGCCGACCCGGCGGCGCAGCATGGCCGCCATCGGCCCCCAGGTGGCGGGCACCGATTCGATGAAGGTGATCAGCGAGGACGGCGCGGCGACCGCGACCGCGCAGCGGTAGTCGTCCGGGGTGAACGCCGCCCCGACGAGCGCCGCGTACCCGCCGTACGAACCGCCGTACACCGCGACGCGGCCGGGGTCGGTGTGGCCCAGCGCGACGGTGTGCCGCACCGCGTCCTGGAGGTCGTCCTGCATCCTGCCTCCCCACTCGCGGTCGCCCGCGTTGGTGAACCGCTTGCCGTAGCCGGTGGACCCGCGGAAGTTCACCTGGATACAGAGGTATCCGCGGTTCGCCAGCCACTGGGCCTCGGAGCGGAAGCCCCACAGATCGCGGGTCCACGGCCCGCCGTGGACGCACAGCACGGCGGGCAGCCGCCGGTGGCCGGTGCCGGACGGGGCGGGCGGGACGGATCCGGCGGGTGGGAAGGTGAGGTAGCCGTGCACCCGCAGACCGTCGCGGGCTCGGAACGAGAACGGTTCGACGCGGGCCAGCCCGTGCGCGTCGAGAGCGGGGAGATGGCTGAAGAGGAACACCGTCCGGCCGGTTTCGCGCCGCAGGACGCGGTAGCCCGCCGGGCCGTCGTCGGTGTTGTGCTGCACCAGCCAGTGCCGGTCCGCACGGTCCCTGCCGAGTACCGTGACATCTCCCCGGGCGGCGGCCCGCAGCGCCTCGAAGTCGGCCGCCAGGGACGGGTCCAGCACCTCGATGTCGTTGCGTTCGCGCCGTACGAGGACGAACTGGGCCCGGCCGGTGACCGGATGGGTGCCGACGCCCTCGACGTCGTACCGCGGGTCCTCGTACAGCACTTCGCTGTCCCCGGTGACGGTGTCCACCCGAAGCAGCCGGGCGGTGTCCGATCCGAGCGACGAGAGCAGCAGCAGATGGCGGCCTCCGGTGGTGAATCCGAAGGGGCGCAGCGCCGGGGCGTCCTCGGCGCCGACGCGGTGCAGTTCGCGCCAGGGGGCGTCCTCGTCGGCGCGCACGAGGAGGACGGCGGAGCCGTCGTCGGCCGCGCGTACCGCGCCGCGTACCCGCATCCGGTCGTCGGCCACCCACCGGGTGAACCCCTCGTCGCGGGCGGCGAGATCGAGCTTCCCCGTGGCCGGGTCGAGCCGGTACGCGTCGTGCCGGGCCCGGTCCCGCAGATTGAGGCCGATCAGAACGCGGTCGGGACAGCGCGGGTCGATGGCGACGATGCGGGCCTGGACACCGTCGTACGGAGTGAGGTCGCGCGCGGGTGCGGCGCCCGCCGGATCCGCCGCGTAGAGACGGGTGTTCTCGTCGCCGTCCCGGTCCTGCGCGTACAGCAGCACACGGCCGTCGCCGGACCAGGCGAAGGCACGGACGCCGCGCCCCGCGTCCGCCGTCACGGGCCGGAACTCCCGCCCCTCCCAGGGCCCCGCGTGCACATTGAGGACACCCCGGGCGTCCGGGGCGAGATAGGCGAGGAACCGCCCGCACGGGGAGAGGGCCGGACTCATCCGGTCCGGATTCCCGAAGAGCACGGAGCGCGGGATCAGCGGGTGTGCGGTCATGGGCGGGCCCGTCCTGTCCTGGTCGTGGGTGCGTCGGCGGGTGCGGGGGCCGGTGCTTCGGATCAGGCCCGGCCAGGGGGGATGTCCTGATGCAGCAAGTGGTGTTCACCGCGCGGGGCGCGGCGTCGACGGGGGGCAGCGGTCTCACCGGGCCCGCCGATTTCCCCGAGCCGGAGAGGCCGCGGCAGCCGCGCGGTGTCCGGGCCAGGCTCCGCCGGGCGGCCCGGTCTGCGGCCGACACAGTGACGGGGCTGGGCCGGGTGCTGGCCCTGGTCTGGCGGGCGAGTCCGGCACTGACGCTGGCGCTCGGCGTCTCGACCGTACTGATCGGGCTGGTGCCCGCAGCCGTGGCCATGACCGGCCGGCTGCTGGTGAACACGGTGGTCGAGGGCGCCGCCATCCATTCCGGCGACCGGGCGGACCGGATCAGCCTCGACGTACCGCTGCCCGGCTTCACTCTGCACTTGCCCGTACTCAGCACGGTCGGGGCCCTGGTGGTGCTGGCCGCCGTCCAGTTCGCGGTCTACGCGCTCAGCGCGCTGGGCACGGCCGTACGCAGCATCGCCCAGCAGTTGCTTCAGGAGAAGGCGTCCCAGAGTGTGCAGCTCCAGGTCATGGAGCACGCGGGCCGGCTGCCGCTGTCGTTCTTCGAGGACTCCCGTTCGTACGACCTGCTGCGCCAGGCCCAGCAGGAGGCGTCGACGCGCCCGGTCACCATGATCGGCGGAGCGTTCAATCTGCTGCAGATGGCGGTGACGTTCCTGAGCATGGTCGGACTGCTCTTCGGTCTCGGGCCGGTCGTCGCGGTGGCGGCGCTGCTCGCCCCCGTGCCCGCGTTCGTCTCCGACTCCCGGTACAGCATGCGCAGCTTCATGGTGACGCTCTGGTCCTCGCCGATCCGCCGCCGTATGGAGTATCTGTCCCGGCTGCTGTCCACCGACGCGTACGCCAAGGAGGTCAAGGTCTACGGCCTCGGTCCGTTCCTCACCGAGCGCTTCCGGCTGCTCGGCTCGACCGCTTACCGGGGCCTGCGCGGCGTCGTCATCGCCCGCTATCTCGTGGGCAATGCCTGGTCGACGCTGACCACCCTGGTCGGGTCCCTCACCTATCTGTATGTGGCGGTGCAGGCGGTCAACGGGCGGCTCAGTCTGGGCGACCTGATCCTGTACACCTCCGCCGCGACCTCGGTGCAGGCGTCCATCCAGGGCATCTTCACCGGCGTGAGCAGCATGTACGAGAACAATCTGTATCTGCGCAAGCTGTACGAGCTGCTGGCCGTCCCGGCCCACACCTCCACCGGTGCGGGGGAGGCGGCCCGGCCGGCGGTTCCGCTGCCGTCCCCGCTGCTCGGCCATGTGGTGCTGGAGAACGTGACGTTCCGCTACCCCGGCGCCGACCGGCCGGCGCTGGCCGGTGTCAGCCTGGACATCCCGCCCGGCACCACTCTCGCCGTTGTCGGCCGCAACGGCGCGGGCAAGTCGACGCTGATCAAACTGCTCTGCCGGCTGTACGAGCCCGACTCGGGGCGCATTCTGCTCGACGGGACCGACATCCGGGATCTCGATCCGGAGGAGCTGCGGAGCAATGTCGCCGCCATGTTCCAGGACTTCGTCTCCTACCAGGCGAGTTTCGCCGAGAACATCGGGCTCGGCGACACGACCCGGGTCGAGGACCGGGACCGGGTCGAGGAGGCGGCCCGGCGCGGTGGGGCGGCGTCGCTCGCCGAACGGCTGCCGGACGGCTACGACACCGCGCTCGGCAAGTGGTTCGACACCGGGGTGGAGCTGTCCGGCGGGGAGTGGCAGAAGGTCGCTCTGTCCCGCGCGTTCATGCGCGACGCTCCGCTGCTGGTCCTCGACGAACCGACCTCCGCGCTGGACGCCGAGGCGGAGCACGAACTCTTCGGCCGGCTGCGCGACCTGGCCCGTGGGCGCACCACGGTGTACATCTCGCACCGGTTCTCCACCGTGCGCCACGCCGATCTGATCCTGCTGATCGAGGACGGCCGTCCGGCCGAGCAGGGGACTCATGAGGAGCTGATGCGGCTGGGCGGATCGTATGCCCGGCTGTTCGCCCTGCAGGCCGCCGCGTACACGGAAGGGCCGCTGGGAGGTGGCCCGGTGAACGGTGCGGGGGCCGGTCCCGGCGCCGGTCCCGGCGCCGCCAAGGCCGCCGCCATCGAGGCCGCGCTCGCGGCGAAGGGCAGGGGGAACGGCCGCCGGGCGGCCGGCCCGTGAGCCCCCGCGCCCGCCGGGAGCGTTCCCCTCGTGCCCCGTCACATCGGCACCGGCCGCGCGGCGCCGGTCGTGGCCAGCCGGACGCGGGCCTCCAGGCCGCCGCCGGGCCGCGAATCCAGCTCGATGGTGCCGCCGTGGGCCTGCACGATGGAGTGGACGATGGAGAGGCCGAGCCCGACGCCGTCGCCCGTGCGGGTCAGCCGGCGAAAGGGCTCCAGCAGCCCCTGGACCTCGTGCCGGGGAACGAAGGCACCGGTGTTGCGGACGACAAGACCGCCCTCCGCCGATGTGGCCACCTCCAGCGTCCCGCCCGGCACGTTGTGACGGACGGCGTTCTGGACGAGGTTGGAGACGAGTTGGAACAGCAGCACCGGATCGCCGCTCACCCGCATGGTCCGGAGGTCCAGCTCCGCGCGCAGGCCGGCCTCCTTGATGGCGGGCCGCCACTGGCCGAACGCCTCCGAGGCCACCCGCGCCACATCGATCGGTTCGTGCCGGTCCAGGCCGCGGTCGCTGGCGGCCAGGGTCAGCAGGCCCTCGATCAGGCGCTCACTGCGCCGGTTGGTTTCCAGCAACTCGTCCTGGATGCGCGGCAGATCGTCCAGACCCGCCCGGCCGAGCCGGATCTGGATCGTGGCCCGCTGCACCGCCAGCGGGGTGCGCAGTTCGTGCGAGGCGTTCGCCACGAAGCGGCGCTGTGCCTCGAAGGCCGCGTGCAGACGGTCCGTCAGGGCGTCGAGGGTGTCGGCAAGGTCCTTGAGTTCGTCGTCGGGTCCCTCCAGTGAGATCCGCTCGTGCAGATTGGCGGCGGACAGCCGCTGCGCCGTGGCCGTGATGGTGTGGAGGGGGCGCAGCACCCGGCCGGCGATCCACCACCCCAGGACCACCGAGACCAGCAGCATCACGGCCAGGGCGAGCAGCGACATCAGCAGCAGTTGTTCCTGGGCGTTACCGCGCAGCCGTTCGGCCACCGCGGCGAGCTGGCCCGGGGTGAGCGTGGAGACGCCGCCGGAGGGCAGTTCGCTCTTCGGCACGACCGTCACGGTGGTGGCGCCGATGCGCTGCCGGAACAGCACGTTCGTCAGGCTCAGCAGCAGCAGGCCCGTGATGGAGAACAGCAGGCTGTAGTGGGCGGTCAACCGCAGCCGTATCGAATGTCTGTGCAGGCGCGGGTTCTCGGCCGGTACCGGCATCGCGGACCTCCTCGGACGTGTTTCGAAAGGAGCGCTGTCCGCCCCGCGAGCCAGGCGGGACCTTCGCAACACGCCCCTAGATCCGGTAGCCGCTGCCGGGCACGGTCTCGATCAACGAGGGCTCCCCCAGTTTCGCGCGGAGTTTGCTCATGGTGATCCGTACCGCGCTGGTGAACGGGTCGGCGTTCTCGTCCCAGGCCCGCTCCAGGAGTTCCTCGGCGCTGACGACCGTCCCGTCCGCGACGAGCAGCACTTCGAGCACCGCGAACTCCTTGGGGGAGAGGCGCAGATAGCGGCCGTCCCGGAACGCCTGCCGGCGCGGCATGTCCAGGGTGACCCCGTCGCGTTCCAGTACCGGCGGAACCGCCCGGGTGGCGCGCCGGGCGAGTGCCTGGACGCGGGCCACCAGTTCCGGGTACTCGAACGGCTTGGAGAGATAGTCGTCCGCGCCGAGCGCCAGACCCCCCACCAGATCACTGGTCTGCCCGGCCGCCGTCAGCATCAGGATGCGGGTACGGGACGCCGAGGCGACGACCTGGCGGCACACCTCGTCGCCGTGCGTGCCCGGCAAGTCGCGGTCCAGCACCAGTACGTCGTAGTCGTTGACGAAGAGCCGCTCAAGGGCGGCGTCGCCGTCCAGCGCGACATCGACCGCCATCCCGTACTGCCGCAGGCCCTCCGCGACCAGTTCGGCGAGCATCGCCTCGTCCTCCGCCACCAGTACCCGCATCGACCCGTTCCCCCTGTCCGCCGACGTCCTGATCAACCGTGATACCCGCCCCGGTGTTTCGCCACCGTATGCACGGTCGGAGACGGTGGCGCAACCCCGCCCCCGGTACACCTGTGGCACGCACCGGCGGCCGTCGGTGCGCCGCGGACCGTGCAGGGCGAGGAAGGGACCGGACAGTGGCAGTCATCACGCAGAGGGCGGCATCGGGGCGGGGGGCCGGGCGGCGGCGTCGTGGACGCGGCTGGGCCGGGGGCGCGGCCACGGTCGCGATGCTGGCACTGACCGCATGCGGCGGCAGCTCGGACTCCCCGGGTGTCGCGAGCGCCGGGGACGCGAAGAAGTCCTCGTCGGCCTCCGCGGCCCCCAGTGGCAGCCGTCAGGACCAGCTCGTGGCCTTCGCCCAGTGCATGCGGAAGAACGGTGTGCAGATCCCCGACCCGGCCCCGGGGGACGAGAACATCCAGCTTCCCGCGGGCACCAAGGGCGACAGCACGACCCAGGCCGCGCTCGCCGAGTGCCAGCAGCTCCTCGGCGGCGGGGCGAAGGACACCACCGACAGCACGGCGCAGGACCGTGCCGTCGAACTCGCCGAATGCCTGCGCGGCAAGGGCCTGGACGTCGCGGACCCCGAGCCCGGCAAGCCGCTCCAGCTCAGCGGGGCCGCGAACGACCCCGGGGCGCGCGACGCGATCACCGCCTGCCGTGCCTCCATCGGTGCCGGAGCCGGCACCGCCTCGCCGTCGGCGGGAGGCTGACCGATGAACGACGACGCCGACCGGCTGCCGGACACCGACGTCTTCGTGGCGGGCCCGGCCGGGTCCGCCGGGTCCGACGGATCCGAAGAAGAGCAGCCCCCCCGCCGTCGCCGTCGGCGGGGCCTGCTCCTCACCGTCGCGCTGGTCGTCCTGGCGGCGGCGGGCGGCGGCGGCGCGGTCGTCCTGGCCCGGGACGAGGCCCCGAAGCCGGCCGCCGATACCGCCAGGACCGCGACGGCCACGGTGACCAGGACCGATCTGGTGCAGACCCAGCGCGTCGACGGCACGCTCGGCTACGAGGGCCGGTACACGGTCGCCGGCAACAGCCGGTCCATGGTGACGTGGCTGCCCGATGTGGGCGACACCCTCGGTCGCGGGGACCGGGCGTACTCCGTGGGCGGGGTGGACGTACCGCTGTTCTACGGCCGGACCCCGCTCTTCCGGGAGCTGTCCGTCGGGGTACCCGACGGTCCCGACGTACGGGTGCTCAAACGCAATCTCAAGGAGCTGGGCCACGGCGACGCTCTCGCCGACGACGACCACTACTCGCCGGGCACCGCCGACGCGGTCCGGGACTGGCAGGACGAACTCGGCCGCGAGGAGACCGGCACGGTCTCCCCCGGAGACGCGCTCGTCGAGCCGGGTTCCGTACGGGTGACGGAGACCCTCGGCATCATCGGCGCCCCCGCCGAGGGACCGCTTCTCACGCTCTCGGGCACGGAACGGGTCGTCACGGTCGACATGCCGGTCGCGCAGCAGCAGCTCGCCCGCGAGGGAGCCGCGGTCCGTGTCCAGTTGCCGGGCGGTGCTCCGACCGACGGCAGGGTCACCGATGTCGGCACGGTCGCCCGTGCCCCGGAAGAGGGAAACGGGAGCGGGAGAGCCGCCGGTGACACGGCCACGCGGAATGCCACGGTCACGGTACGGGTCACCCTGACCAGGCCCAAGGACGTCGGGGCGCTGGACGGCGCCCCGGTCTCCGTCGATTTCACGAGCGACCGCCGCGAGAATGTCCTGGCCGTCCCGGTCCCGGCGCTGCTGGCCCTCGCCGAGGGCGGGTACGCGGTCGAGACGCCGGGGGGCGAGCTGGTGCCCGTTCGGCTCGGAGCCTTCGCCCAGGGCAAGGTCGAGGTGTCCGGCAGTGGGCTCACCGAGGGGATGCGGGTGGAGGTGCCGCGCGCATGAAGGAACCGGGGATGGTGCCGTCGCGGGCCGGCGCCCGGGAGCCCGCGGCCCAGGAGCGCGTTCCCACGGCGGGGGAGGAGCGGGGGCCGGCAACCGGCCCCGGGCGTGCGGCCGTCACCGGCCGGGACGGCGCCCCCGTCATGGGCGAGGCCGACGCGCCGGTGATCCGGCTGGAGGACGTCTCCAAGTCCTACGCGGGCGGCGTGCACGCGCTGCGCGGGGCGAGTCTGGATGTCCGGAGCGGTGAACTCCTGGCCGTGGTCGGCCGTTCCGGCTCGGGGAAGTCCACCATGCTCCATCTGATGGGCACGCTGGACCGGCCGTCCACCGGCCGGGTGCTGCTGCACGGCCACGATGTCGCCGAGCTGAGCGACCGGCGGCTGTCCGCCGTACGGGCCCGCTGGATCGGTTTCGTGTTCCAGCAGTTCTTCCTCTCCCCCGGCCGCTCCGCCGTCGACAACGTCGCGGAAGGGCTGCTGTACCACGGCATCACGGCCCGCCGCCGGCGCACACTCGCCATCGCGGCACTGCGCCAGGTCGGACTGGGCCACCGGCTGTGGCACCAGCCGCACGAGATGTCCGGCGGTGAGCGGCAGCGGACCGCCATCGCCCGGGCCATCGCGATCCGTCCCGCCGTGATCCTGGCCGACGAGCCGACCGGAAATCTGGACTCGGCGGCGGGCGCGGGCGTTCTGGCGCTCCTGCGTGATCTGAATGCCCGGGGCACCACCATCGTCGTCATCACGCACGATTCCGCGCTGGCCGGGCAACTGCCGCGCAGGGTGGAGCTGCTGGACGGCCGGATCCGTGAGGATTCCGCCCGTCCCGCGGCGCCCCTGACCGAGGAGGTCTCCCGGTGAAACGGTCCGAACTGCCCACCCCCGCGCGCATGCTGCCCACGGATGTACTCCGCGTCGGGCTGGTGGGCATCCGCAGCCGCCCGACCCGGGCGGTGCTGTCCGCGCTGGGCATCGCCATCGGCATCGCCGCGATGGTCGCGGTGCTCGGCATCAGCAATGCGGGCCAGGCCGACCTCGTGAACCGGATCAGCCGCCTCGGCACCAATCTGCTGACCGTCTCACCGGGCCGCGACCTGTTCGGCCAGGACGCCCAACTGCCCCTCGACGCGGTGGAGATGGTCGAGCGGATCGGGCCCGTCGAGTCCGTCACGGCGACCGGAGCGCTCTCCGGCGTCACCGTGCGCCGGACCGATCGCATCGACCCGCTGGCCGGCGGCGGGATCGGGGTGGCCGCGGCGAGGACCGACCTCCTGTCGACCGTCGGCGGTTCGGTACGGGAGGGCAGCTTCCTCAACGGGGCCACCGGCCGCTATCCGGCTGTCGTCCTCGGCTCGGTGGCAGCCGAACGCCTTGGCATCGACCGAACGGGGCATCAGGTCTACATCGGTGAGCGGTGGTTCACGGTCGTCGGCCTGCTCGAACCGGTCGCCCTCGCCCCGGAGATCGACCGGTCCGCGCTTGTCGGATGGGACGCCGCGCGTGATCTCTTCGCCTTCGACGGCCACCCGACCACCGTCTACGAGCGCTCGGCCGACGAGTCGGTCGAAGCGGTACGCGGTGTCCTCGCCGCCACGGCCAACCCGGAGAATCCGCAGGACGTACGGGTGAGCCGGCCCTCCGACGCCCTGGAGGCCCAGCTCGCCGCCAAGTCCGCGTTCACCTCGCTTTTTCTGGGGCTGGGTGCGGTCGCCCTGCTTGTCGGCGGTGTCGGAGTGGCCAACACGATGGTGATCTCGGTCCTGGAGCGCCGTCCCGAGATCGGCCTGCGGCGCTCGCTGGGAGCCGGGCGCGGCCAGATCCGGATCCAGTTCCTCGCCGAGTCGGTGGCCCTCTCCGGGTCGGGCGGTGCGGTCGGTGTGGTGCTGGGCGCGGTCATCACCGCGGGCTGGTCGGTCATCCAGGGCTGGCCGGTCGTCATGCCGGTGGGTGTCCTGCTGGCCGGCATCGGCTCGGCGGCCCTCATCGGCACGGTCGCCGGTCTCTACCCGGCGACGCGCGCGGCCCGGCTGACACCCACGGAGGCGCTGAGCTCCGTCTGACCGGCGGAGACCGGGCCCGCCCTCGTCACCCCGTACGGGCCGGGCCCGGTCGTCCTCCCGGCGGACGGGCCCTGCCGTTCACCCCGGCGCGCGCCCTTCGCCTCAGCCTGCCGCGCGCGCCCGGCGCGAGACCACCGCGCGCAGCACCCGCTGCCCCTCGGTCGACAGGTCCATGGCCTGACGCAGCCCGGCCGCTCCGGCCGTCTCGGCCAGGATCTCCAGAATCCGGATCTGGCGCCGCAGTTCACCGGCGACCAGCGGCCCGACGCCGTCGACGCCGGCCGCCCCGTCCGCGCCGGCCACCGCGTCCGTCACCGCCCCCGCGTCCTCGCGGCAGCGCCCCAGCCACTCCTCGGCGGCGTCGCCCTCGCTCTCGCCCACGGTGTCGAATGCCCGGTGGATCCGCAGCGCGGCGACGGAGCAGGAGTCCGCCCAGCTCCGCAGCGGCTCCGCCGCCCAGTCGGACGGTGCGGCGCCGAGCACGGCCCGTACGATCCCGGTGGCGTCCCGCGCGGTGGTCACCGTGTCATCGGCGCCGGCGGCGTTTTCGAGGGCCTCCCTGGCCGCCGACAGCCGCGCGGACCAGTCCTGTTCGCCGCTCACCACGCCGGCCCACAGCGGCCGCAGGATGTCGGCTCCGTCGCCGCGCGGCGGCAGACACCGGTCGAGACAGCCGAGTCCGCTCGCGGCCAGGCCGCGCTCATCCGCTTGTGCGATCAGCTTCACCAGGCTCATGGACGTCTCCCGTCACGGACGCGGTACTGATCACTACTGCGCCAAACGGCTGGAATACGTCACTCATCGACGCTCTTGGACAGGCATCGATCCGCATCGATCACCTCTCGTCGATTTATCTGTACCGATATGCCGGGAAGGCCATCGCGCGGCCGGCGCCCCGAGGCGCACCGAGGAGTCGAGGGCGGGGCTCCTGGACGTCCTGGACGACTGAATCCGGCCGTACGGTATGCCGTACGGCCGGGGACGGTTGAGAGAACGTCGGAGAGACACCGGGCGGGGCCTAACGGAGCTGCGGCAGCGGCGCCAGGGGCCCGGCCGGGGCACCGGGGGCGGCCGGCCCCTGTGTGGCCCTCAGGCTCTGCATCCGCGTCAGCCCGAGCACAAACCTGATCGCGAGGACGGCGGCCACCACATCGACCACGTCCGCGGCGAACACCAGGCTCACCGCGTTCCTGACCTCGTCGGCCTCCTCGGCCACCTGGTACAGCCTGGAGCCGACCTGGCCCGCCACGGAGGCGCCGAGCCACGCCGCCCACCAGGCATTGACCGGTCCGTACGACACCCGGCGCGGTGTCCCGTCCGGTTCCGCCGGGGTGCTCGCGGCCCAGGTGTCCGCCGCGACCCGGCGCGGCAGCCAGAAGGACCAGAGCGGCACGAACCACGACCCGACGGCCCAGCCCTGCCCCATCCGGTGCCCGCCCGGATCGAAGACTCCGGCGTTCCGCCGGACCCGGAAGAACCAGACGAGGAAGACGACGGCCGTCAGCAGCATCGCGCTGACCTGGAACATTCCGGACCTGGCATAGAACAGGTCGGCGCGGTCCAGGTCCTCGTCGGTGAAGGCGGCGTAGTCGCCGTTCACCACGTCCGACATCAGCCCGTGGATATTGGCCCCCGCGACCAGGGAAAAGAGATCCGTCGCGATGACGACGCAGAACAGCACGACAAGCGCCCTCGACAGCCCGACCGGTGAGGACAGCCGCGACCCGGCGCGAGCGGACGCCGGGCCGGGCCCCGCTCCCGTGCCCGCCCGCGCCCGCTGCCCCGCGCCCGCCGACGACGACCGCTGCGCGGCGCACGGTCCGCAGAGTCCCTCCCCGGTGACCGCGGCACGGGCACGGCAATGCGTACACAGCATGATGTGGAACCCCCCAAGATTCTCGCGCGCCCTCCCCGGGCGCCCGGCGGAACATATGCGCCGGGCGCACGCGCTGTCCACAAAGTAAAGAGAGGGCACACCGGCGCTCTCAGCCGGCGTCGACCTTGCCCGCGAGCGCCGTGAACCCGTCCCAGCTCAGCGCCGGCCTGGCCGGGTCCCACAGCTTCTGGGAGACCGCCCGCAGCGGCATCCTGATGCCCCGGGCGACCTGGTCCTGGGTCTGCGCGTTGGGGAAGTCGCCCCAGACCGCGAACAGTCCCCCGAGGATCTGCTTCGAGTACCGCTCCGGCACCGGCTTCGTGCCGCGCAGGACGAGCGGGGTCCACTGCTCGTAGATCCGCTGCCCCGTCGGATACCGGAAGGCGTTCGGCTGCCCGAGTACGTAGTAGAGGTACTCGTCGTTGTAGTTGATCACGTCACGGCCGTCCGCCAGATACTCCTCCGGCGGCCGCGCCCCGATCTCCTTGCCCGTCCAGTAGGCGACCTCCAGGCCCGGGTCGGCCTGGACGGCGCCGCCGCGGAAGATGCCGTCGTTCCAGACCCTGAGCCTGCGGTCGAACGGCTCCATCGCCGAGGCCCGGCCGTTCGTCCAGGCCGTCGTCAGGTCCTGGATCCGGCCGCCGCTCCCGTAGTCCTCCACCGCGAGCCGGGCGAGCAGCGGATAGGACGCCTCCGGGTCGCGTACGAGCAGGGCCTGGTACTCGTCACCGCCGAGATGCCAGTACGGCCCGGGGAACAGCCCGGCGAACTCGCGCAGCAGATCGTCGACGAGGCGCGCCGACGCGGCCTGCGAGATGTCTATGGCCCCCCGGGTGGGCACTCCGGCGGCGTTGCGGAGCTGGAGCGCCGGGTAGTGGGCCAGCACGGCGCCCAGATGTCCTGGGGAGTCGATCTCCGGGACCACATTGATGTGCAGCCGCTCGGCGAGGGCCAGGATCCGCCGCACCTCGGCCTGGGAGAGGTGCTCCTTGGAGACGATCTCCGGGTGGGTCGTGGAGGCGATACGGAAGCCCTGGTCGTCCGAGAAGTGCAGCCCGAGCTGGTTGAGCTTGAGATCGGCCATCTCACGCAGCCGGTCCTCGATCCAGGCGGGCGTGTAGTACTTACGGGCGATGTCGAGGTTGAGGCCGCGCTGCGGGCGGTCCGGGCGGTCGCGCACGACGCCCTCCGGCATCACACCGTCCGCGCGCACCGACTGCTTGAGCGTGCGGGTGCCGTAGAAGACACCGGCCTGGTCGGGCCCGGTTATCCGGACCCGGCCGCCGCGCACGGTGAGGGTGTACGACTCGGCGGCGCCGCCCCCGCTCGCGAGGGCCAGTTCGACATCACCGGCGCGCGACGGTACGGCGCCGCGGTAGTCGATCTTCAGTTCCTGGGCGAGCAGCCTGCCCTCGTCCGCGAGGCCGCCGCTGCCGCTCGCGATGACGACCCCGCTCGTGGCGGCGGGCCGCCAGCCGGGCCCGCGGGCCGCCTCGTGCGTCCGCACGGAGGGGATGGAGCGCGGCGCCTCCGAAAGCGGATACGACCGCGAGGGTGAGGGCGAAGCGGTCGCCGGGGCGGGCACCGAGCGCGCGCCCTCCGACGAATCCGTGCCGCCGGAGCCGCATCCCGCTACGGCGGCGACGGTGGCCAGCGCCACTGCCGCGCCGGCCACCTGGGGTGTCCGTATCACTGGATACCTCCCATGTCCGTCGAAAGTGTGGCGAAGTTACGCCGAAGGTCCCATGAAAACGTCCATCGCGCGCGCCGAAACTCTCCCTTCCGGGTGAAAATCGTGCACCCGTCGGACCAATCGCCCCAGGCGCCGATAGCGTTGCGACTCAGGCACCCCTTCACGCTCAACCACCTCGCCTGTCAGTACGTCAAGCAGTACGTCACGCCAGTAATACGTCGCTGTCACCGCCCCCCGTCAAGCCGCGTTCGAGGAGCCCACGCTGTCCAGCGCATCCCACGCCGGCCCCCTCAGCCTCCTGCACCTCTTCAACAGCGCCCCGCAGGTCGCTGCCGAAGCGGCGTTACTCACCTGCTGCGGCAGCCAGCGCTGGGCCCAGCGGCTGGCCGCGCACCGGCCCTATCCCGATCTCGAAACCCTGCTGGCGGCGTCCGACGAGGCCAGTTACGACCTCTCCGCGGCGGACCTCGCCGAAGCGCTCGCCGGTGAGTCCTCCTCGGGCCCGCCCCTGGGCGCGCCGGCCTCTGCCAGGACCGCGCTGCGCGCCGCGCACGCGGCGTACGAGAGCAGCTTCGGCCATGCCTTCGTGATCAGCCTGGACGGCCACCGGCCCGAGGAGTATCTCGACGAGGTACTGGCCGGTATCCGTACCAGGCTTTCGCACGATCCCGATCACGAACGGGTGGTGGCCGCCGACCAGCTTCGCCGGCTCGCCCGGGCAAGAATCACACACATGATCGACCGCCGGATCCAAACCCCCCGTTCCAGAGGCTCGAAATCTTCAGCTCATCCGGATTCCGGGAGTTCAGGCTGTCCGGATAGCCCGTCCGTGGCGGTTTGATTGCCTGTTTGATCACACCTGTGGACCCCTGGGCGAACGAACCGACAACACGTCGCTACGATGGCCGGGGCCGGTGGACCGTACCCGGCCGGGCGCGACCGACACCACTGTGCTTGATTGAGTAGAAGATGGCGGCCGGCCCCGATCCCCGCTCCCGGAGGGTTTTTCCGTGCCGGCTGGAACGCTGTACCGCGGCCGGGAAGGAATGTGGTCCTGGGTGGCTCATCGAGTCACCGGCGTCCTCATCTTCTTCTTCCTGTTCGTCCACGTGCTGGACACCGCTCTCGTCCGTGTCTCCCCCGAGGCCTACGACAATGTCGTAGCGACCTACAAGAACCCGGTCGTCGCGCTGCTCGAGTACGGCCTTGTGGCCGCAATCCTCTTCCACGCGCTCAACGGCCTGCGCGTCATCGCCGTGGACTTCTGGTCCAAGGGCCCGCGCTACCAGAAGCAGATGCTGTGGACCGCTGTGGGCATCTGGGTCGTCCTGATGGCCGGCGCCCTCTACCCCGTGCTCGGCCACGCCGTGCGCGAAGTCTTCGGGAGCTGAGAGGTCCGCCATGTCTTCCCACCACACAGTCGCCGACAGCTCATCCGCGATCGGCCCCGTCGAGGGCGCGAGCCTGTACGACGCCGACTTCCCGGCTCCGCTCATCGAGGCACCGCGCCGGCGCACCGGCAAGACCCCGAAGGCGACCCGCGGCAACTTCGAGATGGCCGCGTGGCTCTTCATGCGGCTCTCCGGCGTCGTCCTGGTCGTCCTGGTCATCGGTCACCTGCTCATCCAGCTCGTGCTGGACGGCGGCGTCTCCAAGATCGGCTTCGCCTTTGTGGCCGGCCGCTGGGCGTCCCCGTTCTGGCAGGTCTGGGATCTGCTGATGCTGTGGCTCGCGATGCTGCACGGCGGCAACGGCCTCCGTACGGTCATCAACGACTACGCGGAGCGCGCGACCACGCGCCTGTGGCTCAAGGGCCTGCTGTACACCGCCACGGTGTTCACCATCCTTCTGGGATCGCTGGTGATCTTCACCTTCGACCCGAACATCCGCTAAAGCCGGGGCTGACGAGACCAATGAAGATCCATAAGTACGACACCGTCATCGTCGGCGCCGGTGGCGCCGGTATGCGCGCGGCCATCGAGTCGACCAAGCGCAGCCGTACCGCCGTGCTGACAAAGCTCTACCCGACCCGCTCCCACACGGGCGCCGCGCAGGGCGGTATGGCCGCCGCGCTCGCCAACGTGGAGGAGGACAACTGGGAGTGGCACACCTTCGACACGATCAAGGGCGGTGACTACCTGGTCGACCAGGACGCCGCCGAGATCCTGGCGAAGGAGGCCATCGACGCCGTCCTCGACCTGGAGAAGATGGGCCTGCCGTTCAACCGGACCCCGGACGGCACGATCGACCAGCGCCGCTTCGGCGGCCACTCCCGCAACCACGGCGAGGCGCCGGTCCGCCGGTCCTGCTACGCCGCGGACCGCACGGGCCACATGATCCTCCAGACGCTGTACCAGAACTGCGTCAAGGAGGGTGTGGAGTTCTTCAACGAGTTCTATGTCCTGGACCAGTTGATCACCGAGGTCAACGGGGTCAGGAAGTCCGCCGGTGTGGTCGCCTACGAGCTGGCCACCGGCGAGATCCATGTCTTCCAGGCGAAGTCGGTCATCTACGCGTCCGGCGGCACCGGCAAGTTCTTCAAGGTGACCTCGAACGCGCACACCCTCACCGGTGACGGCCAGGCCGCCTGCTACCGGCGCGGACTGCCGCTGGAGGACATGGAGTTCTTCCAGTTCCACCCGACGGGCATCTGGCGCATGGGCATCCTGCTCACGGAGGGCGCCCGGGGTGAGGGCGGCATCCTGCGCAACAAGGACGGCGAGCGCTTCATGGAGAAGTACGCGCCCGTCATGAAGGACCTCGCCTCGCGCGATGTCGTCTCGCGCTCCATCTACACGGAGATCCGCGAGGGCCGCGGCTGCGGTCCCGAGGGCGACCACGTCTATCTGGACCTCACGCACCTGCCGCCGGAGCAGCTCGACGCCAAGCTGCCCGACATCACCGAGTTCGCGCGGACCTACCTCGGCATCGAGCCGTACACGGACCCGATCCCGATCCAGCCGACCGCGCACTACGCCATGGGCGGCATCCCCACCAACGTCCAGGGCGAGGTCCTCGCCGACAACACGACGGTCGTGCCCGGCCTGTACGCGGCCGGCGAGGTCGCGTGCGTCTCGGTGCACGGCGCGAACCGGCTGGGCACCAACTCCCTGCTGGACATCAACGTGTTCGGCCGCCGCTCCGGCATCGCCGCCGCCGAGTACGCCGCGAAGAACGACTTCGTCGAGCTGCCCGAGAACCCGGCGGAGCTGGTCGAGACCCAGATCGAGCGGCTGCGCAACTCCACGGGCAAGGAGCGGGTCGCGGCCCTGCGCCTGGAGCTCCAGGAGACCATGGACGCCAATGTCATGGTGTTCCGCACCGAGCAGACGATCAAGACGGCCGTCGAGAAGATCGCCGAGCTGCGTGAGCGCTATCTGAACGTGTCCGTGCAGGACAAGGGCAGGCGCTTCAACACCGATCTGCTGGAGGCCGTCGAGCTGGGCAACCTGCTCGACCTGGCCGAGGTGATGGCCGTCTCGGCCCTCGCCCGCAAGGAGTCCCGCGGCGGTCACTACCGCGAGGACTTCCCCAACCGTGACGACGTGAACTTCATGCGCCACACCATGGCGTACCGCGAGGTCGGCGACGACGGCAACGAGTCCATCCGTCTCGACTACAAGCCGGTCGTCCAGACCCGCTACCAGCCGATGGAGCGTAAGTACTGATGGCTACACCGACCATGGACCGGGTCGAGGCTGCGTCCGCCGCCTCGCACCTCATCACGGTCACGTTCCGGATCCGCCGCTTCAACCCCGAGGTCTCGGACGAGGCCCAGTGGCAGGACTTCCAGATCGACATCGACCCCAAGGAGCGGGTGCTCGACGGTCTCCACAAGATCAAGTGGGATCTCGACGGCTCGCTCACCTTCCGGCGTTCCTGCGCGCACGGCATCTGCGGCTCCGACGCGATGCGTATCAACGGCCGCAACCGGCTGGCGTGCAAGACGCTGATCAAGGACATCAACCCCGCGAAGCCCATCACGGTCGAGCCCATAAAGGGCCTCACGGTCCTGAAGGACCTGATCGTGGACATGGACCCGTTCTTCCAGGCGTACCGCGACGTGATGCCGTTCCTCGTCACCAGCGGCAATGAGCCGACGCGTGAGCGGCTCCAGTCCGCCGAGGAGCGCGAGCGCTTCGACGACACCACCAAGTGCATCCTGTGCGCCGCGTGCACGTCGTCCTGCCCGGTGTTCTGGAACGACGGCCAGTACTTCGGTCCGGCCGCGATCGTGAACGCGCACCGCTTCATCTTCGACTCGCGTGACGAGGCCGGAGAGCAGCGGCTGGAGATCCTCAACGACAAGGACGGCGTGTGGCGTTGCCGCACGACGTTCAACTGCACGGACGCCTGCCCGCGCGGTATCGAGGTCACCAAGGCGATCCAGGAAGTCAAGCGCGCGCTGATCACGCGTCGTTTCTGAGGGCGCCGCCACACCGGCTCCCCAGGGCCCGTCCCGTACGAACTCCGTACGGGACGGGCCCTTTTCCGTGCCTGGAGCACGTCCAGAGCGCCTTGGAGCCGGGCCGGGCCCGGGGCGGGGCATCCGTCCAACACGCCCGGGAGTACGGGCCGTTCCTGTACCGAGTCTCGCTTGAACATGTTCAAAAACAGGTCTACAGTCCATGACAACAGGTTTTGAACACGTTCAAAGGGGAGGGTGGGGGATGGACCTCACTGTTGTCGCGTACGCCGTCTATCTGGTGATCAGCGTGGCGCTCACCGTGTGGGTGGCCCGGACGCTCAGTCAGAACGGGCGGATCTTTCTCGCCGATGTGCTCCAGGGGGACGAGAAGCTCGCGGACGCCGTCAACCATCTGCTGGTCGTCGGCTTCTACCTGGTCAACCTCGGCTTTGTGGCGCTCTATCTGAAGAGCGCGGACACCGTCAAGCAGGCGCGTGGGCTCTTCGAGGCGCTCTCGGTGAAGATCGGTGTCGTCCTGCTCGTACTCGGAGTGATGCACCTCGGCAATGTGTATGTGCTCAACAAGATCCGGCGGCGCGGGATCATGCAGCGCGAGCAGACTCCGCCGGTGCCGCCGCAGGGCTGGACGGCGCCGGCGGGGAAGCCGCGCGCCATGCCGGCCACCGGCGCGTGACCGGCCATGGGCCGTCACGTACGGGCGCTGACCGTGCTGTACGACGCCGAGTGCCCGCTCTGTGTCCATCTGCGGCACTGGCTGCTGCGTCAGCCTCAGCTCGTGCCGCTCGACCTGGTGGCCGCGGGCTCGGTGGAGGCGCGGCGGCGGTACCCGGACCTCGATCACCGGGACACCCTGCGGGAGATCACCGTCATCGGTGACGGCGGCCAGATCTACCGGGGCACCGCCGCCTGGATCGTCTGTCTCTGGGCGCTGGCCGAACACCGGCCGAAGGCCCACTGGCTGGCCACCCCGGCCGGCGCCCCGTTCGCCCGGGTGAGCGTGCTCGCCGCCGCGAAGTACCGGAAGCTGACGGCCACGTCCTGCGCGGGGGCGTGTGACGTGCCCGAGCCGTCGGACCACTAGGGTCGGGGAGCGTGAAGGACGAGAAGAACACGCGGGAAACGAAGGATCTCAAGGACCCGGTGAAGGACACCAGGGCCCCCAAGAGCGAGCAGACCCGCACGCTCATCCTCGAAACCGCGTTGCGGCTCTTCCAGGAACGCGGTTACGACAAGACGACCATGCGGGCCATCTCCCAGGAGGCGGGCGTCTCCGTCGGCAACGCGTACTACTACTTCTCCTCCAAGGAACATCTCGTCCAGGGCTTCTACGACCGGATCGCCGCCGAGCACCGCGCGGCGGTCCGGCCGGTGCTGGACCGGGAGACCGAGCTGGAGGCACGCCTCGCCGGAGTGCTGAAGGCATGGCTCGACATCGCCGCTCCGTACCATGAGTTCGCCGCGCAGTTCTTCAAGAACGCCGCGGATCCGGAGAGCCCGCTGAGCCCGTTCTCCCCCGAATCGGAACACGCCCGGCAGGCCGCCATCACGGTCCACCGCGAAGTACTGGCCGGCTCGAAGGCCAAGGTGGCGGAGGAACTGGTGGGGATACTGCCGGAGTTGATGTGGCTGTCCCAGATGGGGCTCGTCCTCTACTGGGTCTTCGACCGCTCCGAGGGCAGCGAGCGCAGCCGCCGGCTCGCCGAGCGCGGCGCCCTGCTGACCGCCAGGGGCGTCTCGCTCTCCCGCTTCCGGGTGCTGCGGCCCCTCGTACGCGAAGTCCACGAGCTGTTCACGGACTTCCTGCCGGGCATGGCGGAAGCCGTCGCCGCGCGCAAGCGGAGCTGACCGGTCCCCCGCCGACCGGTCCCCCGCCGCGCACTCGGACGGGCCGGCCGGGCAATGGCGGGCCGGCCCCGGGGCAGGTCCTCGCGGACCCGCCCCGGGGCCGGGGACGCGTCAGGCCTGACGCGAGGCCAGTTCCACGACGGTGATGTCCGAGGGGGCCCCGACCCGGACGGGCGGACCCCAGGCGCCCGCGCCCCGCGACACATAGAGCTGGGTGTCGCCGTATCTCTCCAGACCGGCCACGGTGGGATTGGCCAGTTCCGCGAGGAGGTTGCCGGGCCAGAGCTGGCCGCCGTGGGTGTGGCCGGAAAGCTGGAGGTCGACACCGTGCTCCACGGCGTCGTCGATCACCACGGGCTGATGCGCGAGGAGTACGGACGTCCTGCTCCGGTCGCGGTCACCGAGCGCCTTGGCGAAGTCGGGGCCCGCGCCCTCGCTCTCGCCCGCGATGTCGTTGACCCCGGCGAGATCGAAGCCGGGCAGCTCCACGCGGGCGTTCTCCAGCGGGCGCAGGCCCAGTTCGCGGACATGGTCGACCCAGGCGGCTGCGCCCGAGAAGTACTCGTGGTTGCCGGTCACGAAGAACGAGCCGTGCGGTGCCTCAAGGCCAGCGAGGGGCTCCGCCGCCGGACCGAGGTCCTCGACGCTGCCGTCCACCATGTCGCCCACGACGGCGATCAGGTCCGGCCGGGCGGAGTTGAGGGAGTCCACGATGCGCTGGGTGTGCGCACGGCCCAGGATCGGACCGAGGTGGATGTCGCTGACGACGGCTATCCGGAAGCCGTGGGCGCTCCGGGGCAGCTTGGCGAGCGGGACGGTGATCCGCTTGATCCGCGGGCCGCGCAGGACGCCGTACGTGCCGTAACCGACCGTGGCCAGGGCCGCGGTCGCGGCGGCGCCGCCGACCACCCGGGAGACAAAGAGCCGGCGGGACGGTGTCCCGGGCACGGGCGCCGTCGCGGCGCGGTCGGCCGCGGGCGAGTCCGGGGCGGCCGGGGTACGGGCCGCGCCGACCGTGGCCGGCTCGTTCACCTCAATGGCCGATTCCGCGCTGTCGCGCGCGGCCTCCCGGGGCTCCGCCCATCGCCGCAGCAGCGGGCGTACGGCCTCGCCCACGGCCAGCGCGAGGACCAGGTAGAGCAGGACCGCCAGCCAGAGGAATCCGGGCCAGGCCAGCACCTGCTGCACCCGGAAGGGTGTGTGCGCCCGGCTCGACGTCACGGCGCCGACCGCCAGTAACGGCAGTACCACGATGGCCGCCGTTCCGGCCCTGCGGCCGAGACCTCCCGGCTTCGTCGTGTCGCGCACCAGACGCCGCCATACATACCAGTGGGCCGTCACCACGAGCGCCACAGCCACAAGCACCATAAGAATGACCAATATGACCACGAACGGGCCCCTATCCGAATTGTTCGCGTTATCGGCGCTGTTCGCGCCGGAGTGCGCGGACGCCGCGGAACCCGATCGCACCCACCGCTGTCCCCAGAAGGAAGGACGCAATGGCGAGCAACAGGTGCACCCAGAAATACCCCGTCGGATCACCGGCGTCGTCGAAGGCGAGTCCGCTGCCGTCCTGCCACAGGTTCTTGACGAAGGTGATCCAGATGAACCAGCTCCAGACCCCGAACGCGAGCAGGAACCAGGACACCGGGCGGCTGAGCTTCATAGGCCCAGTATCGCCGCAGCTCTCCGGCGGGCGGCAGCCGGGTCCTGAGGGCCGGCGCCCCGGCGGGCCCACCACGGGAGGGATAGGCAGGACCTGGCCCCCGGAGGCCGGGATCACCCCGTCGGTGTCGGAATCGATGTTCACGCCATGTACGTTTCCGATCGTGTCCGCTCTGAAAAAGACCGCATTGACGGTCATCGCCGCCGCGTTGCTGCCAGTTCTGACCGCCTCTCCCTCATCGGCGGACAGCAGGATCGACGGACCGGGGGACGGCCAGCCCAAGCCCCCCGTCTCGATGTCCACGGTCGGCGGATCTCTGCTCGGCAAGGCCGGCACCCAGGTGAACCTCGGCCCCGGCGCCCCGGTCCTGCCCAAGAATCTGAGCGGCCGCTCCTGGATCGTCGCGGACGCCGAGTCCGGTGAGGTACTGGCCTCCCACAACGCCCACTGGCGGCTGCCCCCGGCCTCCACCCTCAAGATGCTCTTCGCCGACACGGTGCTGCCCAAGCTGCCCAAGACGCAGAAGCACAAGGTGACCAACGCCGAGCTGGAGGGCGTGGGCGCGGGCAGCAGTCTGGTCGGGGTGAAGGAGCGGCTCACCTACAGCGTCCACGATCTGTGGCTGGGGGTCTTCCTGCGCTCCGGGAACGACGCCGTGCATGTGCTCTCCGCGATGAACGGCGGGGTCCCGAAGACCGTCAAGGACATGCAGCGCCACGCCAACGAACTCCAGGCGCTCGACACCCATGTCGTCACGCCCGACGGCTACGACGAGAAGGGCCAGGTCTCCAGCGCGTACGACCTCACGCTGATCGCCCGCTCCGGTCTGCAGAAGAAGGACTTCCGCGAGTACTGCTCCACCGCGTCGGCCGTCTTCCCCGGTGATCAGAGGAAGGGGAAGAAGCGCGAGACCTTCGAGATCGCGAACACCAACCGGCTGCTCACGGGGGCCGGCGGGGTCACCGCGTACAAGGGCATCGCGGGCGTCAAGAACGGCAACACCACGCACGCGGGCGCCACCTTCACCGGGGTCGCCGAACGCAACAACAGGGTGCTGCTGGTGACGGTGATGAATCCGTCCTCCGGAGAGAGCCAGGCGGTCTACCAGGAGACGGCACGCCTCTTCGACTGGGGCTTCTCCGCGGCCGGCAAGGTCAAGCCGGTCGGCCTGCTGGTGGCTCCCAAGTCCGCCAAGACAAAGGTCGTTCCGAGCCCGACCACGGTGAACGCGGACAGTTCGTCCGGCCGGGCCAAGCCGCTCGCCGCCGCCAGCGGCGGATCCGGCGGCGTCGGGATTGCCCTGGCCGTCACGGGCGGCGCGCTGATCGTGCTGGCGGGCGCGGGGTATCTGGTCAACCGCCGCTGGCCGCTGCCCGACCTGGTCCGTCGCCTTCCGCGCCGCTAGCCACCGCCGCCCGCCGATCCGTCTCCTCCTTGCTCGGGGTCGCCGTCCACGCGGCGCAGAACAGCAGCAGCCTCGCAGTGAAGTTGATCCACAGCAGCAGCGCCACCGGCACACCGAACGCGCCGTACATGCTCTTCCCCGCCACGTCCCTGATGTAGCCGCCGAGCAGCAGCTTGAGCAGCTCGAAGCCGACGGCGCCGACGAGAGCGGCGACGATCAGCCGGTGGCGCCGCGGCTGCACCCGGGGCAGCAGTGTCAGGACGTACAGCAGGATCAGGAAGTCCGCGAGGACCGCCAGCGCGAGCGCGGCGGTCTCCAGCACCACACCGCCCGCCCCGCCCTCGGGGATCCCCAGCCGCGCGGCGGTCCAGTCGACGGCGATGGACCCGAATCCGGAAGCGGCGAACGAGGCGAGCCCGACCGCGCCCAGACCGAGCAGCACCACCGCGTCCTTGGCCTTGAGCACAAAGACATTGCCCCCTTCGTCCTCGTCCCTCTCCCAGACGGCCCGCAGGCACTCCCGCATCGAACCGACCCAGCCGATGCCGGTCATCAGCAGCAGGGCGCCGGCCACCACACCGACCGTGCCGGCGTTGGCCACCAGTTCGTCGATGTCGAGCCGGCCGGAGATCCCGGGGACCTGCTCGGCGATGCCGTCCTTGAGCTTGTCGAGCTGGGCCGGGCTGAGCAGGGCGGCGCCGACCGCGGCGCCGACGGTGATCAGGGGGAAGAGCGAGAGAAAGCTGATGAAGGTGATGGCCGCGGCCAGCCGTGTCCAGTGCACCCGGTCGAGCGTCTCGTACGAACGCCACGCGTGCGTCCTCATCCCCCGGGCCACGAACGGGCCGATGACGGGAAGTTTTCTCAGCCAGTCCATGAAGGAGCTCTACCCTCGGATCGGAAAACCAGCGCGCGGGTGCCCGGAGTTGCCGCGAGGCGGCACCCAGGGGCGATTTCAGGTCAATGTCGTGGGGACGCCGCGCCGGCCACCCATTCATACGAGTGCGGCGACAAGCACGACAAAGAATGCGTTAGGGGGCGATACGGTCACCATCATGTCAAGCGACACCGGTACCGCTCCGGGCAACGCCGCGGCGCATACGCCGGCGACGGCGCGGCGGCGGTCACGGCTCGGCGGTCCGCCGGCCGCGCGGCACCCGTCCCGACACCCTTCCAAGGAGCACTGAACGATGAAGGACGCCTTCGGCACCCCGCGGTCCCTGCTGATCCTCGGCGGCACGTCGGAGATCGCGCTGGCCACCGCCCGCCGGCTGATCATCCGTCGTACGCGCACGGTCTGGCTGGCCGGCCGGCCCTCCCCCGCGCTGGACACCGCCGCGGAACGGCTGCGGACGCTCGGCGCGGACGTCCGTACCGTCGCCTTCGACGCCCTCGACCCGGGCTCGCACGAAGAGGCGCTCGGGAAGGTCTTCGCCGAGGGGCACATCGACATGGTGCTGCTCGCCTTCGGCGTCCCCGGCGACCAGGCGCACGACGAGGCGGATCCGCTCGCGGCGGTGCGGGTCGCCCAGACCAATTACACCGGCGCGGTCTCGGCGGGACTGGTGTGCGCGGGCGCGATGCAGATGCAGGGCCACGGTTCGCTGGTGGTGCTCTCGTCGGTGGCGGGCGAGCGGGCCCGCCGCGCCAGTTTCATCTACGGGTCGAGCAAGGCGGGGCTGGACGCGTTCGCCCAGGGTCTCGGCGACGCCATGCAGGGCACCGGGGTCCGGGTCATGATCGTCCGGCCCGGCCGGGTGCGGACGAGGCGGACGGCCGGGCAGCCCAGGACTCCGCTGTCCACCACGCCGGAGGCGGTCGCGGCGGCCGTCGAGCTGGGGCTGCGGCGCCGCTCGGAGATGGTGTGGGTGCCCGGCGCGCTGCGGTGGGTGATGACGGCGATGCGGCACCTGCCCCGGCCGCTGTTCCGCAGGCTGCCGGTCTGAGGAGGGTGAACGGGCCGCCGCGGCGGCGGACTTGCGGGCCGGGCCGGGCGCGGGCGGCTCAGGGGCGCAGCGAGGCGGGGTGGCCGAGCGGGGTGTTCTGGCACGGCATGCCCGGCCCGCCGTCGCCGCCGCCGAACGCGTACTCGTGCAGCTTGCGCCAGACGCCGTCGGTGCCCTGCTCGTACAGCGCGAAGGAGGCGCAGCTCCACTCCGCGCGGTACTCCGACAGCTCCTCGTAGGCCGTGTCCATCGCCTCCTCGGCGATGCCGTGCGCCACGGTCACATGCGGGTGGTACGGGAACTGGAGCTCCCGGACGAGCGGCCCCGACGCGTCCCTGACCCGCTTCTGGAGCCAGGCACAGGCCGCCGCGCCCTCGACGACCTGGACGAAGACGACGGGCGAGAGCGGCCGGAAGGTGCCGGTGCCGGAGAGCCGCATCGGGAAGGGCCGGCAGCCGGAGGCGACCCGGGCGAGATGTTCCTCGATCGCGGGCAGCGCCGCCCCGTCGACCTCGGTGGGCGGCAGGAGCGTGACATGCGTGGGGATGCCGTGCGCGGCGGGATCACCGAAGCTCGCACGCCGTTCCTGGATCAGGCTGCCGTACGGCTCCGGGACCGCGATCGAAACGCCGAGCGTTACGGTCCCCACATCGTTCTCCTCAGTCCGTTAATCGGATGGTATGTCAGCGGTGCCCGCCCGCAAGTCTGGCGGCCGGACCGTCCGGCCGTCCGGCGCCCGGGGCGGACCGGCCTCCGGCCCTGTCCGCCCCGGCCGTTCGGCCCTGCCGCCCCGTTCCGCCGTCCGGTGGGGGCGCCGCTCCATGCCGCGCGCTCGCGTCAGTGCTTGGCGGGCAGGAAGCCGACCCTGTCGTACGTCTGGGCCAGCGTCTCCGCCGCGACCGCGCGGGCCTTCTCGGCGCCCTCGGCCAGGATCGCGTCGAGCGTCTCCGGGTCGTCCAGATACTCCTGGGTGCGGGTCCTGAACGGCGTGACGAAGTCGACCATGACCTCCGCCAGGTCCGTCTTCAGCGCGCCATAGCCCTTGCCGGTGTACTTCTCCTCCAGCGCCGCGACGGTGGTGCCCGTGAGGGTGGAGTAAATGGTGAGCAGATTGCTCACACCCGGCTTGGCCCCGGCGTCGAAGCGGATCTCGCTGCCGGTGTCGGTGACCGCGCTCTTGATCTTCTTCGCGGTGGTCTTCGGCTCGTCCAGCAGGTTGATCAGGCCCTTGGGCGTGGACGCCGACTTGCTCATCTTGATCGTCGGGTCCTGGAGGTCGTAGATCTTCGCGACCTCCCGGACGATGTGCGGCTCCGGCACCGTGAAGGTCTGGCCGAACCGGGTGTTGAAGCGCTCGGCGAGATCACGGGTGAGCTCGATGTGCTGCCGCTGGTCCTCGCCGACCGGGACGGCGTTCGCCCGGTAGAGCAGGATGTCCGCGACCTGGAGGATCGGATAGGTGAACAGACCGACCGTGGCGCGGTCGGCGCCCTGCTTGGCGGACTTGTCCTTGAACTGGGTCATCCGGGAGGCCTCGCCGAAGCCGGTGAGGCAGTTCATGACCCAGCCGAGCTGGGCGTGCTCGGGGACATGGCTCTGGATGAAGAGCGTGCAGCGCTGTGGGTCGAGACCGGCGGCGAGAAGCTGGGCGGCCGCCAGGCGGGTGTTGGCGCGCAGCTCGGCGGGATCCTGCGGGACGGTGATCGCGTGCAGGTCCACGACCATGTAGAAGGCGTCGTGGGTGTCTTGCAGCGCCACGTACTGGCGCACCGCACCGAGGTAGTTCCCGAGGTGGAACGAGCCGGCGGTGGGCTGGATACCGGAGAGCGCGCGGGGACGATCAGAGGCCATGCTCACCATTCTCTCAGGTGCGGCTGACCGCTCGGGAACGGATCTCCGAAGGGGGGAACCGATCCCCTGCGACCGGTGGGGCAGAGCCGTGAGCACAGGGGCCTGTCTGACAATTCCCGTCGTCGCCCGCAGGGCGGCCGCGCGGCGTCAGGTGCGTGCTTCGGAGCGGTCGCCGGGGTCAGACCGGCAGGCCGGGGGCCGGGAAGCCGGTCATCAGGTCGGCGACCTCGGCGCGGATCGCCGCCAGCGCGTCCTCGTCTCCCTTGCCCGCCGCGGTGACGCCCCGGTCGATCCAGTCGGCCACGGCCGCCATCTGGGCGGTGCCCAGACCGCGGGAGGTGAGGGAGGGGGTGCCGATCCGCACGCCGGAGGGGTCGAAGGGCTTCCTCGGGTCGTAGGGCACGGTGTTGTGGTTGACCACGATCCCGGCCCGGTCCAGCGCCTTGGCGGCCACCTTGCCGGGCACGTCCCTGGACGTCAGGTCCATCAGGATCAGATGGTTGTCGGTGCCGCCGGAGACAAGGTCGAAGCCGCGCGCGAGCAGTTCCTCGGCCAGGACCCGGGCATTGGCGACGACCGACCGCGCGTAGTCACGGAAGGAGGGACGGGCCGCCTCGTGCAGGGCGACCGCGATGGCGGCGGTGGTCTGGTTGTGCGGGCCGCCCTGAAGGCCGGGGAAGACCGCCTTGTCGATGGCCTTGGCGTGCTGCTTCCCCGACATCAGCATCGCGCCGCGCGGGCCGCGCAGGGTCTTGTGGGTGGTCGTCGAGATCACGTCGGCGTACGGCACCGGGGAGGGGTGCGCGCCGCCCGCGATCAGACCGGCGATATGGGCGACATCGGCGGCCAGCACCGCGCCGGACTCCTGGGCGATCTCGCCGAAGGCCGCGAAGTCGATGGTGCGGGGAAGGGCCGTACCGCCACAGAAGATGATCTTGGGGCGCTCCGCCAGGGCGAGCCGGCGCACCTCGTCGAAGTCGATCAGGCCGGTGTCCCGGCGCACGCCGTACTGGACGCCCCGGAACCACGTGCCGGTGGCCGAGACACCCCAGCCATGGGTGAGATGGCCGCCCATCGGAAGGGACATGCCCATCACGGTGTCGCCGGGCTCGGCGAAGGCGAGATAGACGGCCAGATTGGCCGGGGAACCCGAATAGGGCTGGACATTGGCGTGCTCCACGCCGAAGAGGGCCTTGGCACGCTCGGTGGCGAGCAGCTCGATCTGGTCGATGACCTGCTGGCCCTCGTAGTAGCGACGGCCCGGATAGCCCTCGCTGTACTTGTTCTGGAGGACCGTCCCGGACGCTTCGAGGACCGCCCGCGAGACATAGTTCTCGCTGGGGATCAGGCGCAGGGTCTCGGCCTGGAGCCGTTCCTCGGCGCCGACGAGCGCGGCCAGTTCCGGGTCGTCCGCCGAAAGGGCGGGGTGATGGGCGGGATGCGTCATGGTGTCCTCCGGGACGATCCGTGTTCGGTCGTGGTCCCGGGGTGCCCAGGCGGGCGGCACCTCGTGCGATGAACCGCGCAGGGCTCCCCCGCGGTTTGTTCCGCGTACGCCAGTCGCCGTGCGTACCACCCAGCGTAGGGCCCTGTGCTCCGGCGCGTGCCCTGTTCGGCCGGGGCACGCCGGGAGCAAGGTTTCTTCGCCCATTCCGCGAGCGACGATAGAAAAGTGGGGCGTTGCCCCGCCCACGCCGGACAGCTTGTCCTGACCGATCGGAGAACCCGTGTCGACAACGGAGCGTGCCATCGCCTCGGCGGAGGCCCACAGTGCGCACAATTACCACCCGCTGCCCGTCGTCGTCGCCTCGGCGGACGGTGCGTGGATGACCGATGTCGAGGGCCGTCGCTACCTCGACATGCTCGCCGGATACTCGGCGCTCAACTTCGGCCATGGCAACAGGCGGCTGATCGATGCCGCCAGGGCCCAGCTGGAGCGGGTGACGCTCACCTCCCGGGCGTTCCACCACGACCGGTTCGCCGACTTCTGCGCGGAGCTGGCCGAGCTGTGCGGCATGGAGATGGTCCTGCCGATGAACACCGGGGCCGAGGCGGTGGAGACGGCGGTGAAGACCGCCAGGAAGTGGGGCTACCGGGTCAAGGGCGTGCCGGACGGCATGGCGAAGATCCTGGTCGCGGCCAACAACTTCCACGGCCGGACGACCACGATCATCAGCTTTTCCACGGACACGGAGGCCCGGGCGGACTACGGTCCGTACACGCCCGGCTTCGAGATCGTGCCGTACGGGGACCTCACGGCGCTGGGCGCGGCGATGACCGAGAACACCGTGGCCGTGCTGCTGGAGCCGATCCAGGGTGAGGCCGGGGTGCTGGTGCCGCCGGCCGGTTATCTCGCCGGGGTGCGGGAGCTGACCCGGGCGCGCGGTGTGCTCTTCATCGCGGACGAGATCCAGTCGGGCCTGGGCCGGACGGGCAGGACGTTCGCCTGCCAGCACGAGGACGTGGTGCCCGACATGTATGTCCTCGGCAAGGCGCTGGGCGGCGGCGTGGTGCCGGTGTCGGCCGTGGTCTCCTCGGCCGAGGTGCTCGGTGTGCACCGTCCCGGCGAGCACGGTTCGACGTTCGGCGGCAATCCGCTGGCCTGCGCGGTCGCTCTTGAGGTGATCGCGATGCTCAGGACCGGCGAGTACCAGCAGCGCGCCGCGGAGCTGGGTGACCATCTCCACCACGAGCTGGGACTGCTCGTCGGCGGGGCGGTGGAGACGGTGCGCGGCCGCGGCCTGTGGGCCGGTGTGGACATCGTGCCGTCACACGGGACGGGCCGGGAGATCTCGGAGCGGCTGATGGAGCGGGGAGTGCTGGTGAAGGACACCCATGGATCCACGATCCGGATCGCTCCGCCGCTGGTGATCAGTAAGGAGGACCTGGACTGGGGCCTGGACCAGCTCAGGTCGGTGCTCGCGGACCCGGCCTGAGGCTGAACCGGCCTGAGCGCCCCCCGGCGGAGCCGCCCGCGCCGGCCCGCCGCAGGGCCGCCGTCACACGATGGCGTCAGGCGATGACATGGGGCACGAAGCGGGCGTACTCGTCCGTGATCAGGCCCGAGGACTCCCGGATGCCCAGGCCCGCCGCCTCGTCCTCGACGACCCACGCTCCGAGCACCACATGGTTGCCGTCGAAGTCGGGCAGCGGGGCCAGCTCCTGGTAGCAGCACGCCTCGTCCCGTACCACCGGCGCCGCGCCCGGCCGGTGCACGGTGACCCCGGCGCCCTCGCGGCCGAGCAGGGGCTTGGAGACATAACCGGTGGCGGCGAGTTCCCGGGGGCCGTCGAGATGGGCGGGCAGCAGATGGGGATGGCCCGGGTGGAGTTCCCAGAGGATCGCGAGCAGCGCCTTGTTGGAGAGGAGCATCTTCCAGGCCGGTTCGATCCAGCAGGTGGTGCCGGTGCCGCCGCCGTTGTCGAGGGTGTCCAGGACATGCGGACCGAACCGGTCGGTGACCAGCCACTCCCAGGGATACAGCTTGAAACAGCTCCGCACGAAGCGCAGCCGGTCGTCGACGAAGCGGCCGGAGAGCCGGTCCCAGCCGATCTGTTCGACGGAAAGCGCCTCGGTGGCGAGACCGGCCTGCTCGGCGGTCTCGCGCAGATACGCGACCGTCATCAGGTCCTCGCCCAGTTCGTCACCGTCCGAGTGGGCGAAGTGCACGGGCCCGGGAGGCAGCAGGGCGGACTGCCGCCCCCAGGCGGCGACAAGGCGTTCGTGGAGGGAGTTCCACTGGTCGGCGCCCGGGAAGCGCTCCTCCATCCAGAACCACTGCGCGCTCGCGGCTTCGACCAGCGAGGTGGGCGTGTCCGCGTTGTACTCCAGCATCTTGGCCGGTCCCGTGCCGTCGTAGCGCAGGTCGAACCGGCCGTAAAGAGACGGCAGTTCGGCCCGGCGGCGCCAGGACTCGGCTATCAGCGCGGCCAGCCGGGGGTCGGTGATGCCGAGGTCCTCGAACCGGTCGTGCCGCACGATGTGCGCCGCGGCCTCCAGACACAGCCCGTGCAGCTCCTCGACGACCTCTTCGAGGGCCTCGACCTCGGGCAGGCTGAAGGTGTAATAGGCGCTCTCGTCCCAGTAGGGGCGCAGCGAACCGTCCGGGTGCCGGGTGAGCGGATAGACGACGCCCTGCTCCTCGACGGTCTGCTGCCAGCCGGGCCGGGGGTCGATGGTGTGACGTTTCATCAGCGGCTCACCGGCCCACACGGGTCATCAGCCACCGCCCGAACCCGAGCAGCCGAAGCCGCCCCGGTCGACCGCGGACTTGTCGAAGCTGCCGCCGTCGACCTTGCCCTTGTCGCTGGATCCGCCGTAGTAGTACGAGCCCTGGCCGCCGCTCTTGCACGCGGAGCTGGGCAGTTGCGCCCGGGTCGTCCGGTCGGCGCATCTCTTGTCGGGCTCCGAGCCGCAGGAGGTGATCGCCACCGCGAGCAGTCCCATACCGCCGAGCACCACGGTGCTCGACCTCAGCCTCCGTTGCCGCACTGTCATGTGCCGTCTCCCCCGTTGCACGCGCACTGGCGCATTCGAACCGGCCTGTGACCAGAGCCGTCCGGACACATTAGATGGCCGGACCACGCTGTCGCCATGGCGGTGCGCCTTCCGTACCGCGGACGGCGCACCGGCGAGCCCCCGGCCACGGCAGGGGAGCCGGTGCCGGGGGCTGCCGTGGCCCGCGTGCGTACTACGCGCCCGCGCCGCTGCCGTAAGGACGGGTGATGATTTCCATGCCGTGTCCCGCCGGGTCCGCGAAGTACACGCCCCGGCCGCCGTCATGGTGGTTGATCTCGCCGGGCTGTTTGCGGTGCGGATCGGCGTAGTACGTGATCCCGGCGTCCTGGATCCGCCGGAAGATCCCGTCGAACTCCGCCTCGGTGACCAGGAAGGCGTAGTGCTGCGAGACGATGGACTCCGCCGGGATGACCGCGAAGTCGAGCGTGACGCCGTTGCTCAGCTCGATCGGGATGAAGGGGCCCCACTCGGCCCCGACTTCGACATCCAGGATGTGCGCCAGGAACTCGGCGGATTCCCGGCTGTCCCGGGAATGAACGATGGTGTGATTCAACTCGACTGACACGGTGGAATGCCTCCGTAAGGCAAACTCACGGGCGCCTCCATGCCTCACCCGGACGGTGACCGACACGCGATGCCGTACGGGCGATCCTAGGGGCTGTCCTGCGGGCTGTCCTGAGGGTGCGCCGGTTCCCGGCCGGTTCTCCCGCCCGAATGGCCCCGGGCGGGTGCGCCCGGCGGGTACCGCCGTGACAGCGGTGTCATGGCAGTACCCGGCACAGCGCGTCCAGCGCCCCGGCCCACGCGCTGTCCGTCGGGGCGCCGTAACCGACCACCAGGGCGTCCCCGTCCGGCTGCGCCGAGGGGTGGCGGAAGTCCGCCCTGCCGTTGAGCGCCAGTCCCTGCCAGGCCGCCGCCTCGACGACGGAGCGCTCGGTGCCCGGCGGCAGCTCGACGACGGCGTGGAGTCCGGCCGCGATGCCGGTCACCCCGAAGGCCGGGTCCCGGTCGGCGAGCGCGGCGACAAGCTGGTCGCGGCGCTTGCGGTAGCGCAGCCGCATGGAGCGGACATGACGGTCGTAGGCGCCCGAGGCGATGAACTCCGCGAGCGTGAGCTGGTCCAGCGCGCTGGACACCCAGTCCACCTCGCCCTTGGCCGCCATCACCTCCCCCACCAGC
Source organism: Streptomyces sp. NPDC006923 (assembly GCF_040635655.1). Lineage (NCBI taxonomy): Bacteria > Bacillati > Actinomycetota > Actinomycetes > Kitasatosporales > Streptomycetaceae > Streptomyces > Streptomyces sp. NPDC006923. Next base: position 219,742 of record NZ_JBEYIF010000011.1, read on the forward strand.
TCCTGCGGCAGCACCATCCACCCGAGCCGCAGGCCGGGCGTCAGGGACTTGCTCGCCGTGCCGAAGTACACCACCCGCTCGGGATCGAGCCCCTGCAGTGCGCCGACGGGCTGGCGGTCGTAGCGGAACTCTCCGTCGTAGTCGTCCTCCAGGATCAGCCCGCCCGTGCCGCGCGCCCAGTCGACGGCCGCCGCGCGCCGGTCGGGATGGAGGGCCGCACCGGTGGGGAACTGGTGCGCCGGTGTCATCAGCACCGCGCCGGCGCCCTTCGCGTCCGCCAGCTCCTCCGTACGGGCGCCGTGTTCGTCCAGCGCGAGCACGGACATCCGCATCCCCGCCCTGGTCAGGATCTTCCAGTGCACATCGAGCCCGTACGACTCGACGGCCGTCGTCCGCACCCGCCGCGCGAGGAGCACGGTCGCCATCAGCATCAGCCCATGGGCGAAGCCGGAGCAGATCACGATCCGCTCCGGATCGGCGTAGACCCCGCGCGCCCGCGCCAGATAGTCGGCGAGGACGGTACGCAGTTCGATCCGGCCGCGCGCGTCGCTGTATCCGAACGCCTCGGAGGGCGCGCTGGTCAGCGCCCGGCGCGCGGCCGTCAGCCACTGCGCGCGTGGAAAGGCGGCCAGGTCGGGAAAGCCCGGCAGCAGATTGTGGACGGGCCGGCGGCCGATCCGCGGTGTCCTGGGCGCCGGGGGCGCGGGCCTGCGGGGCGCGGCCCGCCGGGCCACCCGCGTCCCCGAGCCCTGCCGCGCGGTGAGCCAGCCCTCGGCGACCAGCTCGGCGTACGCGTCGGCCACGGTATTGCGGGCGATGCCCAGATCGGCCGCGAGCGAGCGCGAGGAGGGCAGCCTGGTCCCGGGCGTGAGACGGCCGGTGCGGACGGCTTCCCGCAGGGCGTCCATCAGCCCGGCACGCAGCCCGGAGCCGCGCAGCTCCAGGTGCAGATCGGCGCCGAAGGCCGTCCCGGGGCCCGCCCCGCCGACGGGCTCCGGCTCCGTACCGCGGCCGGGTCCGTCCTCTGGTCCCGCCGGAGTGGCCCAGGAATCCGTCATGGAAGTGGACCATACCTCTGTGCCATCGCACGCGTAGCGTCGATGACATGACAGCGACGACAGCGAACACGGCAAACGCGGCGGACACGACGGGCACGACCAGCACCGGCACAGCCACGGAGTACAACCCGGAGCACACGCCCCGGCTCAATCTGGCCAAGCTCGCCCCCGAGGTCTACAAGGCCATGATCCGGCTGGACGCCGCCACCCGGCAGGGCGTCGACCCGACCCTGCTCGAACTCGTCAAGATCCGCGCCTCCCAGATCAACCACTGCGCGTTCTGCCTCGACATGCACACCAAGGACGCGCTGGCGGCCGGCGAGTCGGTGGAGCGGATCATCCAGCTCGGCGCCTGGGAGGAGTCGCGGCGCTTCTACACCGCGAAGGAGATCGCGGCGATCGAGCTGACCGAGGCGATCACCGTGCTGACCGACGGTTTTGTGCCGGACGAGGTGTACGCGAAGGCCGCGAAGCAGTTCGACGAGACCGAGCTGGCCCATCTCATCGGCGCGATCACGGCGATCAACGCCTGGAACCGGTTCGGTGTGTCCACCCGGTTGGTGCCGGGCCACTACACGCCCGGCCAGATCAGCCACTGACCCGTTCGACGGACACCGGGACACGGGACCATGACAGTTTCGGCCTTCCGCGCGCTGCACCACGGCCGCGCCGACGACGACCCGCTCATCCTGCCCGGGCCCTGGGACGCGGCGAGCGCCCGCGTCTTCGCGGACGCGGGCTTCCCGGCGCTCGCCACGCCGAGCGCCGGAGTGGCGGCCTCGCTCGGCCATAAGGACGGCGCGACCCCGCCCGACGAGATGTTCGGCGCGGTCGCCCGGATCGCGCGCGCCGTCTCCGTACCCGTGTCGGCGGACATCGAGGACGGCTATGGCCTCGCTCCCCGGGAACTGGTGGACCGTCTCCTCGGCACGGGCGCCGTCGGCTGCAATCTGGAGGACTCCTCGGGCGGCACGCTCAAAGATCCCGAGCGCCACGCCGACTGGCTGGCGGAGGTGCGCGCGGCCGCCGGCGACGATCTCTTCGTCAACGCGCGCGTCGACACCTTCGTCCACGGTGGTGGCGACCCGGCCGACGCGGTGGCCCGGGCCCGTCTCTATGTGGCCGCCGGTGCCGACTGCGTCTACCCGATCGCCGCACCGGCCGAGGCGCTTCCGGTGCTCCGGGCCGGTGTCGGGGGGCCGGTCAACGTGGTGGCGATGCCGGGCGGCCCGACCCTTCCGGAACTGGGCCGGCTGGGCGCGACACGCATCACCTTCGGTCCCGGACTGCAACGGCGCGCCATGGCGGCGGTCAAGGTCATGGCGGAACAGTTGCGCGGCTGAGCCGGACGCGGCGCGGCGCTCTTCGGGCCGTCCCGCGCGAAGGCCATGTCCGGGTCCATGTTCAGCGAGGCGTCCAGAGCCCACGCGCAGGGCCCCGGTCCACCGGGACTTCGGTGGACCGGGGCCCGGGAGCCCGCCCGCGGGCCGTTCGCGCGGTCGCGGCCCAGTTCAGCGTTACGGCGTGATGCCGCGTGATGCCGCGTGAATCGGTGTCAGATCAGGCCCAGCTCGCGCACCGCGTCGCGCTCCTCGGCGAGTTCCCGCACCGAGGCGTCGATCCGGGTCCGCGAGAAGTCGTTGATGTCCAGGCCCTGGACGATCTCGTACGCGCCGTTCCTGGTGGTGACCGGGAAGGAGGAGATCAGGCCCTCCGCCACCCCGTAGGAGCCGTCGGACGGAACGCCCATGGAGGTCCAGTCGCCCTCGGCGGTGCCGTTCACCCAGGTGTACACGTGGTCGAGGGCCGCGTTGGCCGCCGAGGCGGCCGAGGAGGCGCCACGGGCCTCGATGATCGCGGCGCCGCGCTTGGCGACGGTCGGGATGAACGTGTCGGCCAGCCACGCCTCGTCGTTCACGGTCTCCGCGGCGTTCTTGCCGGCGATCTCCGCGTGGAAGATGTCCGGGTACTGGGTGGCGGAGTGGTTGCCCCAGATCGTCAGGCGCTTGATGTCGGAGACCGCGGCGCCGGTCTTCCGCGCGAGCTGCGAGATCGCGCGGTTGTGGTCGAGGCGGGTCATCGCGGTGAAGCGCTCGGCGGGCACGTCGGGCGCGGCGGCCTGGGCGATCAGCGCGTTGGTGTTGGCGGGGTTGCCGACGACGAGCACCTTGATGTCGTCGGCGGCGTGGTCGTTGATGGCCTTGCCCTGCGGCTTGAAGATGCCGCCGTTGGCGGCGAGCAGGTCGCCGCGCTCCATGCCCTTCGTCCGGGGACGGGCGCCGACCAGCAGGGCGATGTTCGCGCCGTCGAAGGCGACGTTCGGGTCGTCCGTGATCTCGATGCCGCGGAGCAGCGGGAAGGCGGAGTCGTCGAGCTCCATCGCGGTGCCCTCGGCGGCCTTGAGGCCCTGCGGAATCTCCAGGAGACGCAGGTTGACCGGCACATCCGCGCCGAGCAGATGACCGGACGCGATGCGGAAGAGCAGCGCGTAACCGATCTGGCCGGCCGCGCCGGTGACGGTGACATTCACGGGAGTGCGGGTCATGGCGATCTCCGTAAGAGCTGGCGGTGGGGGTCCCTGCCCCGGGTGCGGGACATCTCCGCACGCTGATCTGAATCTTGACGTGAAGAGATATCCAGCGGTCAGGCTATCCGACCCGGGACACCGGGCCGCGCCGCCCCCTGGGCACGGACGGACGGCGTCCGTCCGCCCCCGGTGGAGCGGACGGACGCCGTCCCGTGTGCGTACCGTGCGGGTGTCCGGCTCGGCCGGTCCGCCGTCATGTCACGGTCGAGTGGACCACGTCCTCCAGGAACGGGATCTCCAGCCACGGCCTGGGCTGGGTCATCAGGGCGAGCAGCACGATCGCGAGGCCCAGCAGGCCGTACGTCACCATGTCGGTGAACCGCGAACGGACGGCCAGCATGCCCACGGAGGGCAGTGCCCGCCGCAGTGCGGCGCCGCCGATCAGGGCGAGACCGATCAGGATCGTGCCGATCCGGAACGCCTCGGCGAAGGGGTGCAGCCCGACGATCAGCAGCCCGAGGCCGATCGTCCCGAGCACACTGAGCAGCGGCCACTGCCGGGCGGGCGCGGGCGCGTCCCTCGGTGCGGCCCGCCCGGCGCCCTCGGGGGGCGCGGTGTCCCGGGTGATGGGCGGGAACCGCCGGGTCTCCCCGGCCGGTTCCGCCTCGTCGTCCGGTCCGCTGTCACCGGCCGGTTCCGCGTGGTCGGTGTCGTCGGCGCGGTCGGCGGCCTCGCGCGGGGCGGGCTCCGGGACCATGGTGCCGGCGGCCTCGCGCGGGGCGGCGTCCGGCGCCGCGCCACGGACCGTGACGTCCGCCCCGGCGGGCTCCGCCACCGGGTCCGCCTCCGCCACGGGGCCCGCCGGGACCGTACCCGCGCGGGCCCTCGGCGCGGCGCCCGTCGCCGGGAGGACCGGCTCGGGCACGTCCCGTATCGGCTCGGCCGGCTCCGCGGTGTCCGTCTTCCGCGCGCCGCGCGGCGAACGGGCCGCGTCGCCCGCGCTCGTACCAGCACCCATGGGTGCCCCTTTCCGGATTACGTTCGGCCGGGTCAGCCCGCGTCGGCGGCGCGTTCGGCCGCCTCGACCACATTGACCAGGAGCTGGGCGCGGGTCATCGGGCCGACACCGCCGGGGTTCGGCGAGATCCAGCCGGCCACCTCGGCGACGCCCGGGTGGACATCGCCGACGATCTTGCCGTGCTCGTCCCGGCTGACGCCGACGTCGAGGACCGCGGCGCCCGGCTTCACGTCCTCCGGCTTGACGATGTGCGGCACCCCGGCGGCCGAGACGATGATGTCCGCCCTCCTGAGGTGCGCCGACAGATCGCGGGTGCCGGTGTGGCACTGCGTCACCGTGGCGTTCTCGGACTTGCGCGTCAGCAGCAGCGGGATCGACCGGCCGACGGTGATACCGCGGCCCACGACCACGATGTCCGCGCCCTTGATCTCGACGCCGTGGTGGCGCAGGAGCCGGATGATGCCGTACGGCGTGCAGGGCAGCGGCCCCGTCTCGTTCAGCACCAGGCGGCCGAGGCTCATCGGGTGCAGTCCGTCGGCGTCCTTGGCCGGGTCCATCAGCTCCAGCACCCGGTTGGCGTCGATGCCCTTGGGCAGCGGAAGCTGCACGAGGTAGCCGGTGCACTCGGGGTTGGCGTTCAGCTCCCCGACCACGGACTCGATCTCCTCCTGGGTGGCCGTGGCGGGCAGCTCGCGCTGGATCGAGGCGATACCGACCTCGGCGCAGTCGCGGTGCTTGCCGTTCACGTACCAGCGGCTGCCCGGGTCGTCGCCGACCAGCAGCGTCCCCAGGCCGGGCGTGATGCCCCGTTCTTTGAGAGCCGCCACACGGACGGTCAGATCGGACTTGATCGCGGCTGCGGTGGCCTTGCCATCGAGAATCTGGGCAGTCATGCCCCCATCCTCGCGGATGACCCCGTCCCGGTTCCAATCCGTGTCCACCAGGCGTTCCCTCCGCCCGTTCGCCCGGTCGCACACGAGGTTGCGCTTGCACAACACCTACGGATAGTCACTGGACAAACTGCGACGGTGATAACACGATTGCCGCGCAGTGCGCGGGCAGCGTCGGGGGGCAGACCGCTCAGGCCGGAGAAGTTCCTCCACGCGGGCCGTGCCGTCCCCGCACCACCGACGGAGGAACCCGCATGAGCTTCGGCGACCCCAACAACCCCTACGGCCGGCCGCAGGGCGAGCAGCCGGGTCAGCAGCCCGGCCAGCAGCCCGGATACGGCTACCCGCAGGGCCAGCAGCCGCCTGGATACGGCTACCCGCAGGCCCCGCCGGTCCAGCAGCCGTACGGCCATCCCGAGGCACCGACGCGGATGCCGGGCGGAGTCAAGGCGGCCCGCGTGATGCTGTGGGTCATCTCGGGCTTCCAGGTCCTCAGCGGCATCCTCGCCTTCGCCGCGATGGGCACCATCGACGAGGCGATCAACGACAGCGGCGCCACGACCGCCGAGAGCGAGGCCTTCGCCGACCTCGGCAAGGGCCTCGTCGCCTTCGTGGCCGTGCTGACCCTGGTCTTCGCCGCGCTCTCGATCACCCTGGCGCTGAAGATGAAGACCGGCCGCAACGCCACCCGTGTCTGCGCGATCGTCTACGGCGCGTTCGCCACGCTCCTCGGTGTGCTCGCGCTGCCGTTCGGCATCGTCACCATGGCGCTCGGCATCCTGATCATCGTGTTCGTGGCGAAGGCGGACGGCGCGGCCTGGTTCCAGCGCCCGCGCCACTGACGCCACCATGGGTCGCCCACACGCGCTCCCGGAGGCACGAAGGCCGTGAACCGTCCTGTCCGGAGGTTCACGGCCTTCGTCGTTCTTCGTCGTTCCTTACCGTTCCTCACCCGCCGCGGTACCGGCGGGGCGTGCCCGGCTCGCTCAGTGGAATCAGTGGAAGAAGTGCCGTGTCCCGGTGAAGTACATCGTCGCGCCGGCCTTCCGCGCCGCCTCGACGGCCTGCTCGTCGCGGACCGAACCGCCCGGCTGGACCACGGCCCTGACGCCCGCGTTCAGCAGGATCTCCAGACCGTCGGGGAACGGGAAGAACGCGTCGGACGCGGCGTAGGAGCCCTGGGCGCGCTCCGCACCGGCCCGCTCCACCGCGAGCTTCGCCGAGTCGACCCGGTTGACCTGGCCCATGCCGACGCCCACCGACGCACCGCCCTTGGCGAGCAGGATCGCGTTGGACTTGACCGCGCGGCTCGCGCGCCAGGCGAAGGCCAGCTCCGCCAGTTCGGCCTCGGACAGCGCCTCACCGGAAGCGAGGGTCCACTTCGCCGGGTCGTCGCCGTCGGCCTGGAAGCGGTCGGTGACCTGGAGCAGCGCACCGCCGTCGATCGGCTTGACCTCGACCCGCGCGGACGGCGGCTCGGCGCAGCGCAGCACCCGGATGTTCTTCTTGCGGGCCAGCACCTCGACGGCGCCGTCCTCGTAACCGGGCGCGACGATGACCTCGGTGAAGATCTCTGCGACCTGCTCTGCCATCTCGACCGACACCGGCCGGTTGACGGCGATCACACCGCCGAACGCGGACAGCGGGTCGCAGGCGTGGGCCTTGCGGTGCGCCTCGGCGACATCGTCACCGATCGCGATGCCGCACGGGTTGGCGTGCTTGATGATCGCGACGCAGGGCTCGGCGTGGTCGTACGCGGCCCGGCGCGCGGCGTCGGTGTCGGTGTAGTTGTTGTACGACATCTCCTTGCCGTGCAGCTGCTCGGCCTCGGCCAGACCACCCTCGGCGCTGGTGTAGAGCGCGGCGGGCTGGTGCGGGTTCTCGCCGTAGCGGAGCACGTTCGCGCGTTCATACGTGGCGCCCAGGAAGTCCGGGAAGCCGGAGTCGTCCGCGGCGGCGTAGTCGTCGGCGAACCAGGAGGCCACGGCCACGTCGTAGGCGGCGGTGTGCCGGAACGCCTCCGCCGCCAGCCGCTTGCGGGTCGTCAGGTCGAAACCGCCGTCCCGGGCCGCGCCGAGGACGTCCGCGTACCGGTCGGGGCTGGTGACCACGGCGACCGACGGGTGGTTCTTGGCGGCGGCCCGGACCATCGAGGGGCCGCCGATGTCGATCTGCTCGACGCACTCGTCCGGGGTGGCGCCGGAGGCGACCGTCTCGCGGAAGGGGTAGAGATTGACGACGACCAGGTCGAACGGCTCGATGTCCAGCTCGGCGAGCTGCTCGCGGTGCGAGTCGAGCCGCAGATCGGCGAGGATCCCGGCGTGGACGCGCGGATGCAGCGTCTTGACGCGGCCGTCCAGGCACTCGGGGAAGCCGGTCAGCTCCTCGACCTTGGTGACCGGCACACCGGCCGCGGCGATCTTCGAGGCGGTGGAGCCCGTCGAGACCAGGGTGACGCCCGCCTCGTGCAGCCCGCGGGCCAGCTCTTCCAGGCCCGTCTTGTCGTAGACGCTGACCAGCGCGCGGCGGATCGGCCGCTTCGTACCTTCGACGGTCACTGGATTGTTACCTTTCGTCCCTCAATGCGGTAGCCGTGCCGGGCCAGACGCCCCACGACCTCGACGAGCAGCCGTCGCTCGACTTCCTTGATGCGCTCATGGAGAGCGTCTTCATCGTCCTCGTCCCGGACCTCGACCACGCCCTGCGCGATGATCGGACCGGTGTCGACGCCGTCGTCGACGAAGTGGACGGTGCAGCCGGTGACCTTCGCTCCGTACGCCAGTGCTTCGCGTACGCCGTGGGCACCGGGAAAACTGGGCAGCAGCGCGGGATGCGTGTTGACGAACCGTCCGCCGAAGCGCGCGAGGAACTCCTTCCCCACGATCTTCATAAAACCGGCCGAGACGACCAGGTCCGGTTCGTACGACGCGGTCGCCCCGGCGAGCGCCGCGTCCCACGCGTCGCGCGTCCCGTAGTCCTTCACCCGGTGGACGAAGATCGGCAGCCCGGCGCGCTCGGCACGCTCCAGACCGGCGATACCGCCGCGGTCCGCGCCGACGGCGACGATCTCCGCCCCGAAGGACTCCGGGTCGTCGCCGATCGCGTCGAGCAGTGCCTGGAGATTCGTCCCGGATCCGGAGACCAGGACCACCAGCCGGGCAGGACGGCCGGACGACGGCGGAACGGTCAGGGAGGAGGAAGGCGGGGAGGCCACAGCGGGCGCCTTTCTGGGAGCGGGCACAGCCTCGCGGGTCGTGCGGCGTGGTGCGGTCGGCGGCTTTGTGCGATGCGCGGCTTGTGTGGTCGTACGGCTTTGTGTGGTCGTACGAACGAATCGCGTTCTCCGATACGGGGAACTCTACGAAGGAGCCGACCGTCAGCAACGATACCGGCACACCGAGCGGCCCCCACGGGACGGGGGCCTGGCCGGGAGGTAGCGTCTGGGGACAGGGTTCCGTCTCCAGGACGGCCATCCGGACACGACCGAGACAAGACCCGCGCACCGGGTCCGAGGGGAAGACGTTCACCAGATGCAGGACCGACGCCGCCGCATGGCACTCCGCCTCCCGCCGACCGCTGGGCCGGTGCTGCTGCCGCGGGAACGCCAGTCCTCCTCCACCGGACCCTCGGGAAGCTCCGGTTCTTCCGGTTCTTCGGGCTCCGCCGGTTCCCCGGACTCCTCGGGGAACGGCAGGGGCCCGGACTCCGGGGGCCCGGGCTCCGGCGGCTCACCGGACGCTCCGGACTCCCGGGGGCCGGGCGGTGCTCCGGGCGCCGGGTCCGGTGGCTCCTCCGACGACAATCCCTTCGCGCCGCCGCCCGAGGGCAGGCCGGACCAGCCGTGGCAGCCGCGCCGTCCCGAGCACGGTGACTCACCGGACGGCTCGTCCGGCCAGGGCGGCTGGGGCAGCCAGTGGAGCAGCCGGCAGCCGGGCCGCTCGTCGGGCGGCTTCGGCAGCCGTCCCGGCGCCCAGGGCGACGAGAACGGCCAGGGCGGCGGTCAGGACGGCCCCGACGGGGGCCGTGGCAGCGGACTGCGCTGGGATCCGACCGACCCGGTGCAGCGGCGCGCCCGCTACGCCCTGCTCTCCGGCATGTGGGCCTTCTTCTTCGCGCTCTTCGACTTCCCGGAGATCGGGCTGCTGCTCGGGGCGCTGGCGCTGTACTGGGGCATCAGCTCCCTGCGCGACAAGCCCGGCAAGCCGGGCGCGCGGCCCGCTCAGGAGGAGGCTCCGGCCGCGGTCGCGGCGGGCACCGGCGGGCCGGGCCCGGGCCAGGGACCTCTCGCCCCGGGCCAGGGACCCGCCTCGAAGAGACAGCAGAAGACGGCGGCGGTGAGCGGGCTGGTGACGGCGTGCCTCGCGCTGGCGATCGTCGCGACGACGTTCTCCGTGCAGCTCGCCTACCGCGACTACTACACCTGTGTGAACGACTCGCTGACCAAGACCGGGCAGCTCTCCTGCAACGATCTGCTGCCGCGTTCGCTGGTGCCGGTCTTCGGCGTCAAGGAGTGACGTCCGGCCGCCGGCCGGAGTCGCGCTCCCCGGTGTGGGGCGGCTCCGCGGGCGCCGGTTCCGGTCGCCGCCTCTCCTCGCGCGCCGGAGTGGGCGGCACGGCCGGCGGGCCGCCCGGGGCGTCCTGGCCCATCGGCCGGCGTGTCTCCCAGGCGCCGCGCTGGTGCCAGGCGCCGGCCGGCAGAAAGTCGTAGGGCTCGGAATCCGGGGCCGCCGCGTCCGCCGGATCGGCCTCCGGCCGGGCGGCGGCGGACGCCGAAGCGCCCGGCGCCCCGGGGCCGGCGGGCTGCTGCGGTGTCCGGGGCACCGCTCCGGCGGACTCCTCCGCCGCCCTCGCGCCGCGCCGCCAGGGCACCTGCCGCCATGAGACCGGCCGGAACGGCATCCGCCGCCAGGGCTCCCGCCACCACGCGGACCACGCGCCGGTCCCCGCCGGTGCCCCGCCCGTGCCACCGCGTTCCCAGAGCCGCCAGGCCCGCAGCAGCAGCGCCGCCGGTACCGCGAGGGGCACCGTCCAGGCGAGCGCCGCCGCTCCGGCCCGCCACCACACCGGCCCGAAGGCCGCCAGCTCGGAGTTGCCCAGCGGGCCGCCGGACATCGCCGCCAGAAACGCCGTCAGCGTCGCGCAGGCCACGCCTCCGAGCGCCGCCACCAGCGCGGTCCTGCCCACGCTCCAGGCTTCCCCCCGGGCCGCGGAGGGCGCCGCGGCGGCCTGCACCGCGAACCACGCCACCGCCAGCCCGGCCAGGACGGGCACGGCGGGCGCGACCCAGTTCTGCGCGGTCCCCGTCCCGTCGGGCACCGCGGCCAGCAGCGGGAAGACCGGCAGCGCCGGGGTGCCCTCGACCCCGAACGGGGTGGCCGTCGAAGCCGTGCCGAGGGCGAATCCCGGGCCGAGGGCGTACACGGCGCCCCAGACGGCGGCGTTCGGGACGAGCGTCAGCCCCAGCAGCAGTACGGCGAGCTGTCCGGACCAGTCCCCCGCGAGCTTCAGAAAGGAGGCGTGCACCAGGTCGCCGTGCCACACCAGCGAGGCCCCCACGAACAGCGCGCCGCCGCCGAGGAGCACCAGGGCGCCCGCGGACCCGGACCGGAGCGCCACCGCGCAGGTGCGGCGGGACTCCGGCACCCAGACGACACGCGCCCAGACGACACGCAGGAGCAGGCCCCGCGCCGCTCCCGGCGCCCAGGGCGGCGGACCGAGCGGCCGCCCGCTCCCGTTCCAGGCGCCCGCGCCCGTCGCGGCCACCGTCACGGCGAACAGCGTGAGCGCCGCGCGCAGCGGATGCGCGGAGAGCGGTCCGCCCGACACATAGATCACGACGACCGCGCCGACCAGCAGATATCCGCCCGTCATGGCGCAGACCACTCCGACCGCGGTGAGCTGTGGATTCCTCTCGTCGGGTGTCAGGGCGTCCCGGGCGGCCCGGTACGCGGGCCACACCGGCAGGACCGAGAGCAGCAGCGGTACGACCCCGAGCGGCGCCGGGTCTCCTGACAGGGTGTCGGGACGTACCAGCTCGACGCCGTGGGCGAGCAGCCAGAGCGCGGCGGCGATCCGCAGCGCCCCGCCGGCGCCGCTGTCCGGGTACGGCGAGCTGATCCACACCGCCACCACCAGCACGGCGAACGCGCCGAGTCCCAGCACGGCGGCGATGACTCCGCGGAGGAAAGACGCGGTCAGCGCGGCGGCACGGCCCCGCTCCGCCGCCGAGGCCGAGGACAACGACGGGCTGCGATCGGTCAATTGGGTCACGCCGCACATGCTGCCAACGACACGCGCCTTATTCGCGTAACGGACGAATAGCCGTTGTGTCGCTCATCATATGTTTATGTGTTTTTCTGACCATAAGAGTGCTGCGGGGAGTAACTCATGACGCAGAGCACCACGTCCGGCGCTTCCGCTTCCCCGCTGCCCTCCCCCGAGGAGCGGCGCGGACTGCGTGAGGCGAAGTCGATGAGCGAGAAGCAGGTCGCGACGGCGGTGGGCGTCGCGCGGTCGACGATCCGCTCCTGGGAGGCCGGCCGTACGGCGCCCCGGGGGCGCAAGGGAGAGGCGTACGCGAAGCTGCTGGCCGGCTTCGCGGCGGAGCTCCACGAGAAGGCCGAGCAGGCCCGGAGGGCGGAGACGGAGGCACGCGGGGCGGCCGGGGAACGGTCCGCCGCGAGAGAACGGGACACGGCTGGAGCGCAGGACCGGGCGGACACGGGGCCGCCGGCCCGGCAGGGCGGCGCGGGACCCGCCGGGAAGCGGGAGGCCGGCCCCAAGCCTCCCGGGACCCAGGACACCGGACCGTCGTCGGGTGCCACCGCCACCGGCGTCGCGGGCCCGGCACTCAGGGCGGGCCCAGCGGCCACGGGCCCGGACACCGGTCGGGCCGCCGCCGGACCGGTGGGTGCGACGGCGGAAAGGACCCCGCTCACGGCGGCCGGGGTCTCCGGAGCGGCGGTGTCCGCCGCCGGGCCGGACGGGGAGGAGACCGGGCCGGTCACCCTCGCCACCGCCGACCAGGCGTTCGACGCGCTGTACACCCACACGGCGCCCGGCCTCGTCGGCCAGGCGTTCCTGCTCACCGGGCGGCGCGAGCTCTCCCAGGCGTCGGTCGAGCGGGCCTTCCGCCTCGCCTGGCAGCGCTGGCCGGAGGTGGCGGTCGACCGGGATCCGGCGGGCTGGGTGCGGGCCGCCGCGTACGAGTACGCCATGTCGCCGTGGCGCCGGCCGCGCCGCGGCAACAAGGGGCCCGACGCGGTCCCGAGTGAGCTGGACGGACCCGGCGGCCGGGCGCTGCGCGAGGCCCTGCTCGATCTTCCGCCGTCGTACCGCCGCGCGCTGCTGCTCTACGACGGCCTGGGGCTCGACCTGCCGGAAACGGCCGCCGAGACGGAGGCGAGCACTCCGGCCACGGCGAACCGGCTGCTGCGCGCCCGCGAGGCCGTCGCCGACCGGCTGCCCGAACTGGCCGACTCGGAGCTGCTGCACGAATGCCTGGGCACGCTCACGCAGTCGGTGACCCCGCCGTCGGTCCCCCCGGCCCGTACCGTCCGGGCCGGCGGTGAGCGGCGGGCCCGGGTGTGGACCCGGGCGGCCATCGCCTTCACCGTGCTGATCGTCGGGGCGACCAGCTTCACCCTGGCCACGGCGCCCACCCACTACGAGGCGCCGCAGGCCCCGGGCGAGCAGATCGACGGTGTCCCGGTGCCCAGCGGCCCCGACCGGCTGACCAGGGAGGATCTGCGACTGCGGGAGAAGCTCCGCCGGGAGCCCATGAAGGGACCGCCCCGGCTGCTGCCGGAACCGCTCTGACCACACACGCGTGGGCCCGCACCCTCGGAAGAGTGCGGGCCCACGCGTGTGGGTGTCCAGCCGGACAGGACCTGGGCCCCGCGCCGTCGGACGGTCGATCGGCCGGGGCCGATCAGCCGGGGTCGATCAGCCGGCGAGGATCGCGCGCGCCAGCTCGGCCGTCTCGGTCGGCGTCTTGCCGACCTTCACGCCCGCGGCCTCCAGGGCCTCCTTCTTCGCCTGGGCCGTGCCGGAGGAACCGGAGACGATGGCGCCGGCGTGGCCCATGGTCTTGCCCTCGGGCGCGGTGAAGCCCGCGACATAACCGACGACCGGCTTGGTGACGTTCTTCGCGATGAAGTCCGCCGCACGCTCCTCGGCGTCGCCGCCGATCTCACCGATCATCACGATCAGGTCGGTGTCGGGGTCGGCCTCGAACGCGGCGAGCGCGTCGATGTGCGTCGTACCGATGACCGGGTCGCCACCGATGCCGACGGCCGAGGAGAAGCCGAGGTCACGGAGCTCGTACATCATCTGGTAGGTCAGCGTGCCGGACTTGGACACGAGACCGATGCGGCCGGGCTTGGTGATGTCACCCGGGATGATGCCGGCGTTGGACTGGCCGGGGGTGATCAGGCCGGGGCAGTTCGGGCCGATGATCCGGGTCTTGTTGCCCTTGCTGCCCGCGTACGCCCAGAAGGCGGCGGAGTCGTGCACCGCGATGCCCTCGGTGATCACGACGGCCAGACCGATCTCGGCGTCGATCGCCTCGACGACCGCGGCCTTGGCGAAGGCCGGCGGCACGAAGACGACGGAGACGTCGGCGCCGGTCTTCTCGATGGCCTCGGCCACGGAGCCGAAGACGGGTACGGAGGTGCCGTCGAAGTCGACGGACGTACCGGCCTTGCGCGGGTTCACGCCGCCGACGATGTTGGTGCCGTCACCGAGCATGAGCTTGGTGTGCTTCATGCCGGTGGCGCCGGTCATCCCCTGGACGATGACCTTGCTGTCCTTGGTGAGGAAGATAGCCATGGTGTGTGCTGACCCTGTCCCTTGTCTGTCGAAGATGCGCGAACGTCAGCGCGCGGCCGCGAGCTCGGCGGCCTTGTCGGCCGCGCCGTCCATGGTGTCCACGCGCTGCACGAGCGGGTGGTTGGCGTCGGACAGGATCTTGCGACCCAGCTCCGCGTTGTTGCCGTCGAGCCGCACGACCAGCGGCTTCGTGACGTCCTCGCCCTTGGACCTGAGCAGCTCCAGGGCCTGGACGATGCCATTGGCGACCTCGTCGCACGCGGTGATGCCGCCGAAGACATTGACGAACACGGACTTGACGTCCGGGTCGCCGAGGATGATCTCCAGGCCGTTCGCCATGACCTCGGCGGAGGCGCCGCCGCCGATGTCGAGGAAGTTGGCGGGCTTCACGCCGCCGTGGGCCTCACCGGCGTACGCGACGACGTCGAGGGTCGACATGACCAGACCCGCGCCGTTGCCGATGATGCCGACCTCGCCGTCGAGCTTGACGTAGTTGAGGTTCTTGGCCTTGGCGGCGGCCTCCAGCGGGTTGGCCGCGGCCTTGTCCTCCAGCGCCTCGTGCTCGGGCTGGCGGAAGTCCGCGTTCTCGTCCAGCGAGACCTTGCCGTCAAGCGCGATGATCTTGCCGTCGCCGGACTTGATCAGCGGGTTGACCTCGACAAGGAGGGCGTCCTCCTTGATGAAGACGGTCCACAGCTTCTGCAGAACGTCCGCGACCTGATCGGCGATGTCGGCCGGGAACTTCGCCGCGGCGACGATCTCGGCGGCCTTCTCCGGGGTGCAGCCCTCGTTGGCGTCGACCGGGATCTTGGCCAGCGCGTCGGGGTTCTCCTCCGCGACGACCTCGATCTCGACGCCGCCCTCGACGGAGGCCATGGCGAGGAAGGTGCGGTTGGTGCGGTCCAGCAGGAAGGAGACGTAGTACTCCTCCGCGATGTCCGCGGTCTGGGCCAGCATCACCCGGTGGACCGTGTGGCCCTTGATGTCCATGCCCAGAATCTGACCGGCCTTCTCGACGGCGTCCGCCGGGTCGGAGGCCAGCTTCACGCCACCGGCCTTGCCGCGGCCGCCGACCTTGACCTGCGCCTTGACGACGGCCTTGCCGCCGAGACGCTCGGTGACCTCTCGGGCCGCCTCAGGCGTTTCGATGACTTCACCGGCCAGCACCGGTACACCGTGCTTGGCGAAGAGGTCCCTCGCCTGGTACTCGAACAGGTCCACGCGCGTCCGTCCCTTTGTCTTCTGAAAACCGCAGCTTGGTGATCGCGGGTTCGTTGTCTGCGTGGGCGTGCCGCTGAGGGCAACGTGACGGCGCTGTCACTGAGGGAGGCGTACACGCTGTCCGGTACGCGGCATGTCCGTCTCGCAGGTTATCTCCGTGGACCGTGGGTCCCTAAATCGCGGCTGACACCTGAGCGGTGATACCTGTCACAGAGCGGTGCCGTCCGTCGCCGTCCGGGTACCGCCGCGCCGCGGCGGGCCCCGGCCCACCCACCGAGTATTGCCCCGGCCCACCCAGTATTACCGGGCGGCCGACGCGTCCGGTATGGGCAGCGGACGCTTCTCGATCGCGGCCGCCATCACCTCCGGAAACAGATCGGGCGTACAGGCGAACGCCGGTGCGCCCAGTGCCGCGAGCGCCGCCGCGTGCTCCCTGTCGTAGGCGGGCGCCCCCTCGTCGGACAGCGCGAGCAGCGCCACGAACTGCACGCCGGATGCCTTCATCGCCGCGACCCGCTTGAGCATGCCGTCGCGTATGCCGCCCTCGTACAGATCGCTGATCAGTACGACCACGGTGTCGGCGGGCCGGGTGATCCGGGACTGGCAGTAGCTGAGCGCGCGGTTGATGTCCGTACCGCCGCCGAGCTGGGTGCCGAAGAGGACATCGACCGGATCGTCGAGCTGGTCGGTGAGGTCGACGACCGCGGTGTCGAAGACCACGAGCCGGGTGGCGACGGAGCGCATGGACGCGAGGACAGCCCCGAAGACGGACGCGTAGACGACCGACGCGGCCATCGACCCGGACTGGTCGACGCAGAGGACGACCTCCTTCTTGACCGACTGTGAGGCCCTGCCGTATCCGATGAGCCGTTCGGGCACCACCGTGCCGTGTTCGGGAAGGTAGTTCTTGAGATTGGCCCGGATCGTGCGGTCCCAGTCGATGTCCCGGTGACGCGGCCGGCTGATCCGCGCGGACCGGTCGAGCGCGCCGGTCAGGGTGGCCCGGGTGCGGGTGGCGAGCCGCTTCTCGATGTCCTCGACGACCTTGCGCACTACGGCACGCGCCGTCTCCCTGGTCGTCTCTGGCATCACCTTGTTGAGCGAGAGCAGCGTGCCGACGAGATGGACGTCGGCCTCGACCGCCTCCAGCATCTCCGGCTCCAGCAGAAGGGCGGAGAGCCCGAGCCGGTCGATCGCGTCGCGCTGCATGACCTGGACGACGGAGCCGGGGAAGTAGGTACGGATGTCTCCGAGCCAGCGCGCGACGGACGGCGCGGACGCGCCGAGCCCGGCGGAGCGGCCCGAGGAGCCCGCGGCCCCGCCGGAGCCGTAGAGGGCGGACAGCGCGCCGTCCATCGCCGCGTCCGTACCGGAGAGCGCGACTCCCGTCCCGTCGGCGCTCTCCCCGCCGAGCACCATCCGCCAGCGGCGCAGCCGCTCGTCCGTGCCGGGGCTCCGGCCCGTCCCGTCCGTACTCATCCCGTCACTCCCACCCGATCGTCATTGCCTGATCGCCGTCGGCGCGGTCGCCGCCCGGGCCCGCCCCGGCCCCGAGCAGCAGCCGGAGCACCGGCAGCACGGCGTCCGCCCGCGTCTCGTCGAGGTCCGGGCCAAAGCCGGGCACGCCGGCCCCGGAATCCGGGGGCCCGCCGGCGGCGGGCCCGCGCCTGACCAGCTCGCCCAGCGTGCGGCGCACGCCCGGCTCGTACGCGGAGAAGGTGCGGCGCAGCAGCGGCAGCACATCCGTGAAGGCGTCGGCGGAGACGCCGTTCAGCCACGCGTCGACAAGGCCGAGCAGGCGCTCGTCGTGGACCAGGAGCATCCCCCCGCCGGCGGCCCCGCCGATGAAGCCCTCGATCCAGGCGGCGGCGTCGGCCGGCGGGGTGCCGGGAGACAGCGCGAGCCCCATGAACCGCGCGGCCTCGTCCTCCGCGAGCCGGCCGGCGTCCAGCAGCAGCCGTGCGGCGCGCCCGCGCAGCACTCCGGGCACGGTGTCCCGCTCGGCCAGCCTGTGCAGCGCGGCTTCCCAGCGTCCTGCCAGCTCCCGGCTGCCGTCCGGCAGGAGGCCGATCGCGGTGTGGACGCTGTCGAGATGGTCCCGCATCCCGGCGGCGCCGTCCGCGTCGAGCCCGGCGCACGCGGGCGGCAGGCCGACGCAGATCCGCTCGGCGAGCCCGGCCGCGACGTCGCCCAGCGCCCCGGTGTCCGTGGACCGTACGTCCCCGTACCGCAGCGAGCGGGCCAGCGCGGGCAGTGCCTGGGCAAGGTGGCCGACGTCGGTGTCGAGCGCGGCCCGGTCGGCGAGGGCCCGCATCACCACCGGCAGGGCGTCGGGCAGACCCGCCAGGAGGCAGCGCTCGGCCAGCGCCGTGACCTCGGCGAGCGCGGTCGCCGACCCGGCCCGCCATTCGGCCTTCGCGGTGGCGGCGGAGAGGACGGTGGTGCCCCACACTCCGGCCTCGGCGATCCGGACGGACAACTCGGGCTCCCAGCGCAGCCGCCAGCTCTCCCGGAAGGTGCCGGTGCTTCCCCGGCCGTGGGCCGGCTCGCCCCAGCCGATGCCGAGCAGCCGCAGCCGGTGCAGGAGCCTGCTGCGCTCGCCGTCGGAGTCCTTTCTGAGATCGAGGTCCAGCTCGCGCTCCAGTGCCTCGGGCTTGAGGCGCAGGGAGCGCTGCGCGCGGGTGAGATCGCGCTGGAGCGGCACGGCGGGCGCCGAGTCCGGCACCTCACCGAGGACATCGCCGACGACCAGCCGGTCCCTGATAAGCCCCAGAGGCACCTCGGATCCCTCGCACATGACGGCCCGCACGGCGTCGGTGGTCTCGCTGAGACCGGCCAGCGGGCGGCCGCGCATCACCGCGAGGGTCTCGGCGAGCCGTACCGCTTCGATGACATGGGCGGAGGAGACGATCCGGTCCTCCTCCCGCAGCAGGCCCGCGACCCTGGTCAGCCAGCGCTCCACCGGCCGGTCGGGCGCCCCGAAGAGATGTCCGTACCAGCCGGGCGACTCGATGCCCGCTCCATAACCGCTGTGCCGGGCGAGCCTGCGGTGCGTCCAGGGCACCCAGGTCATCTCGATCCTGGCCCTGGGCAGTCCTCTCAGCAGCGCGCGGTCGGCGGCGACCGTGGTCTTCCCGGCCAGCGCGGGCACATGCCAGGCACCGCAGACCACGGCGACGCCGTCGTCACCGAACTCCTTGCGGGCGCCGCGAAGCTGGAGCCGCATATGGGCCTCGCGGGCGAGATCCCACCGGTCTCCGCCGTCGCCGTCTCCCCCGGATTCCCCGGATTCCTCGGATTCCCCGGATTCCGCGCCTCCGTCGCGTTCCTCGCGCAGCGCGCCCATGATCTCGGCGACCGCCTCGAACGGCGCGAACGGGTCAGCGGCTGCTCCCCGGTGCTCGACGGCGTCCTCCCACCAGCGCTCGGGGTCGTCGTATCCGGCGGCCCCGGCGAGGACGGCGAGCGGGTCGGTCCGCACACCGTCCGCCTCGGGCCCGCTCTCCTCCTGGCCGGCGGCGGTGAGCGCCGGCGCGTGCGCGGCGGGCAGATCGATGAACCGGGCCGGTACGTCGTGTGCGAGCGCCCAGCGGAGCGCGACCCACTCCGGAGAGAACTCGGCCAGCGGCCAGAACGCCGCCCGCCCCGGGTCGTCGACGGCATGCGCGAGGAGCGCGACGGGCGGCCGCATCGCCTCGTCCGCCGCGAGCGCCAGCAGCGCGTCGGCCTCGGGCGGGCCTTCGATCAGCACGGTCCGTGGCGCGGCGGCGTCGAGCGCGGCCCGCACGGCGCGCGCCGAGCCCGGCCCGTGGTGCCGCACTCCCAGCAGCAGCGGCCCGCGCCGCGCGGCCCCGGAGCCGGATGTGCCGCCCGGGGCGCCGGCGGTACCGAGAGCCTCCGGCGCGCGCGCCGGGGTCACGCGCTCACCTCCCGGCAGGCACGGTAGAAGTCCTTCCAGCCGTCCCGCTCGCGGATGACCGTCTCGACGTACTCCTGCCAGATCACCCGGTCGGCGGCCGGATCGCGGACAACGGCACCGAGGATGCCCGCCGCCATGTCGCCCGGCCGCAGCACGCCGTCGCCGAAGTGCGCCGCGAGCGCGAGGCCATGGGTGACGACGGAGATGGCCTCGGCCGTGGAGAGCGTCCCCGAGGGGGACTTGAGCTTCGTGCGGCCGTCGGCCGTGACACCGGCGCGCAGTTCACGGAAGACCGTGACGACCCGTCGGATCTCGTCGACGCCCTCGGGGCCGGACGGCAGATCGAGCGATCGCCCCATCTGTGCGACGCGCCGGGACACGATGTCGACCTCGGCCTCGGCGGTGGCCGGGAGCGGCAGCACCACCGTGTTGAAACGCCGGCGCAGCGCGCTGGACAGGTCGTTGACCCCCCGGTCGCGGTCGTTGGCCGTGGCGATCAGATTGAATCCCCGGACGGCCTGCACCTCCTGTCCCAGCTCGGGCACCGGCAGCGTCTTCTCGGACAGGATCGTGATGAGCGAGTCCTGTACGTCGGCGGGGATACGGGTGAGCTCCTCGACCCGCGCCGTCATGCCCTCGGACATGGCACGCATCACCGGGCTCGGGACCAGGGCGTCCCGGCTGGGGCCGTGGGCCAGCAGCCGCGCGTAGTTCCACCCGTAGCGGATCGCTTCCTCCGGCGTACCGGCCGTGCCCTGCACCAGCAGGGTCGAGTCACCGCTGACGGCCGCCGCGAGATGCTCGGAGACCCAGGTCTTGGCGGTGCCGGGCACACCGAGCAGCAGCAGCGCCCGGTCGGTGGCGAGCGTGGTGACCGCGACTTCGACGATGCGCCGCGGCCCCACGTACTTGGGCGTGATCACCGTCCCGTCGGGCAGCGTGCCCCCGAGCAGGTAGGTGGCCACGGCCCAGGGCGACAGCCGCCACTTGACGGGGCGGGGCCGGTCGTCGGCCCCGGCCAGGGCCTTGAGCTCGTCGGCGAACGCGTCCTCGGCGTGCGGGCGCAGGACCTCGCCGCCGGCGGCAGCGGCGGCCTCGGTGGTTTCGGGCACGGTCATGGATCCCCCTCCAGATCGATCGACCGGATGTGGGTCCCACCGTGCACCACGCCACTGACAATCGGCCGTCGCCGCAGGTCGGGAGGTGAATCCCGGTGCCGGGGAGGCTGGTTGAGGGGCTCGCCCGGAGTTACTTCACGATCGGGGAGACGGTGATGCAGCCGCCCGCCGCGGCCAGGCCCTCGCCCGACGACTCCTTGATGACATCACCCTTGTAAATGATCTTGCAGGTGACCTGGGCGCCCGCCGGGTCCACGGCGATCGGCGTGACGACCGGCGGCATGATCCCGCGCAGCCTGACCGTGCGCTTCCACGGCAGCGTGGGCTTCTCGACCGTCTCGATCTTGGGGTTCATGGCGTCACCCCCGCCCGCGTGGAAGTCGATCGAGTCGACGTTCTTGCCGGTGACCTCGTAGGTGACCTCGTACGTCTCGTTGATCGCCTTGTCGACCCCTTCGCCGACCGCCTCGTCGATCTCCTCGTTGACGGCCTTGTCGACCCGTTCGGCGGCGGAGCAGGCGCCCAGGCCGAACGCGAGACACGTGACGGAGACGGCGACGGCGGCTGCGCGGACGGTGCGGTTCATCGGTGATCCCCCGGATCCAGGACGGCTGAGGCTCGCAGCCCATCGCAAAGGAGGGGCAAAGTCAAGCTGTCGTCCGCCGAATCCGCAGGTCAGCGAGATTGTCAGTGGCGGCCCCTAACGTCGTCCGCATGAATCGACCGGGGGTGCGCTGGACGACGGAACAGGTGCTGGCTCTGGCGCCTGACGCCGCCTCACGCAAGGCGGGCGGCAGACTGGGCACGGCCGGGCCGTGGTCGGAGACCGGCAGCAGCGGCGCGGGAGCCGTGTGGGGCCTGTGCAAGGGCAGCGGCAGCAGGCCGTATCAGACGGTGGTGGACATCACGGGCCCGGCCTACAAGTGCAGTTGCCCGAGCCGGAAGTTCCCGTGCAAGCACGCGCTGGGGCTGCTGCTGCTCTGGGCTGCGGACGAGAAGGCGGTGGAGCGGGCCGACGTGCCCGACTGGGCCGGTGAATGGCTCGAAGGCCGCAGGAAGCGGGCCGAGGCGGGCCCCGGCGAGAGCGGGTCCGGGAAGCCGGCCGATCCGGAGGCCGCCAGACGCAGGGCGGAGCGCAGGGCCGCGCGGATCACGGCGGGCACCACGGAGCTGGAGCAGCGGCTGGCGGATCTGCTGCGGGGCGGCCTGGCCTCGGCGGAGCGGTCCGGATACGGGCCCTGGGAGGAGACGGCCGCCCGGATGGTCGACGCCCAGGCGCCCGGACTGGCGGGACGGGCCCGGGAGTTGGGCGCCATCCCCGGCTCTGGTCCGGGATGGCCGGTGCGGCTGCTGGAGGAGTCCGCGCTGCTGCATCTGCTCAATGCGGGCTGGCAGCGGCTCGACCGGCTGCCGGAGCCGCTGGCGGCGACGGTCCGCACCCGGGTCGGTCTCCCGTCTCCCGCCGGCGGTCCGCCGGTCCGTGACCACTGGCTGGTCCTCGCGCAGTACGACACGTCGGACGGCAAGCTCATCACCCGCCGTATCCGGCTGTACGGCAGGGAGACGGGGCGCCCGGCGCTGGTGCTGTCCTTCGGGGCGGCCGGGCGGACCCCTCAACTGGGCCTGCCGGTGGGCGCGGTGATCGAGGCCGAGGTCACACCGCACGAGGGGGCGGGGCAGCTACGGGCGGACTGGGGCAAGCAGTTCGGCCCGCCTGCTCCGATCCGTACACCACCGCCGGGCGGCTCCACGGCCGCGGCGGTCGAGGCCTACGGCGCCGCGCTCCGCGACGATCCCTGGCTGGACTCCTGGCCGGTGACGCTGTCCCGGGTCATACCGGTGCCGGAGGCGGACGGCGGCTGGCAACTGGCCGACGCCGACGGCGGATCAGCGCTGCCCCTCGCGCCCGCCGCCCTCTCCCGTCCCGGTCCCTGGAAGCTCGCCGCGCTGTCCGGCGGCAGCCCGGTCACGGTCTTCGGCGAGTGCGGCCACCGCGGCTTCCATCCGCTCGCGGCCTGGTCCGAGGACATCCCGGGGACAGTTCCGCTCACCTGACCGCGTCTGCGTTTACGGAGGCCCAGATGGCCAGCTCCAACAGCACCGCCAGAAGCACCCCCTGGGAGCAGCTCGTCACCTCGGCGCTGCTCGGCACGGACCGCCGCACCCCGGCGGCGGAGGTCATGGCGCCCGGCAGGGACGCGCCCGTCGCCCTGCTGGACGCCGCGGCGCTGCACACCGTACGGCGCAGGGCCGGCCTGCTCCCGGCGCGCGCCGCCGAACGTCCCGAGCCCGCGCCCCACGACGGCCGCGCGGCGCTGCCCGAGCCGGCCACCAGAAGGCTCGCGCTGCTGCTCGCGGACCGGTCGGCGCCGTCCGGCGGCGGGGGCCGGCGCGGTACGGCACCGGACCTCACCGAGCTGCTGCCGCAGTGGCTCACCGCCGCCAACGCGCACGACTACCGCGCGCCCGCGCCCCTCCTGCCCGCCCTGCTCGACGCGGCCCGCGCGCGCACCGATCTGCGGCCGGGTGCCCTGCGGTTCGCCGGGCCGCGCGGGCTCTGGCTCGCCCGGCTCAATCCGGAGTGGAAGTTCGCTCTGCGCGGCGCCCCGGGCGGCTCCGCCGTGCCGGACCCCGGGGACCCCGGGGACCCCGGGGACCCCGGGGACACCGAGGCCGTCCGGCTGCTCTGGGAGGAGGGCCTGTTCGCCGAGCGGGTCGCCCTGCTCTCCGCCGTACGGGCCAGGGACGGGCGGGCCGCGCTGGAGCTGCTGACCTCGACCTGGTCCACCGAGCGGGCCGAGGACCGGCTGATGTTCCTCGACTCGCTGCGCACGGGGCTGTCCCTGGCGGACGAGCCGTTCCTGGAGCGAGCCCTGTCGGACCGCAGCCGCAATGTCCGGTCCACCGCCGCCGAACTCCTCTCCGCGCTGCCGCTGTCGGCTCTCGCGGGACGGATGGCGGCCCGGGCGGCCACCTGTGTGAGCCTGGACCGTACGGACGGTCGGCAGGCCGTCGTGGTCGAGGCGCCGCACGAGTGCGACGCGGACATGCAGCGGGACGGTGTGATCGCGGCCCCGCCCGCCGGGCGCGGCGAACGGTCCTGGTGGCTGGGCCAGTTGGTGGAGGCCGCCCCGCTGTCCGTCTGGCCGGCCAGGCTCGGCGGCCGGACACCGGAGGAGATCGTCGCACTGCCCGTCCTGGACGACTGGGCGGACGAGCTGCATGCCGCGTGGTGCCGGGCGGCCGTCCGGCAGCGCGACGCGCGATGGTCCGCCGCCCTGCTGGGCCCGCCGGGCACTCCCCCGTCCGCCGGTCCCGGCACCTCGTCCCTCGCCGAACGCGCCAAGCTGCTCGCCATGCTGCCCGCCGCCGAACGGGGCGACTGGGTGGCCGCGTTCATAGCCGCCCACGGCCTGTCGGAGGCGTTCCAGCTCCTCGGCGTCTGCGCCGTGCCCTGGGCCGGGCCGCTCGGCCGCGCGGTCGTGGACGCGCTCGACATAGCCCGCGACGCCGGGAGCTATCCCTGGAGCTTCAGCGGGGTCATGGGCCTCGCCGAGCGCTGCCTCGACCCGCTGGAAGCGGGCCGGCTGGAGCTCCTCACGGCGACCCCGGACGAACCGGAGGGCGCCTCACCCGGCGCGGGCGGCTACTGGTCGGAGGCATTCCAGCGACTGGTCTCCACGCTGCGCCTGCGCGCGCAGATGCTGGCGGAGCTGGCGGAGCTGGCGGAGGCGCCGGGACCGGCCGGGCGGTAGAGACGGCCCGGCCTGCGGGCGGGCCCCGGCCGGGGCCCGCCCGCAGGGGCCCGGCAGGTCCCGGCACCACGGTCCCGGGACCTGCCGGGTCAGGCGCTGCCGGGTCAGGCGCCGCCTGGGTCAGGCGCCGGCCGGCTGGCGGACGTTGGCGTTGACCCAGTTCACAATCGATGTCGTCGTCGCGCCCGGTGTGAAGATCTCCGCCACGCCCTTCGCCTTCAGCGGGGCGATGTCCGCCTCCGGGATGATGCCGCCGCCGAAGACCTTGATGTCCTCCGCGTCGCGCTCCTTCAACAGCTCGATCACCTTCGCGAAGAGCGTGTTGTGCGCGCCGGAGAGGATGGACAGACCGATCGCGTCGGCGTCCTCCTGGATCGCGGTGTCCACGATCTGCTCGGGGGTCTGATGGAGCCCGGTGTAGATGACCTCCATCCCCGCGTCGCGCAGTGCGCGCGCGATCACCTTGGCCCCGCGATCGTGGCCGTCGAGACCCGGCTTGGCCACCACCACGCGGATCGGACCGGTCACACCCATCACTGCCTCCACATACCGACTGCGCCGTCATTGGCACGGGTCCCCGCGCCCGCCATGGCCCGGAGAGGTGAACGAACGTTATCTACAGCATCCCGCACCCTCCCGTTTCGGGGAGGGCGGCGAGGGGGAAATCACACATGGGACATGTTCGCTTTGCGCCGTTCCCAAAGTCCGGCATCCCTGCCGGACGGGAGCGGCCGCAAGGGGAGCCGCACAGGGAGCCGCCTCACCGGCACAGTTCCTGCGTGCCTCTCGCGCGACGCGGTGGCACGGCCGGTACACGGGCTCCGGCTCGTCGGCACGGTCCGGCGCGGTCACCGGCGGCGCCCCATGAGGGCACACGGAGGTCAGAGCCGCCCCCCGGGTGCCGTTCGGAGGTCGGCCATGGATGTACTGCCGCTCTTTCCGTCGCTTGTGCGCTGCGTGAGCCGCGTACCCCAGGCCACGCTTCCCGGGTCGCTGCTCCGGGCCGCCTCCCTCCCCGTCGCCCTCGTCAGGGCCACCGCGCTCGATCTGGCCATACTCGCCGCGCATCTCTTCCTCTACCCCGCGGGCATCGTCCAGGAGCGCCGCGATCCCGAGCTGCCACCGGAAGCCCCCCGGCTCCCCACCGAGGGCCGGTCCCGTCCCCCCGTCGTCCTGCTCCACGGCTTCGTGGACAACCGCTCCGTCTTCGTCCTGCTGCGCCGCTCCCTGGCCCGGCACGGCTGGCGCCATCTGATCTCCCTCAACTACTCGCCGCTGACCTGCGACATCCGCACCGCCGCCGCGCTGCTGGACCGGCACATCGAGGAGATCTGCGCCCGCACCGGACACCGCCAGGTGGATGTCGTCGGACACAGCCTCGGCGGCCTGATCGCGCGCTACTACGCCCAGCGACTGGGCGGCGACATCCGGATCCGCACCCTGGTCACGCTCGGCACCCCCCACGAGGGCACGGCCTTCGCCCCGCTCGCCAGCGCCCACCCCGTGGTGCGGCAGATGCGGCCCGGATCGGCCCTGATCAAGGAGCTGCGGCTGCCCGCGCCCGGCTGCCGTACCCGTTTCGTGAGTTTCTGGAGCGATCTGGACCAGCTCATGAGCCCGGTCGCGGCCGCGTGTATCGACCATCCGGATCTCCTCACTCAGAACGTACGGGTGAGCGGAGTCGGCCACCTCGCCCTGACCGTCCACCCGGCGGTCGCGGCCGGCATCCGGCGCATCCTGGAGGACGGCCTGGAGGACGGCCTCGACGGCGGTCCCGAGCGTGCTCTCCGCCGCGGATCCAGGACCGGCGAGGACACCCCTGATTCCGACGGGACCTTCTCCGTCGCCTGACCCCGGCCCGGCCCCCGGACGGCTCCCGCCACCGGCACATGGCTCGAACACGTTTCGAACGTAGAGCCAAAGCTGTGCCCACAGTCCGCCGAAACACGGCCGAATGCCCGTTTCCGCGGACCCTAAAACCTGCCGAAGATTGTCGCCGTCGCATACCGCCGGGTACAGTCGCGGCCACTGCTTTCCCTCTGGGGTCCTCTGACGAAGGACCGGACCTCAGACCCTGGTTCTGCTGCCGAGGCGAGAGAGAAGTTGGTGAACGACCAGCACGCCCACGCCGGGTACGCCGCATATGACGGCTACCAGAACGGCAGCTACGAGACAGATCCTCTCTTCGGCAACCTCCCGGGCGCCCCGGGCGCTTACGAAGACCCGCAGGCTCACAGCGGGCAGTACGACTCCGCACAGTGGGGCACCGGAGCCCACCAGACGGCCGGATACGACGCGTACGCCACGCCGCAGTACGACACCAGCGGCCAGTGGGCCACCGTCACCGCCGACGCCGGTTATCAGCAGCCGGTGGACATACTGGGCCAGGCCGGGCCCGACCCCACCGCCCAGTGGGACGCGAACGCCTGGAACCAGGCGGATCCGCTGAACGGGACCGACCAGACGGCGTTCGACGCCACCGGCTTCGCATACGGCGTGTCGGGCCAGATGACCGCCGCGCAGGCCGCTCAGTTCGAGACCGCGCAGTTCGACGCCGGACAGCTCCAGAGCACGCCGTTCGCCTATGAGCCGACCGCTCAGTGGATGGCGCCCGCGTTCGACAGCGGCGCCTACGACGCCACCGCCTGGAACACGGCCGGTACGGCACAGAACGCCGCGCCGCACGACACGGTCCTCGTGGAAGCCGTCGTGCCGGAGCAGTACCACCCCGAGGCACCGTACGAGGCGGACAACCAGTACGGCGCCGACGGCCAGTACGGCGCGGACGAACAGCACGACCCGGCCGGCCAGTACGGTGCCGACGAGCAGGACGGCCACGGCCCGTACGACAGCGACGCCGGATACGGCGCCCAGGAGCACGAGCCGGAGGACGGACCGGACGCCGGCCCCGGATCCGGCCCCGATCCGGTGCACATGGCCGCGACCATGACCGCCCCGGCCATCAATGTCACGCCGCAGCCCGTGCGCCGGGCCGGTGGCGGCAACGGCGGCCGTGGCCGCCGCCGTACGCCCGCCAAGCGCTCCGCACTGCTGACCGTCGCCGTTCCCTCCGCGTGTGTGATGGGCGTCGCCGGTATCGCCGCCGCCTCCGTCGGGGGACTCGGGGGCGAGGAGTCGCAGGACGACACGACCACCACGGCGTCGGCCGCCGATCCCGGCTCCGTGAAACCCGTCGCCGCCAACAACAAGCTGGACACCCAGCTCGCCGCCCTCAGCGCCGACGCCCGTGACTTCGGTGACCGCGCCAGCCGCACCCAGGAGCGCATCGACCTCAAGGCCCGCCAGGAGGCCGAGAAGAAGAGGCGCGCGGACGAAGCGGCGCGCAAGGAGGCCCTGCGCCCCAAGTTCGCCCTGCCCGTCGCGCAACACGGCCTCAGCGCCTTCTACGGCCAGGCCGGCGTCAACTGGATGTCCGTGCACACCGGGATCGACTTCCCCGTCTCCTACGGCACACCCGTGATGGCCGCGACCGACGGCACCGTACGCACCCAGTGGAACAGCGCCTACGGCAACATGGCCATCGTGACCTCCCCCGACGGCACCGAGACCTGGTACTGCCATCTCAGCAGCACCAAGATCCGTTCCGGCACGGTCAAGGCCGGCGAGGTCATCGCCTACTCGGGCAACTCGGGCAACTCCACCGGTCCGCACCTGCACTTCGAGGTGCGCCCCGGAGGCGGCTCCGCGATAGACCCGCTGCCCTGGCTCCGCAGCCACGGCCTCAACCCGTCGTAGACCCGCGCACGGCCCACCCGAAACGCCTGTACACGGCGGCGGCCCCCTCCTCGCTGAAGCCCGGAGGGGGCCGCCGTCGTCGTACGGTATGGGCCCGGTGCGTGACCGCCACCGGGCCCTCCGCTACAGCTTTTCCACCGGCGCGTACCGCAGCAGCAGCCGCTTGGGCTTGGTGTCCCCGAAGTCGACCGTCGCCTGGGCGTCGGCGCCCGTCCCCGTCACCGCCATCACCGTGCCCAGGCCGAACTGGTCATGTGTCACACGATCCCCCACCACCAGCGAGATCACCGGCTTGTCGGTGGTCCGCCGGGTGGCGAAGCCCGAGGCCCCGCCGGACCTCGACCGCGAGGAGGCCGAGGACAGCGAGGACGTGATCGCGGACGTCGGGCCCGCCGGGATCTGCGCGCCGGTCCGCTTCCACTCCAGATGGTGTCCCGGAATCTCCTCCAGGAAGCGGGACGGCGGGTTGTACGAGGGCTGGCCCCAGGCGCTCCGCATCGACGACCGCGTCAGATAGAGCCGTTCACGGGCGCGTGTGATGCCGACATACGCCAGGCGCCGCTCCTCCTCCAGCTCCTTCGTCTGGCCGAGGGCGCGCATGTGCGGGAAGACACCGTCCTCCATGCCCGTCAGGAACACCACCGGGAACTCAAGGCCCTTCGCGGTGTGCAGCGTCATCAGGGTGATGACTCCGGAGCCTTCCTCGTCCTCGTCGGGGATCTGGTCGGAGTCGGCGACGAGCGCCACCTTCTCCAGGAATTCCGCGAGGGTGCCGGCCGTGGCGGCTGCCGCGCCGCCGTCGCCCGCCGTACCGCCGTCCGCCTGGCCCTGCTCCTGGCCGCGCTCCTGCTCGAACTCCAGCGCCACCGACGCGAGTTCCTGGAGGTTCTCGATCCGCGTCTCGTCCTGCGGGTCCGTCGAGGACTGCAACTCCGCCAGATAGCCGGTCCGTTCGAGCACGGCCTCCAGGACCGTCGCCGGCCCGGCGCCCGACTCGACGACCGTGCGCAACTCCTCCATCAGCGTGTTGAAGCGCTTGACGGCGTTGGCGGAGCGGGCCGCCATGCCGTACGCCTCGTCGACCCGCCGCAGCGCCTGCGGGAAGGTGATCTTCTCCCGCAGCGCCAGGGCGTCGATCATCGCCTCCGCGCGGTCTCCGATCCCGCGCTTGGGGACATTGAGGATCCGGCGCAGCGGGACGTTGTCCTCCGGGTTGGCCAGCACGCGCAGATAGGCCAGCACATCGCGGACCTCCTTGCGCTCGTAGAAGCGGACTCCGCCGACGACCTTGTACGGCAGCCCGACCCGGATGAAGATCTCCTCGAAGACCCGGGACTGCGCGTTCGTACGGTAGAAGACCGCGACATCGCCCGCCCTGGCCTCGCGCGCGTCCGTCAGCCGGTCGATCTCGTCGGCGACGAACTGCGCCTCGTCGTGCTCGGTGTCCGCGACGAATCCGGTGATCTGCGCACCGGCTCCGGCCCTGGTCCACAGATTCTTGGGACGGCGGCTCTCGTTGCGCTCGATGACCGCGTTGGCGGCGCTGAGGATCGTCTGTGTGGAGCGGTAGTTCTGCTCCAGCAGGATGGTCGTCGCGCTCGGGTAGTCCTCCTCGAACTGGAGGATGTTACGGATCGTGGCGCCCCGGAAGGCGTAGATCGACTGGTCGGCGTCGCCCACGACACACAGCTCGGCCGGGTCGTGGTCCTCGCCCGCGGGGCCCACCAGCTCACGTACGAGCGTGTACTGGGCGTGGTTGGTGTCCTGGTACTCGTCCACCAGGACATGGCGGAAGCGCCGCCGGTAGTGCTCGGCCACGTCCGGGAACGCCTGGAGCAGATGGACGGTGGTCATGATGATGTCGTCGAAGTCCAGGGCGTTGGCCTCGCGCAGCCGCGCCTGGTACATCCGGTACGCCTCGGCGAGCGTCTTCTCGAAGCCGTCGGCGGCCTGGCCGGCGAACGCCTCCTCGTCGATCAGCTCGTTCTTCAGATTCGAGACCTTGGCGCTGAAGGACTTGGGCGGATAGCGCTTGGGGTCGAGATCCAGATCGCGGCAGACCAGGGCCATCAGGCGCTTGGAGTCGGCGGCGTCATAGATGGAGAAGGACGACGTGAAGCCCAGCCTCTTGGACTCGCGCCGCAGGATCCGTACGCACGCGCTGTGGAAAGTCATCACCCACATGGCGGCGGCGCGCGGGCCGACGAGCTGCTCGACGCGCTCCTTCATCTCGCCCGCGGCCTTGTTGGTGAAGGTGATCGCGAGTATCTGACCGGGGTGCACACTGCGGGTGCCCAGCAGATGCGCGATCCGGTGCGTCAGCACCCGGGTCTTGCCGGATCCGGCCCCGGCCACGATGAGCAGCGGGGATCCGGAGTGCACGACGGCCGCGCGCTGCTCGTCGTTCAGCCCTTCGAGCAGCGCGGCCGGGTCCACCACGGTGCGCGGAGCGCCGTCGCGGTGGTACGGATCCCGCACCGGAGGCGCGTCGAAGGCCCCCTGGAACAGGTCGTCGGGCACCTGCTCCGGGGCATGGTCGCCGTCGTCATCGGGCGGCGGCGGGTGCTCGTCGCCGGAGGGCTGGAGGTCCGCCAGGAAACTGTCGTCAAAGAGGCTGCTCATCGCTCTCCGAGTCTAAGGGTTGCCCCGTAATCCCCGGTCGGTCTTTGCGGCCCGGAACGCCTGGCACCGGTCCGACAGCCCGCGGCTGCCTCCGGCGGACGGCGCCCTCACGGTCACTCAGTGTGACGCCGAACCTCTCTTTACCCACCTCCGGACGGCCCAAGCACAAAGGTCACGAAAATGTATCGGGCATATCGGCCATCGACCTTCACACCAGCACCACAGTTTGGTTAGCGTGCTCGACCAGGCAGCCCGAACCCCCGACGGCGAACCACGCCAAGCGGGCTGCCCACGCCGAATCCGGGCCTTCCGTACGGGAGTCCGGCGCCGGCGGGGTTCCACGGAAGGAGATGCCCGCCTTGGCGTCGCATCGCAGAACGCGCAGCCGTACCGGAGTACGCACCGGCTCCCCCGCCGTCGGGATCACGACAGCCGCACTCGCCTCGGTCACGCTGCTCTCGGCAGGGAGCGCCAGTGCCGCGCCCGCGGAGCCGAAGCCGTCCGTCGAAGAGGTGCAGAAGAAGGTCGACGACCTGTACCGCCAGGCTGGCGGCGCGACGCAGCAGTACAACAAGGCGAAAGAAGCCACGGAGAAGCAGCGGCGCGCGGTCGACCGGGCCCTGGAGGACGTCGCCGAACGGGCGGACAAGCTGAACGAGGCCCGCCGTACGCTCGGCACCTACGCCGCCGCGCAGTACCGGGAGGGAGCGGTCACGCCGACCGCCGCCCTGATGTTCGCGGACAGCCCGCAGTCGTACTTCGACCAGACGCAGTTGATGGACCGGCTCGGGGACCGTCAGGTCAGAGCCGTCGCCGACTTCCAGACGCAGCAGGCCGCCGCCGGCGAGAAGCGGGCCGAGGCGGCGAAGAGCCTGGAGTCGCTCACCGCCTCCCAGGCCGCGCTGCGGACCAGCAAGCAGAACGTCCAGCGGAAACTCGGCGCCGCGCGCACGCTGCTGTCGCAGCTCACCGCGGAGGAGAAGGCCAGGCTGGCGGCGCTGGAGCGCAGGAAGGAGGACGAGGCGCGCAGGAAGGCGGAGGCCAAGGCCAAGGCCGAGGAGCGGGCCAGGACGGAGACGGAGCAGGAGACCCAGGCCCCGTCGGCGGGCACCGGGAGCGGCTCGGCCGCCTCCGGCAGCTACTCCGCCAAGGCCGCCAAGGTCCTGGCGTTCGCCCGCTCCCAGATCGGCAAGCCGTATGTCTGGGGAGCGACGGGCCCCAGCTCGTACGACTGCTCGGGCCTCACCCAGGCCGCCTGGAAGGAGGCGGGCGTGGAACTGCCGCGCACCACCTGGGACCAGGTGAAGGTGGGCACCCGCGTCGCGACCGGGGACCTGCTCCCCGGTGATCTGGTCTTCTTCTACGACGACATCAGCCATGTCGGCATCTACATAGGCGACGGCATGATGATCCACGCCCCCAAGCCGGGTGCCAACGTCCGCGAGGAGTCCATCTACTACATGCCGGTCTACGGCAGCGTCCGCCCGGCCTGACCGTCCGGCGAACCCCCTCGGGGCCGGCGCCGGGCGCGCGCGGCGGCCCCGGGGACTGTCAGGTCCACAGTGTGGCGATGAGGACATTGGCCACGGTCAGACCGCCGACCGTGCCGAACAGCGGCTTCGGGGCCACCTCGTCGTCCCGCTTCACATACACGACGCCCAGGATCACTATCAGCACCGCCAGCTTGACGCCGATCTTGAGGGTGTTCACCGCGTGCCCTTCGGCCTGATGGAGACCGACCAGGGCCACGCCCGTGACCAGCATCGTCAGCGCTCCGTGCAGCATCGCCGGGCTGAAGCGGGCGGTGCCCGCGCTCATCGCCTTCATCTGGGTCAGGAAGCCGCCGAGCAGCGAGGCGATGCCGATGATGTGCAGAGCGACGAAGACATTGATGAGTACGTCCATGGGCGGGAGCGTAGCCGGGGCCATATCACCTCTCTTCGGCGAGGTGCGGCGTTGTTCCGTATCGGTCGCGTCCGACCGGAGGGCGTGTTTCCGCTTGATCGGCCCGGTCACAAAACGTGCCCGAACCACCACCTCCCTGCCAATACCGGCCATGCCGACCCCGGGCCCCGACCTTGGCCCTTAACGTCCTCCTCCGGGTGGCCGACTCGCCACCGCAGTACGTGTACGTATGAGGAAGAGGACCGCCCCCGTGGCAGCGCACCGAAAACGTAAGCAGCGCCCGTTCGCCGGCCCCGCCGGCCGCACAGCCGTCACCCTGGCACTCGCCGGGGCCGCCAGCGTCGCGGCCTTCGACGGCCCCGCGGACGCCGATCCCCGCCTGACCCCGGCCCAGGTCAGGGCCAAGGTCGACAAGCTCTACGAGCAGGCGGAAGCCGCCACCGAGCGGTACAACGGCGCGAAGGAGAAGGCGAACGACACCCTCGCCTCGCTGACGAGGCTGCGTGACGAGGCCACCCGCAGGACGGAACGCCTCAACACCTCCCGCGACGCACTCGGCGTGATCGCCGCCGAGCACTACCGGAGCGGCGGCCTCGACCCGGCCGTGCAGCTCGCTCTCAGCTCGCGGCCGGAGCGGTATCTGGAGGGCGCGGCCCTCGCCGAACGGGCCGGAGCGCGCCAGGCCGACACGATCAGCAGGATCCGCAAGGAACTCGCGGAGATCAGCCAACTGCGCGCCCGGGCAGACGACAAGCTCGTCGATCTCAGGGCCCGCCAGGCGGAACTGGCCCGGCACAAGTCGGCCGTCCAGCGAAAGCTCGACGACGCCCAGCGGCTGCTGGACCGGCTCACCGCCCGGCAGCGTGCCCAGTACGCCGGGCAGGGAGCGCTGACGGGACCGGGCACGCCCACCACCGGCGGCCCCGTCCAGGCATCGGGTTCCCGTGCCGCGGCAGCCGTCGCCTTCGCCTACGGGGCGATCGGCAAGCCGTACGCGTGGGGCGCGACGGGACCCGGCTCCTTCGACTGCTCGGGGCTGACCCAGGCCGCCTGGCGCTCCGCCGGGGTGTCACTCCCCCGCACCACCTACACCCAGATCAACAGCGGCCGGCGGATCGGACGCTCCGAACTCGCCCCTGGTGACCTGGTGTTCTTCTTCTCCGGGATCAGTCATGTGGGGCTGTATGTCGGCGGCGGACAGATGATCCACGCCCCGAGGCCCGGCGCCGCGGTCCGGATGGCCCCGATCGACCAGATGCCGTTCGCCGGCGCCTCCCGCCCCGTCTGAGAGCTCCGCGGAGCCCCGGGGCGCCGGAAGCCCGCGCCCGTCCGGGACACCGCTCCCCCCGTCCGAAGTGCCAACCGGCGGCCCCCTGTCGCCGGACTGGCTCAGGCCGGGATGCCCCGCCCCCACATCCGCGTGACGATGAGCAACAGGACGCCGTCGCCTGCCGAGGGGGAGCCGTGAGACGTGCCACCGCAGCGCGAGCGATGGGACTCGGCATTGGCGCGCTCTTTGTGGTGGCGCCCGTCGGCGTCACCCCCAGGGGCTGTGGCGATCTCTCCGGCGGCCGGCTCTGTGTGGCGGGCCCGATCGGCGGCGCGGGCGGCTTCACCACCCGTTACGTCCAGCACACGGGCCGGCCGGACCTCACCGTACGCCTCGGTTATCAGCGCAAGGACGACCGGATCACCGCGTTTCCCGGGTGGTTCGGCACCCGGCGGACCCGGCACGGGGTCGCCGAGCTGTCCGGCACGCTGACCACCATGCCGGGCGAGTGCGTCCGGGGCCTGCTGGACGACCGGCAGGGCCGCACCTTCATCACCGAGTGGTACTGCTCGTAGCCCTTCCGGCAGGCTCCCTGGCCCGTGTCACACCAGCCTGCGCGCCGTCGCCCAGCGGGTCAGCTCGTGCCGGTTGGAGAGCTGGAGCTTCCTCAGGACCGCCGAGACATGCGATTCCACGGTCTTCACCGAGATGAAGAGCTGCTTGGCGATCTCCTTGTACGCGTACCCGCGCGCGATCAGCCGCAGCACCTCGCGCTCCCGCTGCGTGAGCCGGTCCAGGTCCTCGTCCACGGGCGGGGCGTCCGTCGACGCGAAGGCGTCCAGGACGAACCCGGCCAGCCGGGGCGAGAAGACGGCGTCGCCCTCCTGCACCCGGAAGATCGAATCGACCAGATCCGCACCGGTGATCGTCTTGGTGACATAGCCGCGGGCGCCGCCCCGGATGACCCCGATGACGTCCTCGGCCGCGTCCGAGACGGACAGCGCGAGAAACCGCACCGGATTCTCGGCCGCTGTCATCAGCGCCGCGCAGTGGCGCAGCACCTCGACCCCGCCGCCGCCCGGCAGATGGACGTCGAGCAGCACGACCTCGGGGCGGGTCGCCGTGATCACGGTGATCGCCTGGGCGACGTCGGCCGCCTCGCCGACGACCTCGACACCGGTCTGCTCGGTGCGGCCGATCTCCGCCTGTACGCCGGTGCGGAACATCCGGTGGTCGTCCACGAGCACCACCCGCACCCGACGGCCGTCCTCGGCGCCGCTCTCGCGGGGAGTGCTTCCGGCCCCTGCGCCCTCGCTCATGATCTCGACCCCTCACCCTTGTCGCCGCGCCGTGCCGCGCGGCACTCGTACCGTACGGTCATCCGCCGTCGGCCGTCGCCCGCCGCGGGCGAAGACGCCCGCCGCCGCTCGTCACTCCGCCCGTTCCATCTCCAGCTCGACCTCCGTGCCCCCGTCCGGCACCGAACGCAGCCGCGCCGTGCCGCCGTTGCGCTGCATCCGGCCGATGATCGACTCCCGCACTCCCATCCGGTCGTCCGGCACCTCGTCCAGATCAAATCCCGGCCCCCGGTCCCGTATGGAGACAAAGACCGTACGGCCCTCCACCTCCGCGTACACCTGCACCGCTCCCCCCTCGCCACCGTACTTGGCGGCGTTGACCATCGCCTCGCGTGCGGCCTGCATCTGCGCGGCCAGCTTCTCGTCGAGCGGGCAGTCGCCGACGACCACGACCTCGATCGGCACCCCGTGATGGTCCTCCACCTCGGCCGCCGCCCGCTTCACGGCCTCACCGAGGGTGGCCGGCTCGTCCTCCTCGTCCTTGCCCGTGCCCTCCGGCTTGTACAGCCAGGCGCGCAGCTCCCGCTCCTGGGCGCGGGCGAGACGGCGCACCTCGCTCCCGTCGTCGGCGCTGCGCTGGATCAGGGTGAGGGTGTGCAGCACCGAGTCATGGACATGGGCGGCGACCTCGGCGCGCTCCTGCGCGCGGATCCGCATCCGCCGCTCCTCGGAGAGATCCTGCGTCATCCGTACCAGCCAGGGACCGGAGAGCAGGGCGATCCCGGCCACCACCGCGATGGCGCCGGTCATGACATTGCCGAGCTGGGCCGCCGCACCCCGCACCACCATGAAGACGGCCAGGCCGAGGCCGACCAGCGCCACCCCGGCGAGAGCGCGCGCGAGCTGGAGCGTCCGGCGGCGGCGGCCGACCTCGGTCCAGCGGGCGCGGCGGGCGTTGTCCACCTGCCGCCAGACCAGCACGACGCCCGCGCCGATCAGCAGCATCGGCCAGATGTAGCGGTCGGCGTGGGCCCGGCCCATATTGACGTTGCTGATGAAGACACCGGCCCCGATCAGCAACGCGATCAGCGCGACGACCTGGCCCTTGTCGGGCTTGCGCAGCCGTCGCCGGCCGTCCGGGCTGATCTCGAAGAAGGAGCGCGGTCCGGTCGCCGTGCCTCCGACACCGAGCGGGACCACGATCCAGAAGACGGCATAGAGCAGCACGCCGAGGCCCTGCGCGAAGAAGAGCCCGAGGAATACCAGGCGTACCCAGACCACCGGAAGCCCGAGATGCCCGGCGAGCCCGCGCGCGACACCGCCGAGAAGCCGCCCGTCCGCACTGCGGTAGAGCTTGCGCGGCGGCTGCTCCTCCGGCGCGGGCGCGCGGGGGGCAGACGTCGCGTCGGCGTGGGACGGGGCGGCTGGCATGGCATTGATGGTCACATGCCGCGCCGGTCGAGGACATCAGGGTTCGCCCCCCGGTCCGACCCTGACAAGACCCTGAGTTCCGGGCTCGGACGCGCCGTAGACCGGCGGCGGCGGAGCGGGAACCGTCCCGTGCCCCCTGGGTGGGCCCGGGACCACTACCCCAATATCCCCAATATCAGGGACAGCCCAGGGTCGGCGGCGCTGGAGGCGCGGGACCGGCGCCGTCACCATGGAGAGATGACCCAGCCGCCGCCCCCACCGCGTTCCGCTCCGCCCACGGCGTCGGCCGCCGCCCCGGACCCCGCGCAGCCTCCCGCCCCGCCCCAGTATCTGCGGCGCAGCCCCCGGCAGAAGGTCTTCGCGGGCGTGTGCGGCGGCCTCGGGCGGTACTGCGACGTCGATCCGGTGATCTTCCGGATCGTCATCGGGGTGCTCACGGTGGCCGGTGGCACAGGGCTGATCTTCTACGGCTTCGCCTGGCTGCTGATCCCGCTCGACGGCGAGGAGGAGAACGAGGTCCGCAGGCTGCTCTCCGGCCGCGTCGAGGGCGCTTCAATGATCGCGGTGCTGCTCGCGCTGATCGGATGCGGTCTGTTTCTGTCGATGCTGGGCGACGACGGCACGCTCGGCTTCGCCGCGATGCTGTCGATCGCGGTCGTGGGCGCGGCCGTCTGGTCGCAGCGCCGCCGGGTCGCCGCGCCGGACGGCGGCGCGTCCGCCCCGGCCGCGGCGCACTCCGTGACGGAGGCGCCGCCGGAGACCAAGGCACCGCCGGCGCCCGGCACCCCCTCGTGGTGGCGGGATCCGATCGTCAAGGACGGCACCACGGGTCCCGGCAACGCGCCGTATCTCTGGGGTCCGGCGGACGCCGCCGGACCCCAGGCACCGCCGCGCGGCCGGGCGGCGGCCCCGGCGGGCGCCGCCAGGCCCCGGGGCCCGCGCGGGATCGGCGGCACCGTCTTCCTGCTCGCCCTGCTCGCGTGCGG
The DNA here is from genome assembly GCF_040635655.1 of Streptomyces sp. NPDC006923. Lineage (NCBI taxonomy): Bacteria > Bacillati > Actinomycetota > Actinomycetes > Kitasatosporales > Streptomycetaceae > Streptomyces > Streptomyces sp. NPDC006923. The sequence continues at coordinate 257,345 of NZ_JBEYIF010000011.1, forward strand.
CCTGGGCACGGGCCTGTCCTGGGACAGCCGGCCGCTCGGCACCAGCCTGCAGATCGGCCTCGCCGCCGCGCTCGCGGTCTTCGCACTCGGCCTGGTGGCGGGCGCGTTCCGCGGCCGTGTCGGCGCGGGCACGGTCTTTCTGACGGTGGTCACCGCGGGGCTGCTCGCGGCGGCCTCCGCGGTCCCGAAGGACATCACCACGGAATGGGGCCGCCGGCACTGGACACCGGCCTCCGTCACCGCCGTACAGCCGCGCTATGAGCTGGGCTCCGGCGTGGGCACGCTCGACATGAGCGGCCTCGCGGTCCCGGAGGGCCGCACCGTCAGCACATCGGCCGAGGTGGGGGCCGGGCTGCTCCGGGTCGTCATACCGGACGGCGTGACGGTGAAGGTGCGGGCCTCGGCCGGGCTCGGGGACATCCGGCTTCCCGGCGAGCGTCCTGACGACGTGGATGTCTCCCCGGACCAGTCGCGGCAGCGTACGCTGGCGCCCCGCGCGGGGGCCGGCCCGGCCGGGACGCTGGAGCTGCGGCTCGACGTGGGTCTCGGCCAGGTGGAGGTGGTCCGGGCCACACCCTGACCCCTTCCTCCGCGCCGCGATCCACGGGCACCGGACCCCGCTCCCCGCTCCCCGACCAGCCAGATCCGGACGAAAGGCCCTGGGGCGTGTTGCGAAAGTAGCGCCGTCGGCCGGCCCGGACCCTAGCTGATCCGCCGCCGCCGGCCGGCCCAGACGGAGTCCAGGGAGAACAGCGGGGCGCCGGCGAGCACCAGCGGCAGCCAGGCCATCAGATAGGCCAGGTCGTTGCCGTAGTAGTACGGATCGCTCTGCCAGCTCACGGTGAGCCACAGGCTCAGCGAGATCAGGGCGCCGCCGAACGCGGCGAGCCGGGCGAGTACGCCGAAGAGGGTGCCCAGGCCCACGGCGAGCTCGCCCAGGGCTATGGCGTAGCCGAAGCCCGCCGGGCTCTTGAGCGCCAGGTCGACAAGCGCGGGAATCGCCGAGCTGTCCCGCACTCCGCGCATCAGCTCGCCGACCGAACCGGTGCCGGTCGCCGAGAAGAACCCGCTGTCGGTGAGCTTGTCGAGCCCCGCGTAGATGAAGGTGACGCCGAGAAAGATCCGCAGCGGCAGCAGCGCGTAGCGAGCGGCGCTCTCCCGCCGGCCGCCCCGCTCGCCGGCCGGCCCGCCGTGTGCCCTCGTCCGGTGGTCATATGTCATCGCCGGTCCGCCTTCCTGTCCCTGTCGCCGTCCACGCCGCCGCGGAGGTGGCACCCGCGTGCCTCTTCCCTGCAATACGCATGCGACGCGTCCGGCGCTCAGCGGTCAAGACGTTCTGCCTGTCGAATTCGGACAGACCTCTGCCCGGACCCCTCAGGGAATGAACGAAATGCCCTGCCAGAACGGGCGATATCTCAATAGAATCGGACAGAATCGCCGCAGGTCGAGCCCGGCCGCCGGCCCCACCGGTCTCACCCGGGGCCGGTGCCAGTCGGTCCGGTCTCACACGGGCCGGGCTCGCTCGGTCCGGCTCAGTCCATGACCCGGCTCAGTCCATGACCTCGACGGTGACCGTATTGGTTTCCACCCCGGCGGCCGTGACGACCCGCACCTCCACGGTCCCCGGCTCCACATCGACCGGCACCGGCACGATCAGCGTCGTGTCGGCCGGATTCGCGAAGCCGCCGGGCACCGGGACCAGCGGTACATGGACATGGACCGGGCCGACCTTGACGACCATCCGGGCGAGCCGGTCCGGCGTGCCCGCGCCCGGCGGCACAAAGCCGGTGCCGCGGATCTCCATGTCGTCGCCGGTACGGATCGGGGCGTCCAGGTCTCCCGCCTCCCTGGCGCGCACCACCGACAGGATGACGGGCCGCCCGCCCTCCACGTACTTTCCCGCGAAATAGGTGGCGGCGGAGACGGCGACCAGCAGGGCGAGCGCCCAGGGGAGATCGGGCAGTTGCTCGGGCCGCCGGGCCAGCCGTACCGCCGAGAAGATCACGGCGACCGCGTTCACCAGGGCATACTGCACATCGGTGAAGCTGCCGTGTCCCGCGTCGTCGCAGAGCAGGTCGGCCAGTCGCGGGCGTTCGGCCCGTACCTTCTGCAGCCGCTGGGTCCCCACCCGCACCGCCACCACCTGGCGTACCACCACGGCGATGGCACAGACCACGGCCAGCACCGTCACAATGCCCGCGCCCCGGGCGAGATCGAGCCCGGCGATCAAGGCGTCGCGCCCGGTGTGGCCGGAGGCGCCCGCGAGCTGGAGCGCGAGCACGAGTACGGCGAAGACGACGAACAGCACCCATACGGAGGCGACGGTCCGTGAGGTCGACAGCCGGTTGTCCTCACCGATCAGCGGTGCCAGCAGCCCCCCGCGTGCCCGGTGCAGCCGGGCGGCGACGGTCAGCAGCCCCGCGACGGCCAGCGCGGCGAGCAGCCCGGCCGTACGGGCGAGCGACCAGCCGGCCCCGATCGCGGTGGCGGTCTGTGCGAGAGCGAACAGTACGACACCGCCCCACACCACCAGCAGCGTGTGCCGCCAGACGGAGCGCAGCCACGCCTGGCCGGCCTCCCGGCCGCGGTCCGCGACCGTACGGGCGGACTGGGTGAGCTCGTCGGACACCCATTGCCGGGAGGCGCCCGCCGAGTGCGCGACCGCGGCCGGCAGCCCCTGTCCGGCGGCCAGCCCGTCCCGTTTGGCCAGGAACGCGGCCACGGCCCGCCTGTGTCCCTCGCGCGCTCCGTGCGGGCAGTCGCCGCACAGACAGCCTCCGCCGTGCACGCCGAGTCCCGCTTCTTGCACCGCCACGACGAATGCCGCCTTCCCCGCCCCGAACCCAGAACCCCGAACCAGTGAACTTCCTTGCGCAGACTGGGAATTGTGCCGTATACAGCGGGGCAGAAACGCTGTCGGGGCGGCCGGGGAGGGTGACGACCTCGTCACGTTGTTGACTCGGTGGCCCCGGAGGGCCCGTGGGTGCTCCCAGGGCAGGGCCACGCGCCCGGAAAGACCGTTTCGCCCCAGGTGACGCTTGCACCGTCGGCCTCCTCGACACCGCCCGGCGCTCCCCGGACGCCGGGGCCCGGACGCCGGTGTACGAGAATGCCCGCCATGACTGACACCTCGCCGCTGGTCGCCCTTCTCGGTCTGGAACCGCATGTCGAGGGCGGCTGGTTCAAGGAGACCTGGCGCACCGGGAGTTCCGCCACCCCGCCCGGATACCCCGGGCCGCGCGCCTTCGCCACCGGCATCTACTTCCTGCTGCATCCCGGCGAGCGCTCCGCCGGCCACCGGGTACGGTCCGACGAGCTCTGGCTGTGGCACCGGGGCGGACCGCTGCGGCTGCACATCGGCGATGAGACCCACATCCTGGGCCCGGACGTCGAGGCCGGCGAACGGCCCCAGTTGCTCGTCCCCGCCGGGGCCTGGCAGTCGGCGGAACCGGCGGGAGCCGAGCCCACCCTCGTGACCTGCGTCGTCTCGCCGGGCTTTGACTTCGAGGACTTCACACTCGACCCGGCGGGCGCCTGACCCGGCCACCGGATCCGGCCGGAAGTGGCGGACACCCGCCACGGGTGGGCGCAACGGCCGACGCCGCCGCCCGGACGAACGGGCGACGGCGTCGGACGGGACGAGCCGGGAGACGGCGGGAGGGTCACTCCCACTCGATCGTGCCCGGGGGCTTGCTCGTCACATCGAGGACCACGCGGTTCACCTCCGCGACCTCGTTGGTGATCCTGGTGGAGATCTTCGCCAGCACGTCGTACGGCATCCGCGTCCAGTCGGCGGTCATCGCGTCCTCGGACGAGACGGGGCGCAGCACGATCGGGTGACCGTACGTACGGCCGTCGCCCTGGACGCCCACGGAGCGCACATCCGCGAGGAGGACCACCGGGCACTGCCAGATGTCGCGGTCGAGCCCGGCCGCGGTCAGCTCCTCACGGGCGATCGAGTCCGCCTCGCGCAGCAGGTCCAGGCGCTCCTTCGTGACCTCGCCGACGATACGGATACCGAGGCCCGGGCCGGGGAACGGCTGGCGCTGGACGATCTCGTCCGGCAGGCCCAGCTCCTGGCCGACCATCCGGACCTCGTCCTTGAACAGCTTGCGCAGCGGCTCGATGAGCTGGAACTCGATGTCGTCGGGGAGCCCGCCGACATTGTGGTGGGACTTGATGTTGGCCGTGCCGGAGCCGCCGCCCGACTCGACGACATCCGGATAGAGCGTGCCCTGGACCAGGAACGCGACGTCCTCGCCCTCCGCGCCCGCCTCGGCGACGATCTCGGCCTGGGCCTGCTCGAAGACGCGGATGAACTCGCGGCCGATGATCTTCCGCTTCTGCTCAGGGTCGGAGACCCCGGCGAGCGCGGCGAGGAAGCGCTCCTCGGCGTCGACCACCTTGAGCTGGACGCCGGTGGCGGCCACGAAGTCCTTCTCGACCTGCTCGGTCTCGCCCTTGCGCATCAGACCGTGGTCGACGTACACGCAGGTGAGCTGGGAGCCGATGGCCTTCTGCACCAGGGCCGCGGCCACGGCGGAGTCCACGCCGCCGGACAGACCGCAGATGGCGCGCTTGGTGCCGACCTGCTCTCGGATCAGCTCGACCTGCTCCTCCACCACATTGGTGGTGGTCCAGTTCGGCTCGATACCGGCGCCCCGGTAGAGGAAGTGCTCCAGGACCTGCTGGCCGTAGGTGGAGTGCATCACCTCGGGGTGGTGCTGGACGCCGTACAGCTTCTTCTCGTCGTTCTCGAAGGCCGCGACGGGCACGACGTCCGTGGACGCGGTGACGGTGAAGCCCTCCGGGGCGGCGGAGCAGGCGTCGCCGTGGGACATCCAGACGGCCTGCTCGGCCGGCGTGCCCTCGAAGAGGGTGGAGCCGGTGCCCGAGACATGGAGCGGTGTACGGCCGTACTCCCGCGCGCCGGTGTTGTCGACGGTCCCGCCGAGCGCGGTCGCCATGAGCTGGAAGCCGTAGCACATCCCGAAGACGGGGACGCCGGCCTCGAAGAGCGCGCGGTCGACGCTCGGGGCGTGCTCCGCGTAGACGGACGACGGGCCGCCGGAGAGGATGACCGCCCGGGGGTTCCTGGCCAGCATCTCGGCCACCGGCATGGTGGACGGGACGATCTCGCTGTAGACCCGGGCCTCGCGGACACGGCGGGCGATGAGCTGGGCGTACTGCGCGCCGAAGTCGACGACGAGGACGACATCGGAGACGGCGGCGGGGGGCGCTGCTGGCACGGGGCGGCCTTCCGGCGGTGAAAAGTGGGTCTTGTTGGGTCGATTCTAACGGCGGTCCCGGAACGGCCCGCCGTCTCAGCATCCGAACCAACGTTGCCGGGCGCCGCGGCCTCTGCTCCATACTGACCGTATGCGCGAGCAGCAGACCTTCGTCTTTACCTATGGCACCGGCCCGTCCGGCTGCCATGGTCGTGCTGCTTGAACTGACAAGCGACTTCCCAGGCGCCCCGGGCCGGCAAGGCCCGGGGCGTCTGTCGCGTTCGGGGCCGTGCCGCTCCCGGGGACACCCACCCCGACAGGAGCCCGACATGACCGTCACCGAGAACACCGGCCCCACGAAGAACACCGGCGCCACGGAGCACACCGGCGCCCGGACCGCGGAGGCCGCCTCCCTCATCGGCGACGCCCGCGAGCGCGTCGACTCGCTGGACGAGCGGATCATCGCGCTCGTCCAGGAACGGATGGCGGTGTCCGCCGCCATCCAGGACGCCCGGATCTCCTCCGGGGGCCGCAGGGTCAATCTCTCCCGCGAGATGGAGATCCTCGGCCACTACCGGGACGCCCTCGGCAAGCCGGGCACATCGCTGGCGATGACCCTGCTCGAACTGTGCCGGGGCCGCGTCTGAGGCCCCGGCCCGCCGGTGCCCGTATCTGAGTTCGGGCACCGCTCTCACCCGTACGGCGCGTGACCGGGTGCGAAGCGCCTTCGTTGGCCGTACGGGCTCGCAGGGAAACAGAACGAACCGCGTGGCTCCGCCGGGGCGTGCGACGTACCACGGGTGCGCCGCAGGACCTCACCCCGGCGCCCGTGACCGGACGGCAGGGGACAGCCGCCCGGTCGCCCAGGCCGGCCGGTTCCGGGGACGCCCGGGACCGGCCGGCCTTCCGATGTGGCGGTCACACCTCCGGCCCTCGGCACTCCGTCCGCTCCCGGCCTCCCGGCCCCCAGCGGATGTGACACAGGCCACATAAAGATTCTGTGAAGTGGACAACAACCATTGCCGGGGGTCGTGGGTCTTGCATGCAAAACCAGTGGCCACACCCGTGACCCCCACACCCGGAGGGCCCCAATATCCCGCACCCCCGCAGATGGTGCGCCGACTTCGCCGAGGTCCTTATGAAGCTCCGCCGCGCCATGGCTGTCGCAGCCGCGACCGCCGTCATAGCCCCTGCCGCCTTCTTCGCGGCCCCTGCCGCGTTCGCGACAGACGGTGACACGACCGCTCCCCCGACCACGACCGAGTCTGCCGCTCCCGACGCCTCGGAGTCCCCGGCCGGCGAAATCCCCGAGACCGGCGGCGAGAGCACGCCGCCCGCCCCCGAGGACTCGGCGCCCGCCGGAGAGGAATCCTCGCCGGGCACCGAGCCCGCCAAGCCCGGCCCCAGCGCCTCGGAGTCGGCACCCGCGCCGTCCGAGCCCGCCCCCGGGACCTCCGAGTCGGCCGGCCCCGGCGACGAGCCGACCGAGCCGACCGACGAGTGCCCCACCGATGACGACGGCGTCGACCTGGACTCCGCGCTGGAGCTCGGCATCAAGGGCCTACCCGGCAAGATCGTCGCCGGCAGCGGCTGGCACACCTTCTCGATGCGTGCCACCAACACCTCCGACACGGCGCTCGGCACCGTGGAGTGGGCGCTCTTCGTCGACAACTTCTCGGAGAGCGACCAGGAGAAGGACTGGCTCAGCACCTACGCCGAGATCCAGTTCCAGGACGAGAACGGCACCTGGGTCTCGGTCAGCGACGAGTTCGGCGCCGGCTCCTACTTCGGCGAGACCGAGCTGGGCGCCAAGACGTACGTCGACCTCCAGCTGCGGGTGAACATCGGCGCCAAGGCCCCGGCCGGCGACGGCTATACACTGGGCCTCGCCGGTTACGCCGACGACGACAAGGACTGCTACCACACCGCCTACGCGGACTGGTACTTCGAGGTCCTGGCCACGGGCTCCGGCAACGACAACCCGGGCGAGGCCAAGCCGGGCAAGGGCGACAAGCCCTCCACGGACACAAAGCCGCAGGGCGGCGCCAAGGAACTCCCCGTCACCGGCAGCCTCGCCGAGACCGGGTCGTCCTCGATGCTTCCCGTGCTCGGTACGGCCGGCGGCATCGCCGTCCTCGCCGGTGCCGGTGTGGTCTTCGCGATGAAGCGCCGCCGGGACGACGCCGTCGCGTAACACGCCCGGACGACGGGACAGCCGGACGACCGGACAGAGAGAGGCGCTGCACTCGGAGGGGGGTGCAGCGCCTCTCTCTGTCCTTCCGCGTCATTTCCTCGGCGGGACCGCCGGCATGCCCAGGAACGGCAGCCTCAGCGCGCCGAACGCCTCCGGCGGCACGGCCGGGGAGACCGGCTCGACCGGCGCCGTACGGACATACGCCGCGCCCTGCTCCGGACGCGGGTCAGGTTCACCCTTGTTGGGCCAGAGGGACATCGCGCGCTCGGCCTGTGCCGTGATCGTCAGGGCCGGGTTCACGCCCAGGTTCGCCGAGACCGCCGAGCCGTCGACCACCGAGATGCCCGGGTGTCCGTACAGCCGGTGATACGGATCGATCACGCCGTCCTCCGCCGACGCGCCGATGGCGCACCCGCCCAGGAAGTGCGCGGTCAGCGGAGTGCCCATCAGTTCACCCACATTGCTGCCCGCGAAGCCGTTGATCTCCTCCGCGATCAGGGTCGCGGCGCGCGTCGCCTCGGGGATCTGCTTCGGGTTGGGAGCGCCGTGGCCCTGGCGCGCGGTGAGCAGTCCCTTGCCCACACCGGCCGGTTTGCGGTAGGTCGTCAGGGAGTTGTCCAGCGACTGCATCACCAGACCGATGATCGTCCGCTCCGACCAGCGGCGGTTGGAGAGCGAACGCAGCAGCAGCGCCGGGTGCCTGACGGCGTTCCCGAGCCAGGCCCGTATCCGCCGGTCGCTGAGCGGCACTTGGAGGATGGACAGCGAGCCCATCGCGTTGGAGCCCTTGCCGTAGCGCACGGGCTCGACATGGGTGGTGTCGTTCGGATGGATCGAGGACGTGATGGCGACACCCCTGGTGAAGTCGGCCCTGTCCGTGCCGTGCCGCGCCCGGTAGCTGCGGTCGTCGGTCTGCGCGCCCACCAGCGCCTCGGAGTTGGTACGGGTCAGTTCACCCAGCCTCGGCGACATACGCGGCAGCAGGCCCCGGTCCTTCATCGTGTGCAGCAGCGTGCCCGTACCGTAGGTGCCCGCCGCGATCACCACCCGCCGGGCGCGCAGGACCTTCGCACGGCGCTTCCCGAGGAAGCGGCGCGTGTCGGTCGGGATCGTCGTGACCCGGAAACCGCCCGCCCCGTCCTCCGTCACAGCGACCACCGAGGTCATCGGGTGGATGACGGCGCCCGCCCGCTCGGCCAGGTAGAGGTAGTTCTCGTTCAGGGTGTTCTTCGCGCCGTGCCGGCAGCCCGTCATGCACTCACCGCACTCGGTGCAGGCCCTGCGCGCGGGTCCGGCCCCGCCGAAGTAGGGGTCGGCGGCTTCCTCGCCCGGCTCGGTCCTCGGCGTACCACCGGCGTCCTCGCCGTCACCGAAGAAAACCCCGACCGGCGCCGGGTGGAAGCTGTCACCGACGCCCATGGCCTCCGCCGCCGCCTTCAGATGCACGTCCGAGGGGGTCACGGTCGGGTTGAGCCGCACGCCGAGCATGCGCCGCGCCTGGTCGTAGTACGGCGCGAGCTCCTGCTCCCAGTCGGTGATCGACGCCCACTGCGGGTCGTTGAAGAACGCGGCGGGCGGTATGTAAAGGGTGTTGGCGTAGTTGAGCGAGCCGCCGCCGACCCCGGCGCCCGCCAGCACCATCACATGGCCGAGCAGATGCACGCGCTGGATGCCGTAGAGCCCCAGGGCCGGCGCCCAGAGGTAGTTCCTGATGTCCCACGAACTCGTGGGCAGGGTCTCGCGCGTGAAGCGGCGGCCCGCCTCCAGCACACCGACGCGGTATCCCTTCTCGGTCAGCCGCAGCGCGGCGACCGAGCCTCCGAAGCCGGAGCCGACCACGATCACGTCGTAGTCGTAGTCGTACGTGTGATCCCCGTCGGCAGTGTTGGTGGTGTTGGTGGTGTTGCTGGCGTTACTGGCGTTACTGGCGTTACTGGCGTGGTTGGCGTCCGAAGCGACCCGGTTCCGGGCATGGCTGTCCTGTGACACTGGCTCGCACTCCTTGTCCTGGACTACCGCAGGCGCAGGGCCTTCATGGCCCGCAGACCGCGGCTCATGAAGGCCGCGTACTTCTCGTCGTCCATCCCGAAGGACGGGGCCATGGGCAGGATCCGCTGCTGCGCGACGGTCTGCGCCTCGGTGTACTTGAGGATCCCCTCGGAGCCGTGCCGTCTGCCGAGGCCGGACTCCTTCATGCCGCCCATCGGCGCGGCCACGCTGCCGTACGCCGACGCGTACCCCTCGTTGATGTTGACCGTCCCGCACCGCAGCCGGGCCGCGACCGCGCGGCCGCGCGCGGCGTCCTTCGTCCACACGCTGGCGTTGAGGCCGTACGGCGTGCTGTTGGCGAGGCCGATCGCCTCCTCCTCGCCGCTGAAACGGTAGAGGGAGACGACCGGGCCGAATGTCTCCTCCGTGCAGACCGCCATCGGCGCCTCGACGCCGTCGAGAATGGTCGGCTCGTGGAAGAACGGCCCGATGTCGGGGCGAGCGACCCCGCCGGCGACGATCGTGGCGCCCTTGGCGACGGCCTCCTCGACATGCCGGACCACCGTCCCGAACTGGCGCTCCCCCGCGAGCGATCCCATGTCCGCGCCGTACGCGAGCGACCTGCCGAGGCGCAGGGCCTTCGTACGGGCGGCGAACCGCTCGACGAACGCGTCGGCGACCGAGTCGTGGACGTACAGCCGCTCGATGGAGATGCAGAGCTGGCCGGCGGAGGAGAAACAGGCGCGCACCGCGCCCGCCGCGGCCTTCTCCACATCCGCGTCGCGCAGGACCAGCATGGGGTTCTTGCCGCCCAGTTCGAGGGACGCGCCGACGAGGCGGTCCGCCGCGCCCCTGGCGACCTCGCGGCCGGTCCGGGTCGAGCCGGTGAAGGAGACATAGTCGGCGTGCCTGACCACCTCGGGGCCGACGACCGGTCCCTCGCCCAGGACCACCTGGAAGACCTCGGCCGGCAGCCCCGCCTCGATCAGCAGGTCACGGCCCCAGAGCACGGTGAGCGCGCTCTCGGTGTCCGGCTTCATCACCAGCGCGTTGCCCGCGACCAGCGCGGGCAGGGCATCCCCGAGGGCCAGCTCGAAGGGGTAGTTCCAGGGCACGATCTGGCCCACCACACCGCGCGGGTGGCGCAGCTCGGTGGCTTTGGTCAGGACCGGTACCGCGCCGGGGTGCCGCCTCGGCCTCAGATACGACACCGCCGCGCGCCCGTAGTGCCGGGCGGCCACGACCACCGCCTGGACCTCTTCGTGCGCGTGCAGCCTGGCCTTGCCGGTTTCGAGCTGCATCAGGTCGAGCACCTCGGCCTGGCGCTCCAGGACGAGATCGTGGAAGCGGAGCAGCACGGCCGCACGCCGCCGCACCGGCACGGCGGCCCAGCCGCGCCCCGCCGCGCGGGCCCGTTCGAAGGCGGTCTCGACGTCCTCGGGGGTGGATTCGGGCAGGTCCGCCAGCTTCTCCCCGGTGAAGGGGGTGTGGCTCGTGGTGCGGCCGGAGCCTATGACGCCGTGTGTGAGCTGGGCGATGAGTTCGGGAGTGACCACATCGGCCGCCGTGCGCGCGCCGGCCGGAGCGGCGGCCACGGGGTTGGTACGGAGGGCGGTGGCGGGTGCCTGCGAGTCCGTCATGCGGCCGAGGGTATGCCGCATCCCAAGCTTTTGGTACCCGTCGGTAACAGCTTTTCACCAGCCGCTCACCGGTCACTCACCGCCTCGGTCACCGCCCTGCTCACCAGCCACTGACGCCCCGTCCGTGGGGGTCCGCGCCGCCACGCTCCGTATGTGTGTTCGCGCGCCGGTGCCGGGACCGGGCCGGTGCGCACATGCCGTTACTCGGCGCCCGGCGCGTGTACGGGCGCCCGCACCGGCGGGACGAAGGAGTCGAGGGCGGTGTCGAAGAGCCGGCGCGCCTCGTCCAGCCCGCCCACCGGGGCCGAGACCCAGATGTCGTACATCCGCCCGCCCTGGTCCCAGCAGAGATCGAAGGTGTGGCGCGGTCCCTCGGCGCGGGAGAACCCGCTCCAGGTGAACTCCCAGAGCGCGGCCGGGTATCCGTTGTGCGTGGTCGGTGTGACTCTGCCGTCGTGGTAACCGGGGTTGGTGTCGGGGCCGATGGCGTCCGCGAACCGTATGGCCGCCGCCGGCCCGCCGGGTCTGCTGTCCTGGATGCGGATGCCGATCCTGAACGCCCCGTCCGGCGACCTGTAGTAGATCCGCGCCTCGTCATGGAAGCGGGCGAAGCCGTGGGGGACGGCGATGCTGAACCCCCTCCGGTCATGGACGGTGTGATAGCCCTCGGGAGCGGGCGGCGCGGGGTTGAGCGTTCCTCCGGGGAACGACGAACGGCCGGTGTGGACCGGCGGCATGGCGCCCGGGTCCGTCCCGCCCGGCAGTTCGTCGGTCAGCGCGCTGGTGCCGCTGCCGAGTTGGCCGGAGAAACCGCGGACGTCCCGGAACAGGGTGGTGGACAGGGCTCCCGCGCCCGCCAGCGCCGCGACCACCACGCCCGCGACGAGCGCGGTACGGCGGCGGGCCGGGGCGCCGCTCCCCGGAAGGCCGGCGACGGGCCCCCGGGGCGGTCCGGTGTGCGGCACATACCAGTGGGCGGTCGCGCGCGGGTCCGCGGCCGACCGCGGCGGGGTGACGCCGGTGATGACGTATTCGCGCAGCAGCCGTTCCGCGTCCGCCGCGTCGAGCCTGCGCGCCGGGTCCCGCTCCAGCAGCCCGCGTACGACGGGCAGCAGCGGTTCCGCGGCGGGCGGCGTCACGATCTCGGCCTCCACCACCGCGTGCAGCACCCCCGGCAGTGAATCCCGGTGGAAGGGCGACTCGCCGCTGAGCATCGCGCACAGCAGCGCCCCGAGCGACCAGAGATCCGAGGCGGGACCGGCCTCGTTCCCGTCCAGCATCCGCTCGGGCGCGGTGTATTCGGGCGAGCCGACGAACGAGCCGGGATCGGTGATCGTCGTGGTGCCGACGAGCCGGGCGATCCCGAAGTCGGTCAGCACGACCCGCCCCGTGACCTCCTCCAGCAGGACATTGGCCGGCTTGAGATCACGGTGCAGCACGCCGAGACCGTGCGCGGCGCGCAGCGCGCCCAGCAGCGCGAGCCCGATCCGCGCCGCCTCGGCGGTGTCGACGGGGCCGCGGGCCGCGAGCCGCTCGGCCAGCGAATCGCCCTCGATCAGCTCCATCACGATGTACGGGCGGCCGTCCTCCTCCACCACGTCATGGACGACGACGACATGCGGGTGCTTGACCCGGGCCACCGCGCGGGCCTCGCGCAGCGTGGCCGGGTCCTGGACGTCGTTGGCCGCGTGCAGTTCCTTGACGGCCACGGGACGGCCGAGGAGTTCGTCCTCGGCCCGCCACACGATTCCCATGCCGCCGCGCCCCAGCCTGGTGCCCAGCCGGTAGCGTCCGGCGATCAGCCGGCTTTCAAGGGGTCCCCGGATGTCCGCGGGCTGCCGGTCGTCGGGCAATACCGTTCCCTCCCGTTCACTGGCCGGCGTCACCCGGCGGCGGCTGCCAGCTGCGCAGCACGGCGTCGAACTGTCTGCGGGTCGTCGCCCAGTCCTTCTCCGGGCCGGACATGTAGATCGCGTACTCGGTATTGTTGTCGTCCGAGTAGTAGATCTGGTCGATCGCGTGCCGCTGGCCGGGGTGAGTTTTCTCCTCCGTCCAGGTGAACTCCCACAGCGCGGAATGAGTCTGGTCGCGGAACGTGTTCGGAGCCAGCCTGACCCGCTGGTACCGCGGAAGCCGCTGAAGAGCTTTCTCCATGTTCAGCATGTGCATGTACGGATTCTCGAAGTCGGGCGAGCCGACGCTGATCCGTATCAGGTGGAGGCCGTTGTCCGGGGTGTAGTCGATCTGGTCGCCGTCCATCTGACGCTCCCAGCCCTGGGGGACATGGAGACTGAAGCCCTCGTCTGCCCGGACGTGGGTCCAGCCTTCCGGTATAGAACCGGATTGTACGGTTCCACCTTTGGTGTTCCCCTCCTTCGCCACTTGACCCGCCGTGGCGCCCGCGCTCGGCGAGCCGTTCTCCCCGTCGTTGCCGTACTCCAGCGCGGCGAAGCCGGCACCGCCGCCGAGGACCGCGGCGACCAGGACGGCCACCAGAGTCGTACGCCGGCGCACACGGCGGACGGGCGCCGGTGGTGCGGACATCGGCGCGGACGAGGGCCGGGTCCCGTGCGCCTGCGCGCTGTTGGGCCAGTCCTGCCAGTCCTGCCCGTCCCGGGGGCCCGGCCCGGCGTCGCGTCCGGCCCCCTCGCCGTGTTCCGGCGCCGGTTCCGCCGGGAGCGGCCGGGGCGCGGGCGCCTGTTGCCCGGCGTCCCGCATGATCCGCGTCGGCGCGTAGGTGTCCGCCCGGCCGGCCGCCGGTCCGTCCAGCACCTCGCGCAGCATCCGCTCGGTCTCGGCCGCGCCGGGCCGGGCCGCCGGTTCCTTGGTCAGCAGCGCCGCGATCACCGGGGCGAGCGGACCGGCCAGCTCGGGATGGGGCGGCTCCTCCATCACCACCGCCTGCATGGTGGACAGCGGTGAGGTCCGGCGGAACGGCGAGATCCCCTGCACCGCCGTGTAGAGCGTCACCCCCAGCGACCAGAGGTCGGAGGCGGGACCGGGATCGGCGCCCCGTACCCGCTCGGGCGCCAGATAGTCGATGGAGCCCACGAGTTCACCGGTTCTGGTGATGGTGGAGTCGCCCTCGATCGCCGCGATGCCGAAGTCGGTCAGCAGCACCCCGCCGTCACGCGCCAGCAGCACATTGCCGGGCTTGACGTCCCGGTGCAGCACGCCGGCGGCGTGTGCGGCGCGCAGCGCGTCGAGGACCTGGAGGCCGATCCTGGCCGCCTCGCGCACGCTCGTCCTGCCGGACTCCTTCACGGCGTCGGCGAGCGAAGGACCGTCGACGTACTGCATCACGATCCACGGCCGGCCGTCGTGGTCGAGGACGTCGTGGACGGTGACGACCCCGGGATGGGTGATCCGCGCCGCCGCGCGGGCCTCCTTCTGGGTCCGCTGGTGCAGCACGGCCCGGTCGGCCTCGGAGACATACCGTCCCGCGGTCAACTCCTTGACGGCCACGGTACGGTGCAGCACCTCGTCGTGCGCCCGCCACACCTTGCCCATGCCACCGCTGCCGATGGCCTTGCTCAGCCGGTAACGCCCGGCGAGCACCAGCCCCGTATCCGGTCCGGCGTCCGCTCCCGCGCCCGTTCCCATTGAATATTCCATGTCCCCAGCCCCGTTCCTTGGGTTGCCAGGTTACGGAGGGGACGAACGGACACGGAACCTCGGGTGGCTCACGGACATCGCGCTGTGCCGCTCCGGCCAGTGTTCAGCCGGTGAAACGGTAGGCGTCGGAGGCTTGTTGGTAGATCTCGCTGACCTTGTCCCGCTGGCTGTCCGGGCCTATGACCTGGATGATGTGGTAGCGGCCGTCGATGATCATGGCGAGGTTCCGCACATAGACCTCACGTCCGCTGCTGTCCTGCCAGGTGAACTGGCCCTCGGCCATGGCCTGTCGGCCCACATCGATCCGCCGCAGCCCGGAGGCGGTGGACCAGGAGGAGTCCCGGAAGGGCTGGAGCTCCCGCTCCCTGCCCCGCTGGTACTCCATCGGATCGGCGCCGTTGTCCGCCACGGTGTCCCGGCCGGGGACGACGATCAGTGTGAAGTCCCCTCCGACATAGCGGACTTGGCCGCTGTCATTGATGGGACGCCGCTGCCAGTCCTTGTCGACGGCGATCCGGAAACCCTCGGTGTCCTGGCGCAGGGCATAGCCCTCGCCGAGGTCGACCGGAGGGGCCGAGGCGGCGGGAGCGGAGGTCCGGGGCGCCGAGGTGCCGGAATCCCCCGGAGCGTCGGAGGCGGCGGGCGACTCCGGCGCGGCGGACGCGCCCGGGCTCGCCTCGCCGGTGCCCGCGCCCTGCTGGGTACCCGTCTTCGGCATGAACATCACCGCGTACACGATGGCCCCCACAAGCAGGAGCAGTATCAGCACCAGCAGGTTGCGGCCCAGGGAACGGGGCCGGCGCTCCCGCTCCTGCCCGGACCTGGCCGGCCGCTCGTACGGCTCCGGCTCGGGCCGGCGCTCGTACCGCGGCTGCTCGTACTCGTACTGCTGGGACCGGCGCTCCTCGTCGAAGCCGCCCTTCTCCCGGCGGGGGGCCCTGCCCTTCTTGTGACGGTGGCGCCCGCCCATGTCCTTGCCGCGGCCGCGGCGCCTGCGGACCAGCTCACCGCGGCGCCGCACTATCGGCAGCCGCGTCTCGTCGACGGACGGCAGCGGTACGACGTCCAGACCGGCCTCGGGCTCGGGCGCGGAGCGTACGAGCGAACGCAGCCAGCCGCGCAGCTCCTCGAAGTCCGGCCGCTCGGTGGGGTCCTGACGCAGCAGCGACTCGACGACGGGGCGCAGCGGGCCGCACTCCTCGGCGAAGGCGGGCGGTTCCGCGACGACGAGCTGCACCAGCTCGGCGGCGTTCTCCTCCGGATACGGGGCGTGGCCCTGCACCGCGCGGTACAGCAGCGCGCCGAGCGCCCACAGGTCGGTGGAGGGGCCGATGGGCGGTGCGAGCTGCCAGTTCTCGTGCACGGGGCCGGCCTGTTCCGGTGCCCATCGCTCGGTGACGGCTCCCACGACCGCGATCCGCGCCTGGCGGGCGCGCTCAGCGGCGAGCGGGGTGGCGGGGCCCCGGTACGCGGGCAGGGACCCGCTCGCCACGACCTCGTCCCAGCGGCCGGCTCCGGCGCCCTGGCCGGGCACCGCGGGCAGCCGCGTCGTCTGCCGCCGCGCGTCGGCGCGCAGCGCGTCCGCCCCGCTCGTCCCCCAGCCGCCACTGCCGGGGGCGGGATACGGGGAGTCGCCGGCGCGGGCCACGGCGGCACCGGTGCCGGGCGGAAGCTCGGGCGCCCCGCCGCGGCCGGGCTCGTCGCCGGGCGCCGGGACACCGGGGGCGCCCCCGCCGGTCGGGCCGGATCCGCCGCCGGGGGGACCGGCCGGTCCCGGGCCGTAGGGGCTCCCGCCGCCGGCGGGCACCGGGGCCGAGCCGTCGCTCCAGGGCGCGGGGCCGTCCCGCCAGGTGCCGGCGAGCCGGGCGCGGTACGGAACGGGCGGGTCGTCGTCCTCGTCGGGATCGTCGCGCTCGTCGGGGTCCGGCTCCTCGAAGGAGTGCGGCGGTCGCGCCCACCACTCCGGGTCCGGTCCCGCGCCGGGCGGCGGTCCCGCCGGCTCCGGGGCCTCCTCCGCACGCGGCGCGGGCAGTTCGCCCGTGTCGCCGGAGCGCTCGTCCTCGGACGCGCGGGCGGCGGCGCGCGCACCGGCGCGATAGGCCGCGATCGCGCCCGCGCGCGCCGCGCGGATGTCTCCCGAGGCGCTCGCGCCGGGCAGGGCGTTCCGGCCGCCGTAGGGCGCGGGGATCCCGGGCGTGCCCTGGTTGAGCCGGGGCATCGCGCCGGACGTCCCGGACGAGGCGCCGTCGGCGTAGGGGCTGGTGCCCAGCGCGGCGCGGCCCGGGACTCCCGCCGTCGGTCCGGGGTCGTACGGCAGGCCCGGGGGCTCAGGTGCCGGGTGCTCCTCCGGCGGGGCGAGCCGCTCCCGTGGTCCGTCCTGCTCCCGGTCGCCGAGCCGCGGCGCTCCGGGCGGGTCCTGCGGGCCGAGCCCCGGCGGCGGTGGCCCCGGCCGGTCCGGCGGCTCGGGCACCGGCGCGTATCCGCACAGCGCCTCCTCGGCGGCGCCGGCCGCCAGGCCGGTCAGTACCACCCGTCCGTCGTCGCAGACGAGCACCGTGCGGACGGTGATGTTCCGGTGGGTCCAGCCGTGCGCGTGCACCACTC
The DNA here is from genome assembly GCF_040635655.1 of Streptomyces sp. NPDC006923. NCBI lineage: Bacteria > Bacillati > Actinomycetota > Actinomycetes > Kitasatosporales > Streptomycetaceae > Streptomyces > Streptomyces sp. NPDC006923. The sequence goes on from NZ_JBEYIF010000011.1 coordinate 274,615, forward strand.
GTACCGCGGTGAGCACGTCGGAGGCGATCTCCGCCGCCCGGTAGGGGTTCAGCGGCTTCTCGGCGAGCAGCGCCGCCAGCGGTCTCGCCGCGATCAGTTCGCTCACTATCCACAGCGACCCGCCCTCGGCGAACACGTCGAAGACCTGGTCGAGCCGTGGATGGTCGGGGATCTGCGCGGCGCTCTGGGCGGCCTCGATGGCCCGGCGCACCGCCGGGTCCGTGGCCCTGCGCGGTGCGCGGCCCGGGGCGCGGCGGGGCGCCGGGACCCCCTCCGCGTCGATGACCTCCGCGTCCACGACCTCCGGCAACGGCACCTGCCGGACGAGGACTTCCTGGCCGCTGTATGTGTCGAACGCCCTGGTCTCGACGAGTTCGTACTCGTCGGAGGGCGGCAGGGGGAGGCGATAGCGGTCGGCCAGCACCCGTCCCGCGTAGTCGTCCACGCCGCCTCCCCACACGCCGTCTCCCGGTTTCGGAGACCCGCGAAACCGCCAATTCCGGTCGTTTACCGGCTCATTGTGGATGCGTACGGTTCGCGAGCTCTCACGATACGTGGCCGAAGGCAAACGTGCCGCAGGGTCGGGGCAACCCGCCGCGGAACGTTCGGCTCCGTCGCCGCGAACCTTCCCCGCAACGGCCGGACCCAATCAGTCCGTTCATCCGGCGGGCTTGAATGTGGCGAACGCCGTCTCACGCAGCGTCTTGCACTCCGTCCCGTTCCACTCGTCAGCCCGGCAACTGATCATGATCGAGTAGCCGCGATTGGCGTCGATCTTGAAGCCCCGGTCGAGCACCCGGATCCGCTGACCGCTCTGGTCACGCTCGAACTCCCAGTCGGCGACGGTCGGATAGCCGTTGTACTCGACCTTTTTGATACCAATGAGGCGGTAGTTCGTGCTGCTGTTCCTGACGGCCGGCTGGAGCCCCTGCCACGCGGCGACGGCGTCGTCGGTCGGGCTGCTGTTGAAGTCGATCTGCACGCGCGGGAATCCGCCGTCGGCGCTGAAAATGCCGCCGGAGTTACGGCCGGCTATCCCCGTCTTGTGGAATCCCTTGGGCATCGCCATCGAGAAACGGAACTGCGCGTCGCTGACGCTGGAGTAACCGGCCGGGAGGCTGCCCTTGCCCGGATCACCGGAGTCGTCCGGCTGCCGGGAACCGGAGTCGCCGGACGGCTCCCCGCCCGTGGTGGCGCCGTCTCCCGTGCCGCCCTCGGTCCTGGCGGGGTCCGGGCTCTGCCCCTGGTCCTGTCCCTTTCCGCTGTCCTTGCCGCCGGTCTCGGCGTCGTCGCCGGTGGTGGCGCCCGTGGAGGCCGCCGTACTGTCCTTGCCCTGCTGCCCCTTGCCCTCGTCCCCGCCGCTCAACGCGACGACCAGGACCGTCGAGAGGACGGCCAGCGCGGCGACGACCGCGATGATCACCAGCGTGCGGCGCGGCACCACATCGGTGAGCGACGCGCGCTGCGCGGCCGGCCTGGACGGAGCCACGGGCTCCGGCTTCGGCCCGGCCTCGGACCTGGCGGCGGCCGCGTTCCGTACGGAGCGCAGCGCGCCGCGCACCCGGTCGGCGCTCGCGTCAGCGGCCGGCCTGGCCGGCCTGGCCGGCTTCTCCACGTCCGCCACCGGCGGCAGCGGCACGACCCGGGTGGCGTCCGGGGCCGGCTCGGGCTCCGGTTCGGGAGCCTGGACGATGTCCTGGAGCAGCGCACGCGCGCCCGCGTCGTCGAGGCGCTGGGCGGGGTCCTTCTCGAGCAGCCCGTAGATGACCTCTTCCAGCGCACCCGCGTTCTTGGGCGGGTCGACCGGTTCGGTCATCACCGCCGTCAGCGTGGCGATGGCCGAACCCTTGTCGTACGGAGGGGAACCCTCCACCGCCGCGTAGAGCAGCCCGCCGAGCGACCAGAGGTCGGCGGCGGGGCCCGGCTTGTGCCCACGGGCCCGCTCCGGCGAGATGTAGGAGGGGGCGCCGACGAGCATGCCGGTGGAGGTGACCGACGGGTCGCCCTCGACCTGGGCGATACCGAAGTCCGTGAGCACCACCCGGCCGTCCTCGGCGATCAGCACATTGGACGGCTTCACGTCGCGGTGCAGGATGCCCTCGCGGTGCGCGGAGCGCAGCACGTCGAGGATCACGAGCCCCACCTCGGCGGCCCGTCTCGGTGTGAGGGTGCCGTCCTCCCGGATCGCCTCGGCGAGCGACTTGCCCTCGACCAGCTCCATCACGATCCAGGGCCGGTCGTCCTCGTCGACCACGTCGAAGACCGTGACCGCTCCGCTGTTGCGGATCCGGGCGATCGCCTTGGCCTCGCGCAGCGTGCGCGTGATGAGACGGCGTTTCTCGTCGTCGTCGATGCTGGACGGGAAACGGAGTTCCTTCACGGCCACCGTGCGGCCGAGCGTCTCGTCGAGGGCCCGCCAGACCGTGCCCATGCCGCCGCGCCCGAGCACTCCGCCGAGCCGGTACCTGCCCGCGAGCAGGCGCCCGTCGGGGCTGCCGTCGTCGCTCTTCTTCGTGTCCTGCTGGGGCTCCTGCGCCGTGTCCCGCGACTGCTCCGACTCCGACATGCGTCCCCTCTGCGATCCCTGATCCTGGCCCGCGGCTGCCGACCGCCCGCGCGGTGCCGTAACGCGCCCTGGCAGAGCCTTCATTGTCCCTCACTCCGGGACCGCCGCTGTTCCCGGGTCCGGAGTCCGACAGGATGGAGCCGGAGGAAGGACCCCTACCATGCCACTACCCCGGGCCAGGCTGAGCACCACGGTGGTCATGGTCCTGTTCGGACTTGGCGCGAGTGTGCTGGGAACAGGCGTGCTGGGCGCGGGTGTTTTCAGGGAGAATGTCCCGCCCGCCCGGCCCTCGTCCACCTCCGCCGTCCTGGCGCGGCTGGTCAGCCCCGGCGGCGCCCCGGCCGCCGCCCTGCTCTCCCGCACCGCCGCCTCCTCCCGCTTCGAGACGGCCGGCTCCGGGATCCGCCGCGCCGACCGCTTCCGGGCCGGCAGCATCACCAAGACCGTGGTGGCGACGGTCGTTCTCCAGCTCGCCGCCGAGGGCGAGTTGGCCCTGTCCGACACGGTCGAAAGCCATCTTCCCGGACTGGTCCGGGGCCACGGCAACGACGGCCGCCTGCTGACCCTGCGCGATCTGCTCCGGCACACCAGCGGTCTGTACGACTACACCAGGGCCGGCTCCACACCTTCCACACCTTCCACACCTTCCGCACCTTCCGCACCTTCCGGGCTCTCTCCGGCCGCCACCGGCAGCGCCTCCGGCCCCGCTCCGCCGGTGGTCCTGACGGCCCCGGCAACCGCCCTGGCCGCCGTTCGTACCGCGATCGCCCGGCCACCGGGCCCGCTCGGCTCGTACGCGTACTCCAACACCGACTATGTCCTGCTCGGCCTGATCATCGAGCGGGTGACCGGACGGCCCTACGCCGTCGAGGCCCAGCTCCGCGTCATCGCTCCCCTCGGACTCACCGGCACCTCCTTCCCCGGTGGCCGCACCGCTCTGCCCGCCCCGCACGGCCGCGCCTACAGCCGCGCCCCGGAGGGGGGCGGGAAGCTGCGCGATGTCACCGAACTCGACCCGCGCCCGGCGGGCGCGGCCGGCGAGCTGATCTCCACCCTCGACGATCTCGACCGCTTCTCCACCGCCCTGCTGAACGGCGACCTCCTCCCCCCGTCCGAGCTGCGCGAACTGCTGGACACCGACGCCACCCAGGGCCGCTACGGCTTGGGCGTCTATCCGCGGCGGCTCTCCTGCGGCATCACCGTCTGGGGACACAACGGCCGGATCGCGGGCAGCTACGTCCGTACCGCCGCCACCCCCGACGGCCGCCACGCCTTCTCCTTCCGGATCAACACGGACACGCTCGCCGACGGCTCCCTCGACACCCTTGAAGGGGCCCTTCTGGAGGCCGAGTTCTGCCGGACCTGACCCGCCCCGCGTGGACCGGCCGGGCGAAGAAGACCACCCCGCGCAAGGCGACGACGGTGAAGAAGTCCACGCCGCCGTCGGCCAAGTAGTGGCCGCGTAGCGAATACGTATCAAAGG